>CAVZOA010000028.1:0-142701 GCA_963776705.1 uncultured Alphaproteobacteria bacterium
CATCCGGTCGCTGTCGATGTCGGCGACCCTCAGGTTCGTGACCTCCGAGACCCGCAACCCGGCGGCATAGGCGGTGGTCAGCGCGGCGCGGGCCTTCAGGCTGGGCACAGCCTCAAGGAACCGCACCACCTCGTCGGCGCTCAGCACCACCGGCAGGCGACGTGGCTCGCGGGCGTAGGCGATCCGCTCGGGGATCTCCGCCATCCCGAGCGTGACGCCGTAGAAGAACCGAAGCGCAGCCACCGTCTGGTTCAGGCTCGACCACGCCACACCCTTCGAGGCGAGGTGGACCTGAAAGGTGCGCACGTCCTCCAGCGTCAGCGTGTCGGGCGACCGTCCGAAAAACCGGCTGAACTTCGACACCGCATGCACGTAGGATCGTTGCGTCGCCGGCGAGAGGTTGCGGACCGTCATGTCCTCGATCATGCGGCGGCGCAGAGGGCTGATATCGGTCATCGGAAAGCTCCTGTCTGGAAGGGGTCTCAGCAACCCAATCCTTCCAGTCAGAAGCACCGCCCGCGAAGCAGGCTCCTGCCGCGCAGCGGCTTCGTTCAATCACATCAGAGTCAGCAGCTCAAGCCGCTGGTATGAGAGACCCTTGCAGTTGGCGTAGAAGGTGACCGTCGCCGGCCAGTCGGAGAAGACGCCGGCGACGCCCACGTCTTCGGCCAGCACGTCGAGCACGGTGTAGTAGTCGCCCGCGTCGTGGATCGCCTCCGTGACGCTGTGGTAGTACCAGCCGCCGCCGTCGGTCAGCGGGCCGGAGCGTTCGAGGCTCCAGGCGATGATCCGGATGCCGGCCTCCGACAGCGCCTTGGCGAGCTCGGAGGGCACGATCCGGCCCTGGTCGTCGAGGGTGACGAGGAACGGGATGCCGGGGGCGACGTAGTTCACGCCCTGCGCCTTCAGTTCGGCCGGATCGAAGTCCCAGGTCGCCGGATCCATCCCGTCGAGCCCCTCGATGGAGCTGTCGTCGACGAGGTAGACGGCCTGCCTGCCGAATTCGGGCTCGGTCCCGATCCAGTAGAGGATGTCGTCGAGGAGGAAGCTCTGCGGCCAGACGCGGGAGGGGTCGATGCCCGCGGCCTTGTATTCGTCGATCAGCTTCTGGGCGTAGTCGGCCTGGCTCATGCCCTCGTAGGGCATCTCGACCACCGGGGTCTTGAGCTCCGGCGTGAAGTCGGCGCCGAGACTGTCGAAGAGCGCGATCAACTCGGCATGGGTCATCTGGGTGGCGCCGTCCTCGTAGAGCGTGGTGCGCCACGGGGCCACGCCGCCCTGGAAGGCCTCCGGCGAGGTGGCCGTGGGGTCGCTCGAAATCCATCTTCGGCGCGAGGGTCATGAACTCCTGAAGCGTCAGGTCGGAGGTGCGGCACTCGGCACCGGCCTCCGTTCCGCCGGAGCTATGCCTGAATCTGGGTGACGCGCGCTGATCAAGCGGCGCGGTTGGTGGCGTCGGTCTCGGCGACGCCGTTGGTGAATTTGACGCCCTCGATGACCATCGGCAATTGGTTGGCGCCCTTGAGACGACGCCATTCCTTCGAGGCCGCCTGGATAAGCTTGTAGACCATCAGGCGCGCCGTCTTCTGCGATAGCGCCCCCTTGGTCCTCACGGTCCGGTGCCTGACGGTGGCGAAGACGCTTTCGATCGGATTGCCGGTGCGCAGGTGATCCCAGTGCTCGGCCGGGAAGTCGTAGAAGGCCAGAAGCGCCTCGCGGTCCTTGGTCAAGCATGCGACGGCCTTCTCGTACTTCGCTCCGTACTTGTCAGTGAAGATGTCCATTGCGGCTCCGGCATCGACACGGGTCTCGGCCTGCCAGATGTCACGGAGATCGGATTTCACCGCCGGCTGGATCGACTTGGGGACCTTGTTCAAGACGTTGGAAGTTTTGTGGACCCAGCACCTCTGATGTCGGGTACTCGGCCACGTCTCGTCGAGGGCCTTCCAGAACCCCAGGGCCCCGTCACCCACCGCGATCTCTGGCGCGACCGCGAGGCCGCGGGCCTTGATGTCGACCAGGAGCTCGCGCCAGCTCTGGGCGCTCTCCCGCATTCCGACTTGAAACCCGACGAGTTCCTTCTTTCCCTCCGGCGTGGCTCCGATGATCACCAGCATGCACTCGGCCTGCGGCTCCATCCGGGCCTGAAGGTAGACACCGTCCGCCCAGACGTAGACGTAGCGCCGGGCGGCGAGATCGCGGCGCTGCCAGCGCTGGTAGTCCGCCTCCCATTCCCCGGTCAGGCGCGACAGGACACCGGGCGAAAGGTTCGGGGCGTTCTCCCCGAGCAGAGCCGTCAGGGCCTCCTGGAAGTCGCCCGTCGAAATGCCACGCAGATACAGGATCGGCAGCAGCGCATCGAGGCTGCGTGAGCGCCGTGCCCATCGCGGCAGGATCGCCGAGGTGAACCGGACCTTGCCTTCCGCCGGTCCCTCCGCCCGGTCACGTACCTTCGGCCGCCGTACGGCCAGGGCGCCGATCCCGGTCTGGATCTTCCGCTCCGGTCCCTGGCCGTGTCGGACGACCCGCTGGCGACCGTCCGGCAGCCGATCCTCGGCCAGGTCTGCGACGAATGCATCCGCTTCCGCCCTCAATGCGGCCGCCAGCATCCGGCGCGCGCCATCGCGGGCAATCTCGGTCAGCGGATCATCTATCGAATGCGGCTGACGAAGCTCGGTGAGCTTGGTATCTTCTTCCATGGCGTATCGCTCCATCTGGAGGTTCTGGCAGGCTACAGCACCCGCCTCGATACGCCGCCCTCTCAGAGCGCGTCACCCATTTCCGGCCATAGCTCCGTCCCGCCCTCGGCGGGGGTGAAGCCTCGGGTGCATTTCGAGGCGAGATCGGTCGTCAGGATGTCGGTCGTCGTCGCGAGATCGTCCTGGGCATGGCGGCAGACGAGTGCCTTGTCGGCGGTGAAGGTGACGTCGCATTCGAGGAGGCCGGCGCCCATCCGCGCCGCGGCGCGGTTGCCCTCGACCGTGTGCTCGGGGAATTGCAGCGGCTCGCCGCGATGGCCGATGGAGAAGGCGGTGCGGCTCGCGGGCTGGCCGAGACAGGCGGAGAGCTCGTCATTCAGCGGGCCGTCCTCGAGGAGGCCGACGAGGTAGTGCGGCCGTGCGCCGACGTCGATCGCCGCGCCGCCGGTCCCGTGCTGGGCGGCGAGGGCCGGCAGGGCGGCGAGGAGCGCGGCGGCTCCGGTCAATGTGCGGATCACCATATGCGTCATCTCCCTGTGTGACGGTGCGGGGCGGAACTCGCCTCCGACCGGTCTCAGTTCCGAGACAGTGAAATGACAGAATGGTGATGGTGTAGAAAGAGGCATCGCGGTCCGGGCCGATCCCGCCCGGGCGAGCGCGGCGCGCCGATCCCGGCGGCATCGAGGCCGGCACTGGCCGCGCGGCAGGCCCGCGCCGGTCCGCCGGACCTACATGAAGCCCAGTTCGAGGCGCGCCTCGTCGGACATCATGTCCATGCCCCAGGGCGGATCCCAGGTGATCTGCACGTCGACCTGCTTGACGCCGGGCAGCGGCTCTATCGCGTCGGCGACCCAGCCCGGCATCTCGCCCGCGACGGGGCAACCCGGTGCGGTCAGGGTCATGGTGACGTCGACGGCGTTCTCCTGGTCGATCTCGATCGTGTAGACGAGGCCCAGATCGTAGATGTTGACCGGGATCTCGGGGTCGTAGACGGAGCGGCAGGCCTCCACGATCCGTTCGTGAAGCGGATGGTCGGTGGAGGACGGCTTGATGAGCGGCGCGCCTTCGAGCTGGTCGGTCTCGGACATGACGGTTCCTTCGGAATGGCCGACAGAAGACATAAGAAATCCCGGGCGGGGCGTCCAGTGCCTCAACCGCCGGTTCCGGCGACGGCCTCGGGCAGGACGGTCTCGCCGGTCTCGGCCTGGAGCTCCTGCGCGGCCTTCAGGATGCGCTCCTGCATGCTCCGCTCGGTGGTCCAGGTCTCGGTCGGCTCCTCGACCCGGAACTGGAAGCGGACGGTGATGCCGAGCGCGTCCTGCGACATGACCCAGAGGCAGGCGCTGCCCTTGTCGGGGATCAGCGGCTCCTCCTCCACGAGGTCCCTGAACCGCAACTCCATCGCGTCGAGATCGGCGGTCTGCGCGAAGGTGATCGGGACATGGCAGGTCATGCCGCCGTCGATCATCGACCAGTTCTCGAACTTGTCGTTTACGAAGTTGCTGACCGGCACGATGAGCCGGTTGTCCTTCATCGTCTTGAGCTGGACGAAGGTGAAGTGAATCCGCTCCACCGTCGCGTAATCGCCCTCGAACACGATCTGGTCGCCGATGCGGGCGGAGCGGTTGAGGGCGATCTGAAGCGAGGCGAGGATGTTGCCGAGGATCTGGCGCGCCGCGAAGCCGAGGACCAGGGTGATCGCGCCGGCGGAGGCAAGAAGCGAGAAGCCCAGCGTGCGGAAGAGGTTGGCGGAGGCGAGGACGATGCCGACGCCGACGAGGAACCCGCCGACGATGAGCGTCCGCCGTCCGGCCGTGAGCAGCGTGGCGTAGGTGCGCGCGGAGGAATGGTCGGGATCGGCGAGCTTGTCGGAATCGAAGGTCACGATCCGGTCGAGGAGCGTGTCGAGCACCGACAGGGCGAAGAGCAGGACCGCGATCACGTAGCCGACGAGAAATCATCGGCGTGAGCACCGAGGCGATGGTCGCCGACACGCTGAACACGCCCAAGGCGGCGTAGAGGATCACCGAGGTGCTGACGACGATGATCAGCGGCCAGCGCACCGAATTGACGACGATCCGGGTGCCGATGCCGGAGGCCCGCGCCGACAGGGCGTGCAGCGCACGGCGGGTCAGGGCCCCGGCGATCCAGGCGGCGGCGAAGGCGAGGGGCAGGCCGACGAGCTCGAAGATCCGGAGGTTCAGGACGGTCTCGCGCTTGGTCCAGGGCGGCAGGGCGTTCTCCAGACGGGTCGGCCCGTAGCGGTCGTAGAGGGCGGGCACCTGATCGACGGTGCGGGCGGAGAACACCCAGACCGGATCGCCGTCCGCCGGCCGCACCCGGTTGAGCCGGATCGCGGCCTCCCGGCCCGCCGAGGCGATCACGCCGATCAGGAGCGAGCGCCGCGGCTCGCCCGCCATCGCCACCGACGAGCTCTGCCGCGCGTCGAGCGCGTCGGGGCGCTCGAGCAGCTTGGCCCAGCTGATGACCGCGCGGCGGCGCAGGACGCTGCCGAGCTGGCGCGCGAGCCGCGCGCCGCGGTCGGCCTGCTCGGCCGGGGGGATGTCGGAGAGGTTCAGGACGTGCGCGGCGGCCGCCGCGTCGTCGCTGTCGAGCGCGTCGAGGAAGCTCTCGACCGCGCCCTGCGGCGTCGCGCGGTCCATCCAGTCCGGCGCCGGGCCGAGCCCGGCATTGAGCGCATCGACCGGGAAATAGGTGCCCGGCGGCCCGTCGCCCTCCTGCGCCTCGGCGATGCCGGCGGTGAAGAGGAAGAGCAGGGCGAGAGCGGCGCCGAGCGCGCGCATCGGCCGCCTCATCCGGCCCTGGCCCGGCGGGCCTTGCGGACCGGGACCGGGCGGACCTGCTTCTCGATCATGTCGTAGAGCGCGCCGCAGAGATTCTTGCCGCTGGCCTTCTCGGCGCCCTCGAGCCCGGGGGAGGAATTGACCTCGAGCACTTTCGGACCGTCGGCGGAGCGCAGGAGGTCGACGCCCGCGAATCCGAGCCCGAAGGCGCGGGCGGCGCGAACCGCGGTCTCGCGCTCGGTCTTGGTGATCTTCACCGGGGTCGCGGTGCCGCCCATGTGCAGGTTGGAGCGGAACTCCCCCGGCGCGGCGGTGCGCTTGATCGCCGCCTCCACCCGGCCGCCCATGACGATGCAGCGGATGTCCTCGCCGTTCGCCTCCTTGACGAATTGCTGGACGAGGAAGTTGGCGCGGAGGCCGCGGAAGGCGTCGATCACGCTCTCGGCGGCCTTGCGGGTCTCGGCGAGGACCACGCCCTTGCCCTGGGTCGATTCGAGCAGCTTCACGATCAGCGGCGCGGACCCGACAAGTCCGATGAGGTTCGTGGTGTCCTTGGGGGAGGAGGCGAAGGCGGTGACCGGCATGCCGATCTTCTGCCGCGCGAGGACCTGGTGGGCGTGCAGCTTGTCGCGGCTCGCGGTGATGCCGGCGGAGCCGTTCAGGGACCAGGTGCCGATGGTCTCGAACTGGCGCACGATGGCGGTGCCGTAGGGGGTGATGGAGGCGCCGATCCGGGGGATCACGGCGTCGTAGCGGGGCAGGCGCTTGCCGTCGTAGTGGATGTCGGGCGCCAGCGGGTTCAGGGTCATGTAGCAGCGCAGGGTGTCGATCACCTCGACGGCGTGGCCGCGGGCCTCTCCCTCCGCGATGATCCGGCGCGTCGAGTAATTGTGGCTCTCCCGGCTCAGCACGGCGATGCGGAGCGCGCGGTCGGGGGCGACCTCTCGCACGCGGGTGGAGTGATAGACCTCGTAGCCGATCTGCGGCTGGCAGAAGCTGTCGCCGGGGGCGATGACCGCGTCCTCGGGGATGCCCTGCCGCCCGATCAGCATCCGGTACTGCATGGCGGCCCGGTCGGTCAGGGTCACGTCCACCGGCCAGATGCGGTCGCCCATCTTCATCCGGCTGCCGACGACGTAGCGCAGTTCGGAATCACCGTTCGAGGAGGTGACCTCGCGACGGTCGACGATCTGCGCCGAGCACGGGATGGCGAGGTCGTAGCGGGTCGGGACCGGGTGGACGAGGAAGCGCACCTTCGGCTTCGAGGCGGGGCCGAAGGGCTCGATGTCGGAGGCGTGGAGCGCGGAGGTGCGCGCGCCGGTGTCGATCTTGGCCTTCAGGGCGGGCAGGCCGAGATCCGGCAGCGCCACCCATTCCTCCCAGCCGAGGCGCAGGGGGTCTGTCATGTCGGTCTCCTCCGGGTCGTCGCGACGGGTCATGGCACGGGCGGGGATCAAAGGCAAAAGGACTGGCGGGGTTCCGTCGTCTCTGGTGAGGTGCGGCCATGACAGGGGCGTATCAGCGGGACTACTGGAGCGGCGACGGCGGGCGGCGCTGGGCGGCGCTTGCCGACAGGCTCGACCGGCACCACGCCGCGGTGACGGCGCTTCTGGCGGCGCGCGCCGCGGCCGGGCCGGGCCAGCGGGTGCTGGAGATCGGCACCGGGCAGGGCACGCTGGCGCGGGCTCTGGCCGGCCACGGCGCGGAGGTCTGGGCGGTGGACATCTCGCCGCCGCTTCTCGCGCTGGCGCGGGAGGCGGGCCCGGCGGGCGTGCGCTTCGTGGAAGCGGATGCCGAGCAGGAGGCGGTCGGGCCGGGATCGTTCGATCTGATCGTCTCGCAGTTCGGGGTGATGTTCTTCGGCGACAGCCGCGCCGCCTTCGCGAACATCCGTCGCCAGGCCGCGGCGGGCGGCCGGCTCCTCTTCGCTGCCTGGGCGCCGGCGGAGGAGAATCCGTGGTTCGCCCTGCCGCGCGCGGCGGCGGCGCGGATCGTCGGCGACAGGGAGGACGATCCGGACGGGCCCGGCCCGATGCGGTTCCGCGACATCGGGGCGGTGGAGCGCTTGGTCTCGGCGGCGGGCTGGCGCGAGGTGCGGGGCGAGGCGGTGGCGCTCGACCTGACGCCGCCGGGCGGGCTCGCGGGAGCCGCGGATTTCGCCACGCGGATGGGGGGCGCCAGCGCGATCCTGACCCATCACGGGGCGGGGGAGGCGGAGCGCCGGGAGGTGGAGGCGGCCGTCCGGCGGGCGCTCGCGCCGTTCGAGCGGGACGGGGAGATGCGCGTGCCGGCGCGGGTCAACCTGTTCGAGGCGCGGGCCTGAGCCCTTGCACCCCGGCGCCGCACGGCTAGAGACGCGGACCATGAGCCGTTTTTCCTTCGCCCTGCACGCGATTGACGGGGCCGCCCGGACGGGCGAGATCGCCACGCCGCGCGGGACGATCCGCACGCCCGCCTTCATGCCCGTGGGCACGGCCGGGACGGTGAAGGCGATGCTGCCCGCGAGCGTCGCCGAGACCGGCGCCGACATCCTGCTCGGCAACACCTACCACCTGATGCTGCGCCCCGGCGCGGAGCGGATCGGGCGGCTCGGCGGGCTGCACCGCCTCATGAACTGGGAGCGGCCGATCCTCACCGATTCGGGGGGCTTCCAGGTGATGAGCCTCGCCGCGCTCAGGACGCTCACCGAGGAGGGGGTGGCCTTCCGCAGCCATCTCGACGGGTCGCGGCACTGGCTCGGCCCCGAGCGGTCGATGGAGATCCAGCGGCTCCTCGGCTCCGACATCGTCATGGCCTTCGACGAATGCCCGCGGCTGCCCGCCGACGAGGCCGAGGTGGCGCGGGCCATGCGTCTGTCCATGCGCTGGGCGGCGCGGTCGAGGGCGGCCTTCGGCGATCGGCCGGGCCACGCGCTCTTCGGCATCCAGCAGGGCGGCGTGACGCGGGACCTCAGGGCGGAATCGGCCGCGGCCCTGAAGCAGATCGGTTTCGACGGCTACGCCATCGGCGGGCTCGCCGTGGGCGAGGGGCAGGCGGCGATGTTCGGGGTGCTCGACCATGCCTGCGACATGCTGCCCGTGGCAAGCCCGCGCTACCTCATGGGGGTCGGCAAGCCCGACGACATCGTCGGCGCGGTGAAGCGGGGGATCGACATGATGGATTGCGTCCTGCCGTCGCGGTCCGGGCGGACCGGGCAGGCCTTCACCCGGCGCGGCGTGGTCAACCTCAAGAACGCGCGGCATGCCGACGACCCGCGCCCGCTCGACGAGGCCTGCGCCTGCCCGGCCTGCCACGGCTATTCCCGCGCCTATCTGCACCACGTCTTCCGGGCGAAGGAGATGATCTCGGGAATGCTGCTGACCTGGCACAACCTGCACTACTTCCAGGAGATCATGGCCGGCATGCGGGCGGCCATCGCCGCGGGCCGCTTCGACGCCTGGGAGGCGGGGTTCCACGCCGCGCGGGCGGAGGGCGATATCCCGCCCCTGTCCGGGACGGCCTGATGCGCGTTGCGGCCCTGATCCTCTGCCTTCTCGCCGCCGCCCCGGCACCGGCGCGCAATCTCTGCGGCCTCGAGGACCGGGGCGAGGTGCTGGCGGCGATCGCCGGCACCTGGACGGCCGAGGAGGCGGTCTCGCTCGAGAATGCGACCACCTCGCTGCTGCGCCGTCCCGCGCCTGGCCGGGAGATTGTCACGGGCGAGGGGCTCTTGGCGACGCCGTTTCTCGACGACACGACGGGCGGGGCGGTCGCGCTGCGTCTCGCCGGGGAGCGGCCCTATGACGTCGACGCGGTCGACGACGTGCTGGAGACGACGGAGAGCGAGGCCTTCGCCGATATCCTGTCGGAGACGCGGTGCGGCCCGGAGGAGGTGCCCCAGCTCGTGGCGCGGATCGCGGAGGGGGACGGCGCGGCCGTGTCGGGGACGGTGACGCTCCTCGCCTATTTCGACGACCGGATGCTGCGGATCTCGGAGCTGACGCTCCGGGGCGACGGGGCCGTGCTGTTCATGGTGGCCACCGCGCTCCTGACCCGCGCCGAGTGACGGCGCTCAGGCGACGCGCGCGTTCTTTCGGTCGTCGGGGTCGTCCCCGGGCAGATCGTCCTCGTCCTCGAGATCCTCGTCGAAGGCGCGCCGGCCGCGCAGCTCGTCGTATTTCGCCGAAAGCGCGCTCTCGAGCTCGGCGTTGAGCGCCCGGGCGCGCTCCATGTAGGGATCGTTCTTGGAGATCGGCACGCCGGGCTTCCAGAGTTCGGCCAGCTCCCGCAATGCGGAGCGGTCGACCTTGAAGAAGGCGCGCTCCAGCTCTGCCGCCTCGAATTCGCTGAGGCCGATATTCTCCAGCACGTAGCGGCCGGCGCGGAGAGAGGAGTCGAACACCTCGCGCACGATGTCGTCGGCGCCGGCGCGATAGAGCTCGTAGACGTGGTTGCGGTCATAGGCACGGGCGATGATGTGCATGTCGGGCCGCGCCTTGCGGGCGTATTTCACCAGCGCCGTGACGTTCTTCGGATCGTCCATCGTGCAGACCAGCACCTTGGCGGTGTCGAGGCCGGCGGCGTGCAGGAGCTCGGGCCGCGTCGGATCGCCGAAGAAGCCCTTGAAGCCGAACTTCCGCATCAGCTGGATGGTGTCGAGATCGTGGTCGAGCACGGTGGTGTCGTAGCCGGCGAGCTGCAGCATGCGGTTCACCACCTGGCCGAAGCGACCGATTCCGGCGATGATGATCGGCGATTGCTCGTCGATCTCGTCGGCCTGGGGCTGGCTGGATTCCATGCCTTCGCTCAGCCGCCGGTTGATCTGCTCCCAGACGATGAAGAAGAGCGGCGTGAGCAGCATCGACATGGCGATGACGAGGAGCACGAGTTCGCCGAGTCGGCCGGTGATCACGCCGGTCTGCAGCGAGAAGGAGGTCAGCACGAAGCCGAACTCGCCGGCCTGACAGAGGCCGAGGGTGAAGAGCCATCGGTTGCGTCGCCCGAGCTCGGACATCTGCGCCAGCGCGTACAGGACCGCGCCCTTCACCGCCATCAGCAGGAGCGTGAGGCCGAGGATCACGAACGGCATCTCGAAGAAGAGCGAGAACGAGATCCCCGCCCCCACGGTGATGAAGAACAGGCCGAGGAGGAGACCCTTGAAGGGCTCGATGTCGGATTCCAGCTCATGGCGGAACTCGGAGTTGGCGAGCACCACGCCGGCTAGGAAGGCGCCGAGCGCGGGAGAGAGGTTCACCAGCGTCATCACGAAGGAGATCGAGATCACGATCAGCAGCGCCAGCGCCACGTAGAGCTCCCGGAGGCGCGCGCGGTGGATGTAGCGGAAGACCGGGCGCGTGCCGAAGACGCCGGCGACGATGATCGCGCCGATCGCGCCGAGGGTGAGCAGGGTGATGCCCCATCCCGGCAGGTTCTCTATGATGTTGGAGACCCGTTCGGCATGGTCGCCCGCCGTGGTCTCGGCACCGACGATGCCGCCCGATTCCCCGGCGCCGCCGCCGTGATCCCCGCCGCCCGAGGCGCCGCTCGATGCGCCGCTGCCGAGAAGCGGCAGGAGGGCGAGCATGGGGATCACCGCGATGTCCTGGGTGAGCAGGACCGAGAACGAGGACCGCCCGCCCGCCGTCTGCATGAGCTGCTTCTCGTTCAGGGTCTGCAGCACGATGGCGGTGGAGGAGAGCGAGAAGATCATGCCGAGCGCGAGGGCCTGGTTGGCCGGCTGGCCGAGCAGGAAGGCGGCGCCAGCCACCAGCGCCACCGTGGCGAGAACTTGCACCCCGCCGAGACCCAGGAGCCGGCCCCGCATGTTCCACAGCGCCTTCGGCTCCAGTTCCAGGCCGATGAGGAAGAGCATCATGACCACGCCGAACTCGGCGAAGTGCTGGAGATCCTGCGTCTCCGAGCCGACGAGGCCGAAGACCGGCCCGATCAGGATGCCGGCGGAGAGATAGCCGAGCACCGATCCCAGGCCCAGCCGCGCGGCGATCGGCACCGCGATGACCGCCGCGCCGAGATAGATCAGGGCCTGGAACAGGAAGGATTCCATCTCGTCTCCGTTCTCCGCCGGTCGCCGCCTCGACCGGCGGGCGCGCCGTGCGGCCTTTCTAGAGGGCGCGGGGCCCGCCGCCTAGCCTTGTGGGAGTGCCAGATCGATCGCGCGGCCGCCCTTGACGTATTGCAACTCGCTCTGGCCGATCGCGCTGACCCGGCCGCCATCGACCCGGTCGCCGACCTGGACCTTCACGAAGCGGCCGTTCGGCAGGCGCAGCAGGGCGCGGCGGTTGGCCTGCGAGCCGTAGACGCCGATCAGGCTGACCCTGTTGAGTCGCAGCGTGCGCGGTTCGGTCGCGCTCGAGGCGACCGGCCCGCTCGTCGCGGAGCGCGGGGTGAAGGTTGTGCCGGCCGCGGCGACGCGGACGGATTCGTCCCCGCCCCGGCTGCCGCCGGTCTCGGTCCGGGGCCGGGAATCGGGGCGCAGAGACCGGGAGACCGCCGCCGGATCGGATGCGCCGATGTCGGGCACGATCGCGGCGATCGCCTCCGCCGCCTGCCGCATCTCCGCGCTTCGGGCCGTATCCGAAGGGGCCGCGTCCGAGGGGAGGGTATCCGACCGGTCGCTGCCGGCGGGGGCGGTAGCTACGGCGGGGGACTGGCGGGCGGGCCGGGCGCGCGGCCCGAGTGCGGCGCGGCGGGGCTTCGCCCCACCGGCCGGACCGGCCCGTTCGGCGGCCGCGTCGACATCCTCGAGCACGGCGCGGGCGATGTCGAGATCGGCCGCGTCCACCGAACCGGCCGCGCCGGCCCGCGAGGCGGCGAGGGCGCGCGCCGTGTCGGCGCCGAGCGCCTCGCCGCCCCCGGTCGCGCCCAGCGCGAGGCCGGCCGGTCGGGGGCGGGGGGCGCTGGCCGGCTGCGCGGCGGCGGCGCGAACCCTCGCTCCGGTCACCGGGTTCGGCACCACGGCGTCCTCGAGGCGGGTCGGCCGGGCTGGGGGGGCGGTCGCGGGTCGGCCGGAATCTGACGCGGACGCCGCCGGTCGCGGCGGTGTCGTCCGGGGGCGCGGAGCGCGAGGCCGGCAGGGGCGTGTCGGGCCGGACCTTACCGAGCGCGGCCTCGAAGGGGTCCGGGTCGGTCGCCGGCGTGTCCTCCGCCGCAGGGATTTGCGCCGATTGCCGCAAGGGATCGTCCCGGCCCGGAACGGGATCGAGTTCTATCGCCGCTCCGGCCGGTTCCGCGGCGTCGGGCTCGGCCCGGGCGCCGTTTGCCGCGGCCGGCGCGGTCGCGTAGCTCTCCGCGTTCCCCGTGCGGGCGGCGACACCATCCTCGGAGCGGGGATCCATCGGCGTCCGACCGGCCCAGAACCCGATGACGAGCAGGAGGGCGAGGGTGCCGGAAACGAGCACAGGCAGAGAGGGGGCGCGGCGCTCCGGCTTCGCCTGCCGCCCGGATCGGGCATCGTGGGTCGGCGCGGGCGATCCGGGCGGCCGGGACGGCCCGGGGCCTCCGGTGGCCCGCGGCGGGCCGGCCTTCGGGTGCTCGCCGGCTGCGGAGCCGCCGCCGCCATCTGACCGGAGGGCGAGTTGGGTTGTCGGAGCGTCGAGGCCCGACCGTCCGCCGGCGGCTCCGGGGACGGGGCCGGTGTCGGTGCGTCCGGAGGGGGCGGATCGTTCGGGGCGATCGACAGCCGAATGTCCCGTCGCGAAGGCGGTTGGCTCTCGCGGGTCCATTTCCGGGGCGTCTCGCGACGCGGAGGCCGCGACGGCGCGGGTGGCGGGCCCGAAATCCGGTGCGGCGCCGAACGCCTCCGGCGCGGGCGGCGTGGCCAAGCGCACCGGCCGGAACCCGTGGCCCGCGGCGAAGGCCTCGGCCTCCTCCAGCGTCTTCCGCGCGACCGCGGCGATGGCGAGGGTCGTCCCGTCCCCGGCGGTCCAGTCATAGGCGAGCTCCTCGAGGGGATAGGGGGTCAGCCCGTCGAGCGCCTCGCGGACGCGGGCCTCGGCCGATGCCTCCGGGCCGTCCGCCGCGACCGAGGTGAACAGGACCTCGGAATGGGGGACCAGCACGGTGGTCTCCATCGGACCACGGGCCAAGGCCTCGCCGTCGTGGCGCAGCGCCTCGATCCGCGCGTCGAACTCCGGATCGTCCAGCCGGACCTCTCCCACGAGGGCCGCGTCCGGGCCGCACTCCCGAAGGAGCCGCACGGCGTCCCGCGACAGATCGAGCGCAAAGGGCGTCTTCATGTCTCTGCTCTACCATACGTGCCTTTTTCGGCACAGCCTCGGGGCGATTTTTGCGTCAAGTCTATCGCAGGTTCGGCCGCGAGGGAAGAAACCCGTCGGGTCTGCCGGCGGCATGGAGAAGCGGCGCGGCGAACAAGGCGGAGGATGCGGAATGAGAGCTTTGCTGGCGATCCTGTGGCTCGTGGCGGCGACCGCCGCGCCGGCGCAGGAGGGGACGGGACCGGGCGGCGCGGATGTCGTCGTCACGGGTCAGGGACAGGTGACGCGGGCGCCGGACCGGGCCGACCTACGACTCGGGGTGATCGCCGAAGCGGAGGATCCCGAGGCGGCGGCCGCGGCGCTCGCCGCGCGCATCGAACCGGTGATCGCGGCGCTCCGGGATGCGGGGATCGCGCAGGAGGACATCCAGACCGGGACGCTCGGCCTCGCCCCCGTCTATGCCGACCGGCCGGAAGGGCCGTCGTCGCGGCGCGAGATCCTCGGCTACCGGGCCGAGAGCCTGCTCTCCGTCGGGATCGACGAGATCGACGGGATCGGCCGGGTCGTCGGCGCGGCGATCGCGGCGGGGGCGAACCGGCTCGACGGGATCGGCTTCTCGCTCGGCGATCCGCAGCAGGCCGAGGACGAGGCGCTGCGCCGGGCGGTGGCCGATGCGGCACGCAAGGCGGCGCTCGTGGCCGACGCGGCGGGCCGGAGCCTCGGTCCGGTCCTGCAGGTCGTCGAGGAGGGCGGCCGCGGCCCGGCTCCGATGATGATGCGGATGGAGGCGGCGGCCTCTTCCGCCGACATCGCGGTCGCGCCCGGAGAGATCGAGGTCACCGCGTCCGTGCGGGCGACCTTCGGTCTGGGTGGGTCCTGAGGCTCAGGCGGTCGCGACGGCGAGGGCCTGGTCGAGATCGGCGATCAGGTCGTCGGCGTCCTCGATGCCGATGGAGAGGCGCACAACCTCCGGATCGGCGCCCGCCGCGCGCTGCTGGTTCTCGTCGAGCTGGCGGTGGGTAGTGGAAGCGGAATGGATGATGAGGCTCCGGGTGTCGCCCAGATTGGCGACGTGGCTGAAGAGGTCCACCGCCTCGATGAGTTTCACGCAGGCGGAATAGCCGCCCTTCACCGCGAAGGTGAAGAGGCTGCCCGCGCCCTTCGGGCAGATCGCGGCCATCCGCCCGTGATAGGGCGAACTCTCGAGCCCGGCATAGGTGACGTACTCCACGCGGGGATCGGCCTCGAGCCATTGCGCCACCTTCACCGCGTTGGCCACGTGCCGCTCCATGCGGAGCGAGAGCGTCTCGATGCCGAGGAGCGTGTAATGCGCGGCCTGCGGGTTCAGGGTCATGCCGAGATCGCGCAGGCCGATGGCGATGCTGTGAAAGGTGAAGGCGAGGGGTCCGAAGGTCTCGTGGAAGGTCAGGCCGTGATAGGCCGGCTCGGGCTCGCTGAGGGAGGGGAACTTGCCGGAGGCCGACCAGTCGAACTTGCCCGAATCGACGACGCAGCCGCCGGTGACGGTGCCGTTGCCGGTCAGGAACTTGGTCAGCGAATGGACCACGAGCGCCGCGCCGTGCTCGATCGGGCGGCAGAGATAGGGCGTCGCCGAGGTGTTGTCGACGATCATCGGCAGGCCGACCTCCTCGGCGATCTCCGAGATCGCGTCGAGGTCGGTGATGTAGCCGCCGGGATTGGCGACGGATTCGCAGAAGATCGCCCGCGTATCCTCGTCCACCGCGGCGCGCACGGCGTCCAGATCGTCGAAATCGACGAACTTGGCCGACCAGCCGAAGCGCTTGATGGTCTGGGTCATCTGCGTGACCGTGCCGCCGTAGAGGCGGGTGGAAACGACGACGTTCCTGCCCGGCGCCATCAGCGGGAAGAGCGCGAGGATCTGCGCGGCGTGGCCCGACGAGGTGCAGACCCCGCCGACGCCGCCCTCGAGCGTGGCGACCCGCTCCTGCAGGACCGCGACCGTAGGGTTCGTCAGCCGCGAATAGATGAAGCCGACTTCCTGGAGGTTAAACAGCGCCGCGGCGTGATCCGCGTCGCGAAAGACATAGGCCGTGGTCTGGTAGATCGGCGTCTGCCGCGCGCCGGTCGCCGGATCGGGCCGTGCCCCGGCATGCACCTGCAACGTGTCGAACCCGTAGGATTTCTCTGACATCTGTGCCTCCCGTCTTGCCGGCGGGACGGTAGGCGAGGCCGGGAACGGGCACAATGGCCGAGCGGTCAGCCGCCGAGCTGCTGGAGGCCGGCGGTGGCGAAACCCGGATCGTCGCCGCTGGGGTCGCGGGGGATGACGCTGAACGACCCGTCGGTCTCGAGGATCACCGCCTCGACGTTCTCGGGGGAATGGGCGGCGCTCTGCCGGACGACGGTCATCAGCTCGTCGCGGGTCACCCTCTCCTTGCGGAGCGCGCCGGCCAGCACCTCGTCGCGTCGCATCAGCAGAGTCGGTTCGGAGCGGACGAGGCCGGCGACGGTCGGGAAGCGGACGGAGGCCCAGGCGACCACCCATTGCACGCCGACCAGCGTGCAGAAGGCCGCGAGTCCCTCGAGAAGCGGCGTGCCCTTCGACAGGATGGTCGAGGCCAGCGTCGAGCCGAGCGCCACGGTCACGATCAGGTCGAAGGCGTTGAGCTTCGCCAGCGTCCGCTTGCCCGAGATCCGCAGCGTCGCCACCACTGCGACATAGGCCACGATTCCCACGAGGATCGTTCGCAGGATGCCTCCGGGACCTTCGTAGATCGCGCCCATTCCTCGTTCTCCCTCTGCTTCGCGGGGCGTCAATGCGCGACGGGTCGGGAGGGTTCAGACATTGCGGATGGCAGCCGCTTCGCCTAGGCGCGGGGGAGAAGGAGACCCCCGATGCCGACGCCGTTCCACCTCGCCTATAACGTCACCGATCTCGACGCGGCGCGCGCCTTCTACGGCGGCGTTCTGGGGTGCAGGGAAGGGCGCTCGACCGGGACTTGGGTGGATTTCGACTTCTTCGGCCACCAGATCAGCCTGCATTTGGGCGAGCCCTTCGCCACCTCCGACACCGGCAAGGTGGGCGAGCACATGGTGCCGATGCCGCATCTAGGGCTGGTGCTGGCCCATGACGACTGGCAGGCGCTCCGCGAGCGGCTGGAGGCGGCCGAGACCGACTGGGTGATCGCCCCCGCCGTGCGGTTCGAGGGCGAGCCGGGAGAGCAGTGGACGATGTTCTTCCGCGACCCCTCCGGCAACCCGATCGAGATCAAGGGGTTTCGCGACATGGAGGCGGTGTTCGCGAGCTGAGCGTCAGCTCCGGGAGGGCCCGAGGCCGATTTCCACCGGCGGGGCCAGGAGGATGTCGTCGAGGACGAGCTGGCCCGACCGGCCGCCGCCCTGGTTGTCGATGACCAGGAAAAGCTCGTTGAGCCGCCTTGTGGCGCCCTCCGTCTCGCCGGGATAGCTGCCCGTCCAGGTCACGCTCCGGGCGCCGGTCTCTAGGGTCACCGAGACGAGACGGCTCTCCCGCTCCATGCGGACGACGAGGCGGAACGCCTCGCCCGAGAGGTCGATGGCGCGGGTCTCGTCGGCGCCGTCGCCGATCCGGGCCCGCGCCCGGCCGTCCTCGAGCACGATGCGGCCGACGCTCCAGCGGCGGAACGCATTGCCGAAGGCGATGCCGTAGGCGCCGCCCTCAAACCGACCGCGGACCGAGAAGAGCAGCGTCTCGGGAATGTCCGAGATCGCGGGCTGGTCTGGCAGGAAGGTGATGAAGAGATCGGATGAGCGGTCCCGCCCGTTGAAGGTGAGCCCGGCATCCGCGTCGATCCGGAGCGATTTCGTGTTCGTGCGCGCCTCGACATCGCGGGCGGTCGGTGTGTCGAACAGTCCCAGAAACGGGGCCGGCACGAGCTGCACGTCGCCGGCGGTCGGGCGGATGCTGTCGGAGTAGAGATACAGCACCCGGTCCTCCGCCGGGCCGCCGGAAAGCAGGCCCTGCGGGGCGACGTAGAGCGAGTCCGAGGGCGCCTCGAACCGCGCCTGGAGGAAGCTGTCGGGCCGGTCGCAGGCGGCGAGGCAGGCGGCGGCTGCCGCGAGACGCAGGAAATGTCGCATCGAAATAATCCGTTTCCAAATAGGAAACAGATTACGCCGGTCCCGGCGACGGTCAATCCCGCTTCAGGCTGAGAGGGGCGAAATACGCGCCAGACCCTCGACCTTGGAGCGCGCGGCGCCGCTGTCGATGCTCCGCGCGGCGATCTCCACCCCTTCGGGCAGGGTCGCGACGCGGCCCGCGACGACGAGCGCGGCGGCGGCGTTGAGGAGCACCGCGTCCCGGTAGGCCGAGGGGGCGCCGGCCAGAAGGGCCCGGAAGGCGGCTCCGTTCTCCTCCGGGGTGCCGCCGAGGATGGCCTCGAACGGGTGCCGGGGCAGGCCGGCCTCTTCCGGGGTGACCTCGCCCATGGTGACGTGGTCGTCCTCGAGCACCGCGACGGTGCTCGGCCCGACGATGGAGATCTCGTCGGTACCGTCGCTGCCATGGACCAGCCAGGCGCGCGTGCATCCGAGCCGGCCGAGCGTCTCGGCCATGGGTGCGAGGACCTCCGCGGAGAAGGCGCCGGTCAGCTGGTACTTCACGCCGGCGGGGTTGGTGAGCGGCCCGAGGATGTTGAAGATCGTCCGCGTGCCGAGTTCGATCCGCGTCGGCATGACGTTGGCCATCGCGGGATGGTGCATGGGCGCCATCATGAAGCCGATGCCGACCTCCGCCAGCGCGCGCTCGACCACGTCGGGTCCCACCATCGTCTCGATGCCCTGGCTGGCGATCACGTCCGCCGCGCCCGACTTCGAGGAGAGGTTGCGGTTGCCGTGCTTGGCGACCGGCACGCCGGCGCCGGCGACCACGAAGGCGGCGGCGGTGGAGATGTTGAGCGTGCCCTTGCCGTCGCCGCCGGTGCCGACGATGTCGATGGCGCCCTCGGGGGCGCGGACGGCCCTGGCGCGGGCGCGCATGGCGGCGGCGGCGGCGGCGTATTCGGCCACCGCCTCGCCGCGGACGCGCAGGGTCATCAGGAAGCCGCCGATCTGGGAGGGCGTCGCCTCGCCGTCGAACAGCAGGTCGAAGGCGGTGCGCGCCTCGTCCTCGGTCAGCGGCCGGTCGACGGCGGCGGCGATCAGCGGCTTCAGATCGGCGCTCATGCCGGGACGGCGGCCATGTCGAGAAAGGTCTTCAGCATCGCGTGGCCGTGTTCGGAGCGGATCGATTCGGGGTGGAACTGGACGCCGTGGATCGGCAGCTCGCGGTGGGCGAGCCCCATGATCGTGCCGTCCGCGAGCGCCGCGGTGACCGCGAGTTCGGCGGGCAGGCTCTCGCGCTCCACGACGAGGGAGTGGTAGCGGGTGGCCGAGAGCGGCGTCGGCAGGTTGGCGAAGACGCTGCCCGCCTCGTGGTGGATGATGCCGGCCTTGCCATGGACGATCTCGCTGTGGCGCACGACGCGGCCGCCGAAGGCCTGGCCGATCGCCTGGTGGCCGAGGCAGACGCCGAGCAGCGGCAGCCGCGCTTCGGCCGCAGCGCGGACGAGGGGCAGGCAGATGCCGGCGCGGTCGGGATCGCAGGGGCCGGGGGAGAGAAGGATGGCGGAGGGACGCCTCGCCATCGCCTCCTCGACCGTCAGCGCGTCGTTCCTCACCACCTCCGTTTCAGCGCCGAGCTCGCCCACGTAGTGGACGAGGTTCCAGGTGAAGCTGTCGTAATTGTCGATGAGCAGGAGCAAGGCCGGGATCCTTCGTTCCGTCGCCCGCCATGGTGCCGGACGGGAGACGGCTATAGGTGGGCGCATGGACAGGCAAGCGTCAAGACGGGACCGGGACATGGCGGCGGCGGGAACGACGATCGGCAGCGCGGGGGAGAGCCGCGGCGGCGCCCTGGTGGGCGTGGTCGCGATGGTCTCCTGCTGCACCATCTGGGGCCTCTGCGCGATCTTCTACAAGCTGCTCGCCGAGGCGCCGCCGCTCGAGATCCTGGCGCACCGGACGATCTGGTCGGCGCTGTTCTTCGGCGGCATCCTCGCGGCCCGCGGGCGGCTGGGGGAACTGCGCGCGCTCGCCCGTCCGCGCGAGCTCGGCCTCGTGGCCTTCGCGGCGGCGGCGATCTCGTGCAACTGGTTCCTGTTCATCTTCTCGGTGCTCTCGGACCACGTCGTGCAGACGAGCATGGGCTACTACATCTTTCCGCTGGTCTCGGTCGCCTTCGGCGCGCTCATCTTCGGCGAGCGGCTGAGCCGGGGGCAGCGGGTCGCCATCGCCATGGCGGCCGGGGCGGTCATGGTGCTGATCCTGGGGCTCGGCGTCACCCCCTGGATCAGCCTGCTGCTCGCCGGCACGTTCGGCCTCTACGGCGTGGCGAAGAAGATCGTGTCCCTGCGGCCGATGGCCAGCGTCACCGCTGAGGTGATGCTGCTCTCGCCGGTGGGGCTCCTCTATCTCTGGCTTGCCGTGCCCGGGGCGGGCGCGTTCCACGGCACCACCGCGCTCCTGCTGATCGCGACGGGGCCGGTGACGGCGCTGCCGCTGCTGCTGTTCTCGATCGCCTCGCGCCGGCTGCCGATGGCGACGGTCGGCGTCATCCAGTACCTGAATCCGACGCTGCAGTTCCTGCTGGCCGTGGCGCTCTTCGGCGAGCGCTTCACGCCCTGGCACGGGATCGCCTTCGCGCTCATCTGGTCCGCTCTCGCGCTCTATTCGGGCGAGGCGATCGCCTCGCGGCGGCGCCTCAGGCGGCAAGCCGCGCTCTGAGCGCAGCCATCGCCGCGGCCGTGTCGGGCACCCAGACGACCGCCTCCGCCAGGCTCGCTTTCGCGAAGCCCGCCGCGACCACGTGATCGACGAGGCCGCGGAGCGGCGCCCAGAACCCGCCGACATCCATCACCAGGATCGGCTTGTCGTGGAGGCCGAGCTGGCGCCAGGTCAGCGCCTCGAAGAACTCGTCGAGCGAGCCCGCGCCGCCGGGCAGGACGACGACCGCGTCGGCGTTCATGATCATCACCTTCTTGCGCTCGTGCATGGTCTCGGTGACGACGAAGCGCGTCAGGTCGCGCTTGCCGACTTCGAGCGACAGGAGATGCGTCGGGATGACGCCGAACGTGTCGCCGCCCGCCTCCTGCGCCGCCCGCGCGACACGGCCCATGAGACCGACATCGCCGGCGCCGTAGACCAGCCGCCAGCCGGACTCGGCGATGGCGCGGCCGAGTGCCGCGGCCTCCGCGGCGAAGCGCGGATCGGTCCCGTCGCGGGATCCGCAATAGACGCAGATGGATCGTGTGCCGGTGGTCATGGCGGGTGGACCTCTCGGGGCGGGATGCCGGCAGCTAGGCGCGGCGGGGCCTCGGGGCAAGGGGCGCGGCCGCTTTGCAAACCGGGGCGCCCGATCTAAACCCTCTCCATGCGGTCCTTCCAGCGAGCCTCCGCGCCAGCCCCCGAGGAGAACGAGTTCGAGGCCGAAGGTCTCGCCGTCATCCTGCGCGTGCTGCCCTATCTCTGGCCCGCCGGCGAACCTTGGGTGAAGCGGCGGGTGGTGCTGTCGCTGATCGCGCTCCTCCTGTCGAAGCTCGTCGCGGTGGTGACGCCGTTCTTCTACAAGGCCGCCGTCGACCGGCTCGCGGGCGAGGGCCACGACGCCGCCTGGATGCTCGGCGCCGGCGCGGTGGGGCTCACCCTGGCCTATGGCGTCTCGCGGGCGATGAACGTGGGCTTCCAGCAGCTTCGCGACGCGCTCTTCGCCGCCGTGGGGCAGCGGGCGCTGCGCGCGCTGGCGCTCGAGACGTTCGGGCATATCCACGCGCTGTCGCTGCGCTACCACATCCAGCGCCGCACCGGCTCCCTGCAGCGGGTCATGGAGCGGGGAATCAAGGGGGTGGAGTTCCTCCTGCGGTTCCTGCTCTTCTCCATCGGCCCGCTGGCGCTCGAGCTGGCGCTCGTCGGGGTCGTTCTGGCGGTGTTCTTCGACCCCTGGTACCTCGCCGTCGTCGGGGCGACGGTCGCCGCCTATGTGGGCTTCACCTTCGCGGTGACCGAGTGGCGGGTGAAGCTCCGCCGCGAGATGATCCGCGAGGACCAGGACGCGGCGCAGAAATCCATCGATTCGCTGCTGAACTTTGAGACGGTGAAGTATTTCGGCGCCGAGGGGCGCGAGGCGGCGCGCTACGACGGCGCCATGGGCCGCTACGTGGCGGCGGCGCTGAAGACCTCCTATTCGCTGGCCGCGCTCAATGCCGGACAGTCGATCCTGATGACGGCGGGACTCGTCGGAGTAATGGTGATGGCGGCGATGGGCGTGGCCGCCGGCGAGCTGACCACCGGCGACTTCGTCATGGTCAACGCCTACATGATCCAGATCACCGGGCCGCTGACCTTTCTCGGAACGGTCTATCGCGAGATCCGCCAGGCCCTCGTCGACATGGGTCAGATGTTCGGGCTGCTCGAGCAACCCGCGGAGGTGCGCGACGCGCCGGGGGCCGGGACGCTCACGGTCAAGGGCGGCGAGATCCGCTTCGAGGAGGTCCGGTTCGGCTACGACTCGGAGCGGGAAGTGCTGGCCGGCGTCGACTTCACGATTCCGCCCGGCAGGACGCTCGCCCTCGTGGGGTCGTCCGGCGCCGGCAAGTCGACGATCGGCCGGCTGCTCTTCCGCTTCTACGACGTCACCGGCGGCGCGATCCGGATCGACGGGCAGGACATCCGGGCCGTCACGCAGGAGAGCCTGCACGCCGCGATCGGCGTGGTCCCGCAGGACACGGTGCTCTTCAACGACACCGTCCTCTACAACATCGCCTACGGGCGCCCCGAGGCCAGCCGGCCGGAGATCGAGGCGGCGGCGCGGGCGGCGAAGATCCACGACTTCGTGGCCGGCCTGCCCTCGGGATACGACACCCAGGTGGGCGAGCGCGGCCTGAAGCTCTCGGGCGGCGAGAAGCAGCGGGTGGGGATCGCGCGGACGCTCCTGAAGGATCCGCCGATCCTGCTCCTCGACGAGGCGACCTCGGCGCTCGACACCGAGACGGAGATCGGCATCCAGGCGGAACTGAAGGCGATGGAGCGGGGCCGGACCGTGCTCGTCATCGCCCACCGGCTCTCGACGGTCGTCGACGCCGACGAGATCGCGGTCCTCGAGGCGGGGCGGATCGTGGAGCGCGGGAGCCATGAGGCGCTGCTGGCACGGGGCGGCCGCTACGCCCGGCTCTGGTACCGGCAGGCGAGCGAGGAGGCCGCCTGAGCCCCTCACTCGGCGGCTTCGAGGCGCGTCGGATGCGGCAGGTCCCGCGCCTCCGGCGTCTCCACGTCCCAGATGATCTCGGGGTTCTTCACCTTCCGGGCGGCGCGGGCGAGCCGGAGGTCGCCGGCGACGTCGCGCAGGGCCAGCGCCTGCAACCGCCGCAGCCCGCCATAGGCGCCCTTGCCGATCCAGACCCGCAACGCCAGCGAGGCGGGGGTGAAGACGAGGGTGAGCACCGTGGCGATGGCGAGGCCGAAGACCACCGCGGTGGCGAGCTGCTTCCACCAGAGCGCGGTCGGGCTGTCGATCGTGTAGCCGCCGCCGATGAAGTCGAGGCTGAGCCCCAGGACCATCGGCAGGAGCCCGGCGATGGTAGTGACGGTGGTCAGCAGGACCGGGCGGATGCGGTCCTCGGCCGTGCGCACGATGGCCTCGATCCTCGGCATGTAGCGGCCGTAATCCTGGTAGGTGTCGATCAGCACGATGTTGTTGTTCACCACGATGCCGGCCAGCGCCACGATGCCGGTGCCGGTCATGATGATCGAGAAGGGCTGGTTGAGGATCAGCATCCCCCAGAGACAGCCGGCGACCGACATGACGACGGCGGCGAGCACGAGGATCGAATTGTAGAAGCTGTTGAACTGCGCCAGCAGGATGATGAACATCAGTCCGAGCGCGCCCAGGAAGGCGGATTGCAGGAAGGCCTGGCTCTCGGCCTGGTCCTCCTGGTCGCCGGTCCATTCCCAGGTGATGCCGGCGGGCAGGGGATCGGCGCTCTCCAGCCAGCTGGTCAGATGCGCGATGCGCTCGTTCGGATTGACGGGGGAGAGGGCGAGATCGCCGGCGCGGGCGGCCTCCGCCAGCGTGCCGGTGCTGGACCCGTCCGCGAGCCAGGTGACCCCGTAGGCGGCATCCTCGACGGTGACTTCGCCCTCCTGCTCCGGCGCGGCGGGACGCAGGAGTGCGAGGGTCTCGCCGGCGCGGACGGCCTTGCGCAGGTCGGGCGCGACATCGGCGGTGACGTCAAAGAAGCGGCGCTGGTCGATCCGATCTATCTGGCCGAGGCTCGGCACCGGCCGGCGGGTGACGAAGTTCGACAGCGGCACGAGGCCGTTGGCGGTGCGGACCTTCAGCGTGTCGAGGGTCGAGAGCACCCGGTCCGCCTCGGACAGGCGCACGCGGATGTCGATCTCCTCGTCGGAGCTGTCCACGCGCATCGTGTCGAGGAGGAGGCCGCGGGTGACGAGTTGCACCATGCCGCCGACGGTCGCCACGTCGGCGCCGTAGCGACCGGCCTCCTCGACGTCCACCGTGATCTCGAAGTCTATCCCCGGAAGCGGCCGGCTGTCGCCGACATCGACGAGGCCCGGCGTGCGCTCGAACTCCTGCCGCACCGTCCCCGCGGCGCTCCTGAGCGCCTCCCAGTCCCGGCCCATGAGGCGCAGATGCACGGGCTTGCCGCTCCCGGGGCCCATGGCGAGGTTCAGCGTCTCGGTGCGGATGCCGGGAATCCCGGCCAGTCCCGCCTCGAGCCGTGCCAGCACGCGGTCGCCGTCCAGATCGGCCAGGGGCGTGCCGGTGCGCCGGGCGAAGGCGGGGCGCTCGTCCCACGGGACGAGCTCGACCTGCACCTGCCCCACAGTGTCGAGCGGCGCCTCGCCGCCGCCGGTATTGTTGTTGATTCCGCCATCCCCGGCGAAGGCGAAGGCGCTCTGCACCCCGGTGGTGGACAGCACCACGTCCTCGGCCTCGCGCAGGAGCGCGTCCTTCTCGTCGAGCGAGAGGTTGCCGCGGGCGCGCACGTAGATCAGCGCCTGTTCAGGCTCGCTCTCGACGAAGAACTCCGTGCCGGTGTTGTGCTGGCCGTAATAGGAGAAGGTGAAGACGACGAAACCGACGACCGCGGCCATCGCCACCGGCGGCATGACCGGATTGCCGACGATGGCGGCGATGATCCGCCCGAAGGGCGTGCGGCGATGCCCGGCGCGGACGGGGCGCGGCCGGGCGGGCGGCCGGGCGGCGCCCGTCGCGATCGCGGTCAGGATCGTGCCGGCCAGGAACAGCAGCGCGCCGGGCAGGACGGCGAACCGGCCGAGCGCGGTCGCGTCGACGAAATAGGCGGGGTTCAGCGCCTGCATCGCGCCGAGGAAGACGAGCGCGGCGGCGGGAAGGAGCAGGGCGGCGCGCAGGGACCAGGGCAGGGCGCGGCGAAGGAGCCCCGAGGACCGGTCGAAGAGGCGGCTGAGCCGCCCGGCGACGCCGCCCATGACGGGGAGGTAGATCAGCGCCACGACGAGGCTTGCCGTGAGCACGAAGATGAGGGTGACGGGCAGCATGCCCATGAACTCGCCCGCGACGCCCGGCCAGAAGAGCATCGGCAGGAAGGCGCAAAGAGTCGTCGCCGTCGACGAGACGATGGGCCAGAACATGCGCCGCGCCGCCTCGGTGAACGCGCTCATCGGGCCGGCGCCTTCGGTGATGCGTCGGTCGGCGTATTCGACGACCACGATGGCGCCGTCGACCAGCATCCCGACGGCGAGGATCAGGCCGAACATGACGATGTTCGATACCGAGATGCCCATGACGCCGAGCAGGATGAAGCACAGCAGGAACGAGGTTGGGATGGCGAAGCCGACGAGGAGCGCCGAGCGGATTCCGAGCGTGCCGAGCACCACGATCATGACGAGGGCGATCGCGGTCAGCACCGAGCCCTCGAGCTGGCTGACCATCGAGGAAACCTGCCGAGACTGGTCGTTCGAGGTGCCCACGTCGACCGCGTCGCGCAGGACCGGCGGCCAGTCTGCCTCCGCCGCGGCGAGCTCGTCCCGCACGAGTTCGGCGGTGTCGATGACGTTGTAGCCGCGGCGCTTGACGATCTGCAACGCGACGGTCTTCTCGCCGTTGAAGCGCGCCGTCCCGGTCGCGTCCTCGAAGGTGAGGCGGATGTCGGCCAGGTCGCCGAGGGTCACCACGCGGTCGCCGTTCACCTTCACCGGCAGGTCGTAGATGTCGCGCTGGTCGTCGAAGCTCGACGGGATCTTGACCGCGAAGGCGCCCTCCGCCGTCTCCACCTCGCCCGCCGCGATCAGCTGGTTGTTGTTACGTACCACCTGGGTCAGCTCGGCGGCGGTGACGTCGTAGGATTCGAGGCGGACGGGGTCGATCACCACCTCGACCATCTCGTCGCGGTTGCCGGCGATCGGGGCCTTGAGGATCGGCTCCAGCGCCTCGAGGCGGTCCTGCAGGTCCCGGGCGACGCGCAGGAGCGTGCGCTCCGGCAGGCTGCCGGTGAGGTTCACGATGATGATCGGGAATTCCGAGAAGTTGATCTCGTTGAGCGTGTACTGCTCGGCGCCGTCGGGAAACTTCGCCTCGGCGCTGTTCATCGCGTCGCGGACATCGGCGAGGGTCTGGGTCTTGTCCCATCCGAACTCGAACTCGAGCGCGATGCCGGCATAGCCCTCCGCGGCGGTCGCCTGCATCGACTTCAGGCCGTCGAGGCCGGAGAGCTCGGTCTCCATCGGCCGCACGAGGAGGGTCTCGCTGTCCTCGGCGGAGATCCCGGGGAAGGGCACCGAGACGAAGAGCGCCGGCACCTCGATGTCGGGCTCGCCCTCCTTCGGCAGCCCGGTATAGGCAAGCCAGCCGGCGACGATGGAGAGCCCGATGAAGGCCAGCACCATGCGGGCATGGCCGGCGGCCCAGTCGATGATCCGCGTCATCCGCCGGCCTCGCGCCAGGTGACGTCGAGCGGCACGCCCTCGGTGACGTAGTCCTGGCCGGTGACGATCACCGCCACGCTCTCCGGAAGACCGCCGACGAAGACCCCCTCGGACGCGTCGCGGATGATCTCGACCGGGAGGAAGCCCGCGCTTCCGTCGTCCAGGACCGTCCGCACCCCGAGATCGCCGTCATCGTTCAGCGTCAGGACCGATTGCGGGAGGAGATGCGCGCTCTGGTCCTCGGCCTGGATCAGGATCTCCGCGCTCTGGCCGTCGCGGAGGGAGAGATCGGCGTTGGGCACAGCGATCTCGGCGCGGAAGGTCCGGGTCTCCGGATCGGCGGCGCGCGACAGGAAGGTCACCGCGCCCTCGACCTGCCGACCCGAGGTCAGTCGCGCCCGGGCGCGGGCGCCGACGTCCACCTGTCCGACCGATGACTCGGGGACGAATCCCACGAGCTTCATCGGATCGAGCTGGATCACCGTGGCGCAGAGCCCGCCGGGCTGCAGAAGCGACCCGAGCTCGGCGGTGTCCGATTCCAGAAGGCCCGGAAAGGGCGCGGTGATCTCGAGCCGGTCGATCTCCGTCTCGGCGGCGGCGACGGCGGCCTCCGCGCTCTGGATGCCGGCGCGTGCCGACTCCACCCCGGAACGCGCGGCCTCGATGCCGGCGCGGGCCGATTCGACGGCCGCCTGCACGGAGGCGATGCGGGTTCGTGAGGCGAAGCCCCCCTCGCCGAGCTGCGAGGCGGCGTTCTGGTTGATGCGGGCCTCCGCGAGGCGCGCCTCGGCTTCGGCGACCCGGGCCTTCGCTTCCGGCCGGGCGGCGCGGGCCTCGGCGAGCCGGGCCTGCGCCTCGGCGAGCGCGACCTCGCGCGTGCCCGGATCGACGGCGCAGAGGATCTGCCCCTCGTCGACGGCGGCGCCCTTTCGCAGCGGGTCGGAAACGACCTTGCCGGAGGTTTCGGAGCGCACGTCGACCTGCCGGGCCGCCTGCGTCTCTCCGCGCAGGACGATCGCGGTGTCGATCAACCGCGCCTCGGAGCGGAGGGCGACGACGGAGATGCCGGCGGCGGCGCGGGCCTCCGTCGGGCCCGGCCCGGCCGGGGACGCGGCGTTCTCTCTGTCCGCCGTCTCCGGCGCGCCGGCGAGCTCCAATAGCCGCCCGCGTTCGAAGACGAGGAGGTAGAGCGCGGCGGCGACAAGGAGGGCGGTAAGGATCGGGACGAAACGCATGGGAGAAGGGTGCCTACTTTGCTTCTAACTAGTTGCCGGGCGGCTCGGAGGGAACCACCCCGGGCTCGCCGGCGCGCCGAGGGGTCATAGCACGGGTGGTTGTTCGACCGGCTGTGAATTTCGTCGCGGCGCGGCTCTTTGCATCCGGAGTGGCGGAAGGGTAAGAGGCGGCGGATCCCGGTTCCGGAGGGCGTATGAGCGACAGGGACAGTTTCATCGACGAGGTTTCCGAGGAGGTCCGGCGGGACCGGCTCTTCGGGTTGTTGCGACGCTACGGATGGATCGCCGTCCTGACCGTCGTGGTTCTCGTCGCCGGCGCCGCCTGGGTGGAATGGCAAAGACTTGAGGCGCGCGCCGAGGCCCGGGCCTTCGGCGACCGTCTGCTCGCCGCGCTGAACCGCGACAGTCCGGAGGCCCGCCGCGCCGCGCTCGACGAGATCGACGCGACCGGGGCGCAGCGCGCGCTCGTGGCGATGGTGGCGGCCGACACGCTAGAGGACGACGCGGCCGTGGCGGAGACGCTGGGGCGGCTGGAGGACCTCTCGACGGACGACGCGATCCCCGATCTCTACCGCAACCTGGCGGGTCTCAAGGCGGCGATGATCCTGCAGGATCGCGCCGAGCCCCGGGAGGTGCTCGACCGGCTCGAGCCGCTGACGATCCCCGGCGCGCCGTTTCGCCTCCTCGCCCTCGAGCAGCAGGCGCTGGTCCGCGTCCGGCAGGGTCAGACCGATGAGGCCCTCGAGACACTTCGCGGAATTCTCCGGGACGGAGCGGCCGGGCGGGACTTGCGGCAGCGCGCGCAGCAACTGATTGTCGCCCTCGGAGGCTCGCTGGACACCGCCGAGGGATGAGAGGACCACAGCCATGAGACGGATCGGCCTTCTCGCAGGCGCGGCACTGCTCGCGCTCGCCGCCTGCAGCGACGACGTGATCCTGACCGGCGAGCGCGTGGATCTGCGCGACGAGACCGCGCCGGCGAACCGGGCGCAGCCAATCTCGCTTCCGGGCGCGGTCGTCCTCGGCGACTGGACCCACAAGGCCGCGCAGCCCGATCACGACATGCCGCATGCGGCGTTCTCTGCCTCGCCGCGCCTCGTCTTCGCGTCCGATATCGGCCAGGGCGAGGACCGGCGCCACCGCATCACGGCCGCTCCCGTCGTCTCCGGCGGTCGGGTCTTCACCGCCGACAGCCGGGCGCGGGTGATGGCTCATTCCACGTCCGGCCAGCCCCTGTGGTCCGCGAATGTCTCTCCGGCGGGGGAGCCGGTGGACGATGCCTCGGGCGCGGGCCTCGCGGTTTCCGGAGAGCGCCTCTACGTCTCGACCGCCTTTGGCCAGGTGATCGCGCTCGACGCCGCCACCGGCCGCCGCGTCTGGGCGCAGGATATCGGCGCCGCCGCCGCGGGGGCGCCGACCGTGAGCGGGGGCCGGGTCTACGTTGTCGGGCGGGACGCGACCGGCTGGGCGCTCGACGCGGGCAACGGCCGCATCGAATGGACCGAGCAGGGCACGCCCGACGAATCCGGGGTCACCGGTGGCGCGTCGCCTGCGGTGTCGGGGGACAGGATCGTGCTGCCGTTCTCCTCGCGGGAGCTCCGGGGCATGCTCTCCGGGGGCACGGAACTCTGGTCCACGACCGTGGCGGGCACGCGGCTCGGGCGCGTCTACGCGGCGATCACCGATCTGACCGGCGATCCCGTCATCGACGGCGGCACGGTCTACGCGGGCTCTCCCTCGGGCCGGATCGACGCGGTCTCGCTCGGCTCCGGCGAAATCATCTGGTCCGCGGAGGAGGGCGCGATGTCGCCGGTGGTGGTTGCCGGCGGATCGGTCTTCGCGGTGACGGACCAGGCCGAGCTCGTCCGGCTCGATGTCGCCAGCGGCGCTCCCGTCTGGCGGGTCGAACTGCCCTACTACAAGCGCACGCTCGTCAAGCGTCGGCAGGCGGTCTACGCCCATTTCGGGCCGGTCCTGGCCGGGGGCCGGCTCTGGGTCGCATCCTCGGATGCGCGCCTCAGGGCCTTCGATCCCGCCGGGGGAAGCCTCGTGGGCGAGATCGAGCTTCCGGACGGCGCGGCGACGAACGTCGCCGTCGCCGGGCAGACGCTCTATGTGGTCTCGACGGACGGGCGCCTGCTGGCCTTCCGCTGAGGGCGCGTGTAGGAGCGGGCGTCGATCCGGTCCGGGAGCGCGCCATGAGCTTCACCCTCGCCATCGTTGGGCGGCCCAACGTGGGCAAGTCGACCCTGTTCAACCGCCTCGTCGGGCGGCGGATTGCGCTTGTCGACGACCGCCCCGGCGTGACGCGGGACCTGCGCGAGGGCGAGGGGCGCATCGGCAGCCGGGCCTTCACCGTCATCGACACCGCCGGGCTCGAGGACAGGACCGACGAGAGCCTGGAGGGCCGGATGCGCCGGCTGACCGAGCGGGCGGTGGAGATGGCGGATGTGTGCCTCTTCCTGATCGACGCGCGGGCCGGGGTGACGCCGGTGGACGAAATCCTCGCGGAGCTCCTACGCCGGCGGGCGAAGCGGGTGATCCTGGCGGCGAACAAATGCGAGGGGCGCGCCGCCGAGGGGGGGCTGATCGAGGCCTGGGGGCTGGGCCTCGGCGAGCCGATCGCGCTGTCGGCCGAACACGGCGAGGGAATGTCGGAGCTTTTCAGGGCGCTGCAACCCGTCGCCGAGGAGAGCGAGGCGGAGATCGTCGAGCATGCGCCGGCAGTGGACGTGGACCCCGACGAGGTCCGTGTGCCGACCCTCGAAAAGCCCCTCCAGATCGCCGTAGTCGGCCGGCCGAATGCGGGAAAATCGACGCTGATCAACCGGTTGCTCGGCGAGGATCGGCTGCTGACCGGGCCCGAGGCGGGGATCACGCGGGACGCGATCTCGGTACGCACGGGATGGGGCGGCGTGCCGGTCCGGATCTTCGACACGGCAGGGATGCGGAAAAAGGCAAAGGTTCAGGAGAAGCTCGAAAAACTGAGCGTTTCCGATGGGTTGCGGGCGGTTAAGTTCGCCGAGGTAGTGATCGTGCTGCTGGATGCGGCGACGCCCTTCGAGAGCCAGGATTTGCGGATCGCCGACCTCGCCGAACGCGAGGGGCGGGCGGTGGTGATCGCCGTGAACAAGTGGGACCAAGAGCCTGAAAAGGTTCAGAAACTTCACGCGCTCCGCGAGGGGTGCGAAGAGCTCCTGCCGCAACTGCGCGGGGTGCAGCTGGTCGCGATCTCGGCTATGACCGGCAAGGGGCTGGAAAGATTGCAGGAATCGGTGATGGCAGCGTATGACGTCTGGAACCGGCGGGTGCAGACTTCAAAGCTGAATCAATGGCTTGGCGCGATGGTGGAGGCGCATCCGCCGCCGGCGCCGGGTGGGCGGCGGATCAAGCTCAGATACATGACCCAGGCCAAGACCCGGCCGCCGGGCTTCGCCGTGATGTGCTCGAATCCGAAAGATATGTCAGAGGCTTACGAGAGATATATCGTCAACGGGCTGCGGGCGGATTTCGACATGCCGGGGACGCCGATCCGGCTCTGGATGCGCGGACAGGGGGAGAAGAATCCCTATCGCGGTCGGACCAAATCGACGCCCTCGAGGCTGCGGAAACACCTGAAATAGGCTGTCGGAATCCCGTCGGATTCCTGTCGGAGTCCCGTCGGGTCCGTTTCACCTCCGCACGGGCCGGACCGCGAGTGCGAGCACCAAGGCGATGCCGAGCATCGGGCCCGCGACGAGGCTCGCGACCTCGCCCAGGTTCTGCACCGCGACGGCGGCGAGCGCCCAGGCGAAGGCGGCGACGTAGCCGCGCGAGGGACGGTTCAGGAGCACGAAGGCGGCAAGCGCGAGGGCCACGATCAGCGCCACCCAGGCGGCGGTGACGGGACCGGTCACGCCCCGGCCGGCGAGGCAGAGGCCGACGGAGACGGACGAGGCGGCGGTCAGCCAGCCGGCATAGAGCCCGAGCGGCGTGTCGAGGAGCCAGGGGTCGCCTCGTCCGGCGCGGAGGAGGGCCGCCAGCGCCGGCAGCAGCATCGCCCAGATCATCAGCGTCGCCCAGAACGGCGAGGCGTTGGCCACGGGGATCCAGAACGCGCCGAGGGCGAGCGAGAGCGTCAGCGGCAGGCGGGTGGGTCGCCAGCCGGGATCGTCGCGGCGCGCGAAAGCGCCGTAGGCGGCGTGGACGACGAGCCAGAGATAGATGAGCCCCCAGATCGCGAAGGCGTAGCCCGCGGGCTGCATCGGAGGGTCGTCCTGCGGCACCGGGAAGGCGTCCGGCGCGAAGCCGCCGAAACTGCCCGCGACGAGGGGCGAGAGCGCGAAGGCCAGCGCGGCGAGGAGGGGGAGATAGGGCATGGGCGCTCCGGGCATCGGTGCCGGAGCAGGTAGGCTGGGGGCCCCGCCGCGCCAGAATCCGGGCGGGCGCCGCGGCGCCCTAGACCCGGCCCGCGGCGAAGACGTCGAACCAGCCGAGCCCGGCGGCGACAACCGGCGCCAGGACGAAAACGAGGGCGACGATGATGCGGAAATAGGTCATGGAACTCGGTCCCTTGTCGGATCGCACCGGAGGCGGCGCGGCTGCCGGGCCGATCTAGGGGCGTGCGGCCCCCGCGCCAACGCCGCGCCCCACGTGGCGCGAACTATCGCCCACCGCCCCCCCGCCCGGCGGCACGGAGCCGCCGAGGCACGGGGCCGCGACGCGGCGGCAGGCCGGATCGCGGGAACCCGGGCCCCGGGATCACGGATGCGGGTTGAGGGTCGGGCCGAAGGGACCGCCCAGACCCCGCGGCACGGCGGAGGCGTCGAAGAGGCCGAACCCGGCGGCGACGATCGGCGAGAGGACGAAGAGGAGGGCGGCGAGGAGGCGGAGATAGGGCATGGCGGGACGTCCGATACATTTGATGCCTATCTATGCGGCAGCCGGTTACGCGCCAATAAAGAACGGTCGGCGGGGGGCTGCCATTTTTGCATGACGGGTATGCGTTGGGCGAGTGGTGCCGGGGCGAACGGGGAATCGGGCATCCCCCCGGGGGCACCGCTTCATTTCGCGGCTCTGGGGGTCCTGCGATTGCGGACCTATCGGGCCAGGCCGCCGTGCAGGGCAGGGGCGGGCGACGCGATGGAAGGGGGGCTCATCTTTCCGTTGAACAGGAAGGTGAGCCAGCGCGAGCGCTCGATCATCTCGTGGAAGAGAAAGCAGCTCGGCAGCGTCGCGGCGACGATCAGGCAATAGAGCATCGCCCCCTCTGCGCCCAGGCGGGCGAAGAGCAGTCCGAACAGGAAGATGAAGGTGAAATGGACGAGGTAGACGCTGTAGATGCTGCGGCTGAGGAAGGCAAGGAGAGGTCCCTGCCGGGTGAAGCGCGCGAAGAGTGCGGTGAGCGACAGGGCGGCGACCGCGTTTGCCATGCCTGTCCCGACCCAGCGCACGGGGTCTGGTACGTCCGGTCCCAACGTGAGGAGGAACGCGCAGGCCAAGCCGGCGCAGATCGCCGGGAGGTCGAACCGGATCAGGCGGCCGAATTGCTCGCGGAACACGAAGGCGGCGATGCCCATGACATAAAACGGGAAGTTGAAGAAGCAGCCGAAGACCACCAGGCTCGTCATGGCGCGGTCGGGGAGGAGGATCTCGCGGATCGTCATCGACAGGGCGCAGGCGGCGCCGACCGCAAGCGCGAGGACGAGGAACCGTGCGCGCAGGGGGACGGTGCCGGCGATCCGGCCGAGGACGCGCGCCACGACCGCCTGCCGCATGGCGTGGACGAGGACCGGTGCCGTGAGGAGGTAGACGAGCAGGACAACGAGGAACCAGAGGTGAAGATAGGCCCCGGACACGTCGAAGGTGATCACCTTCAAATCGAGATCCCCGAACGACACGTTGCCAGCCGGGGCGGCCAGCGAGAACTGCCCCCATTTGGCGAGGGGCACGAGCGTCAGGAAGGCGGCTGCGAGCGGAACGGCCAGGGCGACAGATCGCGACCGGAGTGTAGCCGTCACGCCCCGGCGGTCCAGGAGCATGGCGGTGAGGAAGGCCGAGACGAAGTAGAAGGTGGACATCCTGAAATAGGCCGAGGCTTCGAAGATGATGGTCGACAGCCAGAATCCGGACACGGAATGGGCGTGAAAGAAGATTCCGTAGAGCATGCAGAAACTTCGGAGAGCGTCGAACTCATGCAATCTGCGCATCGATTTCCACCCGGAATTGAAAGGGATCGGTTCTCAAATCTGTCTTGAGGATTGTCTACCGGACTCCGGGAGGGTGCGCTGCAACTTGTCATTGTTTGCGCGCGAAATGCGGACACCGGCGGCGACCGGGGCCGATTGATCGGTCTTACGGAAACGTTGCACGCATGCGCGACTGCTGCGAACTCGAGCGGGCCCGTCTCGACGCCGTGCATCACCCATCGGCCGGGCGCGCACCAACGCCGCGGCGAGAGAGGTTGCCGCCGGCGCGAACCGTTTTCCGCGCCGAAGGACCGGGGGGGCCTACAGGGAAAGGCGGCCTAGGGTCCGGACAGGCTCTCCACGCCGCCCATGTAGGGCCACAGCGCCGCCGGCAGTTCCACCGTGCCGTCCGGCAATTGCCCGTTCTCCAGCACCGCGATCAGGGCGCGGCCCACCGCCAGACCGCTTCCGTTCAGCGTGTGGACGAATTGCGGCTTGCCGCCGTCCGAGGGCCTGTAGCGGGCGTTCATGCGGCGGGCCTGGAAGTCCCAGCAGATTGGAGATCGACGAGATCTCGCGGTAGCGGTCCTGGCCCGGCAGCCAGACCTCGATGTCGAAGGTGCGCGCGGGCGCCGAAGCCGGTATCGCCGTCGCAGAGCTTGACCACGCGGTAGGGCAGATCGAGGCGCTCGAGGATGCCTTCGGCGCAGGCCAGCATGCGCAGCTGCTCGTCCTCGGAGGCATCGGGATGGGTGACCGAGACCATCTCCACCTTCTCGAACTGGTGCTGGCGGAGCATGCCGGCGGTGTCCTTGCCCGCCGAGCCCGCCTCGGAGCGGAAGCAGAGCGTGTGGGCGACGTAGCGGCGGGGCAGGTAGCTCTCGTCGATGATCTGCGCCGGCGACGATGTTGGTGAGCGTCACCTCGGCGGTGGGGATCAGCCACCAGCCGTTGGTGGTGCGGTAGCTGTCCTCGCCGAACTTCGGCAGCTGGCCGGTGCCGTGCATGGCCTCGTCGCTGACCAGCACCGGGCGTGATTGATCTCGGTCGAGGCCGTTCTCGGTGGTGTGCGTGTCGAGCATGAACTGCGCCAGCGCCCGGTGGAGGCGGGCGATCTGGCCGGACATCAGCACGAAGCGGGAGCCGGAGAGCTTCGCGGCGGTCTCGAAATCCATGCCGCCCTGCGCCGCGGGGATGTCGTAGTGCTCCCTCGCGTGGGGCATCCGGGGGGTGTCGAGATGGCGCTTGAGCTCGATGTTGTCGGTCTCGTCGGCGCCTTCGGGGACGTCGAGGGCGAGCGCGTTCGGCAGCGCCATCAGCTGCTCGACCAGCTCGGAGTCCTGCTCGCGGGCGCGGGCCTCCTGGTCGGCGATCTCGGCCTTCTTGGGGCGACCTCGGCGCGGAGCCGCTCGAACTCCGCCTCGTCGCCCTGCGGCCCGGGCCTCGCCGACGCGCTTCGAGGCGGCGTTCTGCTCGGCGCGGGCGGTCTCGGCGGCGTGGATGGCGGCGCGGCGGGCCTCGTCGAGCGCCAGCAGCGGCGCGGAGGCGCCGGCGATCCCGCGGCGGGCCATGGCGGCGTCGAAGGCGGCGGGGTCCTCGCGGATCAGGCGGATGTCGTGCATGAAGCGGCCTCCTTTGGGGCGCGGTATGCCTCAAGCGCGGAGGGGGGGGAAGGGGCGCGCCGCGCGCCGACGGTCCGGCCGCGGCGGCGCCGGTCTCTGCCGCGCGGGATCGGGCGGTACGACTATCTCGGAGCAGGGGACCAGACTGCCCGAGCGGCCGGTTCGCGGGCGATCCCGGAGCGGAGGCTACGGACGGTCGCCGCCTTGATCAGGGCGGCGTGCAGCGCCGCGATCCCGAAGAGGGCGGACACCGAGACGAGAAGGATCGCGGTGCGAAGGGTTTCCGACAGAATCCCGGCCCTCGAGAGCGAAGCTGAGGGCGTAGAAGATGACGATGTGGCCGGTGAAGACGTGCAGGGAGTGCTGGCCGAGGAACACCAGGACCCGCCGCGTGAAGAGCCAGTCGAGCCCGTCGCCCACGCGCTTCCAGGGACCGCCCCGCACCGCGCGGCCGGCGACGAGAAGCCAGGCGACGATGTAGAGATCGACGGCGAAGGCGATCACGTAGAGTGGCGACAGGTCGCCGCGATCGACCACGCTCAGGACCTCGGCGGTATAGCCGCTGCCGAGCCAGTGGTCGAAGACGAGCCGGTCGTAGATGCCGAGGGCGAAGAAGGCGACGAGGCAGAGATGGAAGAGGGAACGCGCCTCGCGGGATTTGAGGCAGTTCAGATCGAGCCTGTCCTCCGCCGCGGCGAATCCGAACCAGAGGCCGGAGAAGAACAGCAGCTGCCACGCGAACACGTCGAAGAAGAGGCCGAAGCGGGTCGGTGGGCTGCTCGGGAACAGCGTCGTCGCAAGGCTCGTCAGGAGCACCGCGCCGATATCTGTCTGTGCAAAGAGCCAGGCGAGGGCCGACAGAGCGAGGACGGTCGGCGCGCGCCCGGCGCGAAACGCGGCGAGAACCATCGGCGTGAGCGCCATGAACCAGATATACATGGGCAGGATGCCCATGTTCGACGAGGCGGAGACAAGCGACAGGCTGGACAGGGTGAAGGCGACCGGATGCTCGGCGTAACCCGCCAGTAGAGCCGGAACGGCGCCGATCCGCGACAGGATAAGTGCGGCGCCGAGCAGCGCGACGATCAGCCCCGCCTGATGCGAATAGATCGTCCCGATCCTGCGGAAGACGGCGTCGCTGCAATCGCGAAACCCGCGTCGCAGGAGGCGTTTGCCATAGACCAGCCCGACGACGATCCCGGAGATGAAGACGAAGCCCTGCGCATCCTCCACCCAGCCGAAAGAATGATGGCTGAACCGGCCGGCAGTGACGCCGAGAACCATGTTGAAGTGCGCGACGCCCATGAAGACGAGAAAGAATCCGCGGAATCCGTCCAGGATCGAAATACGCATACCAATACACTTCGTGCCGAAATACCTCCTTGGAGCGATAGGAAGTCGCCGCCGGCGGTGTCAAACACGCGTTGCACCGACCGGGGCGATCGACGGAAATCGGGCGCAATAACAGGAAAATCCAGGATACCAGGGCCGGACCAGAACGCGCGTGCTGCAACAATCGAGAGTTGACGCCCGTATCGTCTTCGGGCCAGAGGATCAGGAATTTTCGGCGAATCGCCCGTGGGGCCGTCGGCATGCGGGACGCCGCGGGCGTCTTGGACGCACAGCCTCGCTCCGACCCTCCGATCCGTGGCCCCGGCGATCCGGTCACTCCTCGGCCAACAGCTCCTCCGCCAGCACCGTCCCCAGCGACGTCTCCGCCCCGATCCGGTTCGTGAGGATGCCGACGAGGCGGCCCTTCTGGAAGATCGGCGCGCCGGACATGCCGGCCTCGGCGGGGCAGTCGAGGACGATCTCGGTCCGGGGGCGTTCGAGGACCCGGCAGGTGGCGATGCGGGCGTGACTGGCGCCGCGGGGGAAGGAGACGACCGTGACCTGCGTCCCCGTCTCCGGCGGCGGGCCGGGCTCGGCGGGGTCGAGGCCCGCGAAGGGGCTGGCGAGGGTCAGCCGGGCCTGGTCGAGATGGTAGAGATTGGCCTTCAGCGGAGCGAGACGGGGGTGCCGCGCCCCGCCCGCCCGGCGCATCGCCGCGGCGCGGCCGTCCTCCCAGCCGGAATAGAGCTTGAGAGACCCGCGGCGCGCGCAATGGCGGGCGGTCAGCACCGCCTCGGAGGCGACCAGCACGGCGGTGCAGCTCGGCCGGTCGATCCGGCCACCGATGCGCAGCACCGGGTCGGGGGGCGGATCGGCCCGCGCGGGAAGGGCGAGGAGCACGAGGAGGAGGAGCGCGCCACCTGTCATGGTCGTGAGCCTCGCGCGGCGCAGGCTTGCTGGACAAGGGGCGGGGCCGGAGATAGGAGGAGGCCGATTTTCCCCGGGCCCCGTATCGCGGTGCGGCGCCCCGACGCGAGAAGGACGAGACATGTTCGCAACGCCCGCATTCGCGCAGGCGGCCGGCGGCGGCGCCGGCAGCGCCATCGCAAGCTTCCTGCCCCTGATCCTGATCTTCGCCATCATGTACTTCCTGCTGATCCGGCCGCAGCAGAAGAAGGTCAAGCAGCATCAGAAGATGGTCGAGGCGCTGCGCCGCGGCGACCAGGTGGTGACCGCCGGCGGTCTGGTCGGTAAGGTGACGAAGGTGCGCGAGGACGGCGAGATCGAGGTCGAACTCGCCGAGAACGTGAAGGTGCGGGTGGTGAAATCCACCATCGCCACGGTGCGGAACAAGACCGAACCCGCCGAGGCCTGATCCCCGCCCCGTTTCTTTCGCGTCCCCACCCGGAGCCGCCGACCCATGCTGCAGATGCCGCTCTGGAAGCGCGTCGTGATCTGGGGGCTCGTCGCCCTCGGCGTCCTGATGGCCATGCCGAACCTGTTCTACGGGCGGGTGGAGCGCGCCAACGACGCCCGCGACGCGATCGTCGCGCAGGGCGCGACGCCCGAGCGCGAGGCCGACGCCGCGGGCTGGCCGGACTTCCTTCCCTCGGGGCTCGTCAATCTCGGCCTCGACCTGCGCGGCGGCGCGCATCTCCTGGCCGAGGTGCAGGTGGACCAGGTCTACGCGCAGCGGATGGACGGGCTCTGGCCGGAGCTGCGCGATGCGCTCCGCGCGGCCAGGGGCGAGATCGGCACGATCCGGCGCTTGGACGGCGGGGGCGCACGTTTGGAGGTGCGCCTCTCGGACCCCGGGGGGCTGGCGCGGGCGATCGAGATCGCGCGGGGGCTGGCGCAACCGGTGGGCTCGCTGAACGGCGCCGGGCAGAGCGACCTCGTGGTGGAAGGCACGCAGACCGGGGACGGGGCGCTCCTGACCGTGGGCCTGTCGGAGGCCGCCCGGGCGGCGACGGACGACCAGACGGTGCGCCAGAGCCTCGAGATCATCCGCCGGCGGATCGACGAGGTGGGCACGCGGGAGCCGACGATCCAGCGCCAGGGCGCGGACCGCATCCTCATCCAGGTGCCGGGGATCGGCTCGGCGGAGGAGCTGAAATCGCTGATCGGCACCACCGCGCAGCTCACCTTCAATCCGGTGATCCGCCGCGCCAGCGATGCGGGCGCCGATCCGGGGCCGGGCAACATCCTGCTGCCCTCGCTCGACGAGGAGGGTGTCTCCTACGTGCTCGAGCGCACGCCCGTGGTCTCCGGCGAGACCCTGACCGACGCGCAGCCGACCTTCGACCAGAACAACCGCCCCGCGGTCAGCTTCCGCTTCAACCCCACGGGGGCGCGGGCCTTCGGCGACTACACGGCCGAGAACATCGGCTCGCCCTTCGCCATCGTGCTCGACAACGAGGTGATCTCGGCGCCGGTGATCCAGAGCCACATCCCGTCGGGCAACGGCATCATCACCGGCAACTTCACCGTCGAGGACTCGACGAACCTCGCGGTGCTGCTGCGCGCCGGCGCGCTGCCGGCGAAGCTGTCCTTCCTCGAGGAGCGGACCGTGGGACCGGAGCTGGGACAGGATTCGATCGAGGCGGGCCGCATCGCCTGCCTCGTCGCCTTCGTCGCGGTGATGGCGATGATGGCGCTGGCCTACGGGCTCTTCGGGCTCTTCGCCAACATCGCGCTCATCATCAACGTGGCACTGATCTTCGGGCTCCTGTCGCTGATCGGGGCGACGCTGACCCTGCCCGGCATCGCCGGGATCGTGCTGACCATCGGCATGGCGGTGGACGCCAACGTGCTGGTCTTCGAGCGCATCCGCGAGGAGCAGCGGACGGCGCGCGGGCCGAGCCGCGCCATCGCGCAGGGCTACGAACGGGCGCTCTCGGCGATCGTCGACGCCAACATCACCACCTTCATCATCGCCGCGATCCTGTTCATGATGGGGTCTGGCCCGGTGCGGGGCTTCGCGGTGACGCTGGCCTTGGGGATCATCACGTCGGTCTTCACCGCGATCTGGGTGACGCGGGCGATGATCGTCGCCTGGTTCGACCGCAAGCGTCCGAAAACCATCGAGGTCTGAGCCATGAAGCCCGTGAAGTTCGTCCCCGACGACGTCAACATCGACTGGTTCAAGCAGGCGAAGCTCACCTTCGGGGCCTCCTGCGTGGCGGTGGTGCTGTCGGTGCTGGCCTGGCTGGTGCTGGGGCTCAATTTCGGCATCGACTTCCAGGGCGGCACGACGATCCGCACCCAGTCGGCCGAGGCGGTGGATGTCGGCGCCTACCGGGAGGCGATGGCGCCGCTGGGGCTCGGCGACGTGCTCATCACCGAGGTCTTCGACCCCTCCTTCGGGCCGGAGCGGAACGTGGCCATGGTGCGCGTGGCGGCGCAATCGGAGGCGGCCAGCGCCTCGGCCGACACCATCGCGGCGGTCGAGGAGGCGCTGAAGGGCGTCGATCCGTCGATCGAGTTCACCAGCGTGGAATCCGTGGGGCCGAAGGTCTCGGCCGAACTCATCCGCACCGCCTTCCTGGCCGTGGCGACGTCGCTCGCGGCGATCCTGTTCTACATCTGGCTGCGATTCGAGTGGCAGTTCGCGGTCGGCGCGGTGGCGGCGCTGTTCCACGACGTGCTGCTGACCATCGGCATCTTCTCGGTGCTGCGCATCCAGTTCGACCTGGCGACGATCGCGGCGCTCCTGACCATCATCGGCTACTCGATCAACGACACGGTGGTGATCTTCGACCGGCTGCGGGAGAACCTCATCAAGTACAAGCGCCGCGACCTCCGGGAGGTGATGAACCTCTCGGTCAACGAGACCCTGAGCCGGACGGTGATGACCTCCGGCACCACCCTGGTGGCGCTGATCGCGCTTCTGGTCCTCGGCGGCGACGTAATCCGCGGCTTCGTCTTCGCGATCACCTGGGGGGTGATCGTGGGCACCTATTCCTCGGTTTTCGTGGCCAAGAACATCGTGCTCTTCCTCGGCGTGAAGCGGGACTGGTCGAAGCCGGACAAGACCGGCGGCGGCACCCAGTTCGCCGATATCGACGCCTGAGTGGCCGCGCTCGCCCTCGTCGCGGCGCTGGCGGGGCTGGTCTACGGGTTCGCCGGGTTCGGCTCGGCGCTGATCGCGGTGCCGCTCTATGCCGCGCTGGTCGGCCCGGAGGCGGCGGTGGGGCTCATCGGCATCAGCGCGCTGGGTTCGGCGGTGACGGTGCTGCCCCGCGCGATCCGGCGCGCCGACCGCGAGGCGGTGGCCTGGATGCTCGCCCCCGCGCTCCTCTGCCTGCCGGCGGGCACGCTGGCGCTCACGCTCCTCGCGCCCGATACGGTGCGCTGGGCGATGGCGCTGACCGTCCTCGGAACCCTCGCCGCGCTCGTCGCCGGGCTGCGCTACCGCGGCCGGGCGGGGCGGCCGGCCTGGCTCGGGGTGGGCGCGCTGGTGGGGCTCTCCGGCGGCGCGACGGGCCTGAACGGGCCGGCGCTGGTGCTGTTCCAGCTCGCCGGGCCAGACGGGGCGGAGCGCAGCCGGGCGAACACGATCGTGGTGCTGACGACGACGAGCGTGGCGCTCCTGCCGGTGCTCTGGACGCGCGGCGTTATCGGACGGGAGGAGATCGCCGAGGGGCTCTTTCTCGTTCCGGTCTACGGCGGCACGGCCTGGATCGGGCAGCGGCTCTTCGATGCCGGGCGGGAGGAGACCTACCGGCGCGTCGCCTACGTGGTGATCGCCGCGGCGGGGATCTCCGGGTTGCCGGTCTTCGGCTGAGGGCCTAGGTCGGGGCCGAAGGAGGTGTCCCATGCAGCTCATCGAGGTGGATTTCGAGGGCGCCACGCCCATCGACGGCTACGGCCCGGACTTCTTCCGCATCGGCGGAGAGATCCGCGCGGGCGCGGTCCTGCTGCTGCCCCGGACCCTGCGCAACTGGGGCGGCTACGGCGACCGCGAGCGCATCCTCGCCGAGGCGGGCGAGATCGACGTGCTGCTCGTCGGCACGGGGCCGGACATGGCGCTCCTGCCCGGGGATTTCCGCTCGGATCTGGAAGCGGCGAACCTGGGCTTCGAGGGCATGGCCACGGCGCAGGCCTGCCGGACCTACAACGTGCTCCTCGGCGAGGGGCGGCGGGTCGGGGCGGCGCTCCTGCCGGCCGCATGAGGGTCGCGGCCCGGGGGCTCGCAGTCGGGCGCGGCGGCCTGCCGGTGCTCGCGGGGCTCGACTTCGCGGTCGCGCCGGGGCGGGCGCTGATCCTGCGCGGCCCGAACGGCGCGGGCAAGACGACGCTGCTGCGGACGCTCGCCGGCCTGCAGGCGCCGATGGCCGGGGAGGTCGAGCCCGGGCGGGACGCGATGGCCTATGGCGGCCATGCCGACGGGATGAAGGCGCAGCTCACGGTGGCGGAGAACCTCGGCTTCTGGGCCGGGCTCCACGGGGCCGGCGGCGCGGGCGCGGCGGTGGAGGCCTTCGCGCTTCGAGCCCTGGAGGACCGGCTCGTGCAGCATCTCTCGGCCGGGCAGCGGCGGCGGCTGGGGCTCGCGCGGCTTCTGGTGACCGGGCGGCCGGTCTGGCTCCTCGACGAGCCGACGATCTCCCTCGACGTGGAGAACACGGCCCGCTTCGCCGGGATCGTCCGCCGCCACCTCGCCGGCGGCGGCACGGCGATCCTCGCCACCCATATCGACCTGCGGCTAGAGGGCGAGACGCTCGACGTGACGCCCCACAGGGCGCGGGCCGACGACCCCTTCCTCGCCGACCTGACCGCATGATCCGCCTGGTCGCGCGGGACCTCGCGCTCGCGGTGCGGGCGGGCGGCGGCTTCGGGCTCGGCCTCGCCTTCTTCCTGATCGTGACGGTGCTGGTGCCCTTCGGGGTGGGACCCGATGCCGCACGGCTCGCGCCGATCGCCCCGGGCGTCCTCTGGGTCGGCGCCCTCCTCGCCTGCCTGCTGTCGCTCGACCGCGTCTTCGCCCTCGACCGGGAGGACGGGGCGCTCGACCTGCTGGCCACCGCGCCCCTGCCGATGGAGGGGATCGCGCTCGCCAAGGCGGTCGCCCACTGGCTGACCACCGGCCTGCCGCTGTCGCTCGCCGCGGCACCGCTGGGGGTGCTCCTGAACCTGCCCTGGCCCGGGCATCCGTGGCTCACCCTGTCGCTTCTCGTCGGCACGCCCGCCCTGTCGCTCATCGGCACGTTCGGCGCGGCGCTGACCGTGGGGCTGCGGCGCGGCGGGCTGCTGCTGTCGCTGCTCGTCCTGCCGCTCTACGTGCCGACGCTGGTGTTCGGGGCGGACGTGGCGCGGCGGGGGGCGGAGGGGCTCGACCCGGCGACGCCGCTGGCGCTGCTCGGGGCGGTGACGCTGGGCTGCCTCGCCGGGCTGCCCTTCGCCGCCGCGGCGGCGCTCCGGGTGAGTCTCCGGTGAGGCGCCCGACCTTCCTTGCTTTCCGGAATACCCCGTCCCGGCCAGACGAAGCTGTGACCGCGGGCTCCCTTGTTGCCCGGTCGGGCTCGGGATAAGCCGGGCCGCGATGTCGCTCTGGTCCTACGCCAACCCGTCCCGCTTCATGGCCACGACCCGGCCGCTGGTGCCGGTTCTCGGCGCGGTGGCGGCCCTGTGCCTGACCGGCGGCCTCGTCTGGGGCTTCTTCTTCACGCCCGACGATTACCGGCAGGGCTCGACGGTGAAGATCATCTATCTCCACGTACCCTCCGCGCTGATGGCGATCAATTCGTGGTTCATGATGCTCGTGGCCTCGCTGATCTGGCTGGTCCGGCGCCACCACGTGAGCGCGCTCGCCGCCCGCGCCGCCGCGCCGGTGGGCGTGACGATGACTCTGATCGCGCTCGTCACCGGGGCGGTCTGGGGCCAGCCGATGTGGGGCACGTGGTGGGCCTGGGATCCGCGGCTCACCTCGTTCCTGATCCTGTTCCTGTTCTACCTAGGCTACATCGCGCTCTGGGAGGCGGTCGAGGACCCCGACACCGCCGCCGACCTGACCAGCGTGCTCTGCCTCGTCGGCTCGGTCTTCGCTGTGCTGTCGCGCTATGCGGTGAACTTCTGGAACCAGGGGCTGCACCAGGGCGCCTCGCTCTCGATGGATGCGGAGGAGAACGTGGCGGACGTGTTCTGGTATCCGCTTCTGGTCTGCATCGCCGGGTTCGTGACGCTCTTCGTGGCGCTGGTGCTGCTCAGGACGCGGACGGAGATCCGGGCGCGACGGCTGCACGCGCTGCGGCTGAGGGAAAGGATGGCCGATGCCTGATCTGGGGAAATACGCGCTCGAGGTGGAGCTCGCCTACGGGCTCTCCGCGGTCCTGCTGGCGGCGCTGGTGGCGATCAGCCTCGTGCGCGCGGCGCGCATCCGGCGGGCGCTCGAGCGGGCGGAGGCGCGGCGGCATGGCTAGGCTGCCGATCCTCGCCGTGGTGCCGCCGGTGGTCTTCGCCGCGCTGGCCGGGCTGTTCTACGCCGGCATGCAGCGGGAGGACCCCGAGGCGCTGCCCTCGACCTTCGTCGGCGAGCCGGCGCCGGCGCTGTCGGTGAGCGCGCTCGGCGGGTTCGAGCCTGTGACCGAAGCGGCGCTCGCCGCCGAAGGGCCGAAGCTGGTGAACTTCTGGGCGAGCTGGTGCGCGCCCTGCCGGGTGGAGCACCCGAACCTCGACGCGCTCTCGCGGGAGGAGGGGGTGCCGATCTACGGCATCAACTACAAGGACGAGGCCGGCAACGCGCTGGGCTTCCTCGCCGAGCTCGGCAATCCCTACGCCGCCGCCTCCGCCGATCCGGAGGGCCGCACGGCGCGGGACTGGGGGGTCTACGGGGTGCCGGAGACCTTCGTCGTGGACGGGAAGGGGCGGGTGGTGGCCCGCGTCGCCGGGCCGGTGACGGAGCGCACGCTGGAACGAACGATCCGCCCGGCGCTCGCCGAGGCGCGGGGGGCGGGAAGCTGAAGCCGCCGGACGGCAATTGGACGACCAACGGAACGGGAGAGCTTCCGACATGCGCAGACACCTGACCTCCGCCGCGCCGCTGGTGCTGAGCCTGCTGCGGCTCGTCGCGGGGTTGATCTTTTTCGCCCACGGCACCCAGAAGCTCCTCGGCTTTCCGGCATCGGACCGACTGACGGAGGCGTTCACGCTCGGCTGGGTCGCGGGCCTGATCGAGCTCGTCTGTGGCGCGCTGATCGCGGTGGGCCTCCTCACCCGGCCGGCGGCGTTCCTGGCCTCGGGGACGATGGCGTTCGCCTACTGGCTGGCGCATGCGCCGCAGGGACCCTACCCGGTCAACAACGGCGGCGACGCGGCGATCCTCTACTGTTTCCTGTTTCTCTACCTGGTCTTCGCGGGCGGCGGGCCGCTGAGCGTGGACGCCGCGCGGCGGCGGGGGTGAGACGGGCCCTGGCGGGTCCTCACGATCGGCGGCGGCCGACGACGAAGGGGCGGGTATCCCGGCCCTTGCCGGCATGGTGCTCGACGGCGAGGAGGTCGAACCCGGCCTCCCTTAGTCCGGAGGCGAGGTCGGCCTCGCCGAAGACGAGCACGTGCGGCGCCCGCCCGACGGCGCGCAGGATCGGAAGCAGGACATGCCCGACGAGCGGATTCATGTCCGCGAGGCACGGGGTCTTGGAGAGGAACAGTCCGCCGGGCGCGAGCAGGTCGTGGATGCGGCCGAGCGTCGCCGGAAGGTCGCGCACGAGGTGGAGGTAGTTGAGGGCGAGCACCGCGTCGAACCCGCCCGCGGGCGGCTCGATCTCCCCGGCCGTGCCGATCGCGAAGGAGAGGCCGGGCAGGGGCGGATCGGCCTGCCGCTCTTCGGCGACGGCGATCATCGCGGCAGAGATGTCGGTGGCCCGGTAGAGACGCACCGCGCCGGCGAGGGCGCGGGCGGTGTCGCCGGAGCCGCAGCCGAGCTCCAGCACCCGATCCTCCGGCGAGAGCCGGGCGCGCGCCGCCGCCAAGGTCCGCGCGTAGCCCTCCGGATCGGAGATCGGGCGCGCCGCATAGCGCCGGGCGCCGCGGTCCCAGAACCGGGCATCGGGCTGCGTCTCGTCGGGCGGGGAGGCATTGCCCATCGGCGATCCTCGGCGCTGGTACCGCGATTCGGTCGCGGTCTCGCCCGGAGGGTGGCACGGACTCCACTCGCGGGGAAGACCGGGGAAGGGGCCCGCCGGAGCGGGCCCCGGCGCCTCAGGCGGCCGTCGCCGTGTCGGCGAGGCGGCGCAGGACGTAATGCAGGACGCCGCCGTTCTTGAGGTAGTCGATCTCGATCGCGGTATCGATCCGGCTCCTGATCTCGATCTCCTTCGTCGACCCGTCGGCATAGGTGATGGCGCAGGGCACCACCGCGCCGGGGCCGAAATCCTCCTCCAGCCCGTGGATCGAGAAGGTCTCGTCTCCGGTGAGCTCCAGGCTCTCGCGGCCCTCGCCGTTGGTGAAGACGAAGGGCAGGACGCCCATGCCGACGAGGTTCGAGCGGTGGATGCGCTCGTAGCTCTCCGCGATCACCGCCTTGACGCCGAGGAGCGCCGTGCCCTTGGCCGCCCAGTCGCGGCTGGAGCCGGCGCCGTATTGCTGGCCGGCGACGACCACGAGGGGGGTGCCCTGCTCGATATACTTCATCGCCGCGTCGTAGATCGGCATCTGTTCACCGTCGGGACCCTTGGTGTAGCCGCCCTCGACCCCGTCGAGCATCTCGTTGCGGATGCGGATGTTGGCGAAGGTGCCGCGCATCATCACCTCGTGGTTGCCGCGGCGCGAGCCGTAGGAGTTGAACTCCCGCGGGCTGACCTGGTGCTCCTTGAGGTATTCGCCGGCGGGCGAAGTCTCCTTGAAGGCACCGGCGGGCGAGATGTGGTCGGTGGTGACCATGTCTCCCAGAAGCGCCAGCATCCGGGCGTTCTCGATGTTGGAGATCTTGCCGGGCTCCCGGTCCATGTCCTGGAAGAAGGGCGGGTTCTGGACGTAGGTCGAGCCGGCCGGCCAGTCGTAGGTCTTCTCGTCGGTGGTGTCGATGTCGCGCCAGCGCTCGTCGCCCTCGAAGACGTCGGCGTATTTCTCCTTGAAGCGGTCGGAGGTCACCGTCTCCTCGACGAGCTGGGCGATCTCGGACTGGGACGGCCACAGATCCTTCAGGAAGACGTCGTTGCCGTCCTTGTCCTGGCCGATCGGCTCCTGCGTCACGTCCACGTTCATGTCGCCGACGAGGGCGTAGATCACCACCAGCGGCGGGGAGGCGAGGTAGTTCGCGCGCACGTCCGGGGAAATGCGCCCCTCGAAGTTGCGGTTGCCGGACAGGACCGAGCAGGCGATCAGGTCGTTGTCGGCGATCGCCTTCGACAGCTCCTCGCGGATCGGGCCGGAATTGCCGATGCAGGTGGTGCAGCCGTAGCCCACGAGGTTGAAGCCGATCGCGTCGAGATCGTCCTGCAGTCCGGTCGCCTCCAGGTAGGAGGAGACGACCTGGCTGCCGGGGGCGAGGGAGGTCTTCACCCAGGGCTTGCGGTCGAGGCCCATCTCCCGCGCCTTCCGCGCGATCAGGCCGGCGCCGATCATCACGTAGGGGTTCGAGGTGTTGGTGCAGGAGGTGATCGAGGCGATGACGATGGAGCCGTCATGCAGCTCGAAGGATTTCTCCTCGCCGTCGATGTCCTCCATCGTGACGTGCGCGCGCTTGTGGTGGCCCTTGTCGCCGGGAATCTTCGCCGGCGCGGGCTGGCCGCCCTCCGCCGCCCAGCGGGTCTCCTCGGTTTCCGATGGGCCGTTCTTGCGCTGCTCCTCGATATAGGCGTGGAACTTCGCCGCCGCCTCGTCGAGATCGATGTGCTGCTGGGGGTGCTTGGGGCCGGAGATGGCGGGTTTCACCGTCGCCATGTCCAGCTCCAGCGTGTCGGTGAAGACCGGCTCCTCGCCCGCCTGGCGCCACAGGCCCTGCTCCCTGGCGTAGGCCTCGACGAGACCGATCGTCTCCTCGTCGCGGCCGGTCTGGGCGAGATAGCGCAGGGTCTCGTCGTCGATCGGGAAGAAGGCGCAGGTGCCGCCGAATTCGGGGGACATGTTGCCGATGGTCGCGCGGTCGGCGAGCGGCACGTTGTCGAGCCCGTCGCCGTAGAACTCGACGAATTTCTGCACCACGCCCTTCTCGCGCAGCATCTCGCAGACGCGCAGGACGAGGTCCGTGGCCGTGGTCCCCTCGGGCATCGCGCCGGTGAGCTTGAAGCCCACGACCTCGGGGATCAGCATGGAGACCGGCTGGCCGAGCATCGCGGCCTCGGCCTCGATCCCGCCGACGCCCCAGCCGAGGACGCCGAGGCCGTTGATCATGGTGGTGTGGCTGTCGGTGCCGACCAGCGTGTCGGGATAGGCGACGAGCTCGCCGTTCTGGTCCTCGTCGTTCCAGACCGCGCGGCCGAGATATTCGAGGTTCACCTGGTGGCAGATGCCGGTGCCGGGCGGCACGACGCGGAAGTTGCGGAACGCCTTCTGGCCCCATTTCAGGAAGGTGTAGCGCTCGATGTTGCGCTCGTATTCGCGCTCCACGTTGTGCTGGAAGGCGCGGGGATTGCCGAACTCGTCGATCATCACCGAGTGGTCGATGACCAGATCGACCGGGTTCAGCGGGTTGATCTTCTGCGCGTCGCCGCCGAGCGATTCGATGCCGTCGCGCATGGCGGCGAGATCGACCACCGCCGGCACGCCGGTGAAATCCTGCATCAGCACGCGGGCGGGCCGGTAGCCGATCTCGTGATCCGACTTGCCGCCGTTCTCCGCCCAGGCGACGAAGGCCTTCACGTCGTCCACGGTCGTGGTCTTGCCGTCCTCGAAGCGCAGCAGGTTCTCGATCAGCACCTTGAACGATTTCGGCATGTTCGAGAAATCGCCCAGGCCCGCCTCCTTCGCGGCGGCGAGGGAGTAATAGGCGTAGCTCCTGCCCCCGACATCGAGGGCGCGGCGGGTCTTGCTCGAATCGTGTCCGACCTCGATCGGCATGGCGGTCTCCTTGTGCTGGCGGATCTCAAGAACGGGCTGGCAGAATACCTAGATGCGGCGTAGTCGGTTTCCAATTCGTATGCAATGGTATGCAGAACCGGCGCGGGGCCTCGGAACCGGCCCTCTCGCAAAACCTTGATTGGCAAGGGCCCCGCCGCCGTTCTAGACCTTCCGGGTCACGTCGCCCCCCGCAGGAGAGACCCATGCGCGCCGTCGCCCGCACGATCCTGATCGCGGCTTCCCTGCTCGCCGCGGCGCGGACGGCCGGGGCGGGAGACGACCAGCCGGTGATCGTGGAGCTCTTCACCTCCCAGGGGTGCTCCTCCTGCCCGCCGGCCGATGCGATCCTGTCGAAGCTGGCCAAGAAGGAGGGCGTGCTGCCGCTCGCGCTCCATGTCGATTACTGGGATTACATCGGCTGGCCGGACGCCTTCGCCGAGCCGGCCTTCACCGAGCGGCAGAAGGCCTATGCCCGTGCGGCGGGCGAGCGGACGATCTACACCCCCCAGATGATCGTCGGCGGCGCCGACCGGGTGATCGGCAGCCGGGCGATGGAGGTGGCAGACCTGGTCCAGACCCACAGCACCGCCTCGAATCCGGTCGATCTGGAGGTGACGCGGCGCGGCGGGAGCCTCCGCATCGTCGCGCGTCCCGACGGGCCGCTCGGCGGACCGCTCCTCGTCCAGCTCGTCACCTTCATGCCGCACGAGCGCGTGGCGATCGAGGCCGGCGAGAATGCCGGCAGCATCATCGACTACGCCAATGTCGTCGAGGACTGGACGGTCATCGGCGAGTGGAACGGGGCCGGCACCTGGGAGGGCGAGATCGAGGTCGAGGGACCCGCGGCAATCATCGTCCAGAGGGAGGGACCGGGGCCAATCCTCGGCGCGGCGCGCGTCGAGTGATCAGGAGGGCGCCTCCCGGCGGTCGGGCTTCCAGCGGTCGTGGATCCAGAACCACTGCTCCATGTGCTCGCGCACCGTCGCCTCCAGCCGGTCGGTGATCTCCTGGGTCATGGCGACCGGGTCGCCGTGGGGCACGGGCGCCTCCACGATCACGTCGAAGTCGAGACCGTTCGGCCGGCGGATGCCGTAGCAGGGCAGGACCAGCGCGTCGTAGCGCAACGCCCAGGTGCAGGCGGCGGGCGAGGTCGGGGCGGGCTGGCCGAAGAACATTATGTCGGGACCGCGCGAGGAATAGAGGTCGGTCAGGATGCCGACGATGCCGCCATCGGCCAAGTGGCGGACATATTGCACGATCCCCGACCGCGAGCGCGGAAAGAGCGGCGTGCCGATTTCGCTCAGGGCGCGGATGTAATGGGAGTTGAACCTTCGGTTGTTCATCGGTCGGTAGAGCGCGGCGAGCGGGTAGCCGTGCGCGAAGAGCGTGGCGCGGAGCGCGTCGAAATTGCCCAGGTGGGCGGTGACGAGGATCACCGGCCGCCCGGCCGCGTGGGCCTCGGCGAGGGCGGGAACGCCGGCCCCGGTCAGCGGCGTGCCCGCGAGCCGCGCCTTGAAGCCGCGACCGCTGTAGATCTCGATGATCGAGCGGCCGACATTGTCCGGCACGGCGCGCAGGAGCCGGCGGACCTCCTCGGGCGGCAGGTCGGGCCGGGCATGGGCGAGATTGGCGCGGATGCGCCGCCGCCATCCGGCGAGCGGCGCGAGCACATGGGCGGCGAGCCAGCCGACGAAGCGCACGCGCGCGGCATAGGGCAGGGCGAAGACGAGGCCGAGAAGAGCGCGGAAGACCGCGTCGAGGGCCGCGTCGCCGAATTCGGATCTGTCGTTCTTCGCCACCTGCCTGCCCGTTCCGGTCCGCCGTGACGGCGAGCAATAGAAGCGGCGGGCGCCGATCTCAAGCGGCGGCGCGCTGAGTGAGCTTGATCTCCCCGCGGTCGGACATGGCGCGGATGCCGCGCACGACGGAGATGAAGGCGGCCTCGGCCTCCTCCATGGCGATCTCGCCGGCTTCCTCGGCGCCCTCGCGGATCGTGTCGGCGAGGCGGCCGGGAAGCCCTTCGAGGATGTAGGTCGCGGCGTCCGAGAGGGTGGGGTCGGCCTGCGCGGCGGCGATGGCGCGCACCAGATCGTCCTGCTCGACCTCGCGGGCAAGGCCGGGGAGATCGCGCTTGGCGAGCCGGTCGGGGATGTCGGCGAAGGTGAAGATCGCCGCACGGACCTCCTCGGCCAGGGCCTGGTTCTCCTCGGCCAGACCGGCGAGGATGTCCTCGCGGGTGGGGGCGGAGGAGACGTCGAGGATCGCGCCGAGGCGCTTGGCGGCCGCAGAGGTGAAGGCGCGGGGCGGCTCGGCCGACATCTCCGCGGCGAGCGCGACGCCGATCCGGGCCACCGTCTCGGGGGCGACGTCCGCGGTCTCGCTCACCGCGAGGGTCAGGCGCCGCGCCTCGGGGCCGGGGAGCTTGTTGAGCAGCTCGGCCGCCTTGCCGATATCGAGCTTCGACAGGATCACGGCGCCGATCTCGGGGCTCTCGGAGCGCAGGATCTCGATCATCTTCTGGGCCGGGACCCCGGCGATGGCGGTCCAGGGATCGTTCGCCCAGAGCGCGCCGGACTGGGCGCGGAGGCGGGCGGCGAGATCGGCGTTGATCGCGCCGTCGAGCACCTTCAGCGCCCCCTCCAGCCCGCCGGGGAAGGTCAGGCCGATGGCGTCGAGCTCGGAGGCGAATTCCTCCACCACCTCGCGCAGCGTCTCGCGGTCGATGAACTTCATGCTGGCGATCTGGGTGGTGAGCTCCGCCTGAAGGGTCTCGGGGAGCTCCGAGAGCGGCAGGGTCGCGCCCTCGGCGAGCAGCAGGCGCACGACGATCGCGGCCTTTTGACGCCGCGACAGGGTGCCGGCGGCGGAGCCGGCCGGCTTCCGCGGGCGTTCTGCCTCGGTTCCAGGGCGGGCCGCCAGTTCCGTTCCCATTCGTCGCCTCACCATTCACGTCTGCCTGGCGGGGACACTAGGGGACGGCCGTTAAGGTCCGCTTACCGGTCGCGGGACGGTGCGGCGGCGCGCCGGGATCTTCAGCCGGTCGCGGGCACGCAGCGCTGCGTCTCGACGTCGTAGACCGTGCCGTCGGCACAGGACATGGCGGCGGTGTCTTGCCAGTCGCAGGCGGCGGAAGAGACCGCCGGCAGGGCGGCGAGGACGAGGGCGGTCAGAAAGGTCTTCATGGCGAACTCCGTTGCTGATCGCCGTCAATCTAGCACGGCTTCACGCAGCGTCAGCGGAAAAGGTCCGCGACATTTCCGAGCGGATCAGTCCTCGCCGAAGACGCGGGCGAAGATCGTGTCGACGTGTTTCGTGTGGTAGTCGAGGTCGAACTTCTCGGCGATCTGCTCCCTGGTCGAGAGCCTGCGTCACGTCGGGATCGTTCTCGAGCTCGGTCCGGAAGTCGCGCCCCTCCTGCCAGACCTTCATCGCGTTGCGCTGGACGAGGGTATAGGCGTCCTCCCGGCTGACGCCGGCCTGGGTCAGGGCGAGGAGCACCCGCTGGGACATGACGAGGCCCTTGTGGCGATGGAGGTTCGCCAGCATCGCCTCGGGGTAGACGACGAGCTTCTCGATCAGCCCGGTGAGCCGGGCGAGGGCGAAGTCCAGCGTCACCGTGGCGTCGGGGCCGATGTTGCGCTCGACGGAGGAGTGGGAGATGTCGCGCTCGTGCCAGAGGGCGACGTTCTCCATCGCCGGGACTACCGCCATGCGGACGAGGCGGGCGAGGCCGGTGAGATTCTCGCTGAGCACCGGGTTTCGCTTGTGGGGCATGGCCGAGGACCCCTTCTGCCCCTTGGAGAAGAACTCCTCGAGCTCGAGCACCTCGGTGCGCTGGCCGTGGCGGATCTCGGTGGCGATGTTCTCGATCGAGGAGGCGACCACGCCGAGCGCGGCGAAGAAGGCGGCGTGGCGATCGCGGGGGATGACCTGGGTGGAAATCGGCTCGGGGACGAGGCCCATCTTCGCGCAGACATGCTCCTCCACGCGGGGGTCGATGTTGGCGAAGGTGCCGACCGCGCCCGAGAGCGCGCCGGTGGCGACCTCGGCGCGGGCGTCGCGGAGGCGGGAGAGGTTGCGGTCCATCTCGGCGTAGAAGCGCGCGAAGGTCAGGCCCATCGTCGTCGGCTCGGCGTGGATGGCGTGGGAGCGGCCGATGCGGACCGTGTCCTTGTGCTCGTAGGCGCGGCGCTTCAGGGCGGCGAGGAGCGCCTGCATGTCGGCGATGAGAATGTCGGCGGCGCGGGTGAGCTGGACGTTGAAGCAGGTGTCGAGCACGTCCGACGAGGTCATCCCCTGGTGGACGAAGCGCGCATTGTCGGCGCCCACGATCTCGGCGAGGTGGGTGAGGAAGGCGATGACGTCGTGGCGGGTCTCGGCCTCGATCTCGTCGATGCGGGCGATGTCGAACTCGGTCTCCTTCGCGCGCCAGACGGCGGCGGCGTTCTCGCGCGGGATCGTGCCCAGATCGGCCATCGCGTCGCCGGCATGGGCCTCGATCTCGAACCAGATGCGGAACTTCGACTGTGGCGCCCAGACCGCAACCATGTCGGGCCGGGAATAGCGGGGGATCATGGGCGCTCACCTCGATGTTATCCTGCGCTGACGGCGCGGGTCCTAGACCCATTGCCACGGCGCGGCAAGGAGGCGCGATGGCACTCGGGCTCAAGGACTTCGCGGGACGCTGGCGGCTCGACCGCCGCATCCGCGTCGCCCGCGGCGGACGGGACGGGCGGTTCCGCGGCGAGGCGCACTTCGAGCCGGAGGGCGCGACCCTGTTCTACCGGGAGAGCGGGGAGCTGACCCTCGACGGGCAGGCGATGGCGGCGGAGCAGACCCATGTCTGGCGCCAGGAGGGCAACCGCATCTGCGTCGTCTTCTCGGACGGGCGGCCCTTCCACACCTTCGAACTCGGCGTGCTGATGCCCGAGGGACGGCACGATTGCGCGCCGGACCTCTACCGGGTGGTCTACGATTTCGGGTCCTGGCCGGAATGGCAGTCGGAATGGCGGGTGTCGGGGCCGCGGAAGGACTACATCCTGACGACCCGGTACATACCAGTGGAATGACGGGCTGGTGGAATACGGGAGCCCGCCTGGGTCAGGCGGGCCTCGGGATCGGGAATTCGGGGATCTGCGGCGGTCAGGCGCCGTAGACGTGCCGCGCGGCGAGGCCTTCGGCATCGGTGCGGTCGACGCCGATGCGCCTCGATTCCTCGGGCGTCAGCCGGGCGATGTCGCGGCGGAGTTCGGTGTAGCGGGCGCGGTCGCGAAGCGCTTGCATGAAATAACCCATCGGGGGTCTCCTTTCGTCGGTCTGGCGTTACTGGCCGTAGACGGCGCGGGCGGCGTATTCGCCGGCCTTCGTGCGGTCGATGTCGAGGTCGTGGGCGACCTCCCAGGGCATGTCGGCGATCTCGCGGCGGGTGCGGAGATAGCTCGCATGCTGGCTCAGGCGTTTCATCAGATGGCTCATCTCGGCCTCCATTCGTCTGCGTTCAACACCCATCTGGCCCCGTGCTGCAGCGCAGAAAAGGGGCGCGGTTCGAGACCCGCCTTGCATGCAGTGCATGGGCGGGCGAAAAAAGAACGCCGCCCCGGGAAGGCGGCGTCCCTGCCGGCCGGCATGTCGGAGAGGGTCAGAGCTTGCCCATCGCCACGGCGGTGTCGGCCATCCGGCTCGAGAAGCCCCATTCGTTGTCGTACCAGGACAGGATGCGGCACATCGTGCCCTCCATCACCTTGGTCTGGTCGGTGTGGAAGATCGAGGAGCGGGGATCGTGATTGAAGTCCGTCGAGACGTTCTTGTAGTCGGTATAGCCGAGGATGCCTTTCAGCTCGCCGTCCGCAGCCTTGCGCATGGCGTCGTTGATCTCCTCGACCGAGGTCTCGCGCCGGGCGGTGAAGGTGAGGTCCACGACCGAGACGTTGGGCGTCGGCACCCGGATCGCGACGCCGTCGAGTTTGCCCTGAAGATCGGGCAGGACAAGCCCCACGGCCTTCGCAGCGCCGGTGGAGGTCGGGATCATGTTCAGACCGGCGGCACGGGCGCGGTAGAGGTCCTTGTGCAGCGTGTCGAGCGTCGGCTGGTCGCCGGTGTAGGAGTGGATCGTGGTCATGAAGCCGCGCTCGATGCCGATCACGTCATGGAGGACCTTGGCGACGGGCGAGAGGCAGTTGGTGGTGCAGGAGGCGTTGGAGACGACCTTGTCCTCGGCGGTCAGGCTGTCGTGGTTGACGCCGTAGACGATGGTCTTGTGGGCCTCCGAGCAGGGGGCGGAGACGAGGACGCGCGTCGAGCCGTTCTCCAGGTGCATCGCCGCCTTCTCGCGGGAGGTGAAGATGCCGGTGCATTCGAGAGCGACGTCGATGTCGGACCAGGGCAGCTCCTTGGGGTCCTTGATCGAGGTCACGCGGATCCTGCCGCGGCCGGCGTCGATCCAGTCCTCGCCCGAGGACACGTCGGAGGGGAAGCGGCCGTGGACGGTGTCGAAGCGCAGCAGGTGGGCATTGGTCTCGACCGGGCCGAGATCGTTGATGGCGACGACCTCGATGTCGTCGCGGCCCGACTCGATGATGCTGCGCAGGACGTTGCGGCCGATGCGGCCGAAGCCGTTGATGGCGACCTTGACTGCCATGGTGATCCTCCTTTTCGGGGCTCCGGCCCCCGTGGCCGGAACGTCGGAACGGTTAAGGAACAAATGCCGGGTGGGGTCAACCGTCGCCACCCGGCGCCGGTTCGTACCGGACGGACGACCTTGGCGATTGGAATGGCGGCAGATTCGGTGCTAGGCGGGACCGGGGTCGGCGTCGGTTGGCGGCGCGTCCCGGAGACGCGGAAGGAGGCGCCGGTCACGGGTCCGGCGCCGTGAAACGAGGGAGACCGGGTGCAACCATGAAGGCCGAAGACGTCGAAGCGATCCTCGCGGAGCATTGCAAGCCCAATTTCGGATCGCTCTCCGTCGGCGAGACGCTGTTCATCCGCGATCTGGTCGACCGCTACCGCCCGCGGCGGTTCGCCGAGATCGGCATGGCCTCGGGCCTGTCCTGCGCCCTGATCGCGATGTCCATGGAGGAGGCCGGTATCGACGGGGTCATCCACACGATCGACCACGACGACACCTTCTTCGGCGACACGACGAAGCCGAACGGCTTCCTGATCGACGCGGTCTATCGCGGCAATCGCGTGGCCATCCACCGGCACAAGTTCAAGCGGAGCATCGACCTCGACGACCTGGACATCGGACCGTTCGAGATGGCCTTTATCGATGCCGCCCATCCCCATCCCTGGCCGCTGATCGACATGCTGTTCGTGCGCCCGCATCTCGTCGGGCCGAAGATCGTCATCCACCACGATCTCGATCTCTTCGCCAAGCAGCGCGTGGTGCGGGGGATCGGTCCGAAATACGTCTGGGACCAGTTCCCCGAGACGGCGCGGAGGCGCGGCGAGGGCGATGCGTCGAACATCTTCCACGTCTCGCTCGACCTCGAAGATGCCGTCTTCGAGCGGATATTCAACGACTGCATCCTGCTGCCCTGGACGTCGAAGCTCGGCCCGAAGGTGGTCCATCGGGTGCGCAAGGTGCTGGAGCGGACGGTGTCGGAGAGAGCCGTGGAGACCTTCGACGAATCCCTCATCCGCTTCAACGGAGCGGCGAAACCGGCGGGCTAGGGCACGGGGCCCCTGCCGCCAGGGAGGTCCCGCGGTAGGCCCGGAGGGACTTGAACCCCCAACCAAAGCGTTATGAGCGCTCTGCTCTAACCAATTGAGCTACAGGCCCGCCGTGGGCCGGACTTAGCAGAGGCGGCCGGGGCGGAAAAGACGTCGCCGTGCGCGCGTTGCAGGGACGGGGCGGCTGGGCTAACCGCGAGAGCGCAACCGGAGGGGCGAGATGGCGACGGATGACAGGCTGACCTACGCGGATGCGGGGGTGGACATCGCCGCCGGCAACGCGCTCGTGGAGCGGATCAAGCCCGCCGCGAAGCGGACCGAGCGGCCGGGCACGATGGCCGGGCTCGGCGGGTTCGGGGCGCTCTTCGATCTGAAGGCCGCGGGCTATTCCGATCCGATCCTCGTCGCGGCGACCGACGGGGTGGGCACCAAGCTCAGGATCGCCATCAACACCGGCTCGGTCGCCGGGATCGGCCTCGACCTCGTCGCCATGTGCGTCAACGATCTCGTCTGCCAGGGGGCGGAGCCGCTGTTCTTCCTCGACTACTTCGCCACCGGCAAGCTCGACACCGAGATCGCGGCCGGGGTCGTGGAGGGCATCGCGGAGGGCTGCGCGCGGTCGGGCTGCGCGCTGGTCGGCGGCGAGACGGCGGAGATGCCCGGCATGTACGGTCCGGGCGATTTCGATCTGGCGGGCTTCGCCGTCGGCGCCATGGAGAGAGGCGGGCACATTCCCCGGGAGGTGGCGGCGGGCGACGTGCTCCTCGGCATCGGCTCCGAAGGCCTCCATTCCAACGGCTACTCGCTCGTGCGCCGGATCGTGGAGCGGGAAGGGCTCGGCTGGGACGCCCCGGCGCCCTTCGGCGAGGGACCGCTCGGGGCGGCGCTGCTGACGCCGACGGCGCTCTACGCGAAACCGGCGCTCGCCGCGATCCGGGCGGGCGGGGTGCATGCGCTCGCCCATGTCACCGGCGGCGGGCTGACGGAGAACCTGCCGCGGGTGCTGCCGGAGAGGCTCGGCGCGGAAATCGACCTGTCCGCATGGACGCCGCAACCGGTCTTCGGATGGCTCTCCGAGGCGGGCGGGATCGCGGAGAGCGAGATGCTGACCGCCTTCAATTGCGGCATCGGTCTCGTCGCCGTGGTCGCGCCAGAGGCGGCGGAGCGGACAGGAGCGGTGTTTTCGGAGGCGGGTCACGCGGTCCACCGCATCGGCCGGATCGCCGCGGGGGAGGGCGTCGGCTATCGCGGCACGCTTCTCGGATGAGGGTCGCGATCCTCGTCTCCGGGGGCGGGTCGAACATGGTGGCGCTCGCGCGGAGCATGGACCGAGACCATCCGGCGCGGCCCTGCCTCGTCCTGTCGAACGATCCCGAGGCGGGCGGTCTCGCGAGGGCGGCGGAGATGGGGATTCCGATAGCGGCCGTGGATCACCGTCCCTTCGGCGGGTGACCGGAGCGCGTTCGAGGCGGCGCTGTCGGAGCCTCTGGAGGCGGCCCGGCCCGATCTGATCTGCCTCGCGGGGTTCATGCGCATCCTGACGCCGCCCTTCATCGAGCGGTGGCGGGGCCGGATGCTGAACATCCATCCCTCTCTGCTGCCGAAATATCGGGGTCTCGACACCCATGCGCGCGCGCTCGCGGCGGGCGACGCGGAGGCGGGCTGCACCGTCCACGAGGTCACGGCCGACCTCGACGACGGCCCGATCCTGCGGGCCAGGCCCGCGTGCCGGTCGCGGCGGGAGACACGCCGGAGACGCTTGCCGCGCGGGTGCTCGCGATGGAGCACCGGCTCTACCCGGCGGTCCTGCGCCGGGTGGCGGAGGAGGACACGCGACCCGTCTTCCTGCCCTGACACACCCTTTTCATCCCGGTCCGACCATGCCTATCAGACCGGAACCCAGCGCCCCAATTCCGTTCCCCCGACATGATCACCATCACCGACACCGAGGCGCTCGCGGAGTTCTGCTCCCGCGCCCGGGCGCATCCCTACGTCACCGTGGACACCGAGTTCCTGCGCGAGCGAACCTACTATTCCAGGCTCTGCCTCGTGCAGCTCGCCGTGCCCGGGGAGACGGAGACGGAGGCGGATGCGGTGCTGGTCGATCCGCTGGCGGGGGACCTGTCGCTCGAACCGCTCTACGACCTGTTTCGCGACGAGGGCGTGGTGAAGGTGTTCCACGCGGCGCGGCAGGATCTGGAGATCTTCGTGCATGACGGCGGCGTCGTCCCGCCGCCGCTCTTCGACACGCAGGTCGCCGCGATGGTCTGCGGATTCGGCGAGCAGGTGGGCTACGAGACGCTGGTGAAGCAAGATCGCCAAGGCGCAGATCGACAAGTCCTCGCGCTTCACCGACTGGTCGCGCCGGCCGCTGACCGAGCCAGCAGAAGGCCTATGCGCTCGCCGACGTGACGCATCTGAGGGAGGTCTACGAGCATCTCGGCAGCGGAGCTCTCCCGCACCGGGCGAACCGACTGGGTCGAGGAGGAGCTGGCCGTGCTCGACCGATCCGCGCCACCTATGTCGTCGAACCTCGCGACGCCTGGCGCCGGGTCAAGACGCGCACCAATTCCGGCAAGTTCCTCGCCCTCGTGCGGGAGCTCGCGGCGTTCCGGGAAGCCTATGCGCAGGAGCGCGACGTGCCGCGCAGCCGCGTCTTCAAGGACGACGCGCTGGTCGAGCTGGCCTCGACCAAGCCGCGATCGGAGAAGGATCTCGGCCGCTCGCGACTGCTGCTGCGAGAGGCGCGCAAGGGCGAGATCGCAGAGGGCATCCTCGCCGCCGTGGCGCGCGGGGCTGGAGACCGATCCGGCCGATTACCCGGTGCCCGACCGGACGCGCGACACGATCCAGGTAAATCCGGCTCTCGCCGATCTCCTGCGCGTTCTCCTGAAGGCGAAGGCCGACGAAGTCGGGCGTGGCGCAGAAGCTGATCGCGACCTCGGCCGACCTCGACCTGATCGCGGCGGGAGAGCGCGAGGTGCAGGCGATGAAGGGCTGGCGGCAGATCGGTCTTCGGGCAGGACGCGGCGCGGCTCATCGAGGGCCGGGTCGGGCTCGCGGGCGGAGGGCCGCTCGGTCGTCGTCTTCGAGATCTAGCGGCGGACCGACAGGGCGTTCTCGGCGCCGGCGACGCGGATCTCCCGGATGCCGGCGAGTACCTCCGGCGACAGGCGACCGCGACCGTGACCTCCCGCGAGCGCGGCGTCGAGGCGCGCGCCGGCGCCGGCGGGCGGGAGCGGCGCGGAAGGCGAAGTCGAGGACGCGCCGGATCGTCCGCGGCGACGGGCACGAGCGCGCCCTCCCAGTAGCCCTGCACGGGGGCGAGGCCGGTCGCGGTCAGCACCGCGTTGTTCGGGGTCGGTCGACAGCTCCGCGCTCGCCGACCTGCGCGATGAGCGGGCGCGTATCGGCGGCGCACGGCGGCGCTGGACGCGGCGACCTCGGTCGGGGCGCGCGCGCAGCCGGCCGCCGCGCACAGAGCCAGCAGGATCGCCAATCTGCCCATCTCGTCCCCCGGGACCTCGTGCCTCAGGTCCCGCCTAGCCCATGCGCCGGCGCTTTGAAAAGCGCCGCCCCGGTTGCCCGTCCGCCCGCCGCGCTTACCTCGGGAACGACGTTCCGAGGAGAGTTCCGCCATGGCCAGCCCCGCCTTCGAGGAGATCGCCGAGACCTTCGAGTTCCTCGACGACTGGGAGGACCGCTACCGGCACGTGATCGAGATCGGCCGGGCGATGCCGCCGCTCGAGGAGGCGCTGAAGGTTCCGGCGACGAAGGTCGAGGGCTGCGCGAGCCAGGTCTGGCTGGTGCCGCGGGTCGAGGACGGGCGGTTCGACTTCGCCGGCGATTCGGACGCGATGATCGTGAAGGGCCTGATCGCCGTGCTGCACGCGCTCTATGCCGGGCGAGCCGGTGGCGGAGGTGCCGCGGATCGACGCGGGCGGCGAGCTCGCCCGGCTGGGGCTCGACGAGCATCTCTCGTCGCAGCGGTCGAACGGGCTGCGGGCGATGGTGAAGCGCATCCGGAGCGTGGCGGCGACGGCCGCGTGACCGTTCAGGCCCGGGCGAGGGCGGGGGCGAGATCGCCGTAGCCGGTGGCGCGTCGCTCGAAGGGGAGGCCGAGTCGTTCGGCGGCCGAGCCGCGCCGCCTCGGTCAGGGCGGGATCGTCGGTCTGGGCGAGATAGACGAGCTTCTGGTAATGGCCGAAATAGGCGTCGCGCAGCTCCGGGTGCCGGTCGAGGCCGAGGGGCCGGATCACGAAGGCGTCGAACTGGCGGGCGAGGAAGTCGGTCAGGTAGAAGACCGCGAACTCGTCCTCTGCAGCGGCGAGGAAGGCCGGCGTTCCCGAGAAGAAGGCGTAGCAATGGGGTCCCGGCAGGCGCTCGAGCCCGAGTTCGGCACAGAGGCGGTCGAGCGCGCCGCCGGTGCCGCAATCGGCGTAGGCGAGGAAGATGCGCTCGTAGTCGCGCGCGATGCGCGGCGACCGCCTTGCGCACGGCGCCGGGATGCGGTCTGGCGTGTTGTGCAGGATCGCGGGCAGGCAGGCGAGATCCATGTGCGTCCAGCCGTTCAGGCGGATCAGGGCGGTGATCTCGCGCGCGAGCGCGCCGCAGGCGAGAACGAGCACGCGGCCGCGCCCCGCCGGGGCGAAGCCCGCGCTCGGTCAGGGCCGCGTCGCTCGGCAGGCCGCTCATCGCCGGCCGGGCCGACGGCGCAGGGCCAAGGCGGCGCCCATGACGACCGGCAGGAGCCAGGGCGCCGCTCCGGCGAGCCCCGGTGCAGCGGCCCAGATCGTCAGGCCGGCGGCGAGGATGACGGGGGCGAGGATCAGGGCGAAACGGGCATGCGGCATCACGGTGGCCTCCTGTCGGTCAGGTATGGCGGCAGGAGACCGCGTCCAAGGGGTCAGCGCAGTGCCGCGCCCTGGTTGTGGCGGCGCTTGACGAACTCCTTCGCCGTCTCCACCGCTACGGCGGCGTCGCGGCAATAGGCGTCGGCGCCGATGGCGCGGCCGAATTCCTCGTTCAGGGGCGCGCCGCCGACGAGCACGATGTAGTCGTCGCGGATGCCCTTCTCCTTCATCGTGTCGATGACGACCTTCATGTAGGGCATCGTCGTGGTCAGCAGCGCGGACATGCCGAGGATGTCGGCCTCCTCGCGCTCCAGCGCCTCGAGATAGTTCTCGACCGGGTTGTTGATGCCGAGATCGACGACCTCGAACCCGGCGCCCTCCATCATCATCGCGACGAGGTTCTTGCCGATGTCGTGGATGTCGCCCTTCACCGTGCCGATGACCATCTTGCCCATCTTCGGCGCGCCGGTCTCGGCGAGAAGCGGCTTCAGGATCGCCATGCCGCCCTTCATGGCGTTGGCGGCCAGCAGCACCTCGGGCACGAACAGGATGCCGTCGCGGAAGTCGTGGCCGACGATCGTCATGCCCGCGACAAGCGCCTCGGTCAGGATGCGGTAGGGTGCCCAGCCGCGCTCCAGCAGGATGTTCACCGCCTCCTCGATCTCTTCCTTCATCCCGTCGTAGAGGTCGTCCATCATCTGCTGGACGAGTTCCTCGTCGTCGAGTTCGGACAGGATGATTTCTTCGTCGTCGGACATCGTCGCCTCGCGCCTCGGTGTTCCCGCCACGTCTGCGCCATTCGCCGCGCGGCACTCGGCGGTATGCGACCTCACTTGGCCGTTCGGCGACACTGCGTCAAATGCGCGTCTTGCATGACGTTTCATGAGCGCGGGGCTCGGTCGCCTCCGGTCAGGCCGCCGGGCGGCGGCGCCGGAGGGCCCCGAGAAGGCCGAGACCGGCGAGCAGGAGCGGTGCGCCGGCGGGAAGCGGAACGGCGGAGGAAGGACGGACTTTCCGGGTCGTCGTCGCCCAGCCCGTCCGCGGCCTCGGTGGCCGCCCCGGCGAAGAGTTCGTGGATCGCCTCGGTGGGATGGAAGGGATCGAAGTACGCGTAGCCCTCGCAATCGTAGAGGGCAGAGGGCTCCGAGGTGCAGGGCTCGGTCAGGTTGGTGATGCCGTAGTCGCCGGGATCGGCGAGGACCGGCGCGATGCACGCCAGCGCTGTCGAGCAGCGCCACGTCCGCCATGCCCGCGAGAGAACCGACCACGGATCGGAGGCCGGAATTGAAGGCGGCCGAGGCCAGGCTGCCGATGGTCTCCGCGCCGAGGTCGCGCACGAGCGGGGGTGATGCCGATATCGGGCGCGGTGAAGACGACGAGGCGGTCGGCGCCCGATCTGACGAGCTCGATGAGCCCGTCGCCGAGGTCGATGACCGCCGGGCCGATCCGGGCGGCGATCGCGTCGGCGATCTCCGTCTCGCCGCCGCCGGCCAGCGCGATCGCCGAGGCGGCCATGGTGGCATCGGCGGCGTCGTTGCCGCCGAACCAGACGATAGGCCACGCCGTCTTCGGAGAGGGTGCAGATCGGAGCGCGCATAGGCGTAGATCTGGCCGGCGAAATCCTGGTCGGTGTCGGGATCGCCGTCGGAGAGCGCCACGGCCCCGGCCTGGGCGAAGTTGCCGGCCGCCCGCGAATCGGCGCCGATCTGCGACGCCCAGGTATCGCCGTTCGTCACCTGCTTCTCCGGTGTCGGCGCGTCGGCGACGTACGGGATCGCTCAGGCTGTCGCCGAAGACGAGCGTAGTCGACGGGGACGGCGGTGGCGGTGCCGGCGGCTACGGTGAGCGGAAATGGCCAGCGGGCGGCACGAAGTCGCATCGGAAGCTCCATGCAGGGATGAAGACGTGGTAAACGACTTTCGGGGCGGTCGCAAAGTCTTTTCCCGTCCGGTTTCCGACATTGTAAATGTTCTCTGTTCGTTCTAATCCCCTGTTCATGGATACGCACGAATACCTCTGCCGGGCCCGATTGCGCGCCCGCGGCACGGCAAGCAATCCCGAGACCCGATTTGACGCCCATGACCGCGCGGCCGGTCGATGACGGCTGGACACCGGACGAGGATCTGCCGCTACTCCGGACCGAAGTCTCGGTCGAGCGGCCGCGGACGGTTCTGGCCCGGAATACGTCGCCCGATATCGGCTTCGACCGGTCGATCAATCCCTACCGGGGCTGCGAGCACGGCTGCGTCTATTGCTTCGCGCGGCCAAGCCACGCCTATCTCGGGCTCTCGCCGGGGCTCGACTTCGAGACGCGGCTCGTTGCCCGGCCGGAGGCGCCCGCTGTTCTGGACCGACAGCTTCGCGCAAAAGGCTACCGGCCGGACGTGATCGCGATGGGGACGAACACCGACCCCTACCAGCCGATCGAGCGGGAGCTGGCGGATCATGCGGGGCATCCTCGAGGTTCTGCAGCGGTTTAGCCACCCGCTCTCGATCGCCACGAAGGGCGTGATGGTCGAGCGCGACATCGACATCCTCGGGGAGATGGCGGCGGACGGCCTCGCGCGGGTCGGGATCAGCGTGACCACGCTCGACGCCGCGCTCGCGCGGACGATGGAGCCGCGCGTGCCCGCGCCCGCGCGGCGGCTCCGCGCCATCGAGCGGCTGGCCGCGGCGGGGATCGAGGTGCGCGTGATGGTGTCGCCGGTGGTGCCGGGACTGACCGACACCGAGATCGAGGCCATCCTTGGCGCGGCGCGGGATGCCGGTGCCGTGGCGGCGAGCTGGATCATGCTGCGGCTGCCCTTCGAGGTGGCGGGGCTCTTCGAGGACTGGCTCGACCGCCATGCGCCGGGACGTAAGGAGAAGGTGCTCGCGCGGCTGAGGGAGATGCATGGCGGCGCGCTTTATTCGTCCGAATGGGGCCACCGGATGCGCGGCGAGGGGCTGCACGCGGAGCTGATCGCGAAGCGGGTTGACCTCGCGCGCCGGCGGCTCGGCCTCGCCGACGCGCTGCCGCCGCTCCGGCGCGACCTCTTCGATGTGCCGCTGGGGACGGGCGACCAGCCGTCGCTGTTCTGATCGCAGGCTCAGCCGCGGCGGCGGCCGCGGCGCTCGCGCTTCGGGGCGGCGCCCTCGCCGGTGCCGTCGTTGGCCGAGGAGAAGCCGCCGAGCTTCGCCTCGATCTCCTCGAGCGACGGCGCCTCCCCCGCCGGCCGGCTTTCCAGCGCCTCGCGCATGGCGACGAGGTGCGCGGGCGTGGTGCCGCAGCAGCCGCCGATGATCCGCGCGCCGCAATCGCGGGCGAGCACCGCGTAATCGGCCATGACCTCGGGCGTACCGTCGTAGTGGATGTGGCCGTCGACGTATTTCGGGATGCCGGCATTGCCCTTGGCGATGACCGGGCGGGGGGCGCCGGCCTCCTTGAACCCGAGCACGGTGCGAAGGAGATCCGAGGCGCCGACGCCGCAATTGGCGCCGAAGGCCACGGGGGCCGGATCCATCTTGCCGACGAGCCTGGTCATGTCGGCGGATGTGGTGCCCATCATCGTACGCCCCGCCGTGTCGAACGACATCGTCCCGCACCAGGGCAGGCCGACGCGGACGGCGGCCTCGGCGGCGGCGCGGTATTCCTCGGGCGCGGAGATCGTCTCGATCCAGAGGACGTCGACGCCGCCCGCCTTCAGGCCCTCGGCCTGTTCCTCGAACATCTCCACCGCGCGCTCGCGGGTCAGGGCGCCGAGCGGGGCCATGACCTCGCCCGTGGGGCCCATGGAGCCGGCGACGACGATCCTGCGGCCCGCCCGGTCGGCCATCTCGCGGCCAATCTCGGCCCCCGCCCGGTTGAACTCGCCCACCCGGTCCTGCAGCTTGTGAAGCGCAAGGCGGCTGGCGTTGCCGCCGAACGTGTTGGTGAGGAAGATGTCGGAGCCCGCCTCGATGGGGCCGGCATAGAGCTTGCGGATGATCTCGGGCTTCTCGACGTTCCAGACCTCTGGGCTGTCACCGGAGCCGAGGCCCATGTTGAAGAGGTTCGTGCCCGTGGCGCCGTCGGCCAGGAGCCAGTCGCGGGTGGAGAGAAGCTCGTTCAGGGCGTCGGCCATGAAGGGTCCTTTCGTGTGCTCGGTCGGGAATAGGCCAGTCGCGCCCGTCCCGCAAACGGCGATCGCGCATGACCTCGCGGTTCAGTCGCTCAGATCCTCCTCCGCCTGCCGGCCGAAGCGGGCGAGTTCGGGACGGAGCATCGCGGCGGTGCGCCCGAGATCGGCCGCGACCCGGTCGAGGAGCGCCGCCTCGGCCCCGGGCGCGAAATCGAGCTTCACGTAGTCCCTGACGCGCCCGGCCGCCGCCTCGCCGTCGAGACCGGCCTCGGCCGCCGCCCATTCCGCGAAACAGCGGTTGCGCCTCGCCCTGACGCGCGTGCCCAATTCCGCCCGGCGGACCCAGTCCGCCTCGAAGGCGCGCTCCCTGTCCTCGAAGATCGTCATCGCTCCCTCCTCCCCGCAAGAAACGGCAGCATATCACAGACACAGATGGGAGAGCGCCGAGGCGCGCTCAAGGGCCGCTCCTTGTGAGCGCGGGGCGTTTGCCATATAGGCGGCGCTGACATCCGAAGGGACACCGCCACATGGCACGGCGCAAGAAGATTCTACGAGGGCAAGGCCAAGATTCTCTACGAGGGTCCGGAGCCCGGCACCCTGGTGCAGTACTTCAAGGATGACGCCACCGCCTTCAATGCCGAGAAGAAGGCGACGGTGGAAGGCAAGGGCGTGCTGAACAATCGCCTCAGCGAGTTCTTCATGAAGGGCCTGGCGCAGATCGGCGTGCCGACCCACTTCATCAAGCGCCTCAACATGCGCGAGCAACTCATCCGCTCGGTGGAGATCATCCCGCTCGAGGTAATCGTGCGCAACTTCGCCGCCGGTTCGATGTCGACCCGGCTCGGCATGGCGGAGGGCACCGCCCTGCCGCGGCCGATCGTCGAATTCTGCCTCAAGGACGACAAGCTCGGCGATCCGTTGGTCAGCGAGGAGCACATCATGGCCTTCGGCTGGGCGACGCAGCAGGACCTCGACGACATGGTCGCGCTGGCGCTCAGGGTGAACGACTTCATGTCGGGCGTGATGCTGGCCGTGGGCATCAAGCTCGTGGACTTCAAGATCGAAATCGGCCGCGTCTGGGACAACGATTTCCAGCGGCTCATCGTGGCCGACGAGATCAGTCCGGATTCGTGCCGCCTTTGGGACATCGAATCGGGCCAGAAGCTCGACAAGGACGTGTTCCGCCGCGACCTGGGCTCGCTCAGCGATGCCTATACGGAGGTCGCGCGGCGGCTGGGCGTGCTGCCCTCGAACGTGACCCATGCGGCGAAGCCAACGCTGATCAACTGACCGCGCGGCGCGCAATCTCGACACGGGACGGAGACGGGGCGGGATCCATGAAGGCACGGGTGATCGTGATGCTGAAGGACGGCGTGCTCGACCCGCAAGGCGAGGCGATCCGGCACGCGCTGGACTCGCTGGGCTTTTCGGGCGTCGAGGGCGTGCGCCAAGGCAAGGTGATCGAGCTCGATCTGGCGGACGGGTGCGGCGAGGAAAACGTGCGCGTCATGTGCGACAAGCTGCTCGCGAACACGGTGATCGAGAGCTACCGGATCGAGTGGCCGTGATGCGGCTCGCCATCGACATGGACGAAGTCCTCGCCGATACCCATCGCGCGAAGGCGGCGCTCTACGCCGATCTCGGATATGCGTGGTCGGACGCGGAACTCGCCGGCCGGCGGGTGAAGGAACTCGCGCCCCCGGAGATCGAGGCCCAGGTCGAGGGCGAGATGCACAAGGGCCTCTTCTTCGCCGATATTCCCCCGATCGAGGGCGCGAACGAGGCGATTGAGGCGCTCGCCGAGCGGCACGAGATCTTCGTCGCCACCGCGGCGATGGAATATCCGGCGAGTTGCGTACACAAGATCGCCTGGATGAACCGGCACTTTCCCGGCGTGGCCACGATGAACCTCGTGCTCTGCGGCGACAAGAGCATCGTCGCGGCGGATGTCCTGATCGACAATTCGCCCCGGCATTTCGACGATTTCACCGGGGTCGGGGTGTGCTTCAGCGCGCTCCACAATCTCGGTGCCAAGGTTCCATACCGCCTCGACAGATGGGACGACGCCCTCGACCTTCTCGACAGGATCGAGCGGGAGGGGTGCAGGTGAAGGCGGCGGTCCTCGTCTTTCCGGGATCGAACTGCGACCGCGACCTGGCCGTGGCGTTCCGCGGCGCCGGATTCGCCACCGAGATGGTCTGGCACAAGGAGGCGGAGCTGCCGGGGGGCATCGACGTGGTCGGGGTTCCGGGCGGCTTCTCCTACGGCGACTACCTGCGCTCCGGGGCCATCGCCGCGCAATCGCCGGTCTGCGCGGCGCTCGCGCGGCACGCCGGGCGGGGCGGCTACGTCCTCGGCATCTGCAACGGCTTCCAGGTCCTGACCGAGACCGGGCTTCTCCCCGGCGCGCTGATGCGCAACCGGCGCATCAAGTACATCTGCCGGCGGGTGTCGCTGAGGGTGGCGAACGGCGACAGCGCCTTCACTTCCGCCTACGGGCGGGGCGCGGGCATCGAGATCCCGATCGCGCATCACGACGGCAACTACACCGCCGACGCGGACACGATCGACCGTCTGCGCGGCGAGGGTCTGGTCGCCTTCACCTATGCCGACAACCCGAACGGATCCCTCCACGACATCGCGGGCATCCTGAGCCCGAACGGCCGCGTTCTCGGCATGATGCCCCATCCGGAGCGGGCCGCGGATCCGGAGCTCGGTCCGGCCGACGGTCGGGCGCTCTTTGCCGGGCTCGCCCGTGCCGGCTGAGCTTGTTGGAGGCGGAGGGGACCTGTAGCCTGCGCCCATGACCGGTGTCACGGACATCATCGCGCAGCGCCAGGCGCGGCGACGCTGGATTCTCCGTGTCGGCGCCGTGATCTTCTTCGCCATCGCGATCTGCACGGTCTGGATCACGAACGCGCTCCTCACCGAGCGGTTCACGGACAGCACCCGCAACCGCGCGGAGGTCCGCCTCGCCCTCTATTCGGGCAACCTGATGAGCGCGCTGCAGCGGGCGGGAGTCGTGCCGCTCCTGCTCAGCCGGGATCCGGCCCTGATCGGCGCCCTGACATCGCGGGACTACAGCCAGTCGACACAGCGGCTTATCTCGTATCTCGACGAGATCGGTGCCTCCTCGCTGATGCTTCTCGATGCCGGCGGCCGGGTCGTCGCCTCCACCGACCGGAGCCTTCTGGGCACCAACATGAGCGCGGAGCCGTTCTTCGTCGCCGCGCGGCGTTCGCCGGACACGGTCTTCACGGTGTCGCGGCGGGAGACCGGCGCCTTCGCCTTCGACTATTCCCGCCGGATCGACGTCGCGGGCGATCTCGTCGGCGCGATCGTGGTCGGGGTCGACCTGAAGCAGTTCGAGGAAAGCTGGGCCGGTTTCGCCGACGCGGTGATGGTCACCGACAGCAGCGAGCGGATCATCCTGGCGACGGAGAGCCGGTGGCGGGGGCTGACCGAGGAGGAGGCGCTGGCACGGCGCACGGCCACCGGTGCGATCCAGCGGGCGATCCGGTCGACCACCGAATGGACGGTGGCGCCGGTCGACGCCTATGTGGGCGGCGAGGCGGTGATGCGCCAGAGCACGCGCATCCCGTTCCAGGGCTGGCGGATGACGAGCTTCACCACCTATTCGAGCGTGCGCGAGCAGGTGAACGGTGTTCTCGCGATCGAGATCATGGGCTTCGCGCTGGTCCTGGCGGCGATGTCCTGGCTCGTCAGTCGCAAGGCTCTGTCGCGGCTCACCTTCTTCCAGCGGGAATCCTACGAGCTCCGGCGGCTCAACACCGCGCTCCAGCGCGAGGTGGCCGAACGGGAACGGGCCGAGAAGAATCTCGAGGTGGCCGAGCAGACGGTGCAGCAGACATCCAAGCTCGCCGTGCTCGGCGAAATGTCGGCGGCGGTCAGCCACGAACTGAACCAGCCCCTGGCGGCGATGAAGACCTACCTTGCCGGGGCGCGGCTTCTCGTCCAGCGCAAGCGGCTCGAGGAGGCGCTGTCGTCCTTCCACCGGATCGACGACCTGATCGAGCGGATGGGCGCGATCACGCGGCAATTGAAGAGCTACGCGAGGAAGGGGGGCGAGGCCCTCGAACCGCTGGATCTGCGCGACTGCCTTTCCTCGGCGCTGGCGCTCATGGAGCCGCAATTGCGGCGGGGCGATGTGAAGATCGAGCGCACCGTGCCGCCCGAGCCGGTCCCGGTGGTCGCTGACAGGATCCGGATCGAGCAGGTGATCGTCAACCTCCTCCGGAACGCGATCGATGCCACGCGGAAGGTCGAGGAGCCGCGGGTCGAGATCCTCCTCACCGGCGGGGTCACGGCGAGCTTGACGGTTCGTGACAACGGAACCGGGATAGGTGACCTCGACCAGCTCTTCGAGCCGTTCTATACGACCAAGGCGCCCGGCGACGGCACGGGTCTCGGACTCGCGATATCGTCGGGGATCGTCGGAGATATGGGAGGACGGCTGACCGCGCGGAATGCACGGTCGGGGGGGCCGTCTTCGAGATGCAGCTTCCCCTTCGGGAAGATGTGAAAGCAGCGGAGTGAGACTATGGCGCACGCCATGAAGATTGCCATCGTCGACGACGAGAAGGACATGCGGCAGTCGGTTAGCCAGTGGCTGGCCCTCTCGGGATACGAGACCGACGTGTTCGCGACCGCGGAGGACGCGCTGAAGGGAATCGGGACCGACTATCCCGGCATCGTCATCTCCGATATCAAGATGCCGGGCATGGACGGCATGGCGCTGCTAAAGCGGCTGATGAGCGTCAACTCGGCGTTGCCGGTCATCATGATCACCGGCCACGGCGACGTGCCGATGGCCGTGGAGGCGATGCAGGTCGGCGCCTTCGACTTCCTCGAGAAGCCGTTCCACCCCGAGAAGATGACCGAACTCGCGAAGCGCGCGGCCAATCACCGGCGCCTGACCCTGGACAACCGCGCGCTCAGGCGCGAGCTCGCGGGCGGCGCGGGGATCATGAAGAAGCTCATCGGCACGTCTCCCGTGATGGAGCGCCTGCGCGAGGACATCCTCGATCTCGGCCAGGCCGACGGTCACGTCCTGATCGACGGCGAGACCGGTACCGGGAAGACCCTGACCGCCCACGCGCTCCATGCCGTGGGCGCGCGGGCGCGGCAGAAGTTCGTCCTCTTCTCCTGCGCGGGCCACGACGAGGCCCTGCTTGCGGCGCGGCTCTTCGGCCCCTCGGAGGCGGCGATCCCGCTGATCGAGGAGGCGCGGGGCGGCACGCTCGTCCTGGAGGACATCGACGCTCTGCCGAGCGGGCTGCAGGCGCGGCTTCTGGGCTGGATCAACGACCAGGGCGCACCGGCCGAAACGCGCGTGGTCGCGATCTCGAACCTGAGCGAGCAGGGCAAGACCTGCGAGGACGTGCTGCGCCCCGATCTCTATTACCGGCTGGCGGCGATGAAGATCACGCTGCCGCCGCTCCGGGCTCGGGGAGAGGACGTATTGACGCTCTTCACCACCTTCGCCGAACGGGCGGCGGAGGATTACGGCGGCGAGGCGCCGGAACTTTCCGCCCAGGAGGCCGCGCAGCTGCTGCAGGCGCCCTGGCCGGGCAATATCCGCCAGCTGACCAACGTCGCGGAACGCGCGGCGATGCAGAACCGCCGCGGGACGGGCACCATCTCGTCGCTTCTGATGGCGGGCGAGGAGGATACCGAGCCGGGCATGACCACGGAGGGAAAGCCGCTGAAGGAATACGTGGAAGCCTTCGAGCGGATGCTGATCGACAACACGATGCGGCGGCACAAGGGGTCGATCGTCGGGGTGATGGACGAGCTCTGCCTGCCGCGCCGGACACTGAACGAAAAGATGGCGAAATACGGGCTGACGAGGTCGGATTACCTCGGAGGGTGAGCGCTCAGCTGCGATCTGCGGCACTCCCGGAGAGCTTGCGCCGACCAAGGAAACGAAGCGTGGCATTCCGCCCGGTCCGCAACATTGGATAAAGCAGCCGAGCGGCCCTCCGACTTCTGAAGATCGACGCGTTCAGGCGGTTGAACCAGTCCGAGCCCGTCGACATCAGAGCGAGCTGGTGAATGCATTCGTCGCCATGCACGATGCGGTCGCCGTCCACGATCGCCATACCTTCGTCGAGATCGATGCCTTTCCGGTGCAGGCGGCTGACGACGTCGTGCGGCTGCCGGGCATCGAGGAGTTCGACTTTCGCATTGATGCTTTCCCGCAGACGGAGCAGCTTCACGTAGTTCGAACAGAACGGACACTCACCATCGTAGACAATGTATATCGTGTCGGATGCGGTCATGGACTTATCCTTCCCACCGGGACGACGTGAGCGTCTCGTTTGACGTAATTCTCTCGCAGCCCGCCGTCCGACATGGAAAGGCAGACCGAGCGATCGAGATAACGATAGGCATCGACTTCGCGGAGATCGACATTCGCGAAGTCGCGGTTGAGCAGCGGATTCGACGGATGATGATGGCCTCGGAGGTAGAACGAGACCCGGCCGGTTTCGTCGGCTCGACCGAGCATCTTTTCGTGATGCGCGCGCAAGAAGGCCTCGAGCGTTGCGATGCGCCGGTCGTATTCCGCCGGTGTCTCGGGGCGGGAGAGCGCGGACGGCGAAGCACATTCCCCCGATCTCCGCATCAAGTCCAGCGTGCGCGACAGGTGGTTCTGCATGGGAGCGAAATGGCCCTCGCGCATGCCTTCTCCGTAGTAGCCATGCGACATGGCGTAGGAATGGCTCAGGAAAAAGGATACCGGAACGTCGACCCACCGGTCGTTCTCGGTATCATGAACTTGGATCACCGGCGACCGGATCTCGGCGACGTCGAACCAGGCGAGAAATGCAGCATCGCCGAGCTTGTAGGAAAAGCCCAGTGCCATGACGGCAAGGCAACATAGGCGCGGCGCGAGCGAAATATCGTTGTCGCTCTTGCCCTTCAGTGCGACGAGAACCGAGGCGTTGTTCCAGATCCAGGGCCAGAAGAAGAGGCCTCCAAAGACGTAAATGCCGATGTGCAGGAGATCGTAGAATAACGTGGCAACTCGTAGAAGCGGCAGGCGGAAGATGACGATACAAGCTGCCGCCTGTATTGTCGCGACGGCGAAATTGTTCATCGGCGCACCGAACGACAACCAGTCGTAAGCCGCCTGCGTGATGGCTGGCCACTGACCGAGCGGCGACATGCCCTTGTGGAGCGAAATGAGTATCGCGTTCGCGGTCGGGTTTTCGACGATCCAGGTCCACGGCGTGGGCCCGAGGGCGAACTTCGCGTAGCCTGACCAGAGGTAATTTGCTAAGTGCATCCCGATGGCGCTGAAGGCGAGACAATGCTCGAGAAGGCGCCTTTGCTCTCCTCCGAGGCGGATCGGCGAGCGCGGGAGGGCTAGGAGTCCGAGTACGGAGGCCGATATCCCAAGGAACATCGCCATTTCCATCATGTAGCGGATATCGAGCGTCGATAGGGCGTAGCCTGAGATGTCGATGGCCGCCTCACGGCTAAGCAGCAGATACATCGCCGGCGCATAGGCCATGGATGGTCGGAACATGCCCATGAGGGCAAAGCTGACCGCGGGCCAGTAGCAGGCATTCATGAGGGCGTGGAGGCGGACGTCGCCGCCCTCTGCGAGCGTGAAGTCGACCGGTTCGATGAGCAGGTAGGCGAAGACACCCGCCGCAGAGATGCGGGTGAGCCTTCGGAAGATATCGCCGAAGCTGCGGTAATCTACCCACGCGAACGCGAGAGAAGCGATGACGGAGATCGCGAGCACCGCGGCCATCTGCGTGGGGCCCTGCGCCAGGAGGAACATCTTCCTGTGCAGAAAAAAGACTATGACGCCGAGAACGCTGAGCAGAGAAATGGCGACATGTTGCGGTACCAGCGATCGGCGATCCAGGACGATGTCTTGCATGAAACTCAATAGGCAGTGGCGGAAAGGAATTTCGGCAACGCGGTCGGCGTCCTTGTAGCAGGAAGGTCTGTTCTCGGAGTAAACAGGAGCGGTGCCTAGGCCGTTCAGCGACTTCGGGTCAAAGCCGACGGTCTCGCGTCCCGGAAGTCTTGAACAATGCGGCGACCAAGACGCCGTTGGCCGCGAGACGCAGTTTCTCGATCGGCGCGGTAGGCATTGTGTTTCTTGCGCGTCAACCCTTATACTCCTTTCTCAGGTTGTAGGCGAACGCCGAGCAACCGTGCGTTGAATTCTCCGACGGCGACCCGAACTCGGGGCCAGTCGGACAGACCCTTGTCCGAGCCATCCGCGCATGTGCCGGGCACCCGTTCATTGGCGTGGCACCGCCGCGCCGGAGTAGAACCCGCGATGCGTATTGCGATCGAGAGAACTCCGCACGATCCTCCCGCCCGGCCGGGCGGGAGGATCGACGGCTCCCGCAGGTGCGCTCGCGCAGAACGAACGTCCCCCCGGTGCATGCGCCGGGCCCAACGCGCCCGGTTCGACCGCGGGGATGCGGAACATGATTACATGGCAAAGAAGATGCTTATCGATGCCACCCACGCGGAGGAGACCCGCGTCGTGGTGGTCGACGGAAACAAGGTCGAGGAATTCGACTTCGAGTCGGAGAACAAGCGGCAGCTCGCCGGCAACATCTATCTAGCGAAGGTCACGCGGGTCGAACCGTCCCTGCAGGCCGCCTTCATCGATTACGGTGGCAACCGCCACGGGTTCCTCGCCTTCGCGGAAATCCACCCCGACTATTACCAGATTCCGGTCGCGGACCGTCAGGCGCTTCTCGATGAGGAGCAGGCGGCCGCGGATGCCGAGCGGAAGGCCGCCGACGCCGCGGAGTTCTAGGAAGCGGGGCGGAGCAAAGGCCGCCCGCACCCAGTTCGACGACGCGGTCGAGACGCGCGACGCCGAGGTCTCCGGGGATGATGCCGCCGAGGCGCAGGTGGCCGAGATCGCCGCGGAGATCCCGGGCATGGATGTGGTCGACGTGGTCGCCGACGACGACGGCGCGACGAGCCCGGGGGAGGTCGCGCGTGACGCGCGAACCGGCGGGAACGGCGGCGAGGAGGTGGCCCGCGATGCCACGCGCCACGACGAATCGATCGAATCGGTAGCGGACGACGACGTCGCCGACGAGGTGCGCCCGACCCGCAAGCCGAAGGCCAAGCGCTACAAGATCCAGGAGGTCGTCAAGGTCCGCCAGATCCTGCTCGTGCAGGTCGTCAAGGAAGAGCGCGGCAACAAGGGCGCGGCCCTGACCACCTATCTCTCGCTGGCGGGTCGCTACTGCGTGCTGATGCCGAACACGGCGCGGGGCGGCGGGATCAGCCGCAAGATCACCAATGCCGCCGACCGCAAGAAGCTCAAGGACATCGCCGCGTCGATGAACGTGCCCAGGGGCGCGGGGCTGATCATCCGCACCGCCGGCGCCAAGCGGACCAAGACCGAGATCAAGCGCGACTACGAGTACCTGCAGCGGATGTGGGAGCAGATTCGCGAATTGACGCTGAAATCGGTCGCGCCGGCTCCGATCTACGAGGAGGGCAACCTCATCAAGCGGTCGATCCGCGACCTCTACAACCGCGAGATCGACGAGGTCTGGGTCGAGGGGCCGGAGGGATACCGGACGGCAAAGGACTTCATGAAGATGATCATGCCGTCCCACGCCAAGAACGTGAAGCATTACACCGACCAGCTTCCGCTCTTCGCGCGGCACCAGGTGGAGAGCTATCTGGCCGGCATGTTCAACCCGACGGTGCAGCTTCCCTCGGGCGGCTACATCGTCATCGGCGTGACCGAGGCGCTCGTCGCCGTGGACGTGAACTCCGGCAAGGCGACGAAGGAGGGCTCCATCGAGGAGACCGCCTACAAGACGAACATGGAGGCCGCCGAGGAACTGGCGCGGCAGCTGCGCCTGCGCGATCTCGCGGGCCTCATCGTGGTCGACTTCATCGACATGGAAGACCGCAAGCACAACGCCAATGTCGAGAAGCACTTCAAGGACAAGCTGAAGACGGATCGCGCCCGCATCCAGGTCGGCAAGATCAGCGGGTTCGGTCTTCTGGAGATGTCCCGGCAGCGGTTGCGTCCGGGCATGATCGAGGCGACGACCCAGCCCTGCCCGAATTGCCACGGAACCGGTCTGCTCCGCTCCGACGACAGCGTCGCGCTCGCTATCCTGCGCCAGCTCGAGGAGGAGGGGACGCGCAAGAAGGCCCGCGAGGTCTGCGTCACCGTCCCGGTGGCGATCTGCAACTACCTGATGAACCACAAGCGCGAGCACGTGGCGCTGATCGAGGCGCGTTACGGCATGGCGGTGCGACTCGAGGCCGATCCGGCACTCGTCAGCCCCGACTTCAAGCTCGACAAGCTCAAGCATCAGACGAGCCGGACGGTGGAACCCTCCGCCGCGATCACGGCGTCGCTTTCGGGCATGGAACCCGCCGAGGACGAGGACGAGCCGGCGGGGACGGACGAGACAGAGGCACCGGCCGCGGCGGGTTCGCCGCAGGAGGAGGCGGCTTCCGAGGATAGGCCCAAGAAGAAGCGGCGGCGGCGGCGACGGCGCGGCGGCTCCGGCGGCGGCAGCAGCGACGCCCAGGCCGGCGACGAGGAGTCGCGGATTGGGCCGGACGAGATGCAGGCGCCGGAGACGCCCGAGCCGGTCGCGCAGGGGCAGAGCGGAGGGGATCAGGCCGGCGAGGCCGGTTCCGAGGAGCCTGCGGAAGAGAGCCCGGCTCCGAAGCGCCGCCGGACCCGGTCGCGCAGCAAGTCCGCCGAGAGCCGTGCGGAACCCGCCTCGCCGGCGCCGGTCGAGGGCGAACAGGATGTCGCCGAGGCCTCGTCGGTCGCTCCGCCGACGGCAGAGGAAGCCGCGTCGGACGATCGCCTGCCCGAACCTACCGAATCGACGGCGCCGGAAACCGCTGGGGACGAGACCGAGGCATCGGAGACGGCGGAACGGGATGCCGAGGCGCTGGAGACGAAATCGGCCTTCGCCACGCCGGAGGACAGGAGCCGCGAGCCGGAGATGGCCGGGCCGGATGCGGAGGGCGCCGAGGCGCGACCGAAGCCGAAGCGGCGCGGCTGGTGGTCCCTGCGAAAGTAGGATCCGCGACATTTTAGGTATTTTCACGGCGCGGAGGTCTCTTCCGCGCCGTTTTCTTTTCAGGAACCGGCCGCTCTGCGCGCTGCTGCAAACCGTATGTCAACCGCGTTCGGTCATGGTCTCTGCGACATCGGAGACATGACGGAGACCGGATGACTTCTTGCGCGAACATCCTCGCACCCGGGCTGGCCTGCGGCCTTATGCTGTTTGCGTCGCTCGCGTCCGCGGAGGGCTACTCGCTCCTGGGATCGAAGGCCTTCCTGCAGGACCGGGCTCCCCGGAGCATGGTGACGCAGGCGTCGGCACCTGCTTCGGGCGAGGGCGCGCCGAGCCTCTTCCGCGGACGCGACAGCGGCACGTTCTTCGAGCCGAGGACGCGGGGGGCGGGTCTTTCGGGGCCGGCGAGCGAGGCGCTTGCCGCTCCGATCCCGGCCTTCGGATCCCAGGCCGACCGGGTGCGTCACCTGATCGCGCGCGCCGAGGCCGGTCGCGACGGCTACGACGCGGTGCAGTACGGTGCCCGGCGGCGCCCCCACAATAGCCCGACGCAGATGACGATCGCCGAGATCGATGCCTGGATCCGGGCGACGCCGGGCCAGCAGCACGCGATCGGGCGCTACCAGTTCATTCCCTCGACGCTGCGCCGCCTCGTCCGGCAGGCGGGCGTGGAGGCGCATGAGAGGTTCACGCCCGGTCTTCAGGACCGGCTCGCAGACATGCTTCTTGCCGAGGCCGGCTATGCCGATGCCGCGAGCGGGCGGCTGGGCCGCCACGCCTTCATGAACAATCTCGCGAAGATCTGGGCCGGTCTGCCGACCTCGTCCGGTCGGTCGCACTACCACGGCCTCGCCGGCAACGCCGCGACCATGAGCTGGGCGCGGTTCGACGCCGAGATGGCGCAGATCTTCCGGGGCTGATCCTCAGCCCTTGCGGATGAAGTAGCGGCGTTCTGCGCCGTCCTCCTCGGTCACGAGGAGGTCGTGGCCGGCTTCGGCGCAGAAATGCGGCACGTCGACGATCGCGGCGGGGTCGTCCGCGCGGATGCGGAGGACCTGACCGGGGGCCAGCGCCCCGAGCCGCTTGCGCGCCTTGAGGATGGGCAGGGGGCACAGCAGGCCGAGGGCGTCCAGATCGGCGTCGAACTCCATGCCGCCCCTATCGCGCGCCTCGGAGGCTCTGTCCACGGCGATGTGAGCGGCGTTCCACGTGACGGGCGCCGGCCGCTTCGCTAGACCGGCCCCATGATCGGGTTCGACATCATCGACGCCGGGCTCGCGCCGGCCATGCTGATCGCCCTCGCGGCGGGCGTTTTGTCCTTTCTGAGCCCCTGCGTCCTTCCGATCGTGCCCCCCTACCTGGCCTATATGGGAGGGATCACGCTCAACGACCCCTCGGCTGCCGGTTGCAGGGCGGTGCTGCCCGCTCTCTTCTTCGTTCTGGGCTTGTCGACGGTCTTCCTGCTTCTCGGCTTCACAGCCTCCGCCTTTGGCGCCTTCTTCCTCGACTACCAGACAATCTTCGCCCGGGTGTCCGGGCTGGTCGTCGTCGTCTTCGGCCTGCACTTCCTGCATGTCTTCCGCATTCCGGTGCTCGACCGGGAGATGCGGCTCGATGCCGGGGACCGGGGCGGCTCGGCGCTCGGAGCCTACGTGCTCGGGCTCGCCTTCGCCTTCGGCTGGACACCCTGCATCGGTCCGCAACTCGGCGCGATCCTGAGCCTCGCGGCCTCGGAAGCGAGCGTCGCGCGCGGCACCACCCTGCTGGCCGTCTACGCGGCCGGTCTCGGCGTGCCGTTCCTCCTGGCCGCGGTGTTCCTGCAGAAGGCCACCGGCGTCACCAATCGGTTCAAGCGTCACATGGGCGCAATCGAGCGGACGATGGGGGTGCTCCTGATCCTCGTGGGTGTCGCTCTTCTGACCGGGGCCTTCTCCGCCTTCTCCTACTGGCTTCTGGAGACCTTCCCGGGCCTCGCGCGGCTCGGCTGACCTCGGCGGATCCGGTCGCTCGCGACGCCTCGGAGCGTCAGCCATGGCGGTCGCGAACCCGTTCGAGAATGAAGACGCGGATCGACGACGCCAATCCCACCGCCGGATCGCGCGCGGCATCGATCTCGCCGGCCAGATCGTTCAGCGCGCGACCCTCCGCGGCGGCGATCAGCCGGAACTCCGTCCAGAACGCGTCCTCCAGCGAAACACTGGTGCGATGCCCCTTGATCGACAGGGAGTGCTTCCGGGGCCGCCCGCTCATTCCTCCCGCCTGTGGGCCTCCAGCGCGACGCGGAGCTTCTCGGCCACGGCCCGCACACGGTCCCGCTCGGCCTTGGTCCGTCCGAAGGCGACCGAATTTCGGTGCGCCTGCGTCTTCTCGGCCTCCCGGGTGCGGGACTTTCGGACCCGGTTGAGATTCACCACTCGCGTCATGACTTGGGACCGATCATCTTCTCGGGACGGACGACCTCGTCGAAGGTCTCCGCATCGACGAAGCCAAGATTGATCGCCTCCTCCTTCAGCGTCGTGCCGTTCTTGTGTGCGGTCTTGGCGACCGTCGTGGCGTTGTCGTAGCCGATCGTGGGGGCGAGCGCGGTGACGAGCATCAGGCTCTCGCGCATGAGCCGGCCGATCCGCTCCTCGTCGGCGCGGATTCCGGCGACGCAATTATCGGTGAAGGCTGACGCGGCGTCGCCCAGAAGCTGCATCGACTGGAGCACGTTGTAGGCGATCATCGGCTTGAAGACGTTCAGCTCGAACTGTCCCTGGGAGCCGGCGAAGCCCACCGCGGCGTCGTTACCCATGACGTGCGCGGCGACCTGGGTGATCGCCTCGACCTGGGTGGGGTTCACCTTTCCCGGCATGATCGAACTGCCGGGCTCGTTTTCGGGCAGCATCAGCTCCCCGAGCCCGCAACGCGGCCCGGAGCCCAGGAGCCGGATGTCGTTGGCGATCTTGTAGACGCTGGCCGCGACGGTCTTCAGCGCCCCAGATATCTCCACCATGCTGTCATGGCTCGCCAGCGCCTCGAACTTGTTGGGCGCGGTCTCGAAGGGCAGGCCGGTGATCCGCGCCATGTTGCCCGCCACCTCCTCAGCCCAGCCGGCGGTGGTGTTCAAGCCGGTTCCCACCGCCGTGCCGCCCTGGGCGAGCTCATGGATGCGGGGCAGGGCGGCCTTCACCCGCGCGATTCCCATCCGGACCTGATGGGCGTAGCCAGAGAATTCCTGGCCCAGCGTCAGCGGCGTCGCGTCCATCGTGTGGGTGCGGCCGATCTTGATGATGTCCTTGAACGCCTCGGATTTCGCTTCCAGTGCCGCGGCCAGCTTCTCCAGCCCCGGAATCAGCACGTCGCGCGCGGTCATGGCGGTGGCGATGTGCATGGCCGTCGGGAAGGTGTCGTTGGAGGATTGCCCCATGTTGCAATGGTCGTTGGGGTGGACGGGATCCTTCGATCCCATCTCGCCGCCTAGGATCTCGATCGCTCGGTTCGAGACGACCTCGTTGGCATTCATGTTCGACTGCGTGCCCGACCCGGTCTGCCAGACCACCAGCGGGAAGTGGTCGTCGAGCTTGCCGTCGATGACCTCCTGCGCCGCCGCGATCATCGCGTCGGCGAGACGAGCGTCGAGGTTGCCGCTGGCTTTGTTCGCCTCCGCGCAGGCGCGCTTGATGACGCCGAGCGCGCGGACGATGGCTGCGGGCTGCGTCTCCCAGCCGATCGGAAAGTTCTGCAGCGAACGCTGGGTCTGCGCGCCCCAGTACCTGTCGCCGGGAACCTCGTGAGGTCCGAAGCTGTCGGTCTCGGTGCGGGTCTTGGTCATGCGCGCATCTCCCTAGCCTCTATTGCAGCCGGGATAGCGCGGCCCGCAAGGGGCGTCCATGATCGAGGCGGCCTACTTCCGGAACTTGTCGAGACTGACGATTTCCGCCTCGCGCTTGGCCGGCGGGTCGGCCTCGGGCTTGCCCTCCTCGTCATCGCCCTCGTCGATCTCGATCATGGCGGCGGAACCGCCTTCGCCTTCCTGTGTCTCGAACCGAAGGCCGAACTCGACGGACGGGTCCACGAAGGTCCGGATCGCGTCGAAGGGAATATAGAGGGGCTCCGGGCTGTCGCCGAAGTTCAGCGTCACGGCAAAGCCGTCCTCGGTCACGTTGAGGCCATCGTACCAGTGCTGCATCACCACCGTCATCTCGCCCGGATAGCGGTCCGAAAGCCAGTCGGCGATCTCGACGTCCGGATGCATTGTGTCGAAGGTGATGAAGAAATGGTGGTCGCCCGGCAGGCCCTGCTCCTGGACATCGGAGAGAACCTTGCGGATCAGGCCGCGCATGGCGGCATGCATCAGGTTTCCGTAGTCGATGGTGCGGGCCATGTCGTCCTGCTGATGTTCGCTATCGGTTCGACCATAAGTGATTCGGCCGCGATGAAAAGGCCGGATGGGTTAATCGGCCCGCCCCAGGACGCGACGGGAGAGGCGACAAGACAGCGCGCGCTGCGACGCAGCAGGGGCTTTCCTTCACGCGGAGGGCGTGAAATAGCGAGGGGCCTGACGATGCCATCCGAGGAGACCCCGATGGAGATTCGCGAGGCCTACACCTTCGACGACGTGCTCTTGCAGCCGGCCGCCTCGAATGTTCTGCCCTCCACCGCCGACACGCGAACCCGGGCGACCCGAGACATTTCGCTCAACGTGCCGCTGCTGAGTTCGGCGATGGACACGGTGACGGAGGCCCGCATGGCGATCGCCATGGCCCAGGCAGGGGGGATCGGCGTCATCCACCGCAATCTCGACGTCCAGGAGCAGAGCGACGAGGTCCGGCGGGTGAAGCGGTTCGAGAGCGGCGTGGTCTACAAGCCGATCACTCTCCGACCCGACCAGACGCTTGCGGATGCGAAGGCGCTGCAGGAGCGGTTCCGGGTCACGGGTTTTCCGGTCGTCGACGAGACGGGGCGGGTGCTCGGCATCGTGACGAATCGCGACATGCGATTCGCTTCGGACGAGAAGACACCGGTGAGCGCGATGATGACGAGCGAGCGGCTCGCGCTTCTCACCGAGCCGGCCGATCTCGAACAGGCGAAGAACCTCATGAAGGCCCGGCGGATCGAGAAGCTCCTCGTGACCGACGCCCAAGGAAAGCTCACCGGTCTTCTGACACTGAAGGACACCGAGCAGGCGGTCCTGAACCCCGCGGCCTGCAAGGACCGGCTCGGCCGTCTGCGCGTCGCCGCCGCGTCGACGGTCGGCGATGCGGGGTTCGAGAGAATCCGAGGCGCTTGTCGATGCGGGCGTCGACATCGTGGTGATCGACACGGCTCACGGCCATTCCGCGGGCGTCGCGGAGGCGGTCGTGCGGGCGAAGCGAATATCGAACGAGGTTCAGATCATCGCCGGCAACGTGGCGACGGCGGAGGGCGCCCGGGCGCTGATCGATGCTGGCGCGGATGCCGTGAAGGTCGGGATCGGGCCGGGCTCGATCTGCACCACGCGGATGGTGGCTGGCGTGGGCGTGCCGCAGCTCACCGCGATCATGCAGACGGCCGACGCCGCCGGCGACGTGCCGGTGATCGCCGATGGCGGAATCAAGTTTTCCGGTGACTTCGCCAAGGCGATCGCGGCAGGGGCCTCCTGCGCGATGGTGGGATCGATGCTCGCCGGAACCGAGGAGAGCCCCGGCGAGGTGATCCTCTACCAGGGGCGCAGCTTCAAGACCTATCGTGGAATGGGCTCCCTCGGCGCGATGGCGCGGGGGTCCGCGGACCGCTACTTCCAGAAGGATGCCGCCTCCGACAAGCTCGTGCCCGAAGGCATCGAGGGGCAGGTGCCTTACAAGGGCGCGGCGGCGGCGGTGATTCACCAGCTCGTCGGCGGCCTGCGTGCGGCGATGGGATATACCGGCTGCGCCACGGTCGAGGAGATGCGGAGGAACTGCGAGTTCGTCCGGATCACCAATGCGGGCCTCAAAGAAAGCCACGTCCACGACGTCCAGATCGTCCGGGAATCGCCGAACTATCGAATGGGTTGAGCGGTGACACCGGGCGCGCGGGTCCAGGCCGCCATCGAGGCGCTCGACAGGATCGTCGGCGGAGAGGAGGCCGAGGCGGTCCTGACGCGCTGGGCCCGACGGTCGCGGCATGCCGGATCTTCCGACCGGGCCGCCGTCCGGAATCACGTTTTCGACGCGCTGCGGCGGTGGTGGTCCTCGGCGGTGTGGGGCGGAGGCACCGACGGTCGCGCCCGGATGATCGGCCTTTTCCGCGACCGCGGATCGGACCTCGATCTGTTCTTCACCGGAGAGGGGTATGCGCCGGCGCGGCTGTCGCCGGCGGAGCGCGCTGTGGCGGGACACCCGGACGAGTTCGACCGGCTCGACGTCCCGCCCTGGCTCGTGCCGGAACTCGACCGCAGCCTTGGCGCGGAACGGAATGCGGTGCTCGAGACACTGCGCAGCCGGGCTCCGGTCTTTCTTCGCGCGAACCTCGCCCACGTGGGCCGGGAGGAGGTGGTCGCCGAGCTCGCCGGAGAGGGGATCGACTGCCGACCGCATCCGCTTTCGCCGAGCGCGCTCGAGGTGATGGCGAATCCGCGAAGGGTACAGACCACCCGAGCTTATCGCGCCGGATTGGTGGAATTGCAGGATGCGGCGAGCCAGGCGGTCGTCGATCTCCTGCCGCTCGCGGGCCGGAGCCGCATTCTGGATTTCTGCGCCGGAGGAGGCGGAAAGGCGATCGCCATGGCAGCGCGGCATCGGGCGGTCTACCACGCCCACGACGCCGCGCCGCGGCGGCTGCGCGACCTGCCCGTCCGCGCGGAACGGGCAGGGATCGAGATCGGGCTGCGGACGGAGACCGAGCTCGCCGCGGAGACACCTTATGATCTGGTGCTGGTCGATGCGCCCTGTTCCGGGAGCGGGGCCTGGCGTCGCAGTCCCGAGGGCAAGATCCGGTTGACGCCGGCGGGGCTCGACCGGCTTGCCGAAACACAGCGGGAGGTCCTCGACGCCGCCCTGTGCCACGTCGCCCCAGGCGGATGTCTCGCCTATGTGACGTGTTCGCTCCTCCGCCGGGAGAACGCGGACCAGATCGACGCATTCGTCGAACGGCGGAACGTCGCCCGCGAACTCGGAGCGGCGGTTCGGTCCCCTCGAAGGCGGCGACGGGTTCTATTGTGCGCTTCTCCGGCGACCCTGACCGGGCGATCGCGTTAATCCTCCGTTTACCGAAACAGCGGACTGAAGAAGGAGACGTACAAAAGCCGGGACTATGATCCGTGACGGAGATACGCACCTCGCCCGGAGAAGCGGCGGCCGGGCATGACGGCGGCGCCTTGCGGCTATCGGGTTTGGCGGCGCTCGCAGGACTCTTAGCCGCTCTTCTGCCGAACATGACCATCACGGTGATCCTCGGCGCCGCCGCGGGAACGCTGGCAACGCTCGCGGTGGCGCTCTTCGTCGTGGGGACGCGGAGGCGTCTGCAGGGCGCTGGCATCCGTGCAGCCCTCGCGGCCTGTACCGCCGGCGATGTTCGTCCGACGATCCTGACCGATGGACAGGGACGGGTTGTCTGGGAGAACCGGTCCGGCAGCGAGGGACTGCTCGCCAGCCTCACCGAGACCCTCGCCGATCCGGAGGAGGTCATGGAGCAGTTGCGGCGTCGCGCGCTCTCCAGGGGCCGGGCGACCCGCCAGAATCCGCGCGGCCACCGATACCCGTCTTTCCGTTCGCCGCGTGGACGGTTCGAACCTGCTGTGGCAGATCCAGATGCCGATCGAACGGGAGGTGGGCACCTTGCTCGAACGCAACTCGACGCTTGACTTCGACGCTCTTCCGGTGCCGCTGATCGAGATCGAGGAGGGGGGCATCGTCTCCGTGGCCAATTCGGCCGCGCGCCAGCTCCTGCGAATCGACGAGGAGGAACGGGTCGAACTCTACCGGCTCGTCGAGGGGCTTGGACGCCCAGTCTCCGACTGGGTGGACGACGCCTTCCTCGGACGGACGATCCAGAAGCCCGAAGTCGTTCGCGCCGTCCGTCCCGAGGAAGACACCTTCGTCCAGATTACGCTAGACACGATCGCCCGGCCCGGCGGAACGCGGCTGATGGGCGTCATGAACGATGCGACGGAGTTGAAGACCCTCGAGGCGCAGTTCGTCCAGAGCCAGAAGATGGAAGCGATCGGGCAGCTGGCGGGCGGCGTCGCCCACGATTTCAACAACCTCCTCACTGCGATCACCGGCCATTGCGACCTTCTGCTCCTGCGCCACGATCCGGGCGATCCGGATTTCTCCGATCTCGACCAGATCAACCAGAACGCCAACCGCGCCGCCGGCCTCGTTCGCCAGTTGCTGGCCTATTCGCGAAAGCAGAACCTGCGACCGGAGCAGATCGATCTCAGGGCCTCGCTCTCCGAACTGACCCACCTGCTCGATCGGCTCGTGGGGGAGCGGGTGACGCTGAGCTTCCATCACCGTCAGGATCTCAAGAAGGTCCGGGCCGACCGACAGCAATTCGAGCAGGTGATCATGAACCTGGTCGTCAACGCGCGGGACGCGATGCCCGACGGCGGCGAGATCAGGATCGAGACGGACATGGAGAAGCTAGCGGCACCGCTCTCGCGCAATCGCGTCGAGGTTCCGGCGGGCAGCTATGTGGTCGTGCGCGTGACCGACCAGGGGACGGGCATCCCGCCGGACCGGATCGACAAGATCTTCGAGCCGTTCTACACGACCAAGCGACCAGGCGAGGGAACGGGCCTTGGTCTCTCCACCGCCTACGGAATCGTCAAGCAGTCGGGCGGATACATCTTCGCCGACAGCACGGCCGGCGCCGGGACGACCTTCCTTCTCTACTTCCCAGCCCTCGACCACGAGGAGACGGTCGAAGCGGAGGTGGCGGAAGAGACGGCGCCGCAACCGGAGGCGCAGCCGGGCGTCGTGCTCCTGGTGGAGGACGAATCATCCGTCCGCGCCTTCGCGGCCCGCGCCCTCGGATTGAAGGGCTACACCGTCATCGAGGCCGAGGACGCCGAGCGTGCGCTCGACATTCTGCAGGACGAGTCCCTGATCGTCGACGTTTTCCTGACCGACGTGATCATGCCCGGTCGCGACGGATTGTCCTGGGTTCTGGAGGCTCTCGAGGCGCGGCCGGAAACCGCCGTGATCTTCATGTCCGGCTACGCCGTCGAGAGTTTCTCCGAGCAGCACGCGCGTGTTCCCGAGGCGAGCTTCCTGCCCAAACCGTTCTCACTGGCGGATTTGATCTCCATGGTGGCCTCGAAAATGTCGCGGCCCTGATGCGATCTCCGGCCCCGGGTTCAACTCGACCTTGAAGTGTTCTTGCTTTGGCCGCATTGTCAGTCTCGGAACGTAACGCGAACGATCCGGTCATTGCCGGTGTTCGGCTGAGATGAAATAAGGAACTCGACCTTGAGCGTGGCAAATATTCTCGACATGGCGGACAAGCGAAACGCGGACAAGCAGAAGGCCCTCAACTCGGCGCTCGCGCAGATCGAGCGGCAGTTCGGCAAGGGCTCGATCATGAAGCTCGGGGGCGAAAATCCCGTGCCCGACATCGAGGCGACGTCGACGGGCTCTCTGGGGCTCGATATCGCGCTCGGTATCGGGGGCCTGCCCAAGGGTCGGGTCGTGGAAATCTACGGACCCGAGAGCTCCGGCAAGACGACGCTGACGCTCCACTGCGTCGCCGAGGAACAGAAGAAGGGCGGCGTCTGCGCCTTCGTCGATGCCGAGCATGCGCTCGACCCGCAATATGCCCGCAAGCTCGGCGTAAATCTCGACGAACTGCTGATCTCGCAGCCCGACACCGGCGAGCAGGCGCTCGAGATCACAGACACGCTGGTACGCTCGGGCGCCGTCAGCATGGTCGTGGTCGATTCGGTCGCCGCGCTGACGCCGAAGAGCGAGCTCGAAGGCGACATGGGCGACAGCTCCGTCGGCGTTCACGCCCGCCTGATGAGCCAGGCGATGCGGAAGCTCACGGGTTCGATCCACCGGTCCGGCTGCACCGTCGTCTTCATCAACCAGATCCGGATGAAGATCGGCGTCATGTTCGGGAGTCCCGAGACGACCACGGGCGGCAACGCCCTGAAGTTCTATTCCTCGGTCCGGCTCGACATCCGGCGGATCGGATCAATCAAGGATCGCGACGAGGTGGTGGGAAACCAGACCCGCGTGAAGGTGGTGAAGAACAAGGTTTCGCCGCCCTTCAAGCAGGTCGAGTTCGACATCATGTACGGCGAGGGGATCTCAAAGACCGGCGAGCTCCTCGATCTCGGCGTGAAGGCCGGCGTGGTGGAGAAGGCGGGGTCGTGGTTCTCCTACGGCGACGAGCGGATCGGGCAGGGCCGGGAGAACGCGAAATCCTTCCTCCGCGGGAACCCCTCCGTGGCACTCGAGATCGAGGACAAAATCCGCGCCAGTCACGGGCTCGACTTCGACGGGGCGGCCGACGACGAGGCGGTGATGGAGTGACGGCGCCTGTCCGCCCGGGTCCGCGGCCCCCGGGCTGCGGACCCGGCCGGCGTGGCCTCTGTCAGTCCGGTGTCTGAACGGTGAAGGACCCCTCGAACAACGCGGCGTCCTCGCCCCATTCGGACGGTTGCAGGACGAGATGACCGGTCCCCCGGGCGCCGGCGTAGGCGCCGGTCCCCGAGCGGATGTCATACTCGACGGTGTAGTCTCCGGACGCCTCGTCCGGGCCGGACATGAACGCCACCTGCAGGGAATCGCCGTTCGCGAAGACGTAGTTGGAGTAGCCCGGCTCTCGGTCCGGCGCATTCTCGCCCAAATAGGACAGCCAGACGAACTTCTTCGAGGCAATTCGACCGTCGTCGAAAACCGCGACGCCGACTGTACCGGTCCACGGTTTTGAGACAGCAAACTGGGCTTAGGCGGCCTCTCTGTTGATCACGGTCTGCTCTTCTCTGATGGCGGCGGGTGGACGGTGGCCGTGTCGTTCGATCAGCCAGCCCTCGTTGTAGGTGCGCTGGAAGACGAGCAGCGCCTGTCGCAGCTCCTCGATCGTCTCGAACCAGCGCACCCAGAGCAGGTTTTCCTTCAGGGTCCGGATGAACCGCTCGGCACAGCCGTTTCCCTCGGGCGCACGTACGAAGGCCGGGGAGCTCGCGGCGCCGAGGAAACGGATCTCGCGCTGGAAGTCCCGGCTCATGTACTGGCTGCCGTGATCGTGGCGGATCTTCAGCCCCGTCGCGACATCCTTGCCGAACGCGCCGAAGCTGCGGCGAACACCCTGTCGGATCGGCTCCAGCGCCTCGTGGCGACTGGCCGAGGCGCTGGCGTGGATGCCCATGCACTCCGCCGAGCAATGATCGACAGCGATGAACACGGCGGCCTGGCCTTCGCCGGTGGCCACGGCGGTCATATCGGTCCCCCACATCGTATCTACGTGCAACGTGGTGATGGTTCCGTCATGGGCCCGCGGCCCCCTTGGCGATCCCGCCCGCTGATGCGCCAGCAGATTGTGCTCGCGCATGACGCGCAGCACCCGGCGGGGGCTGGTGCGCAGGCCCGCATAGCGCAGCCGCGCCCAAACCTTGCGATACCCTTCGCCGTGGAAGGGGCTGCCGGCGAGCAGCGAACGGATGCGCTCCGCCAGATCGGCATCGGGCATTGCCCCCTGCGGTCCCCGACGGCGTCGCGGTGCGTCCGGCCGGTTCGCGGCGCTCAGATGCCGGTGAAGCGTCGCCCGACTGACGCGCCAGTACAGACACAGCCGGGCCAGACCGTAGCGGCGCCTCACGGAGATCGAGAAGGCCTGGCTCATCGCTTCGATCTCCGCAGCCGAAAAGGGACGCCGGCCTCCAGGCGGTCGATCTTGGCCTCGAGCAGCTCGTTGGCCATCGTCATCTCGCCGATCTTCTCCCGCATCGCCTTCAGCTCTCGACCCTGGTCGGTCTCCGGACGGCTCTTCAGCGACGCCGCGCCGGCCTCCAGAAAGCCGTCACGCCATGCACTGAGATCCGCGGCGGTGGTGCCGACCTCGCGGCTGACCACTTCCAGATCCTCGCCGCGCAAGATCCGCAGCACCGCTTCCTGCTTCTTCCTGGCCGACATGCGCCGCTGACGCGGTGCGGCGGGCTTGTCCTCGCCAGCGTGATGGGCGCGCTCCGGCAAGCCCGCCTTCTTCCCTCGATCGTCCGTCATGGCTCCTCCTCGATGGAGCCGCTTTCACCCAAATCGCTGTCTCAGAAAACCGTACACCGGGAGACGACCGACTTGTTGGCAGAAATCGAGAACCCCTCGACATTGGGACCCTCGTGAGTGCTGCGCTCCACATGCTGAACCACCAGCCTGAACGGCAGCGTCTGCTCGGCGGCGCGGGCGGCGCCGGCACCCATACACAAAGAAAGCAATATCAACGTCTCGAATTTCATGACTGACCTCCCGTCTGCGATCGTCTCCGGATCTCGGATCGGAGCGCGGCGCTTCCGCCGCGACGGGAATCCTATCACGAAACCCTCGGAAACCGGTGTCTTCTTCCGGGCGGAACGGGACGGGCCTCTGGTGGACAGTCGATGCTCTCGCCGCTAAACGAGACCGACTTCCGAAGCCAGCGTGCAAAGCCATGCCCTCCCTCAACGAAATCCGCTCCACCTTCCTCGACTACTTCGCGCGGCACGGGCACGAGGTCGTGCCGAGTTCGTCGCTCGTGCCCCGGAACGATCCGACGCTGATGTTCACCGCTGCGGGAATGGTCCAGTTCAAGACGCTCTTCACCGGAGTCGAGACGCGAAGCTACAAGCGGGCGACCACGGCGCAGAAATGCGTGCGCGCGGGGGGCAAGCACAACGACCTCGACAATGTCGGCTACACGGCGCGGCACCACACTTTCTTCGAGATGCTCGGCAACTTCTCGTTCGGAGACTACTTCAAGGAGCGGGCGATTCCGCTCGCATGGGGACTGCTGACGGAGGAGTTCGGGATAGATCCCGGGCAACTCCTGGTCACGGTCTACCATACCGACGAGGAGGCCGCGGCGATCTGGAAGATGACCGCCGGACTGCCCGACGAGCGGATCATCCGGATCGCGACCGACGACAATTTCTGGTCCGCGGGGCCGACCGGTCCTTGCGGGCCTTGCACGGAGATCTTCTACGATCACGGGCCGCACATCCCGGGCGGCCCGCCGGGCAGCCCCGAGGAGGACGGCGACAGGTTCATCGAGATCTGGAACCTTGTCTTCATGGAATTCGAGCAGTTCGCCGACGGCGCCCGGCGCGAGCTGGACGCGAAGTCCATCGACACGGGTATGGGCCTCGAGCGGATCGGCGCGCTCCTCCAAGGCAGGCACGACAATTACGACACCGATCTCCTCCGGGCGCTGATCGAGGCGAGCGCGGCAGCGACGGGCACCGACCCGGACGGGCCGGGCAACGTGCACCACCGGGTCATCGCCGATCATCTGCGCTCGACCTCGTTCCTGATCGCGGACGGGGTGCTGCCCTCGAACGAGGGGCGCGGTTACGTCCTGCGCCGGATCATGAGGCGGGCCATGCGCCACGCGCACCAGCTCGGTACGGAAGAGCCGGTCATGCACAGGCTAGTGCCCGAACTCGTCCGGCAGATGGGCCAGGCCTATCCGGAGCTTGGCCAGGGCCAGCGGATGATCGAGGACACGCTTCTCGCCGAGGAGACGCGGTTCCGCCGCACGCTCGACCGGGGGCTGCGGATGCTGGACGATGAGGTGGCGCGGCTTCCGGAAGGCGCGGACCTCGCGGGTGAAACCGCGTTCAGGCTCTACGACACCTACGGTTTTCCCCTCGATCTGACCCAGGACGCCCTGCGGGAGCGCGGTCGCGGCGTTAATACCGAAGGCTTCGAGAGCGCCATGGCGGCGCAGAAGGCCAAGGCGCGGGCGAGCTGGGCCGGGTCGGGCGAGCAGGCCGACGCGGCGATCTGGTTCGACGTCGCCGAAGAGCGCGGTCCGACGGAGTTTCTCGGCTACGAGCACCTCGAGGCTGAGGCTGAGATCATCGCTCTCGCGTCCGGCACCGAACGGGTGAAGACCGCCGCGGAAGGCGCGGACATGTCTCTCGCCGTCAACCAGACGCCGTTCTACGCGGAAGCCGGCGGTCAGGTCGGCGATACGGGCACGATCGAGACGTCTGGTGGGACGGTCGAGGTCACCGACACCAAGAAGGTTGCCGGAATCTTCCTGCATATCGGTCGGGTCACGAAGGGGACGCTGCGGGAAGGCGAGGCCGCGCGGCTCAGGGTCGATGGAGACAGGCGCCAGAGAATCCGCGCGAATCACTCCGCCACGCATCTGCTGAACGAGGCCTTGCGGGAGGTGCTCGGCCCCCATGTCGCGCAGCGCGGCTCGCTGAACGACGGAGAGCGGCTGCGCTTCGATTTCAGCCATCAGGAGGCCCTGTCGGCCGAAGAAATCGCTGCAAACTCAGAACCGGATCAACCATTTCATTCGGCAGGACGAGGCCGTCGAGACCCGGATCATGGACCCTGACACGGCGCGCGAACTGGGTGCCCAGGCGCTCTTCGGCGAGAAGTATGGCGACGAGGTCCGCGTCGTGTCGATGGGCGTCGCCGAGACCGGGAAAGGGGCCGGATCACAACACCTGGTCCATCGAACTCTGCGGCGGCACGCACGTGGCGCGCACGGGCGAGATCGGTCTCTGCGTCCTGACGGCAGATGCGGCCTCGTCCGCGGGCGTCCGCCGGGTCGAGGCCGTGACGGGGCAGGCGGCGCTCGACCATCTCGTGACCGAGGCGCGGCGGGGGGCCGAGGCGGCGGCGATCCTCAAATCCGCACCGGCCGATCTTCCGCATCGCGTGCGCGCGCTCGTCGAGGAGCGCCGCACGCTGGAAGCCGAACTGGCTCAACTTCGGCGCGACCTCGCGATGGGCGCGGGAGGGGCGTCGGGAGCCGCAGCCCGAGACGTCAACGGCGTGCCGTTCCTCGCGCAGGTCCTGACCGGCGTGGTCGGCAAGGATCTGCCTGCCCTGATCGATGCTCAGAAAAGCCGGCTGGGATCCGGAGCCATCCTGCTGATCGCGGATGCGGGCGAGAAGGCCGCCGTTGCCGCCGGCGTGACGAACGACCTGACAGCGAAGATCTCGGCTGTTGATCTCGTCCGCGCTGCTGTCGGTGAGCTGGGCGGCAAGGGCGGCGGCGGGCGTCCGGACATGGCGCAGGGCGGGGCGAAGGATGCCGATAACGCGGAAGGCGCGATCGCTGCCGCGGAGGCCGTGCTGAGGGAGGCGTGAGATGCCGGCGCTCTGGATCGCGCATGTGAGGGTGATGGACGAGGGGGCATATGGCCGGTATGCCCAGCTCGCCACTTAATACCAGCGGCGTCAGGCACTGGCTCTGAGGAGGTTCCCTTGGGACCGGATTGCTGATTCACTCGCCTCCGAGGTTGGGGAGGATCAGCATGGCGGTGGAAATCACGCGAAGAGAGCTGTCGGCGTCGGAGTTGCGGCGCGAAGCTGCGCGGGCGAAGGATGCGAAGGCGTCTCGTCGGATGCTGGCGCTGGCGTTCGTGCTCGACGGGCGGAGCCGGACTGAGGCGGCGCGAGAGCTGCGGGATGGACCGGCAGACGCTGCGGTCGAACGCATGCGTTCGACGGGTCCATCGCTACAACGAGGAGGGCCTGGCCGGGCTGGTCAACCGCTCCCTCCCGGGGCGGACGCCGATGCTCAGTGCGGAGCAGATGGGCGAGTTGGCGGAGCTCGTCGAGGCGGGGCCTGACCCGGAGGCGGACCGGGTGATCCGCTGGCGGCGCATCGACCTCTGCCACGTCGTCGAGCGGCGCTTCGGCCTCCGCGTGGCGGAGCGGACGATGGGTTCGATCCTCCGCCGGCTCGGTTTCGCAAAGCTGTCGGCGCGGCCGCGTCATCCCCAGAGCGATCCGGAAGCCCGAGAGCTATATAAAAACGGATGGCCCGCCCCGTCTGCAAGAGCTTTATTTCCGGCGGCGTCTGACAGGTCTGCATCAACGTATACGGCGTATCGGAATGGTCGCCGTCGCCAAGATGGAGATCCGCGCGTCCCGAGCCTCATAAACTTCACGGCGTCATCGCGCCATCTTTTTAACCAGGCTTTCGAAACGCCGGTAAACCGTCAGGCCATCTTTCAAAGTCCTCCCGCAGACATCGTGAGGTCGTTCAGCTTGCGGAGGCTGAGGACCAATTGCTTGAGGCCGCCGTCGGCCGATCTGCCTCGAACGCGACGCCCTTGCGCAACGTCGCCCAGGCGATGCGAGCGAGTTTGTTGGCGAGCGCCACGACAACGGTGTTGCGATGTCGCCTGGCCAGCAAGCCGCGCAGCCAATCGCCCAAAGGCGTCTGGCTCTCGGCGAGAGACGGCAAGGCCGCTCTGGCGCCGTGGATCAGCAACGTGCGCAGATATTTGTCGCCGCGCTTGGTGATCCCCAGAAGCCTTGGCTTGCCGCCGGTCGTATGTTGCCGCGGAACGAGGCCGAGCCAAGCGCCAAGATCACGCCCGCGCGCGAAAGCCGCCCCATCGCCTATGGCGGCGACGAGGGCCGTGGCGTTCAAGGCGCCGATCCCGGGGATCGTGACCAGACGGCGGCTCGCCTCGTCGATCCGGGCGTGTTCGACGAATTCCCGGTCGAGGGCGCCAATACGGCCGTCAAGTACCGCCCACTCCTCACGCAGCTCGACAATGAGACGACGGATGCGGCTGTCAGGCATGAACTCGGGGTCGGCGATCAGCGCATCGATGCTCCGCTCCAGTTTGCGGCGTCCCCGGGCGATGGTCACGCCGCGCTCGAGCAGAATGGCGCGTAGCTGATTGATGAGGTTCGTGCGCGTCCCGACAAGGCGTGACCGCACCCGGTGAAGCGACTGCATGTCGAGCTGATCCTGGGATTTGAGCTCGACAAAGCGCATTGTCGGGCGCGTCGCGGCTTCCGCGATGGCTTCCGCATCCCGCTCGTCGTTCTTCTGAGCCTTTACGTAAGGCCCGACATATTCCGGCGACATCAATCGGACCGCGTGGCCCTGCGCCGGGAGCAACCGGCCCATATGATGAGCGCCGCAGCACGCCTCCATCGCGATCGTGCAGGCCGGAAGCTTCGACGCAAAGGACGCGATCGTGTTCGGCCGCATGCGACGGCGCAGCACAACACTGCCATTCTCATCCAATCCCGCCAGAGAGCAGCTGTTCTTGCCCAAATCGATGCCGAGGACCATGATCGTCATAGCTCGCTCCTTCTCCATTTTGACGTCAGCATCCTATTCGATGCGTTCCAGGAGGGGCGGGCCATTCCATAAACTTCGCCGAACTGGCCTGCGCGGCGCTGCCTGACGCGGCGAAGGACAAGCCCGTCGAGGTGTGGTTCCAGGAGTTCGCCAGGTGCCGCCATCTGTCCGAGGCCCATGGCGGACGCGCGCGTCGGCCAGCAGGGGACGCTGACACGGTCGAGCATACATGTTCGACGGGCGCGCAAGGGGACGCGCGCGTCGGCCCCGAAGGACTGCCGCTACGCCTGGGCCTGCATCTTCGGGGCGATCTGTCCCGCCCGCGCGACCGGCGCTGCCCTCGTCATGCCCTATGCGAACACGGACGCGATGAGCGCGCACCTCGCCGAGATCGGCCGGCACGTTTCGCCCGGCGCACACGCCATCCTCGTCCTCGACGACGCCGGCTGGCACAGTTCCAGGGACCTCGCCGTGCCGGCGAACATCACCTTGCTGACACTGCCGCCCTACAGCCCGGAGCTGAACCCGGTCGAAAACATCTGGCAGTTCCTCCGCCAGAACCGCCTCGCGAACCGCGTGTTCGACAGCTACGAAACCATCGTCGCCGCCTGCTGCGATGCCTGGAACGCACTCATCGCAACCCCGGAACGCGTCGCCTCCATCACCTCGCGTAACTGGGCGCAGGTCAGCGAATGATGCCGCTGGTATGAGGCCATTGTGACGCACGGGGGAAAGTTCTTGGCTCGGGCGGCCGCTACCTGCAGCTCGAGGGACCGGACCGGCCGCGCAACGTCGTGGCGCGGTTCGCGAGCCTCGAACGCGCCGAGGCGTGCTACAATTCGGTCGAGTACCAGACGGCGCTCGACCATGCCCGGGGGGCGGCGGAACGGCAGCTCGTGATCGTCGAGCTCATGGAGGAGGAATGAGGTCGCGGACATAGCCGGGCAGCGCGAATGCCGCCTGATGGATTTCCGCGTTGTAGTAGCGGCCCTCGAGGCCGATATCCGCGATCCGGGCACGCACCGTCTCGAGGGGGGCGGTCCGCGACGCGCCGTCGCTTCCCCAGCCGAAGGCCATGAATCCGCCCTGGTAGGTCGGGACCGGCGCGATGAAGGCAGTGGCGTCGCTGAACAGCGACTGGAACGCCCGCATCGTTCCGGTCAGTTCACCGCCCTGCACGAACGGCACGCCGTTCTGCGTCACGATGATTCCGCCTTCGCGCAGAGCCCGTCTGCACTGTCCGTAGAAGTGCTCGCTAAAGAGAACCTCGCCGGGACCGACCGGATCGGTCGAGTCGACGATGATCACGTCGTAGGCGGCCTCCTGCCCGCGGACGAATTCGGCGCCGTCCGCGATCCGAAGATCGAGGCGCGGATCCTCGAAGGCACCGTCCGAGATCATGGGAAGGTACCGCTTGGAGAATTCCACCACGCCGGCATCGATCTCAACCATCGTGACCCGCTCGACCGGATGCCGCAGCGCCTCCCGCGCCATCCCGCCGTCGCCGCCGCCGATGATCAGCACGCGGGTCGCCTCCCCGTGCGCGACCATCGGAACGTGGGTCAGCATCTCGTGATAGATGAAGTTGTCCCGTTCGGTCACCTGCACCACGCCGTCGAGCGTGAGAACACGGCCGAAGGCCGCATTCTCGAAGACGACGATGCGCTGATGGTCGCTTCGGTTGTCGTAGAGGACGCGCTCGACCCGGAGGGCCTGGGCCAGATCCTCGTGGAGCCGTTCGACGCTCCAGCCGGTCATGTCGGTCATCGGATCTCACCGCGGAAGGGAAATGTGCCGGCCCCTTCCCAGGGGCCGCCGCGGTAATGCCAGAGGAGAGCGCGGTCGAACACCCCCCCAGGGTCGGAAGCCGGCACGGAACCGTTCCTGCGTCGCCCGCCCGGCCGCGCGAGGAACCTTGTTCTGTATCGTCACGCGAAGCCTGCGCTCGCGGTCGTCGCCAGGGGTCAGGATGTCGGACCATCTGCGCCGCAGATCGGCCTGAAGCCGACCCGCCGGGGGACAGAAGATGTCGATCGCCGCGCCACCGCCCAGATCCATGATGCCGGTGGCGTCGAAGGGCAGGAGAGGGAGTGTCCGGGCGACATCGGCGAGGTCGCCCATGATTTGCAGGAGGTGGTCTTCCGGGAGCTGCTGGAACAGCGAGACATGGATCGGAATTAAGTTTCGCCGCGCAGGAAAGTGACGCTCCCGCAGGGGTGTCAGCCGTGCGAAGCTCGCGCTGTCGATGCCCAGAGTGAGGATCATCGCCAAGAGGATGGAAATCCGCGCCCGACCTGTGCTGAGCCCGATCGCGGGATGACAAGGGAAGGCGCGGAACCTTTCAGGCCGCCGCAGCCTCGGCGACGACTCCGTCCCCCCTCAGGAGTTCCTTCACCCGCACGTCCGCCGTGCCGAAGGCTCTCTTCAGGACATCGACGGCCAGCCACGGCCGCGCATCTCCGCACATGAAGACGTCGAACGCCCCGTAGCCGATCTCGGGCCAAGTGTGGACCGAGATGTGGCTTTCAGCGAGCACGGCCACGCCCGACACGCCCTGAGGCGAGAATTTGTGCGTGTGGATGTGAAGCAGCGTCGCGCCGCAGGTCTCGACGCAATCGCGGAACGCCTGCTGGATCCGATCCTCGTCGTCGAGCCCGTGGCCTTCGACAACCTCGATAATGAGGTGCCGGCCGGCAAAGACGCGTCCCTGCTCGCGGATGAAATGGTCGTCGCGATCATCGGCAAAGATATCGCGTGCGGTGGAATCTTCCGCTTGGGCGCCTGTCTCCAGACCGATCCCCAGTTGGAAGAGGTTGGTTCCGTCCATGGGACCCCCCCTTTCAGCCAGTAGATTGATGTGGTGGGTCCTTAGCGCCCCCCCGGGCTCCAGCGGCCCGAAGTTGGGATCGTCCCCGCTCGTGAAGGGGACCTAATGCCCGAGACCCCGCCATGCAAGAGAAGAATTCCGAATTGGCGCTCCCGATGCCGAACCGCTGCGCGAATGGCCGTCGAGATTTGGGGTATCATTATACCATAATAGCAAGTAATTGGAAAAAGGCGGATAAAACCTCTTTCTCGGCATTGACTGCGACGGGTCTGTCGGTAGAAACCGCGCATCCCGACATGACCGGACGGCGCGTGTCCGCGGCGTTCGAAACAGACAGGACCCGAGATGAAAACCTTTACCGCTACCCCGGCGGATATCGACAAGCACTGGGTCGTGATCGACGCGGAGGGCGTCGTTCTCGGCCGGCTCGCCTCGATCGTCGCCATGCGCCTGCGCGGCAAGCACAAGCCGACCTTCACGCCGTCCATGGACATGGGCGACAACGTCATCGTCATCAACGCCGAGAAGGTTCAGCTGACCGGCAAGAAGCGGCAGAAGCCGAATTACTGGCACACCGGGTATCCGGGCGGCATCAAGTCCCGCACCACCCAGGAAATCCTCGAAGGCGCCCATCCCGAACGGGTGGTCATGCAGGCCGTCAAGCGCATGCTGCCGGGCGGACCGCTCTCGCGCCAGCAGATGACCAATCTTCGGGTTTATGCCGGTGCCGAGCACCCGCACGACGCCCAGCAGCCGACCGTCCTGGACGTGAAATCGATGAACAAGAAGAACACCAGGGAGGCCGTCTGATGGCTGAACAAGTCTCCTCGCTCGAAGAACTGAACCAGGCTGTCGCCGGAACCGAGCCGGAAGCGCCGCGCGAGCCGGTCCGCGACGAGTTCGGGCGGTCTTACGCGACGGGCCGGAGGAAGGATGCGACCGCGCGCGTCTGGATCAAGCCGGGATCCGGGAAGGTCGTCGTCAACGGAAAGGACGTGAACACTTACTTCGCCCGGCCGGTTCTGCAGATGATTCTTAAGCAGCCGTTCTCGGTGGCCAGTGTCGAGGGCCAGTTCGACGTGATGGCGACCGTCAAGGGCGGTGGTCTTTCCGGTCAGGCGGGTGCGGTGAAGCACGGCGTGTCGAAGGCGCTGCAACTCTACGACCCGACATTGCGCGGTCCGCTGAAGGCGGCCGGATTCCTGACCCGCGACAGCCGGGTCGTCGAGCGCAAGAAGTACGGCCGCGCGAAGGCGCGCCGGAGCTTCCAGTTCTCCAAGCGCTGATCCGAAGTCTCTGCGTCAACATGGCCCTGCCGGACTTGCCGGCGGGGCCTTTTCACACCGTCCGGTCTTCTTTCAGGTGAGGCGGGAGGCCCGGAGATGCGCAAACTCATCCTAGCCACGATCCTACTCGCGGGGTGAGGGCATCCGGCGGATGCGCCTCTCTCGGTCGTTCAGGGCCCCGATCCGCAGCTGCCTGCCCCGGCACAGCACCTCCTGCCCACCGTGAACATTGCGCCCGCAACGGGATGGGCCGTAGGCGAAACGCCGGTCGCGAGGCAGGGCCTCTCCGTCAGGCCGTATCATACCGGCCTCGACCATTCGCGCTGGCTGCACGTGCTGCCGAACGGCGACGTGCTCGTGGCCGAGACGAACGCCCAGCCTTCGCCGCCGACAGGCCCCCGCGACCTCGTCATGCGAGCGGTGATGGGCGCCGCCGGGGCGCGCGCACCCTCCGCCGACCGGATCAGCCTGCTGCGCGATGCGGATGGGGACGGCACCGCCGAGACCCGCGCGGTCCTTCTGGACGATCTAACGTCGCTCTTCGGCATGGCCTATCTCCGCGGATATCTCTAAGTCGCCTGCACCGACGCGCTGGTGCGGGTGCCGTTCCGCCCGGGCCAGACCGGGATCGAGGCCAAGCCCGACCTCGTGACCCGTCTCCCGGGCAACCCGATCAATCACCACTGGACGAAGGGGCTCGGGGCGCGCGGCGGCAAGCTCTACGTGTCGGTTGGTTCGAACAGCGATCACGGCGAGAACGGGCTCGACATGGAGGCGGGGCGCGCGGCCATCTGGGAAGTCGACCCGGAAACGGGGGACGCACGGATCTATGCGGGCGGTCTGCGCAATCCCGTCGGCATGGATGTGGACCCCGCGACGGCGATCTCTGGACGGTCGTGAACGAGCGCGACGAACTCGGGGACAATCTCGTGCCGGACTACCTGGCCCGAGCGGAGGCCGGCGCCTGGTATGGCTGGCCGTTCGTGTACTGGGGCGACCGCCTGGATCCGCGCGTGGACCAGTCCGAACGTCCCGATCGTCCGGTGTGCGCCCCGACTATGCTCTTGGCGCCCATGTCGCTCCGCTCGGGGTGACCTTTGCCGACGGGGCGCGGCTCGGGCTCGGCCGCGGCGTCTATGTCGGCCTGCACGGATCCTGGAACCGGCGTCCGGCCAGCGGGTATGGCGTCGTCTTCGTTCCCTTCGCTGGGGGTGCGTCGGCGGGGCGCCCGCAGACGATCCTCGAGGGCTTCGTCGATGGAGACGGGAACGCCCGCGGGCGGCCGGTCGGAGTCGCGGTTGCACGAGACGGCGCCCTCTTGATCGCCGACGATGTCGGCAACGCCGTCTGGCGCGTCAGCACCGACTGACCTCTCGCCGCCCCGGCCGATGCGCCGGTCAGATCACCAGCACGTCGAGCGGCGGGAAGCCGTTGAAGCCGACGCTCGAATAGGTCGACGTGTAGGCGCCGCAATCCCGGATCACCACGCGGTCACCCGCGCGGAGGGAGAGTGGAAGCTGCACCGGCCGTTTCTCGTAAAGCACGTCGACCGAATCGCAGGACGGCCCGGCAAGGATGCAGGGTCCGGCCTCGTCTCCGTCCCGCCAGGTCTGGAACCGGTAGCGGATCGCCTCGCCCTCGGTTTCGGCGAGGCCCGAGAACCGGCCGATGTCGAGATAGACCCAGCGATGCAGATCGGTGTCCGACTTTCGGCTGACGAGCAGCACCTCTGCGGCGATCATTCCGGCATCGGCCACCATGCCCCGGCCGGGCTCGGCCATGATGTCGGGCACCCGGCCGAAGAGCGCGCGCACCCGATCCATCACCGACGCCGCGTAGCTGGTCGGCCCCTCGATGTCCTCACCGTAGGCGGCAGGGAAGCCGCCGCCGATATTCAGGAGTTCCAGCGGATAGCCATCGGCGCGCAGGCGGTGCCAGAGGCGCGCGACCTCGGCGAGCGTGTCGGACCACATGGAGGCGTGGCGGGTCTGGCTGCCGACATGGAACGACAGGCCGACGGGCCACAGACCCAGCGCGGCGGCGTGATCCATGAGCGGTCCCACCCGATCCGGTGCGCAGCCGAACTTCCGGGTCAGCGGCCATTCGGCGCCGTTGGGCTCGGCGATGACGCGGATATAGACGCGCCCGCCCGGCGCGGCGCGGGCGATCTTCTCCAATTCTTCCTCGGCATCGGCGGCGAAGAGCGAAATGCCGGCGCGGTGCGCGAAGGCGATGTCGCTCTCGCGCTTGATCGTGTTGCCGAAGCTGATGTTCTCCGGGCGGGCGCCCTGGCCCAGGCACAATTCGATCTCCGAACGGGAGGCGGCATCGAAGCCGGAGCCCTCCGCCACTAGGGCGGCGATGACCTCTCGCGCCGGGTTGGCCTTCACCGCGTAGTGGATTCGCGCCGTGCCGAGGCCGGCCTTCAGCGCACGGTAGTTCGCGGCGACCAGCCCGGTGTCCATCACCAGCGTTGGACGCTCGAACCGATAAGTCGAGACGACCTCCTCCAGGGAGGGAGCGGAGCGGCGGCCGACGAGGTCGGTGGAATAAGCGATCATGGTCATCTCCGATGCGACCCGGGGCGCGATCAGCCCCTTAGTTTCATGGGAGACGTTACCGTCGCTACGTGAGCGGACCTGGTCCGGCGGACAGAGGCGCGTGCGTTGGCGTCTTGCCGGCGCATATGGAACGGATCGGGTGATCTTGCAAGACCGATCCGCGGGAAGGCGGCACCGTCAACCATTGCGTGTCCGGTTCACTCCGCCGGAGGCACGGCACGCAAATAGGCGACGAGCGCGTCGACATCGGCGTCGGGAAGGGTGGCGACGTGATCTATGACCGCGACCATGTGGCCGCCGGCGCTGTCGTAGTCCGGCGTGAGGCCAGTGGTGAGAAACGCGACGACATCCGCATCGGACCAGTCGAGCTGGCCCGGCGCGATTCCGGGAACCCGGCCCTTGCCGTTCGGATTGGGCGCGCCCTGCAGCCATTTGTCGCGGTCCATTCCGCCGAGCGCGGTCCGGGGCGTGTGGCACTGGCCGCAATGGAACAGCGCCTCCGCCAGGTAGCGACCGCGGGCAACCTTGTCGTCCGCGGGGCTGTCCAGCACCCAGCCGCGACTCGCGTAGAGGAGCTTCCACGCGCCGAGGCTCCGGCGGAGGCCGAAAGGAAAGGCGAGGTCGTGCGGCTTGGAGGCCAACTCCGAGACCGGAAGGGTCCTCAGGTGGGCGGAGATGTCCAGAAGATTCTGGAGCTCGGCGTTCTCGTAGGAGGTGTAGGGGAGCGCCGGATAGAGATGAGTTCCGGTCGCGGAGACGCCGCGTGCGAGGGCCGAGACGACATCGCTGTCGCTCCAGTCCCCGATGCCCTCCGGTCCGGCCGAGATGTTCGGCGCGTAGAATGTTCCGTAGGCGGTCTTGAACGCCTGGCCGCCCGAGAGAACCGGAGCGCCCTCTCCCTTAGCCGCGTCCGGCGCGACGTGGCACGATGCACAACCCGCCTGCGTGAAGAGGGCTGCGCCGCGGTTCGCGTCTCCGGTCATGCCGTCGAAGGCCGCGGCCTCCAGAGGCCGGGGGACGGTCACCCACCAGGCCGCCGCCGCGCCCGCTAGGACGAGCCCGGCGACGAACAGAAGGATTGTCCGCATCAATCGTCGTCGGACATGCGGTAATCCTCGTGGCAGCCGCCGCAGGTTTGACCGAGCGATTTCATCTGCCCGGCCATCGCGTCCTGACCGTCGCCCGCGACCTCCTGCATGGAGACCGCCGCCTTGTGGAGATCCTCGAATCCGGAAAGGAAGTCGTCCATGTTCGACCAGATCGCTGGAAGCGCGCGCGACTTCTCGACCTCCTCGTGCGACGTCCCCTCCGGCCAGTACCCCGTCCACTCGATGCTCGACAGCACCGCGAGACGGTCGGCGGCCCTCTGCGCCGTTTCCGCGTCGTAGTCGATCTCTCCCTTCGCCATTCCGCCGAGAGTGGCAAGATTGAAGGAGAAATTGTTCATCAACCCGTGCCGCGCTCCGACGGCGGGCGGCACGTCACCTTCGTGTTCCTGGGAATGCGCAAGGGTCGCGGCAGCGGCGAGCATGAGCGATGCGACGATCAGGGTCCGGTTCATGAAAGGCTCCATCTGGGATACTGCAGGGATGCAATCATCCCGGGACCGCGAACCAAAATCACGCCCGCGTTATCCGTCGAAGATGACCCTGCCGATGAAAGGGAGATTGCGGTTCCTCTGGGCGTAGTCGATCCCGTATCCGACGACGAACTCGTCGGGTATTTCGAACCCGGTCCAGGTCGCCCGGATGTCGATCTCGCGGCGCGACGGCTTGTCGAGGAGCGCGATCGTCTCCAGCCGGGCCGGAGCCCGCGCGGCGAGGAGCTTGACCACGCGATCGAGCGTATATCCGGTATCCACGATGTCCTCGACGACAAGGACATCGCGCCCCGCGATCTCGCTCGAGAGATCCTTCAGGATTCGGACTTCGCGGCTCGAGACCGTCGCGTTGCCGTAGGAGGAGGCTTCGAGGAAATCGATCTCGAGAGGCAGATCGAGCGCGCGGGTCAGATCGGCGATGAAGACGAAGGAGCCGCGAAGCAGGCCGATCACGACGAGGTGCCCCGTTCCCGCGAAACTCGCCTCGATCTCGCCGGCGAGCGCCACGATGCGGTCGGCGATCGCGCGTGCCGAGATGAGTTCTTCGATATGGTAGCCCGGCCCGGCCGCATCAGACATTTCGGTACACTTGATTTCGCGGCATGTTCGGCCGAAATCCCGTAAGGCCCCATCGCAGGACAGATATGCCGAAGCACCACGAGACCCGCAAGCTCCCCCACAGCGCCGATCAGATGTTCGATCTCGTGGCCGATGTCGAGACCTATCCGAGGTTCATCCCGTGGATTTCGGCGGCGCGCATCACCTCTCGGCGCGAAACGGAGAGCGGAGAAGTTCTGGACGCCGATCTGGTGATATCGTTCAAGGTATTCCGCGAGCGGTTCACCAGCCGCGTGACGCTCGACCGCGGGACCCGGCGGATCGATACGGAGTATCTGAACGGACCGTTCCGGCACATGAACTCGACATGGCGGTTCCGCGACCTGGAGGGGCAGGGCTGCGAAGTGACCTTCGACGTGGATTTCGAGTTCAAGAGCCGGATTCTCGGATCAGCGGCGCAGATGTTCTTCAACGATGCGATGCAGCGCATCGTCAGGGCGTTCGAGCGCCGCGCCGCGGAGCTCTACGGCTAAAGCGGTTTGCCTCTGATCTGAATCGTTGGGGATTGAACGAAGCCGCTGCGCGGCAGGAGCCTGCTTCGCGGGCGGTGCTTCTGACTGGAAGGATTGGGTTGCTGAGACCCCTTCCAGACAGGAGCTTTCCGATGACCGATATCAGCCCTCTGCGCCGCCGCATGATCGAGGACATGACGGTCCGCAACCTCTCGCCGGCGACGCAACGATCCTACGTGCATGCGGTGTCGAAGTTCAGCCGGTTTTTCGGACGGTCGCCCGACACGCTGACGCTGGAGGACGTGCGCACCTTTCAGGTCCACCTCGCCTCGAAGGGTGTGGCGTGGTCGAGCCTGAACCAGACGGTGGCTGCGCTTCGGTTCTTCTACGGCGTCACGCTCGGGATGGCGGAGATCCCCGAGCGGATCGCCTACGCCCGCGAGCCACGTCGCCTGCCGGTGGTGCTGAGCGCCGACGAGGTGGTGCGGTTCCTTGAGGCCGTGCCCAGCCTGAAGGCCCGCGCCGCGCTGACCACCGCCTATGCCGCCGGGTTGCGGGTCTCGGAGGTCACGAACCTGAGGGTCGCCGACATCGACAGCGACCGGATGATCATCCGCATCGAGCACGGCAAGGGCGGCAAGGAGCGCTACGTGATGCTGTCGGCGCAGCTCCTGGCGATCCTGCGCACCTACTGGCGGCTGGCGCGTCCCGAGCACTGGCTGTTTCCGGGGCGCGACGCCGACCACCCGATCGAGCCGACGACGCTGCACGCGGCTTGCCGGTCGGCGCGGGCGGCGGCGGAGATCGGCAAGAAGGTGACCGTCCACATCCTGCGCCACAGCTTCGCCACCCATCTGCTGGAGAGCGGCGTCGACATCCGGGTGATCCAGGTGCTGCTGGGCCACGCGCACCTGTCGACCACGGCGCGCTACACCCATGTCTCGCAGGGTCTCATCGGCCGGACGACGAGCCCGCTGGAGAAGCTGAGGCTCGAGGTGGTACCGCCGGCCTGAGGCGGCGCGTCATGGCTGGCGGCCTCGAGGTGGCGGACGTCTTCCGCCGCCACGGCCCCGCGTTCCGCGCCACGCGCAGCGAGCACCTCGACCGCGACCAGCGCCGGGTGATGGGCGCGATCGAAGCCTGCCGCACTGCCGCACTCGGCGGGCATGTCCGCCGCTGCGCCGACTGCGGCCACACCGCGATCGCCTACAATTCCTGCCGCAACCGTCACTGTCCCAAGTGCCAAGGTCGGGCTCGGGAAGCCTGGGTCGCCGCACGGCGGGCGGAGCTGCTGCCCGTTCCCTATTTCCACGTGGTCTTCACCCTGCCGGCGCCGGTCGGCGCCATGGCGTTCCAGAACAAGGCAGCGGTCTACGCCATCCTGTTCCGCGCCACCGCCGAGACGCTGCGCCTCATCGCGGCCGACCCGCGCCACCTCGGCGCCGAGATCGGCGGCGTCGCCGTGCTGCACAGCTGGGGTCAGGCGATGCAGCACCATCCGCATGTCCACTGCATCGTGCCGGGCGGCGGCCTCTCGCCCGACCGGACGCGCTGGATCGCCTGCCCACCCGGGTTCTTCCTGTCGGTCAAGGTGCTCGGGCGGCTGTTCCGACGGCTCTTTCTCGAACGTCTCGCCGCCGCCTTCGCCGATGGCGGACTGCGCTTCTTCGGCGAGCTCGCTCCGCTCGCCGGGCCTCGCGCCTTCGCCGCCCACTGCGCGGCGTTGCGCCGGATCAACTGGGTGGTCTACGCCAAACCGCCATTCGGCGGCCCCAAGCAGGTGCTGGCCTATCTCGGCCGCTACACCCATCGCGTCGCCATCGCCAACAGCCGGCTCGTCGCCATGACCGACGACGCCGTCAGTTTCCGCTGGAAGGACTATCGGCAGGAAGGCCGCCACAAGGTGATGACGCTCGAGCCGGCTGAGTTTATCCGCCGGTTCCTGTTGCACGTCCTTCCGACCGGCTTCCATCGCATCCGCCACTTCGGCTTCCTGGCCAACAGCCATCGCGCAGCCCGGCTCGCGCTCTGCCGCCAACTGCTGGCCCAGCCCGCCCACCCTCAGCAGGGCGAACGCGACACTGAGGCAGACGACCGCCGGTGCGCCCCGTCATGGCGGCATGGGCCGGAGCCCGCCACCTGCCCCTGCTGCGGCAGCCTCTCGCTGATCCTGTCGACGCTGCCTCGCGCACCACCTTATGCGACCCCGTCCCACCCATGATGATCGCGGTCCAGATCATCTCCGGCATTCTCACGGCGCCCGCACTCGCGGCGCGCGCCAAAGTGGCCGTGCACCCGGGTCAGTCAGCACGATCATCAACCGTAGATCACGGCGCTGTCGATCACGTCCGACGGCCTCCACACGGCGCTTCTTGCCCCGGCGCAACCGGGATCATTGCCCCCCGACCGCGCCCAGCCCGTCAGATCACCCCCCGGGATCAGCGTCGTACCCACCGCCCCGCGATACTCCGCCCATAGCGCGGAACCCACCGCGGCTTCGTTCAATCCGGCTTCAATGAGGCGCCAACCAGCGTCGCGCCCGCTGCCAACGTCATGCCGCGCCTCACAGAACCCTCCAGATTCCCCTGAGATCATCGGTCTGATTCACTTCCGGAAGGAGGTGGATGGATGGGCAAACCCTACTCGATGGACCTTCGCGAACGGATCTGGCGCTACATCGCCGCGGGTCATTCGCGACGGGCAGCTGCGCAAGTCTTCGGTGTGAGTGCCAGCACGGCGATCCGGTTGGCGGCCGCTCATCGCGACCGGGGTGTGATAACGCCGAAGCGGCAGGGCCGCGCAGCGGGGACCGCCGGCAAGCTTGCGCCGCACATGGCGTTCTTGATCGAGATCGTCCGTGCGGAGCCGGACATCACCCTGAAGGAATTGGCGTCGCCCATCGGGCTTGAACCGATGGCGCCGCGAAGGGCGACCGCTGGAGGAGACGCATGGCGTGTCGGTGCAGCTCTCGTCGATCCACCGGGCCCTGGTCAGGGCGGGGTTCTCATATAAAAAAAGGCCTGATCGCTCAGGAACGCGACCGGGCGGATATCAGGCTGGCCCGGCATGACTGGACCGTCCGCCGGCAGCCCTTCATGCGGGACAGGGTGCATCGGCTGGTCTTCCTCGATGAAACGTCGGTGAAGGCGAACATGACCCGCTTGCGGGGCAGGAGTGCCGTCGGCGAACGTCTTTTCGGCACGACCCCGTTCGGTCGCTGGAAGACGCAGACATTCATCGCCGCGCTTACCTGCGACGCGTTGATTGCGCCCTGGGTGATCGAGGGCGCGATGGACCGGGCCGCTTTCGACCTCTACGTCGAGACCCAGCTCGCACCGGCCCTGTCGCCAGGCACCGTCGTCATCCTCGACAACCTCTCGACCCACAGGAGCCCGAAGGCCGCCGAGATCCTGAACGTCCATGGCTGCTGGTTCCGTTCTCGGGGAAAGACGTCCACTGGACGCCTTTCGATCCCTCAAACCTGCCGGCCTACTCACCCGATCTGAACCCGATCGAGATGGCCTTCTCCAAGCTGAAAGCCCACCTCCGCCGCATCGGCGCGCGGACCTACGATACGCTCATCCGGGCGCTCGGCGACATCTGCGATCTCTTCGAGCCCGAGGAGTGCTGGAGCTTCTTCAGAGCAGCGGGATACGCGTCGTATTAAAAGCAAACCGCTTTAAGGCCGCACCCAGCGGGTGGGTTCACGCTCCATGCGTTCCGCCACCGGTCCGGTCAGGGTCCCGGCAGTCCGGATAGCAGATATCGGAGCGCATGCTCGACGGTCGCGCGGCGCACCTCGGACCGACCGAGGGGGCCGAACTCGACGGTCTGGCTCAGGGTTTCCTCGCCGGTGCGCGCAAGTCCGAAACAGACGCGACCTTCGGGCTTGTTCTCTGTGCCTCCCGGCCCCGCGATCCCGGTGATGGCGATCGCGAGGGTGGCGTCCGAGCGGTTCAGGGCCCCTTGGGCCATCGCACGCGCCACCTCTTCGCTCACGGCGCCACAGGTGGCAACCGTCCCGCGGTCCACCCCGAGCATGTCGGATTTGGCCGCGTTCGAATAGGTGACGAATCCCCGGTCGAAGATGTCGGATGCGCCGGCGGGGGCGGTGATCGCTCCCGCGACGAGCCCGGCGGTGCAGCTTTCCGCCGCGGCGATCAAGACACGGGCCGCCCGGGCGCGGACGAGAAGTTCTTCCGCCAGGGTCACAGCAGAACGCCGTGGGCGATCGCGGCGAGAACGACGACGCCCAGCGCCGCAAGGATCCCGGCGATGAGATCGTCGAGCATGAGGCCGGTCACGTCGCCGCGGCGATCCGCCCAGTTCACCGGTCCGGGCTTGCCGATGTCCAACAGCCGGAACAGCGCAAATGCCGCGACCCATCCCGGCCAGAGCGCGCCGATCCCCACCCCCGCGGATGCGGCGCCGAAGGAGAGAGGCAGGAGGGCGACCCACTGTCCCGCGACCTCGTCGATGACGATCTCGCCCGGATCGGCACGCCCGAGCCGTCTGGTCTCCCGCGAGGCCGCCCAAAATCCCACCGCCACGGCGGCGACGATCGCCAGGCTGCACAGGACAGGTCCCCCGAGGACATGCAGGCCGTAGAAGACGGGCAGGGCGGCCAGCGATCCCCATGTCCCCGGCGCCGGCTTCAGAAGGCCGACATAGAAGAACGTCGCGAGCATCCGGCTCATCGGCTCACCAGCGTCGCCGTCGCCAGTGCCGCGATGCCTTCGCCGCGGCCGGTGAACCCCAGGCGTTCCGAGGTCGTGGCCTTGACCGATACCCTGTCCGCCTCCACCCCGGCGATCCGGGCGAGTTCTTCCGACATGCGTTTCGCGTGGGGGCCGATCTTCGGTGTCTCGCAGACCAGGGTCACGTCGGCATTCGATATCCGATACCCCCGGTCCTGCAAGAGCTTCGCGGCGTGGGCGAGAAAGATCTCCGACGGCGCGCCGCTCCATGCCGGGTCGCCCGGCGGAAAGTGCCGGCCGATATCGCCTTCGGCCAGTGCTCCGTAGAGCGCATCGGTGAGCGCATGCATCCCGACATCCGCGTCGGAATGGCCGAGGAGGATTCGGTCGTGCGGAACGGCCACGCCACACAGTATCACCTCCCGGCCCGGATCGCCGAAGGCATGAACGTCGAAGCCTGTGCCCGTCCGGATGTCCACACGCGACCCGAGAATGGTTTCGGCCCGCGCGAAATCGTCCGGGCCGGTGATCTTCATGGTCCTCTCATCGCCCTCCACGACCCGGACGTCCAGCCCCGCCGCCCGGGCGATCGCGACATCGTCGGCCGCGTCCGCGTCGCTCGCGCGGTGTGCTGCCAGAATCGCCTCGAAATGGAAGCCTTGCGGCGTCTGGGCGCGCAGCAGGCCGGTGCGATCGCGCGGCTCCTGCAGGAACCCGCCGTCGGCAAGCCAGAGCGCGTCGACGACCGGCAGGGCGGGCGCGGCGCCGGGCGCGCTCCCGAGCTCGTCGATCACCCGATCTATCAGGGCCGAAGGAACCACAGGTCGGGCGACGTCGTGGATGAGGACAAGGTCGATGCCGCGGTTTTCCAGCGCCTCCAGGCCGGCGCGGACCGACCGGGCCCGCGTGGACCCGCCCTCCACGACGATCATGTCGGCATGGCCGAGCCAGCCAGCCGCGAGCGCCATGTCCTCCGGGTCGAGAACGAGCGCCACCGATCCGACGCGCGGGTGCCCGCGGAAGGCCGCGAGCGCGTGGGCTGCGACCGTTCGGTCTCCGAGCCGCCGCCACTGCTTCGGAAGTCCGCCTCCAGCGCGAGTTCCTCGTCCCGCCGCGACGATCACGGCGGCAATTTTCCGTTCATCCCACATCGGCCGTCCAGTCGTTCCCGCGGCTACTGCTTATACGCCCTTTGAAAATGATGCTGCCCTTCCCGGGGCGCTGCACAATATTTGGGCAATGAGGTTTTTTTCGTCCCACAGGTCCGTCCGTAAATTGCCTCCGCCTGCCGCTATGGATATCGGCTTGTGCAAATGCACGCCGATTAAGCAGAAGAGCCGTGTCTGCCCATTGCACGAAGAAAGACTTCGTTCCCGCCGTGTGTCTCGCACCGATGGCAGGGATAACGGATTTGCCCTTTCGCGATCTCGTGGAGCGATTCGGGGCCGACCTCGTGGTGAGCGAGATGGTCGCCAGCCAGGAAATGGTTCAGGGCAAGCCGGGCGTCCCGGAAAAGGCGGCGCTCGGTATCGGGCGCGCGCGGACTGCGGTGCAGATTGCCGGACGCGAGGCGCGCTGGATGGCCGAGGCGGCGCGACGCATCGAGGCTGCCGGCGCCGAGCGGATCGACATCAACATGGGCTGCCCCGCGAAGAAGGTCGTGACCGGTCTGTCGGGCTCGGCGCTGATGCGCGATCCGGACCACGCGCTGCGCCTGATAGAGGCCACCACCGCTGCGGTGGGCGTCGAGGTCAGCCTGAAGATGCGGCTCGGCTGGGACGCAGGGCAACTGAACGCCCCCGAGATCGCCCGCCGCGCGGAAATCGGCGGGAATTGCGTCCATCGCCGTGCATGGCCGGACGCGGTGCCAGTTCTATCGCGGGCGCGCCGACTGGCGGGCCATATCGGCGGTGAAGGACGCCGTCTCGATTCCGGTGATCGCCAACGGCGACATCTGTTCCGCGGAGGACGCGCGTGAGGCTCTCTCCGCCTCCGGCGCGGACGGCGTGATGATCGGGCGTGGGGTCCGGGGGCGGCCTTGGCTCCTGGCGCAGATCGCGGCGACGTTGCGTGGCGAGGTTCCGGTCCCCCCTCCTTCGGGCGCCACTCTCGCGGCCCTCGTCTGCGATCACGTCGAGGCGGCCTGCCGGTTCCACGGACGGGCATTGGGCGCGCGCGTGATCCGCAAGCACCTGGGCTGGTATCTAGATGCTGCGGCGCCGGACTCGCCGTTGCGGCGCGCACTGCTAACGGCCGAGAGCCCCGAACGCGTCGCGAGCCTCGTTCCCGACGCGCTCGCGGGCGAGGCCCGCGGCCGCATGACGTTCACGGATTTCATCTGGGCCTCCCTGCCGGTGCCGGCGATATTGCTCGACCCCGAGGATGCCGTGCATGAGGTGAACGCGGCCGCTGAGGATTTCCTGATGTCCTCCGACAGGACGCTGCGCGGCGCCCCATTCTTCGACCGGGTGTTCATCGACGCGCCGCTCGACGACGCGTTCCAGCGCGTGCGCCGGAACCGCGCGCCGCTCTTCATCAACACCGTCGAGGTCGGCTCGGGCAACCGGCCGCCCGAGAGCTGCAACATGCAGATCGCGCCGATGATCGGCATGGCCGGTTTCGTCCTTGTCCTTCTGCATCCGCGTCAGATCGCCGGCCGGCTGCAGAATGCTGCCATCGCCCGTTCCTCGGCGCGCGCGGCGATCGGGATGGCCGAGATGCTCGCCCACGAGATCAAAAACCCGCTCGCGGGCATCACTGGCGCGGCCCAGTTGCTGTCCATGGGCCTCGAGGCGGGGGACAGGGAGCTGACGGACCTCATCGTCGCCGAAACCCGCCGGATCGTGACCCTGATCGACCAAGTGGAGCAGTTCGGCAACCTGCGGCCCCCGGCGCGGAAGGCGATCAACATTCACGACATTCTCGACCGGACCCGACGCAGCGCGGCGCTGGGTGTCGCCGCGCATATGCGCATCGTCGAGGAGTACGACCCCTCTCTGCCCTTGGCCTATGTCGATGACGACCAGATGCAACAGGTCTTCCAGAACCTTCTGAAGAACGCGGCGGAGGCGGCCGGTCCGGCAGGCGGCACGATCACGGTGCGCACCTTCTACGACCATGCGTTCCGTATCCGCCACAAGGACGGCACCGGGACGGAGGTCCCTCTCCAGGTCGAGATCGTGGATGACGGGCCCGGATTGCCGCCGGATCTCGCCGATGCCGTCTTCGACCCCTTCGTCTCCGGCCGGGAGAACGGCACCGGCCTCGGTCTCGCCCTGGTCTCGAAGATCGTCGGCGAACATGACGGCCTCGTCAGCCTCGACAGCCGTCCCGGGCGGACCGCGTTCCGAATCTCCCTTCCGATGGCCTCCGCCACCCCCAATCCGGAGTAGACAGATGGACGGCACCGTTCTCGTCGCCGACGACGACCGCACGATCCGCACGGTTCTGACCCAGGCGCTGACCCGGGCCGGATGCAAGGTGCACGCCACCTCGTCCATGGTCACGCTGATGCGCTGGGTGGAGGAGGGAAAGGGCGACCTCGTGATCTCCGACGTCGTGATGCCGGATGGAAACGGGCTCGAGGCGCTGCCGCTCATCGGCAAGCGCCGACCGGATCTGCCCGTGATCGTGATCTCTGCGCAGAACACCATCATGACGGCGATCCAGGCCGCGGAGAAGGACGCGTTCGATTATCTGCCCAAGCCGTTCGATCTCCCCGACCTGATGAAGCGCGCCGCGCGCGCTCTCGACGTTCCGCGGCGCTCGACGGTCCGCACCGACCGGTCCGCCCCGCCGGAGTCCCAGTCGGACCTGCCGCTCGTCGGCCGCACACCGGCGATGCAGGAACTCTACAGGCTTGTGGCCCGCGTGATGAACACCGATCTGCCGATTCTCGTCATCGGCGAGTCGGGTCGGGAAAGTCGCTCGTCGCACGGGCCATCCACGACTTCTCGGATCGCAGGGCGCAGCCCTTCGTGGTGGCCTCGACCTCCGATCTGGCATCGACGGAGGGCGCCGCGGCGATCGTCGGCAAGGCGCGGAGCGGGACGATCCTTCTCGACGAGGTCGGCGATCTCGGGCCGGAGGTGCAGACGCGGATCGTCCGGATGCTGGACCGGCTCGAAGAGGGCGCGCCGCGGATCATGGCGACAAGCCAGACCGACCTCGCCGGGAAGATGGAAGAGGGCGTCTTCCGCTCAGACCTCTTCTACCGGCTTTCGGGGGTGACCCTGTCCGTGCCGTCTCTCCGTGAGAGGGTGGAGGACATTCCTCTCCTCGTGGAACACTTCATGCTGAAGGCGGAGCGGGACGGTCTGGCGCCCCGCATCTTCTCCGACGAGGCCATGTCGCTGATCCGGCGGTATTCCTGGCCGGGCAACGTGCGGCAGATGGAGAACACCGTCCGCAGATTGATGCTCACCGGCGGAGAGGGGGAGATCAGCCGCGACGAGGCGGAAGGGGTGCTGGGCAACCAGCCCGCGATGGAGCCGCTGAGGAACGGCGGGGACGGAAACGGTCTGACCGCATCGGTCGCGCGGCATCTCCGCCGCTATTTCGACCTGCACGGCAACGTGCTGCCGCCACCGGGTCTGTACCAGCGGATCCTCCGCGAGGTCGAGGCGCCGCTGATCGAGATCGCTCTGGATGCGACCGCGGGAAACCAGGCGAAATGCGCCGATCTGCTGGGAATCAATCGGAACACGCTGAGAAAGAAGATCACCGATCTCGATATTCGCGTGACACGGCGCCGCAAGTTGATGTAAAGCTGCAACAGAGGCGTGGCGCAGGGGCAAGAAGATCCCGCAAGACAAGCCATGTCCGAGCGGTAATGGCGCGCCCGTCGCGCCGCACATCATCGGAGGGCCTTCATGGCGCATCCGGTCCGGATGCCGAGGTGGGACAGCCTCGCTCGGCTTCGCCGGCAGAAGAAGGTGGAGAACGGGGTGACCATCGGCCTCGTGATCCTGGGTCCTGTTCTGGCCCTGACGACCTATCTGGTCCTCGGTCCGCTGGACGCCGGCTCCTCGGCGCTATCCCTCCGCCTCGTCCTCCTCGCCGACCTGGTCTACGTCATCGGGCTCGCGACACTCGTCGCCATCGCCCTGGGACGCATGATCGCGGCCAGGCGCGCCCAGTCCGCCGGCTCGCGGCTTCACATGCGGCTGACTGGTGTGTTCGCCCTGATCGCCATGGTGCCGACGGTCACGGTCGCGATCTTTGCGGCGCTGACCGTGAATTTCGGTCTCGAGGGATGGTTCTCCGACCGCGTGCGGGAAGTGGTGGGCGCGTCCCTTGCCGCCGCGGAGGCCTACGAGGACGAACAGAGGCGGAGCCTGTCGACCGACGCCGAGGCGCTGGCGCGGTTCCTCTCGTCCGCGCAGCGGAATTCCTTTCTGCTTTCCGACGGCGAGATCCGGCAATTGCTGGGTCAGGGCCAGTCCCAGATCCAGAGGGGCCTGATGGAGGCCTTCGTGATCGATGGCGCGGCGGAGATCAGATCGCGGGGCGAGGGGTCGTACCTGTTCGACTACGAGCCTCCGCCGGCCGCGGCGCTCGAAGGCGCCGGCGCCGGCGAGACCGTGGTGATCGAGGACTGGGACAACAACGAGTTCCGCGCCCTCGTCGCGCTCAAAGGTCTCGGTGACCGCTTCCTCTACGTGACCCGTGACGTCGACGGCGACCTTCTCGCGTTGCTCGACGACACGCAGGACAGCGTCCGGCTCTACAACCAGCTCGAGTCGGATCGGGGCCGGCTGCTGTTCGAGTTCGGGCTCCTCTATCTGGGCTTTGCGGTCATCCTGATCCTCGCCGCCATCTTCCTCGGACTGTGGTTCGCCGAGCGGCTCGCCCGGCCGGTCGGCCGCTTGGCGAGCGCCGCGGAGCGCGTCGGCGGCGGCGATCTCGACGTCCAGGTCCGCGAGGAACGGGGCGACGACGAGATCGCGAGTCTCGGCAGGCTCTTCAACCAGATGACCCGACAGTTGAAGGTGCAGCGCGAGACCCTTCTCGACCGGAACGAACAGATCGAGAAGCGGAGGCGGCTGTTCGATTCCGTCCTGTCCTCGGTCACCGCGGGCGTGGTCGGGCTCGATGCGGAGGGCTGCGTGACCTTCGTCAACCGGTCGGCCGAACGGCTCCTCCGCCTCGACGAGGGGGCCGGGCAGACGGTCCCGCTGTCGAGCGCGGTCCCCGAATTCGCCCCGCTCTTCCGCCGGCTAGTCGAACAGCGCGACGAGACCGTGCAGGGGGAGGTGAAGGTCTCGCGCGCGGCCGCGCTCGAGAGCCTGCTCGTGCGCATGGCGACGCGGCGTGCGGAGACCGGAACGCTCGAGGGCTATGTGGTGGCCTTCGACGACGTCAGCGACCTCGTCGCGGCCCAGCGGATGGCCGCCTGGGGCGATGTTGCCCGGCGGATCGCCCACGAGATCAAGAACCCGCTGACGCCGATCCAGCTCTCGGCGGGCCGCATCAGGCGCAAGTTCGGGTCGGAGGTCAGCGATCCGGGCAAGCTCGAAGCCATGACCGAGGTCATCATCCGGCAGACCGAGGGTCTGCGCCGGATCGTGGACGAGTTCAGCCAGTTCGCCCGGATGCCCCGGCCCGAGCGCCGGCGTCACGATCTCGCGGAGATCCTCCGCGCTGCCATCTATCTACAGCAGGCGGACCAGGAGGGCGCGGCGATCGTCGCCGACATTCCCGACGCCCCGCAGATCGCCGATCTCGACGAGACCATGATCGACCAGGCGCTCACCAATCTGCTCAAGAATGCCGGCGAGGCGACCCGGTCGCTGATCGAGGCCGGCGCGCCGGAGGGCTACGCGCCGGAGATACGCGTCGGCCTGACCCGGGCGGGCGCCGATCTGCTGGTCTATATCGACGACAACGGCATCGGGTTGCCGGAGGATCGGGGGCGGCTGTTCGAACCCTACGTCACAACGCGGGTGGACGGCACGGGCCTCGGCCTGCCGATCGTCCGCAAGATCATCGAGGAGCATGGCGGAACGCTGGTGCTGACCGACGCGGATCCGTTTTTGCCGGGCGCCCACCGCGGGGCGCGCGCCGAAATCCGGCTGCCATCCTCGGAAGGGATGGCGACGAGTGAACAAGAAAAAGAGGAGGCAAGAGAGACATGGGCGACATCCTGATCGTGGACGACGAGCGCGACATTCGTGAACTGGTCGCGGACATTCTGGAAGACGAGGGATATACCTGCCGCAAGGCGGGCAATTCCTCGGAATGCATGGCCGAGGTGGAGAAGGGGCCGCCGGGACTGATGATCCTCGACATCTGGCTGAAGGACAGCGACATGGACGGGATCGACATCCTGAAGATCGCCAAGCGCGATTATCCCGGCATGCCGGTCATCATCATCTCCGGCCACGGCAACATCGAGATCGCCGTCGCCGCGATTAAGCAGGGCGCCTACGATTACATCGAGAAGCCCTTCAACATCGACCAGCTGATGGTCGTCATCGCCCGGGCGATGGAGACCTCGCGCCTGCGGCGGGAGAATGTCGAGCTCCGCCGCCGCGAGGCCGAGCCGCCGGTGCTGGTGGGGACCTCACCGGCATTCCGGTCGCTGAAATGCTCCCTGGACAAGGTCACGAAATCCAACGGACGGGTGATGCTCAGGGGGCCGGCGGGGTCCGGCAAGGAACTCGCGGCGCGCTACATCCACGCCAATTCCGGGCGGTCCGACCATCCCTTCGTCAGCGTGGGCGCCGCGGCCATCGAACCCGACCGGATGGAGGAGGTGCTCTTCGGCCGGGAGGTGCCGGAGCGCGGTGCCGAGCCCGGCCTGCTCGAGCAGGCCGATGGCGGTGTGCTGTTCTTCGACGAGATCGCCGACATGCCGCTCGGAACCCAGTCCAAGATCCTGCGCGTCCTGGTCGACCAGACCTTCACCCGTGTCGGCGGCACCGAGAAGATCCGCGTCGATATCCGCGTCGTCTCCTCCACCAACCGCGACCTCGCGCAGCTCGCCGAACAGGGTCTGTTCCGGCAGGAACTTCTGCATCGCCTCGCCGTAGTCCCGATCGACGTGCCCTCCCTCGACGAGAGGCGCGAGGACATTCCCGAACTGGCGGCCTTCTTCCTGGAGATGTTCAACAAGCAGCAGGGCCTGGCGCAGCGGCATCTGAGCGACGAGGCGCAGGCTATCCTGCAGACCATGCTTTGGCCCGGCAACGTCCGGCAGCTGAAGAACATGATGGAGCGCGTCCTGATCCTCGGCGAGGACCAAGGGGAGATAAAGGCCTCGGAGCTGCCCATGCCGGACCAGGCGCCGGATGAGGGAGAGGGGCGCGTCGTGCTGTCCGCATCGCTCGCGACATTGCCCCTGCGCGAGGCGCGCGAACTCTTTGAGCGGGAATATCTCCTGACGCAGATCAACCGGTTCGGCGGCAACATCTCGCGCACGGCCAATTTCGTCGGGATGGAACGCTCCGCCCTGCACCGGAAGCTGAAATCGCTCGGCGTCGTCACCTCGGCGAAGCAGGGCGTGCGCGCGGCGGCGCTGGACGACCAGCCCGCCGGGTGAGAATCCGCGATGTCGAGGTCTGGGGTCGCCGCGTTTCCTACCGGGTGACGGGTTCATCCCGCGCCTCGCCGGTCGTCTGCCTGCACGGGGCCGGGTTCGACCATTCCGGCCTAACCTGGCTGGGCGCGGCGCGGTCGCTCGAAGGCGGGCGGCGCGTCCTCGTGCCGGACATTCCGGGATATGGCGGAAGCGATGCGCTCCCGGGCCCGACCGATCTACCCCGGCTCGGGGCTTGGGCGGCCGCCTTCGCGGAGGCGATCGGGCTGCGGCGGGCGGATTTCGCGGGCCTGTCAATGGGCGGTGGCATGGCGCTCTGGCTCGGCATCCATCGTCCCGAACTCGTCCACCGTCTGATCGCGGTCTGCCCCTACGGTGTCATGGCGCGCGCCCCCTGCCATCCGCTCGTCTTCGCAGCGGTCCGGGCCGGTATCCTGCCCGCCGCCTACCGCGCCGCCACGCTCTCCGGATCGCTTGCCGGATTCGGCCTCGGTCTCAGCTACGCCGATCCCTCCCGCGTGACCGAACGCACGGTCGTTCAGTTGCGCGCCGCCGCGGAGGAGCAGGCGAGGCGCCGCAGCTTCGACGCGTTTCTCTCGACAGAGATGAGCGCGACGAGCTTCAGGACCGATCTGCGGTCCGATCTCGGTCGCATTTCCGCCCCGGCCCTCCTGATTGCAGGACGCGACGACAGGTTCGTGCCTCATGCGCGCGTCCGCGCGGCATGCGACCTGATCGCGAAGGGCCACTATCTGGTGCTGCCGACCGGCCACTGGCCGATGTGCGAACGTCCGGACCTCTTCGACGGCGCCGTCGGCCGGTTTCTGTCGGAGTGACGCGGCGGGGTCGGTAACTTCCCCGGGTGGGCTCGCAGCCCCGACAAGGGTTTCACGAGCGCCGCCATTTTCTTTCGTCAGGCTCGCCGAGAGCGTGTCGCGGCCGAGCCTGCAGACGGCGTTCCCCGGACCCGGCACTCCGCTGTGATGGCGCCGTTCGGCCATGACCCCACGGTCGAGGAACGGAGAAAATCCGGCAATACGTGAAAGGCCGGCGATCTTGAATGCCGGCCGGCCGCATGGCACAAACTCCGGACCGCCGGACGCGGAAAGGTTCTCCATGAAGATCATCATCTGCGGGGCCGGGCAGGTCGGCTGGCAGATCGCCCGCCACTTGGCGGGCGAGCGGAACGACGTCACCGTAGTCGACAACAACGCGGAATTGATCCGCCAGGCGACCGACACACTCGACGTCCAGGGGATCGCCGGGCATGCCTCCTATCCGGACGTACTCGACCGCGCCGGGGCGCGGGACGCCGAGATGATCATCGCTGCGACCCATTCCGACGAGGTCAACATGGTCACCTGCCAGGTGGCCCACTCGGTCTTCGCGGTGCCGCGCAAGATCGCCAGGCTTCGCGCGCAGAGCTATCTCGACGCGATCTACTCGGACCTCTACCGCCGCGACCACATGCCGATCGACGTCGTGATCTCGCCCGAGAAGGAGGTGGCCGAGGCCGCCCTGCGCCGCCTCTCCGCGCCCGCCGCCTTCGACACCCAGACCTTTCTCGACGGCCAGATACACTTGCTCGGGATCGCCCTAGAGCCAGACTGCCCGGTGCTCAACACGCCGCTGAAACAGCTCACCGACCTGTTCTCGACGCTGCGCGCCATCGTGGTGGGCGTTCGCCGCAACGGCCTGCTCTTCGCGCCCGAGCCGGGCGATCAGCTCTTCGCCGGCGACGAGATCTACATCTCGACCCATCGCGACGACGCCGGGCGCGTGCTCGACATCTTCGGCAAGCCGGTGGTGCGGCCCGAGCGCGTCGTCGTCGTCGGGGGCGGGAATGTCGGTCTCGCGGTCGCCGGCCGGCTCGAGGCGCCGCCTTGGCGGGTGCGGGTCAAGATGGTCGAGAAGGACCGGCGCCGTGCCGAGCGGGCGGCCGATTCGCTGGAACGGACCATCGTCCTGAACGGCGACGGCATGAGCCGCGAGCTGCTGTCGGAGGCGTCGGTCGCGAAGGCGGATTCCATCCTTTGCGTAACCGACGACGACAAGACCAATCTGATCGCGGCCGTCCGCGCCAAGCAGGCCGGCTGCCGCATGGCGATCTGCCTGGTGAACGATCCGACGCTGCAATCGCTGATGCAGCCCCTCGGCATCGATGCCTTCATCAACCCGCGCGCCACGACGGTCAGTTCGATCCTGCGCCATATCCGCCACGGTCGCGTCCGCGGCGTATATTCGGTGGGCGACGCGGAGGCCGAGGTGATCGAGGCGCAGGTGCTCTCCACCTCGCCGATCTCCGGTCAGATCGTGCGCGAGATCGACTTTCCGGAGGGCGCCCTCGTCGCCGCGGTGTCGAAGGGCGGCAGGATTGTCAAGCCGACCGGCTCGACCCGGATCGAGGAGGGGGACATCGTGGTGGTCTTCGCGCTCTCGGCGGACGTCCCGGCGGTGGAGCGGCTGTTCCAGGTCGCCATCGACTTCTTCTGATGCGCGCGACCCTGCAGCGGCTGCCGTTCCTCGTCATCCTCCAGGGGATTGGCGCGATCGCGATGATCGTCCCGGCCGTCCACGCCCTCCAGCTCGGCCAGTTCGCCGTCGCCCGCGCGTTCCTCTATTCGTGCCTGATCTTCTGCGTGCTGTTCGTGCTCCTCGTCTTCGCGCTCGGACACCGGGTCCGGTCCGGCACGATCCGGGGCCAGCTTCTGGGTCTCGTCGGAGCGCTGATCCTCCTGCCTCTGATGCTCGCCGTGCCGTTCCGCGAAGCGATCGGGACGGGCGGCTGTTCAGCGCCTGGTTCGAGATGGTGTCCTCCCTGACCACGACGGGCGCGACGCTCTACCCGGAGCCCGGCCGGCTGCCGCCGACGCTGCATCTCTGGCGGGCGATGGTGGGGTGGCTCGGAGGGCTGCTGTTCTGGGTCTCCGCCCTCGCGATCCTCGCCCCCCTCAACCTCGGGGGCTTCGAGGTCATCGCGACGGACATCACCGCGGCCGGCCGGACCGCGCTCAGGGAGCGGCGGGCCGGCCGCCCCGGCGAACGCCTGCGCCGCTACGCCCTCCGCCTCGCGCCGATCTACGGCGGCCTGTCCCTGGCGCTCTGGCTCGGCCTAGTGATCCTCGGGACCGAACCGACGGAGGGCGCGATCCTGGCGATGTCCACCATGTCGACATCCGGCATCACGCCCGGTTCCTGGCAAGGCGAGCATGTCTGGCCGGAGGTGCTCATCTTCTGCTTTCTCATCTTCGCCGTGTCGCGGCTGACCTTCCGGAACGATTTCATCACCCGCGAGCGCGGCGTGCTCCTGCGCGATCCCGAGATCCGGCTCGCCGCGACGCTCCTCGTCGTGGTGCCGGGCTTTCTCTTCCTGCGCCATTTCCTCGGCTCCATCGAGACGGAAGCCCAGGAGGACGTGCCCGAGGCGTTGAACGCCCTCTGGGGCGCGCTCTTCACGACCCTGTCCTTCCTGACCACGACCGGCTTCGAAAGCGCGGCCTACGAAGATGCGCGGTTCTGGTCCGGGCTGCCGACGCCGGGGCTCCTGCTCGTCGGCCTCAGCCTCATCGGCGGCGGCGTTGCGACCACGGCCGGAGGGGTCAAGCTTCTCCGCATCTACGCGCTTTACAAGCACGGGGCGCGGGAGATGGGTCGGCTGGTCTATCCTTCGTCTGTCGGCGGTGCGGGCGCCTCAGGGCGGCGTCTGCGCCGCGAAGGCGCCTTCGTCGCCTGGATCTTCTTCATGCTCTTCGCGATCAGCATCGCGGTGACGATGGCCGCGCTCTCGCTCGCGGGACTGGATTTCGAGAAGGCGACGATCCTCACCGTCGCGGCGCTCTCGACCACGGGCCCCCTCGCGAGAGTCGGCGGCGAGACGCCGATCCTCTATTCCGATCTGGGCGACGCCGCGCGCCTGATCCTGGCGGCCGTCATGGTGATCGGACGGCTCGAAACCCTTGCGCTCATTGCCCTTTTCAACAGGGATTTCTGGCGGAATTGAGGGGTCTTGCCGCGACCGGATTCGGTCTGGAAATCGAATATATGCCGCGACATACTCGCCTGACCACTCCCGCGGTAGGTGAGGACTGCGGGCAATAACGAGCGACCATTCCAGGGACAGGAAACCATGGCCGGCGATAAACAGAATTTGCAGGAGACGTTTCTCAACCACGTTCGCAAGACGAAGGTGCCTGTAACGATTTTCCTGATCAACGGCGTCAAGCTTCAAGGCGTCATCACGTGGTTCGACAACTTCTGTGTCCTTCTGCGCCGCGACGGGCAGTCACAGCTCGTCTTCAAAGGGGCCATCTCCACGATCATGCCGTCCCAGCCGATCCAACTCTACGAAGGCGACGGCAATACCTGACGGCAGGGACCTTCGGCGTCCGGGCCGCGTTCCGCTGCCATGACGACACGCGCCTGGGTCCTCCACCCCGACATCCAGACCGACCGCGAGAGGCGGGAGGCCGGTCCTGCCCTGTCCGAGGCGAAGGTCCTCGCGGAAGCCCTGCCGGGGCTCGCGGTGCTCGGGGGCGAGGTCGTGCGCCTCCCACGCGCCCATCCCGGCCATCTCTTCGGCAGCGGCAAGGTCGAGGAGCTAGGCCAGACCTTATCCGCGGATAAGGTCGACCTCGTCCTGATCGACGGTCCGGTCTCGCCCGTGCAGCAGCGCAATCTCGAGAAGGCCTGGGGCGTGAAGCTCCTCGACCGGACCGGACTCATCCTGGAGATATTCTCGGATCGCGCCCGGACCCGGGAGGGTGTGCTGCAGGTCGAGATGGCGGCCCTCAGCTACCAGAGGACCCGGCTCGTTCGGGCCTGGACGCACCTCGAGCGCCAGCGCGGCGGGCTCGGCTTCGTCGGCGGTCCCGGCGAAACCCAGATCGAGGCGGACAGGCGGGCCATCGACGAGCAGATCCTGCGCCTGCAGCGGCAACTCGACAAGGTGGCCAAGACCCGCGAATTGCACCGGGCGGCGCGCGAGAAGGTGCCGTTCCCGATCGTTGCCCTCGTCGGCTACACGAATGCGGGAAAGTCCACTCTCTTCAACCGCCTGACGGGCGCCGCGGTGGTGGCCGAGGACATGCTCTTCGCCACGCTCGACCCGACGATGCGGGCGGTCGATCTGCCGTCGGGCAAGCGCGTGATCCTCTCCGACACCGTCGGGTTCATCTCCGACCTGCCGACCCAGCTCATCGCCGCGTTCCGCGCGACCCTCGAGGAGGTTCTGGCGGCGGATCTGATCCTGCATGTCCGCGACGTGAGCCATTCCGGAACCGAGGAGCAGGCCGAAGACGTCGATAGAATTCTGGGCGATCTCGGCGTCGACGACGGCGTGCCGAAGATCGAGGTCTGGAACAAGACGGATCGGCTCGGCGGCGAGGATCGGGCGGCGCTGGCCCGTCTTGCCTCGCGGCGGGACGACGTCCAGACCCTGTCGGCAATGAGCGGCGAGGGCCTGTCCGATCTGCTGGCCGCCATCCAGAGAGCGCTCGACGAAGAGCGCACGCGGAATACGGTGACCCTGCCGTTCGACGCGGGTCGGGAACGCGCCTGGCTCTACGACCAGGGCGTCATCGAGCAGGAAATCCTCGTCCGACGAGGGGCTGCGTCTCACTGTCAACTGGACGACGCGGCAGGCAAAGGCGTTTCGGGAGCTTCGCCTGGACCGATCGTAGCGGCCGCCGCTGCCGAGCGTGGCGCCCGTCAGCTTCCCCAGGTTCGGACCGGGCCGCAATCCATGTGAACGAAGTTCGACGAGGTGTAGCGACCAACTCCGCCGGCGGCGCAGGCATAGGCGGCCTGGAATATCTGGCCTACCGACCGCGACTGGAGGCGCAGATCCGCGGCCTGTCCCCGGATATGCCGGGAATTCCTCGCCACGCCCGATGACCGCCTGCGGAGCATCGCGTTGGTTTCCGGGCTGCGGTAGCCGGAGATCAGGAGGTAGGGCTCGCTGGTGTCGAGAAGATTGTGCGAGGCCGTCATGATGTCGAGCGTGCGGGTGTCGATCTCCTTGACCTGCCCGTTCCGCCAGTCACGCATGAACAGGTTCACCTCAGTCAGCGCGTCCTTGATGTAGCGTCCGTCGACCCAGTAGATCGTGTCGAGGCTCTCTCCCGTCCGGCCGTTGTACATCTTGATCCGCCGGACGTTTCCGCCACCCCGAAGGAAGCCGAAGGCGTTGGCGTAGGTCGGCGCGGCGGCAACGGCCGTCGCGGCGAAGGCGCCCAGAAGGGCGCGGCGGGAAAACCCGCTCGAACTATCGGTCATGTCCTGTACGTCCCGTATTGGTCGAACCTGCGTACCAACTTTTCGCGTTTTCGCGTTTATCTGCTCGTCTATGGTACGGTCCCGGTATGGCACGCAGGGGCGCGCCGAGAAAGACTGGTTTGGAAAGAGAGAAAAAAGTTCCGGATGCCCGGCGACTTTCTGCCGAAGGGCCAAACAATATTTTTAGACCGGTCTGTGGTGATGCGGCCACAGGAGAGCGGAAGAAGCACCAGCTCTGCCGCCCCGATACCGCGAGGCAGCTTGCATGCCCGGTGGTGGGGAGCGTTAGCTGATCGGGTGAGGGCACTGCCAAGGAAGTGTCTATGTTCGTTAACGTTTTCTGCCGGATCGCCGTTTCGCTCGTCGCGTTGGGCGTGCTTGCCTCTCCGGCCGATGCCGACCGGGTCGGACCGTTCGCAGTAGCTCTGGCCGCCGCGGCCGAGGACGACGAGCGACTCGCGGACTATTACCGAATCCGCCGGCTATGCGCCGCTCTGGGTCGGCCCGGAGCCGGCGCAGCAGGCCCGCCGGCAAGCGCTCTTGAGCGCGTTCGGACGAGCCGGACTGCATGGCCTGCCCGCCGGGCGATACGACGCCGATCACCTACGCGACCTGATGGTCGAAGCGAGCACACCCCGCCAGCAAGGCGCTCTCGATGTCGAACTCACGCGCCTCTTCCTGAGCTTCGCGGCCGATCTCCGGAACGGCATCCTGGAGCCGCGGACCGTCGTTCCGGCGATCAGGCGCGAGGCGCCGCGCCGCGATGGTCCGCGGCTCCTGCGCGCGTTCGCGCGGTCGTCGCCGCTGGCCTTCATGAACGGGCTTGCGCCGCGCAGCCGGGAATACGCGAGGCTTCTTCGCGAGAAGCTGCGCCTCGAGGACGCGATCCGGCTCGGCTCCTGGGGTGCTCCGGTGGATGCCTCGCCGCTCGAGGAGGGGGACGCGGGCGCGGATGTGGTGGCGCTCAGGAACCGACTGGCGGCGACGGGATATCTGGGAGGGTCCGCGGGCCGGAGCTACGACGCAGAGATTCGGGCGGCGGTGGAGGACTTCCAGCAGGATCACGGACTGGCCGTCGACGGCGTCGCCGGCGGGCGGACCCTCGGCGAGCTGAATACGGGCCCGGATCGAAGGCTCGGTCAAATCCTCGTGGCGATGGAACGCGAGCGGTGGCTCAACCTGGACCGGGGACGGACCCATATCTGGGTCAACCTGGCCGATTATCACGCCCGCCTCATCCGCGACGGCGAGGTGGTGTTCGAGACGAAATCCGTCGTCGGCAAGGCCGAGGACGGCCGGCAGACGCCGGAATTCTCCGACCGGATGGAACGCGTTGTCATCAACCCGTACTGGCACGTGCCCCGCTCGATCGTCGTGGACGAGTATCTTCCGGACCTGCGGGCGAACCCCTATGCCCACCGGCAGTTGCAGATCGTGGACCGTGGCGGCCGGATCATGGACCGCGGCCGGGGCTTCAGCCAGTACAGCGCGCGAAACTTTCCCTACTCCATGCGTCAGCCACCGGGGCCTGACAATGCGCTCGGCCGCGTCAAGTTCATGTTCCCCAACCGGTACAACATCTATCTGCACGACACGCCGGCAAAGCACCTGTTCGACCTGCCGATGCGCGCGTTCAGTCACGGCTGCATCCGTCTCGAGGACCCGTACGGGTTCGCCTACGCGCTGCTCGCGATGCAGTTCGACGATCCGGAGGGCGAGTTCCATCGCCGGCTCGCGACGGGCCGCGAAGAACGGGTGGAACTGGCCGCGTCCCTGCCCGTCCATCTGGTCTACCGGACCGCCATGACGAAGCTTCCCGGCGGCATGGAATACCGCGACGACGTCTACGGGCGGGACGGTCAAGTCCTGAGCGCGCTGATGGCGGAAGGCGTGCGTCTTCCGGGGCTCGACCGGCGGCTGGCCTCTTCCGGGTTCGACCGCTAGCATCTGGCCAGATCCGGGTTGGAGGAGACATGGTGGTACGTCTGAGCGACATCGCCGATGCGCTGTCCGCGCGGCTGGAAGGCGACGGCGATCTGTTCATCACGGGTGCCGCGGAACCCGCCGAGGCCGGGACCGGGGATCTCGCGCTGGCGATGCAGCCCGCCTATGCCGAGGGACTGCCAACGGGGCGGGCGCGGGCCGCGATCCTTTGGGAAGGAGCCGATTGGCGCGCCCTGGGACTGGAAGCCGCGCTCTTCGTCCAGCGGCCCCGCCTCGCCCTGGCGCGGCTGACGCGGCGTCTGGATCCCGGCCCGGAGATCGCGCCGGGCATCCATCCGAGCGCCGTCGTCGCTCCCGATGCCGCGATCGGCGAGGGCGCGGCGATCGGTCCCTTCGTCGTCGTCGGGCGCGGCGTGCGGATCGGCGCCGGGGCGCGGATCGCCAACCACGTCTCCATCGCCGAGGGAACGGAGATCGGCAGGGACGCCCTGATCCTTGCGGGCGCCCGGATCGGGGCGCGGGTGAGGATCCGCGACCGGTTCGTCGCCCAGCCCGGCGCTGTCGTCGGGGCGGATGGACTGTCGTTCGTCACGCCGGAGATGTCGGGCGCGGAGAAGGCGCGCAGCACGCTCGGAGACCAAGGGGAGATCACGCCGCAAAGCTGGACCCGCATCCATTCCCTCGGTGGCGTGACGATCGGCGACGATGTCGAGCTGGGCGCCAATTCCTGCATCGACCGCGGCACGATCCGGGCGACGCGGATCGGAAGCGGTTGCAAGTTCGACAACCTCTGCCACGTCGCCCACAACGTCGTCATCGGCAGCGACTGTCTCTTCGCCGGCCAGACCGGCATCGCCGGCTCGACCGTTCTTGGGGACCGGGTGGTCTGCGGCGGTCAGACCGGGATCGCCGACAACCTGCGGATCGGGTCGGACGTGATCTTCGGCGGCTCCACCAAGGTCATGTCGAACGTGCCGGCCGGCCGCGTGATGCTCGGCTATCCCGCCGTCCGGATGGATCAGCATGTCGAGATGTACAAGGCGCTCCGCCGGCTTCCGCGGGTGCTCCGCGAGCTCGGCGGGGGGCGGCAGAAAGCGGTTTCAAAAGACACCGCCGGCGATTAGATCTCCGGCGGAACGGCACGAGGCGGCAGAATGGCAGACGAGATCCGGCAGAAGGTCATCGGAATCCTCGCCGAGCAGGCGATGGTCGAGCCGACGGATGTGACCCTGACGCAATCTCTCGGCGATCTCGGCATCAACTCTCTCGGCCTCGTCGAATCGATCTTCGCGATCGAGGAGGAATTCGACATCCAGGTTCCCTTCAATGCCAACGAGCCCGATGCCGGCGAATTCGACATCTCGTCCGTCGCGGCGATTGTGGGTGCAGTGGAGGGGCTGGTCGCGGCGCAGAAGGCGTGAGGCGAGTCGTCATCACCGGCGCGGGGACCGTCAATGCGCTCGGCGCGTCGGTTCCCGAAACGCTCGTGGCCATGCGCGAGGGCCGGTCGGGCATCGGCCGGCTCGACATCCGCGATATCGATCGTCTGACCGTGCAGATCGGTGCCCAAGTCCGAAATTACGACGAGGGCGCGTATTTCAATCGCCAGGAGATCGCTCTCTACGACCGGTTCACGCAGTTCGCGCTCCTGTCGGCCGCCGAGGCGATTGCCCAGTCGGGCATCGTCTTCCAAGACGAGCTGGCGCTGCGGTCGGGGGTAATCATGGGAACCTCCGGCGGAGGCCTGAACACCCAGGACGAGAACTACCGCGCCGTCTACGAGGAGGGGAAGAACCGCGTCCACCCCTTCGTCGTGCCGAAGCTCATGAACAATGCCGCGGCCAGCCACATCTCCATGCAGCACAACCTGCAGGGGCCGTCCTTCACGGTGGCCACCGCCTGCGCCTCGTCGAACCACGCCATGGGACAGGCCTTCGCCATGATCCGCTCGGGGCTCGCCGACGCGATCCTGACCGGCGGGTCGGAGGCGATGCTGTGCTTCGGCGGCGTGAAGGCGTGGGAGGGATTGCGCGTCATGTCGCGGGACGCCTGCCGGCCGTTCTCGGCCAGCCGGAACGGCATGGTCCAGGGGGAGGGGGCCGGCATGTTCGTTTTCGAGGACTACGAGCACGCGCGTGCGCGAGGCGCGGAGATGCTGGCGGAGGTGATCGGCTTCGCCATGTCCTCCGACGCGGCCGACATCGTGATGCCCTCGAAGAAGGGGGCGGCGCGCGCGATCTCCGCCGCGCTGGCCGATGCGGGTATTTCGGGGGATGCGGTGGGCTACATCAACGCCCACGGCACCGGGACCGCCGCGAACGACAAGACGGAATGCGCCGCCGTGGCCGATGTGTTCGGCCGGCACGCCAACGACCTGATGATCTCGTCGACCAAGTCGATGCACGGCCATCTGATCGGAGGGACAGGCGCGGTCGAGCTTCTGGCCTGCATCATGGCCCTGAAGGACGGCATCGTTGCGCCCACGATCGGATACGAGGAGCCCGATCCGGAATGCGCTCTGGACGTCGTGCCGAACGAGGCGCGGGAGGCGGAAGTCGACGTCGCACTGTCAAATGCCTTCGCGTTCGGTGGCCTGAACGCTGTCCTCGCCTTGCGACGGGTCTGAGCGGGTGGCGGAGCCGCGTGTCCGGCTCCGCCCCGCGGTACACTGGCTATTGCTTCGACGCGTCGGCGGCATCCGCATTGGACGCGGCCACCGCCTCGTAGCCCGCGGTGAAGCCGGAAAGCGAAATCTTCAGGGAAATCTCCTGATCCGGGGCCGCTGCGGGCACGATCAGGAGTCTTCCCGATGCGCCCCGCTTGAACTGGCTCACCTCCTGATCGGTGAAGCCCACCCGGGCGATGCACCCCTGACGGGTACAGAATTCGAACGGGTAGCGGCGGGTCTCGCCGCCGTCGATGGAGAGGCGGATGTTCCGCGTCAGGAGCGTCTCGAGCGGGGTGATGATGGTCGAGCCGGCGGCCGCCTCGCGGCCCTCGGGCAGGGGAAACACGCTCATTTCGGCGACGGCGTTACCGCCTTCGTCGCGCAGGAGCTGGTAGAGCTGGCACGGATCGGCTCCCTCTTCCGAGCGGACGCAGCGCTGTTCCCAGTCACCATGCGTCTCCGCGACGTAGGAACTGCCTAGGCCGCTGGACTCGTCGGCGGGCTCGCCCATGCTGAGGTCATCCGCTCCGGACGGAGCGACCATGTTCGAGCCGCCGCCGCTTTCCGCACCTGTCCCGGAAGACGATTGCGATCCGGCCGCCGAGCCGTCGGAGCCGGATGCGGTCGCGCCGGCTCCGTCTTGGCCTGCCTGCGACTCCTGGGCCTGATCTCCGGTGCCGGATCCGGTATCGTCCTGCGCGAGAGCCGGTCCGCCGATCGCGACGAGCGCGGCGAGGGAGATCGTCTTGAGGAATTCGGCCATTCGTATTCCACCTGATTGCATTTGCCATTCGCGATGCGTCTAACATCTGCGTCTGCCCGTGTCAGGCGAGAACTGGACTTGGTCGCGGAGATGAAAAAAGGCCCCTAAGGGGGCCTTTTGACTTGGTTCTCCCTGGCGGACTGGCCAGCTTGTCTTGTTTTATGCAGCGCACGCTATGGCGAAAGTTCGAAGCCGTCAACACTTGGCTTGTCTCCGGACCTGGAGGGACCGCCGGACAAAAAGGCCGCGCCGATTTCGGCGCGGCCAGTCCATCAGGGAGGAACGTCGCGGGCGACCAAGCCCATGACGTTCGAATTCATCGGCGCAATCCTTTAAGATCGGGTTTAGTCGGAGATGCGCTCCCTCTCGGGACTTAGCGTCGTCACGCCGACCGCGCCGGCCCGGGCGAGGTCCGGATCGAGCGTCATCGGGATGTACTCGCCCCGTCTCCAGAGCTCTCCGAGATCGTCGTAGTGGCGGCTCAGCGGATGGCCCGACTGGCCCGTCGCGATGATGAAGACCGACGAGTTCGGGTCGGAGAAGTCGTAGATCCCCCTGTACCCGGGACCTTGCACGCTGACGAACGGATCCGGTCCGGTGCCCCTCGTGGCACCCCGCAACAGCGTGTTGTCGCCGCCGCTGACGGATTGGCGGATGTTGACGAGCCATGACAGGCCGGGCGCCTCGCCGAGGACCGGGTGTTCGTGGAGAGCCTGATGCAGGTCGCCCCACCTGAGGGATTCGAGGGCCATGCCGTAGCGCTCCGTGATCCAGACGAGGGCGTCGTCGAGTGATAGGCGCGCCATCTCGGTGCAGGTCTCCCGCTTCGCCGACTGGATGACGTCGCACCAGGCGCTCGCGCCGTCCACGTCCCGGAAGACGCGCTCGATGAAGATCGGTTCGAGTTGCGTGAACTCCTTCGCCAGGGGGCCGAGTTCATCGCGGATCAGACGATCCTGGAGCGACCGCATCCACGCCGCGTAGAGCAGGGGTTCGGGGAGGTGCTCGTTCATCTCGCCGTTCCAGCTCGCCAAAAGCGCCAGCGCGCGCTGACGGAGCCGCTCCGGCGTGCCTTCCGGCGCTGCCTCGCCGGTGAACCAGAGGTCGGCGCCGACGAGGGGCAGGAGCGATCGCGCGGTGTAGCTGACGGTGTCGAGCTGCGCCTCCATGAAGCTCTCGCGCGTATGGACCTCGCGACCCTGCATCAGCCGGCGCCACCGCTCAATCCTTTGCGTATCCCCCCAATGATAGGAGACGTGGAGGGGAAACGGCCGGTCGACGGTCTTGTTATTGGTGTTGCCGACGATGCCGCCTTCGGGTTTCAGGAATTGCGGATTCAGCTCGTAGGAGAGCCGCCCCTTCCATCGGTTCCGGGAAAGCCATCCGGGAGAGGGCAGGCGACCCTTCGATTGGTGAGCCGCGTCGCGGCGCGGCAGGGCGCCGATCGTCTTCATCGCGATGCCGTCTTCATCCGCCAGGACCAGGTTCTGGGCAGGTCCGATGAAATCCTCGCAGACCTCGATCGCCTCCTCGACCCTGTGCGACCGCATCAGCGCATAGGCTGCAGACATCGACGTGTCGTTGGGGCTGAGGATCGTCCAAGACAACGAGGCCACATGACCGGGCGGAGTGATCGCGCGGAGATTCCAGTCCGATCCCGGCAGGACCGGCCCGTTCTCCGACCAGCGCAGATTTAGCGTCACGGCGTCGGCGTCCTTGACGCGGACGATCGAGGTGCGGGTCTCGAGCGGAGCGTAGCCGGTCGGGGTGAGGACCTCCTGGGGGTTATCGGGATTGAGCTTCTCGATATGGAGGTCCTGATCGTCGGCATAGGCCGAGGTGAGTCCCCAGCCGAGGGTCGCGGATCGCCCGACAAGAACGAGGGGCATCCCCGGGATCGTGCCGCCGATGACGTCGCCCGTGGCGAGTTCGAGGCGCGCTAGGTACCAGATGGACGGGGCGGTCAGCGCGAGATGTGGATCGCTCGCCAGGAGGCTGCCACCAGTCGCGGAGCGCGACGGTCCGGCCGCCCAGGCGTTCGAGGCGCCGCCGAACCCGCGCGCGCTCAGCGGCGAGAGATCGCCGGCGGCAGCTCCGGCCTCCGCGAAGCGCAGACCGTTCGCGCCGGGCACGAGCGCGGCGTATTCCGGCAGCGCGGCGACGCCGCTCCCCGGAACATCCGGCATGATGTCCCGCAGAAGGGCCTCCTCGTCGAGCGCGAGGGAGGCGCGTGCGCGCAGCACCTCCTCAGTGGCGTGCGTGGACAGTTGCAGCCCCATGAGCTTGATGATCGCCAGGCTGTCTGCCGGCTGCCACGGTGCGATCTCGGGAGAGAACAGCCAGAATTCCGGCGCCCCGCGGCCGAGCGCACCGGCATTGACCTGGGCGATGCGGGCGTTGACGCCAGCGGCGTAGGCCTCGAGCATGGCCATCGTCCGGTCGTCCTGCGCGGCGACCGAACCGACCGCGAGGTTGTAGAGATCGAGGCGACGCAGCAGTTCGTCGGTGTGCAGGGTCCGCGATCCGAATATCTCGCTCAGACGCCCCTGAGCGGTCCGGCGCATGAGGGTCATCTGCCACAGTCGATCCTGGGCATGGGCGAAGCCGAGACCGAAGAAGACGTCGGCGTCGGCCTCGCCAAAGATGTGCGGCACGTTCGAAGTGTCGCGCACGATCTTTACGGGGGCCCCGATACCCTCCACTTCGAGTTGCGCCTCGTAATCCGGGAGGCTGCGGGAGAGAAACCAGTAGGCCACCGCCAGCAGAAGCAGGCCGAGCAGCGCCAGCCCGAGGAAGATGCGTGTGAGCCAGCGGAACGTGACGGCCATGTCAGTCTCGGATGAGGGCGGTTGACCGACGGGGTCGGGAGTTTAAGGACAGGCTTAGACAATCGGGATAGCGAGGTGAAGGCATGGCACGCACGACGTTTCTCGGACTCGGCGTGATGGGATACCCCATGGCCGGCCATCTGAAATCGGCGGGTCACGAGGTGAAGGTCTACAACCGCACCGTGTCGAAGGCCGAGGGATGGGCCGCAGAACACGGCGGGGACCGGGCGGACACGCCGGCGGCGGCCGCCTCCGGGGCGGAGATCGTCTTCGCCTGCCTCGGGAACGACGACGATCTGCGGGCGGTCTGTCTGGGGGAGACCGGTGCGTTTGCGGGCATGGGCGTTGGGGCGATCTTCGTAGACCACACCACCGTGTCGGCCGCCGTGACGCGGGAGCTTGCGCAGAATGCGGCGGGCGCCGGCATCGCCTATGTCGACGCGCCGATCTCGGGCGGGCAGGCCGGGGCGGAGAACGGGGCGCTGTCGATCATGTGCGGCGGACCGGAGGAGGCGTTCGAGACCGCCAGGCCGGTCATGGAGTGCTATGCCAAGATTTGCCGGCGGATCGGCGAGACCGGCGCCGGACAGACCACCAAGATGTGCAACCAGATCGCGATTGCGGGGCTCGTTCAGGGATTGTCTGAAGCCCTTCATTTCGCGGAGAAATCCGGGCTCGACGGGCGCGCGGTCGTGGAGGTGATCAGCCAGGGCGCGGCCGGGTCCTGGCAGATGGAGAACCGCTACGAGACCATGCTCGACGGGGTGTTCGACCACGGTTTCGCGGTGGACTGGATGCGCAAGGATCTGGGGATCTGCCTGAGGACGGGGGACGAGATCGGCGCGCCGCTGCCCGTCACCGCGCTCGTCGACCAGTTCTACAAGGACGTCCAGGCGATGGGCGGCAGTCGCTGGGATACCTCCGCCCTCATCGCGCGGTTGCGAAAGCTCAGCGATACCTGACGCTGGGAAACCGCGAGAAGGGCTGTCGGATTCCCGTCGGAATCCTGTCGGACTCCCGTCGGAGTCCGTGCAGGGAGCGAAGACGCGGGATTGCCCTGGTAGCCCCGCGCCAGGCCTTCGATGCAGGGCCGGCCTCTTCTTCGCTTGGCGGCCATCGGCTCCCCAGCCTGTACCGCCCGCCGGACCTAGCGCGCCGGCGGCCTCGTCGCCAAACATCTTCTTTACTTGCCGAGATACCCACGGCGCTGCGGCGACAAACCGCGGCTCGCTCACCGATTGGAGCCGCCGCCGGAAAACCGGACCGCCTCCTCGGCGGCGCGGCGCAGAGCCATCGCCTTGTTCACCGTCTCGCGGTACTCGGCCTCGGGATCGCTGTCGAAGACGACGCCGCCGCCGGACTGGATGTAGAGCCTGCCGTCCTTCACCACCGAGGTCCGGAGCGCGATGCACATGTCCATGTCGCCGCCGGCGCTGAAATAACCCAGGCCCCCGCCATAGACGCCGCGCTTCTCGGGTTCGAGCTCGTCGATGATCTCCATGGCGCGGACCTTGGGCGCCCCCGAGACGGTGCCGGCGGGCAGGCCCGCGAGCAGCGCGGAGAGCGCGTCCTCGCCCTCCTTCAGCTCGCCCACGACGTTGGAGACGATGTGCATGACGTGGGAATAGCGCTCGACGATGAATTCCTCGGTCGGATGCACGGTGCCGATCTTCGCCACCCGGCCGACGTCGTTGCGCCCCAGGTCGAGCAGCATCAGGTGCTCGGCGCGTTCCTTCGCATCCGCGAGGAGGTCGGCCTCGAGGTCGCGGTCGGTCTCCGGGGTCGCGCCGCGGGGCCGGGTTCCGGCGATCGGGCGGATCGTCACCTCGCCACCCATCACCCGGACGAGGATTTCCGGGCTGGCGCCGACCACCTGGAAGCCGCCGAAATTGAAGTAGAACATGAAGGGCGAGGGATTGGTCCTGCGCAACGACCGGTAGAGCGCGAAGGGCGGCAGGGGGAAGTCCTGGGTCCAGCGCTGCGAGGGCACGACCTGGAAGATGTCGCCGGCGGCGATGTACTCCTTGGCGCGCTCCACGGCGGCGAGATAGGCCGCGTGGGAGAAGTTCGAGACCGGTTCGGGCAGCGGCGCGGCGGCCGACTGGTCCATGTCGCGGGCCTCGGCGGGCGGCGCCCGGTCGAGGTCGCGCAGCGCGTCCATCACCCGTTCCGCCGCCTGGGCGTAGGCGGCGCGGGCCGACTGGCCGGAGCCCGCCCAGGCGGGGGCGACCACGGTGACCTCGCCCTTGACGCCGTCGAGCACCGCCACGACGGAGGGGCGCAGCATCAGCGCGTCGGGCAGGCCGAGCGGATCCGGGTTGGCGTGCGGCAGGCGCTCCACGAGGCGGATCATGTCGTAGCCGAGATAGCCGAAGAGACCGGCCGCGGCGGCGGGGAGGTCGTCGGGCAGGTCGATCCGACTCTCCGCGAGGACGGCTCTCAGGGCCTCGAGCGGGGGGGCGTCCATCGGCTCGAAGGCGGTGTCGTCGAACCGGGCGTGCCGGTTGATCCGGGCGGTCCCGCCGCGGCATTCCCAGACCAGATCCGGCTTCATGCCGATGATGGAATAGCGCCCCCGGACCTCGCCGCCGGTCACCGATTCGAGGATGAACGTGTCGCGCCCGGCCTGGCCGAGCTTCAGCATCAGCGAGACCGGCGTGTCGAGATCGGCGGCGATGCGGGCGTGAACGAGCTGGTTCCGCCCGGCCTCGTAGCCGCTGGCGAAGGCGCGGAAGTCGGGGAGGAGGTTCATCCGCTGAACTGCGAGAGCGCGGCATCGACCGCGGACTGGTCGAGCGAGATGCCCTTCTGGGTCTCGAGCGCCTGGGTGAAGGCGCGGGTGATGTCCTCGGACATGCCCTGGCCGATGGCCTGTTCCACCTGCCTCTTGGTCGCTCTCGCCTCCTCCGTCGCGGCGCCCGGCACGGTGACGGCATCGACCCGGAGGAGGAGCGCGCCGGTCTCGGTCGCCATCGCCTCCGCCGACCCCTCCTCGAGCGCGAAGGCGGCGGCGATGGCCGCGGGCGGCACGCCGTCGAGCGTCTCGTCGCGCCGCACATCGGGCTCCTCCCGGACGGTGCCGCCGATCTCCTCGAGGGGCGTGCCCGAGCGGAGCTCTTCGAGCGCGCTCTCGGCGCGATCCGCGAGGCGCTGGCGGAGTGCCTCGGCTTTCCAGCCCTCGACCACCTCGGCGCGCACGGCGTCGAGCGGCTGGAGCTCGGGCTCCAGCACCTCGTCGACCCTGAGGGCGAAGAGCCCGCCGTCGGAGAGTTCCGCCACCTCGGGGAAGTCGCCCGGCTCCGCCGCCGCGGCCGCGGCCCGGAACTCCTCGTAGGCGTCGATGTCGGCCCCGGCGGCGCTCGCCTCGCCCGGGCTCCAGACCGTCTCCCCGGTCTCGAAGGACGTCTCGTCCGCGATCTCCTCGAGGGTCGCGCCGCCCGCCAGCAGGTCGGCGACCGGCTCGCGCTCGTCGCCGATCGCGCGGCTCGCGGCGCTCAGGGCGTATTCGTCCTGAAGCTCGTCCCGCACCTCCTCGAAAGGCGTCTCCTGCGCCGCGAGGATGGCGTTGACGCGGAACAGGGCGGGGCCGAGGCCGGTCTCGGCGGGCCCGGCGAGGCCCGGCTCGTCGAGGGCGAAGACGGGCTCCGCGGCCGGGCCGAGATCGCGCGCGGCAATTTCGCCGAGATCGACGTCCGACGGGTCGAGGCCGCGTTCGGCGACGAGCGCGTCGAAATCGGTGTCGCCCGCCTCGATTGCCGCCAGCGCCGAATCCGCGGCTCCGGCATCGGAGAAGACGAGCCGCTCGACCAGCCGCCGCTCGGGCCGGTTGTACTCGTCCGTCCGCTCCTCGTAGAGCCGCCGGAGCGCGTCCTCGTTGACCTCCATCTCGCCGGTGAGCATCTCCGGCGTCAGCCAGGCATAGGTGATGCGCTTGCGGCTGGGCAGGGTGAAGGCCTCGGCATTGGCCTCGTAATAGTCGACGAGCTCCTGCTCGGTCGGCTCCGGCCTCTCGCCCTGGAGAGCGTCGGGGCCGAAGCTCACGAGCGTCAGGTCGCGCGCTTCCCGCGCATAGCGGTAGAGCGTATCGACGAAGGTCGAGGGCGGGGCGATGCCGGCGACGAGGGCGCCCTGCAGGAGCGTGCGCGCGGTCTCGTCGCGAAGCTGCTCCTCGAAGTCCGAGACCGACAGGCCCGTGCGCTCGAGGGCGAAGCTGTAGGCCTCGCGGTCGAAGCTGCCGTCAACGCCCTGGAAGGCGGGGATCTCGCGGATCTGGCGGGCGATCTCGGCGTCGCCCACGGAGATGCCGAGGGCGCGCGCCTCGTCCTCGAGCGCGACGGTGGCGACGAGCTGCTGCAGGACCACCCGGTCGAGGCCCATCTCGCGCGCCCGGGCGATGCCGATCCGCTCGCCGGTCTGGGCCTCGTAGGCGCGCAGCTCCTGCTGCAGCATGCGCACGTAGCGCTCGATCGGGATCTCGGTCTCGCCGACGCGACCCAGGACCCGCGTCGAGCCGCCGAAATTCGTCGCGCCGAAGCCGGCGAGGCCGACGACCAGCAGCAGCAGGACGACGTAGACGACCGCCTTGCTGATCGGACTTTTCGCGCCCCGTGCCATGCGTCTCTCCCGTCAGGTCGGATCCCGCGCGGGTGTAGGCGAAGGCCGCAGGCGTCTCAAGGGATGATGCGCGTGTACTTGGTGCCCGCCAGCGAGGCGCCGGCGAGCAGGCCCGCCTGGCCGAAGACGACGCCGATCACCGGCGAGAGCTGGGTCACGGTCGAGGCCGAGACGTTGCCGCCGCGATCGTTCAGGGCGTATTCGATGTCGGCCCCGGCGGTCCAGCCGGGCGAGGAGCGGAAGTCGTAGAGCGCGTCGTTGGTCATGAAGAACAGGACATGGGCGTATTGCTGGGCGCCGAGCTGGAAGCCGATGCTCGCCTGCGTCGCCGAGTAGTAGTCGATGGTGGCGCCGTCGACGAGCAGCGCGCCGCGGCCGAAGGCGCCGCCGGCGCCGAGCGCGGCCTTGGTCATCACCGGCATGACCAGCATGCCGGCCGCCTTGTCGGCGAGCTGCCGCGTCGCGGGGTAGGCGGAGTAGAGGTAGTCCGTGGTCGCGTCGACGCGGGCGTCGACGGTCGCCGCGCCGCCCGTGCCGATGCCGTTGTCGCACGCGGAGAGCGCGCTCGCGCCAGCCGCGGCGGCGCCCAGAAGGACGGCGCGCCGTGTGAAGATGCTCATGGGATGCCCCTCGTTCCTGCCAAATTGCCCGACCCGGCGGCCTTATGCGGCCGCTCGGCGCCGAGGGTAATCCAAGTCCGCGGCGCTGTCATCCTCGGCCTCTCGCTCAGCCGAGGAGGCGCGCGGCCTCGGGGGCGAAATAGGTCAGGATGCCGTCGCAGCCGGCGCGGCGGAAGGCGAGGAGACTCTCCAGCATGACCGCCTCGCCGTCGAGCCAGCCGCGCTCCGCGGCGCCCCGCAGCATCGCGTATTCGCCCGAGACCTGGTAGGCGAAGGTCGGCGCGGCGAGCTCGTCCTTCACCCGGCGGCAGATGTCGAGATAGGGCATTCCGGGCTTCACCATCACCATGTCGGCGCCCTCGGAGAGGTCGCGGGCGACGAGCCTGAGCGCCTCGTCGCCGTTCGCCGGGTCCATCTGGTAGGTCTTCTTGTCGCCGGTCAGCGCGCCGGTGGCGCCGACCGCGTCGCGGAACGGGCCGTAGAAGGCGCTGGCGTATTTCGCCGCGTAGGACATGATCGTCACGTCGGGATGGCCCGATTCCTCGAGCGCGGCGCGCATCGCGCCGATCCGGCCGTCCATCATGTCGGAGGGGCCGAGGATGTCGGCGCCGGCCCCCGCCTGGGCGAGCGCCATCTTCACCAGCGCCTCGACGCTCTCGTCGTTGACGATGACGCCGTCGCGGACGATACCGTCATGGCCGTTGGCATTGTAGGGGTCGAGGGCGACGTCGGTCATCACCGCGATGTCGGGCACCGCGTCCTTGATGGCGCGGGTGGCGACGTTCGACAGGTTGTCGGGGTTCCAGGCCTCCTCGCAGCCTTCGGTCTTCCTCGTCGGATCGGTGTAGGGAAAGAGGCAGATCGCCGGGATGCCGAGCGTCGCCGCCTGCCGCGCCGCACCGACGATCAGGTCAATCGAGAGCCGCTCCACCCCCGGCATGGAGGGCACCGAATCCCGCTCGCCCCGCCCGTCGCGCACGAAGACCGGCCAGATGAGGTCGGACGGCGAGAGCCGGGCCTCGGAGACGAGCGCGCGGAGCGCGGGCGTCCGGCGCAGCCGGCGGAAGCGCGTGGCGGGGAAGGGGGCGTGGATGGGGGCCATGGGATCGTCCGTGGGAGAAGCCTCGGGTCGCCTCGCTGGGTTGCATGGAACCTCCCCGGTCTCAAGTGTAGAGAGGCGGCGGATCGGCCGCGGAGCGCGCATTGGACTGGCACCTGACGATACTCGAACTGATCGACCTGCGATCCTTCTCGACCCTGTGGTACTGGATCGCGCTCGCGGCGATCTGGGCGCGGAAGGTCCAGACCGTCCTCGGCGTGCCCTACGACATGGTCGCCCGGGCCGCGCGGCAGGAGGGAGAGGCGATGGAGGACCTCCACGACATGGTCCGCATCCAGGTGGGCCGGCTCCTCCACGCGGTGCGCGCCTCGGGCGTCTGGCTGGTGGCGGTCGTGGCGGCGCTCCTCTCGGCGCTCGCCGTTCTCGGCTTCGGCTACGGCATCGAGTTCGCGCAGGCCGTCTTCCTGATCGCCCTTCCGCTCGCCGCGACGGGTCTGGTCTCGATCCGCACCGCCACGGCGATCAGCGCGCGCGGGATGGCAGGGCAGGATCTCTGCCGGCGGCTCCGGTGGCACCGTCTCGCGGTGCAGGCGATCGCCACGGTTTCGATCTTCTTCACCGCGCTCTGGGGCATGTACCGGACGCTCAGCGTCGGTCTCCTCGGCGGCTAGGGCGTGCCGAGCGCGCGCCTCAGGATGCGGGCCACGTCGCGGCTCATCGGGAGGGCGCCCGCCAACACGGCCTCGACGGCGATCCAGCGCGCCGCCGCCGCGTCGTCCCGCGCCGCCGGCCGGCCAGAGACGTAGGTGCAGGCCACCATCGCCAGCCGGAAGCGGCGCGCGCCCGCGATGTCGAGACGGTCGAGGATGCGACCGGCCGTGGCGTGCACGCCGGTCTCCTCGCGAAGCTCGCGGACCGCCGCCGCCGCGTCCGTCTCGCCGGCCTCGACGTGGCCGCCCGGATAGCCCCAGAGCCCGACATCGGGCGGGTTGCGCCGGCGCACGAGGAGCACACGGCCGGCATGCACCACCACCGCCGCGGCGGCCGGGATCGGCTCAGATTCCATCTTTCTCCGCCTCCGCTTCCGCGCTAGACCGGCGCCGCCGGTGGTCATGCCCCGCCCGGCCTGGCGGGCCCGCGTGGCGGAATGGTAGACGCAGGGGATTCAAAATCCCCCGCCGCAAGGCGTGCCGGTTCGAGTCCGGCCGCGGGTACCACCGGAGGCGGGCGTGATGGAATGGTAGACATTGGGGACTTAAAATCCCTTGGGCCTTGCCCGTGCGGGTTCGAGTCCCGCCGCCCGCACCATCTAAAATGATCTAATTTTTTAATATCAGTATCTTGCGCTGGATCGTGCTTTTTGTATCCCCCAATTTATCCCCCTTAGTTCACCCTGAATAACTCCCAACCTGCTGATTTACCGCGCAGATCATGCTGAAACGCTGGCGCCGATTTGCAGGGTTTCGTATTCTGGCCTTCGAAACCTTGCGAATTCCGGAGCCCCGATGAAGCCCCATCCCCGCCGGGAAGAGCAGGACGATCTCCTGCGCCCCCGCCTCACCGACATGATCGACATGCGTCACGAGCTGGCGACGCTGGCGGCGCTGATCGACTGGGAGTTCTTCGAACGGGAATGGGCCGGGTTCTTCCCATCGCATCGGGGGCGGCCCGCGACCTCGCCGCGGCTGGTGGCGGGGCTGCTGTATCTCCAGCACGCCTACCGGCTGTCGGACGAGGCAGTCGTCGCGCGCTGGGTCGAGAACCCCTACTATCAGCATTTCACCGGTGAGACGTTCGGCGGCAGATCGGTCCACCGGACCGATCTGTTCCCCGCCTCACTCCAGCACCGCCCACCGATCGACCCGTCCTGCCTGACCCGCTGGCGGCAGCGGATCGGTGAGGAAGGGGCCGAGTGGCTGCTCACGAAGACCATCGAGGCCGGGCGGGCATCGGGCACGATCGATGACGACAGCCTGTCGCGCGTCGCCGTCGACACCACGGTCATGGAGAAAAACATCGCGCACCCGACCGACGCGCGCCTCTATGACAAGGCCCGCAATCAGCTTGTCGCCCTTGCAAGTGAAGCCGGGGTCACGCTGCGGCAGAACTACAACCGGCTGGCGCCGCGCCTGGCCATGCAGGCCGGCCGATACACCCATGCCCGACAGTTCAAGCGCATGCGCAAGACCCTGAAAAAGCTGAAGGGCTACACCGGCCGCGTGCTGCGCGACCTCCGCCGCCAGCTGGATGCGATCCCTGCGGGTCCGCTGCGCGAGCGCGTTCTGGACATGCTGGTGCTGGTGGGCCGCCTGCTGCACCAGGGCCCCAGGAGCCGCGGCAAGATCTACGCGCTGCACGAGCCGGAGGTCGACTGCATCTCCAAGGGCAAGGCCCGCAATCGCTACGAGTTCGGCACGAAGGTCAGCCTCGCCACGACCATCGACGAGGGGTTCGTCGTGGGCATGCGTGCGTTGCCGGGCAATCCCTATGACGGCCACACCTTGCCGGAAGCGCTTGAGCAGGTCGCCATCCTGACCGGCCAGACGCCTGCGCTGGCGGTCGTGGATCGCGGATACCGCGGCCACGGCGTGGCGCGCACGCAGGTCCTGATCAGCGGCACGCGCCGCGGCCTGACCCCGGCGCTGAGACAGCTGTTGCGACGGCGCAGCGCCATCGAGCCGGAAATCGGCCACATGAAAACCGACGGCCGCCTGTCACGATGCCCGCTGAAGGGCACGTTCGGCGACGCGATCTTCGCCGTCCTGTGCGGCTGCGGCCACAACATCCGCAAGATCCTCGCCCACCTGAGAGCTCTTCTGGCCTTCTTGCACGCCGCGATCGCCGCAGTCCTGGCCGCGGCGATCGCCGAAATCTCCCTCGGCAAGCACCAGAAAGGCACGCCGAAAGTTTGTTCAGCCTGAACCCCTTACCATCCTCAGATGGGCCGCATTCTCGGTACTCGTCGCTCGAGACGCAGGTGGGACGCCCCCGCAAGGGGGCGTCCGTTTGGCGCGATCTAGCCTCTTTCGGCCGGGCTGCTGGACGTGATGAACAACTCCGAGGCCGCCAGCATGATCTCCCGCCACGCGTCTTTGAACGAATTGCGCGGATCTTCCTCGTGCGCATGGTTCAATGACTCGTTCGCCATGAGGGCGGCGACGATCAGAGCGGGTACCGGTATGCGGGTAGATTTTCTGAGCAATCTGGCCACGTCCATGAGGTACTCGCCGTAGGTGACGAGGTCGGCCACGGACGCAATCCTCTGCTGGGTGAACGGCGGTGCTTGCCGAAAGATCACCGCATTGGCGAGGATGTACATCAGCTCGACATCGTCGGGCTCGGCTTCCGCCGGAACCCCGCCTTCGGAATTGGTAGTGCCCCACTCCGTGGTGTAGGAGGCCGCGCGCGAAGCCCTTGGCGTAGCGCAGCGCGTGGCCGGGCTGGCGGCCACCGCGCGTCTTCGTAGTCTGAGGTTGTTCGACGACCGAAGACAACGAAGGAGAGCACGATGACCGAGGCTATGATCGACGTTCCGGAGGCGATCGCCAAGAGCGACGACACCGATTTCCTGCGTGAGCTGATCCAGGATGCCGCGCAACGGCTGATGGAGATCGAGGTGGGCGCCGTGTGCGGGGCCGGTCTGCGCGAGCGAACGCCGGACCGGGAGAACCAGCGCAACGGCTACCGGCCGCGCCGATGGGATACGCGGGCCGGGACGATCGGGCTGAGCATTCCCAAGCTGAGGAAGGGGAGTTATACCAACGGCATCATCCGTTGACCTGCGCCCAGACGCGCGAGGTGATGGATGCGACGCGCTCCGGGATCGCGAGAAGTGCGTTCCAGGCGTCGCAGCAGGCGGTGACGATGGCGTCGTAGCTGTCGAAGACGCGGTTCGCGAGGCGGTTCTGGCGGAGGAACTGCCAGATGTTCTCGACCGGGTTCAGCTCCGGGCTGTAGGGCGGCAGCGTCAGCAGGGTGATATTCGCCGGCACGATGAGGTCCCTGGAGCTGTGCCAGCCGGCGCCGTCGACGACGAGGATGGCGTGCGCGCCGCGGGAGACGTGTCGGCCGATCTCGGCAAGGTGGGCGCTCATCGCATCGGTGTTCGCATAGGGCATGACGAGGGCAGCGCCGGTCGCGCGGGCGGGACAGACGGCTCCGAAAATGTAGGCCCAGGCGTAGCGACAGTCCTTTGGGGCCTTTGGGCGCGTCCCCTTGCGCGCCCAAAGGCGTGTGAGCGTCCCCTGCTGGCCGACGCGCGCCTCGTCTTGGAACCACACTTCGAGAGGCTTGCCCTTCGCCTCATCAGGCAGCGCCGCGCGCGCCAGGTCGGCGAAGTTTTTTATATAGCTCCTGAGCTTCCGGATTGCTCTGCGGGTGACGCGGCCGCGCCGACAACTTCACAAAGCCGAGCCGGCGGAGGATCGAGCTCATTGTCCGCTCCGCCACGCGCACCCCAAAGCGCCGCTCCACCGCGTCGCAGAGGTCGATGCGGCGCCAGCGGACCAGCCCATCCGTCTTCGGGTCCGGCCCTTCCTCCACGATCGTCGCCAGCTCGCGCATCTGCTCCGCGCTGAGCATCGGCGTACGCCCCGGAAGAGGCCGGTCGATCAGACCCGCCAATCCCTCTTCATTGTAGCGATGGACCCAGTCGCGCAGAGTCTGCCGGTCCATCCCGCAACTCTCCGCCGCCTCCGTCCGGGTCCGCCCGTCGAGCACGAACGCCAGCGCCAGCATCCGACGAGACGCCTTCGCATCCTTCGCCCGCGCAGCTTCGCGCCGCAGGTCCGCCGCCGACAACTCCCTCCGCGTGATCTCCACCGCCATGCCCATCCTCCCCAGCCTCGGGGGAGTGAATCAGGAGACGGTGGCGGAGGGAATCCTAATCAGAGTCGGCGCCTCATACCGCTGGTATTACTTCCCGACCTTTCTCGGGCCGCGGCGGACGGCCGAGAAGGCGCTGATGGCGGTAGTGCAGGAAGCCTACATCCACGGTGTCTCCACTCGAGCGGCGGACGACCTGGTGCGCGCCATGGGACAGGGGCTGACGGGCACCTCGAAAAGCCAGGTCTCGCGGCTCTGCGAAGAGATCGACGAGCGGGTGCAGGCGTTCCTGAACCGGCCGCTGGAGGGCGATTGGCCCTTCCTGTGGCTCGACGCCACCTACGTGAAGTTGCGCGAAGGCGGACGGATCGTCTCCATGGCGGTGATAGTGGCCGTCGCGGTCAACACCGACGGGCGGCGTGAGATACTCGGCATCGCCGTCATGCCGTCCGAAGCCGAGGCCTTCTGGGCCGACTTCCTGCGTTCGCTGAACCGCGGTCGGGCGAACTGGTTGACGGCTTGGGCGCTGCGGGTCGCGCAGCGGCGCGGCAGGAAGCACGCCGGCGATAC
>CAVZOA010000029.1:0-71268 GCA_963776705.1 uncultured Alphaproteobacteria bacterium
CGCGCGGGTCACCTCGATGGCGCCAAGGGCGATCGGGCCGAGGCCCGCGCGGCCGACGATTTCGCCGCGTTCGCTCCCGTTCTCGGCCGGGTCGTCGCGCTGAAGCGAGAGGAGGCGGTGGCGCTGGCCGAGAGACCTGGGCAGTCCCTACGACGCGCTCCTCGACGATTACCGAGCCGGGCGCGACGGCGGCGACGCTCGACGAGATGTTCGGCGCCCTGCGCCCGCGGCTGGCCGCGCTTCGGGACCGGGCTCTCAGCTCCGAGCGGAAGCCCCGACCTCTCGGCGAGCGAGGGCTCCGACGAGTCGGCGCAGCTCGGCCTCGCCGGGGACTCACGCCGGTGTCCTTCGGCTACGACATGCGCCACGGCCGGATCGACCGGCGCGGTCGATCCGTTCAGTTCCGGCGGCGGGCAGGACGTGCCGATCACCACCCGGACCGATCCGGCCGACCCGTTCAACTGCCTCTCCTCGACCATCACGAGGTCGGCCATGCCTGCTCACGGCGCGGCCGTGCAGGCCCGGCTACCGGTTCGCCGCGCCCTCGGCCGCGGCGTCTCCATGGCGGCATTCACAGAGCCCAGGAGAATTAGCCTCTACGAGAGCCCCAGCTCGGCCCATTTCGCGCGCCTTTACCGCCTGGCTTCACGGGCGGATGGAGGAGGCGTTCGGCGCCACCGGGCGCGACGCGGCCGCCTTCTACGCCACGGTGAACCAGCTGCACCGTGGCTTCATCCGCACGGAGGCGGACGAGGTGCGCTGCAATCTGCATGTCCTCCTGCGCTTCGACCTGGAGCGCGACATGATCGTCGGCCGGCTCGCGCCCGTCGATCTCGAGGAGAGCCTCCTGAACAGCACAGTTCGAGACCGATTTCGGCTACTGCCCCGCACGGGCCTGGCAAGGGTGCCTGCAAGGCATTGCCACTGGTGGGTCGGGCTCTTCGGCTGCTTCCCGACCTACACGCTCGGCGACGTCTATGCGATCCTGCATGCCGCGCTGAGGCGCGACCTGCCGGATCTGGACGCGAGGCTCGCCGCCGGCGATCCATCCCGGCGACCGGGTCGGCTCGGGACCGGCTCCAGGTCACGGGAGCCTCTACCGTCCGCGCGAGGTGATCGAGCGGCGGCGGCGCGGCGCCGTGGGAGGCCCCTGCCCTCGACTATCTGGAAGCGAAGTTCGGCGGCCTGTATCGTCTGTATCGTGTGCGGCGGGACGCGGTTCTCCCAGACCATCCGGCTTTGCGGAGGCCCGGCAGCTCCGACATGGCAAGTCCATGTCCTCGGCCGGAAGCTCGCGGTCAATTCGCGCCAGCCGTGCAGGGCGAAGGTCTTCATCAGGGCGAGGGTGATACGAGTTCCGGCGCAGCGATGGCCGGTGGCGTGGTCGCCGCCGCCCTGGACCAGGTCGAAGGGTCCGATCGCGCGCGGAGTAGGGAAGACCAGCGAGGAACATGGCCGGGTCCTGCCGCGGACGGATCCGGTTCGTGCCGTAGAGATCGAGGATGACCCGCGTCCCTCGGCAGAATCCGCCCCCCGAAGCTCATTTCGCGGGGCGCGATCGCGGCCGCCACCGGGAAGAACGGGTAGAGGCGGCGCACCTCCTGGGCGAGACGTTGGGCGGTCGGCGGCGTCCCGCAACGCCCCGTCCCGGTGGCCACGAGCATGGGCCATGAAGGTGAGCCAGGCGGAGACGGCCACGATCGGGCGGACGACGTTCAGAAGCTCCACCGCGGCCACGTTCCGCTCCAGCGCCCGGCCGGACGCGTCGCGATACGAGGCGATCTCGCGCAGGGCGGAGCCCTCGGGCGGCGTCACCTCGCCGCGGTGGGCGGCGGCGATCAGGTCCGCCGCCCAGGCGTTGGCGCGTTTGCGGTCCAGCACGGCGAGCAGGTATCCGGGCGTCACCGGCAGGGCGTGGTCGAACAGATTGGACAATCTGCGCCGCCCGGAGGCTCCGCTCCGCCTCGGGCAATGGGATGCCGGCCCAGTCGCAGGTGATCCGGGTCAGGATCCGCACCATCTCCTCCTGCACCACGATCCGGGCGGGACGCGCATCCGCGAGAGCGTCGAGCGCCTCCGCGAGCCGGGCGGCGAGCCTCTCGGGGGCCTCGCGTGTCAGGATGCGCAGGAACATCGCCTTGCGATGGCGGTGCGCCTCCCCGTCGAGGCCCTGCACGCCGCCCCGGCCGAAGAGGGTGACCTGCACGAAGGCGGGCGCCGCGCCCTCCCGCGACAGATCAGATTCGTAGAACAGCCGCGCCCGATCGGCACCGGTGAGGAACACCGTCTCCTGCAGCATGAGGCGGCCGCGGAAGGCGTCCGTCCCGAGCCGCGCGGCGACGCGGCCGATCAGCCGGTAGGGGTCGCGGGCGAGGCGGAGGGTCAGATCGCCGTATGGGGCGCGGGGCAGGGACATCGGGGAATCCTCCCGTTCGGAGTTCAGAGGGGCCGGATTCGGAGGCGCGTGATGCGATTGTCGATCCTCTGCATGACCTCGAAGCGGAAGCCGTGGAAGGTGAAGACCTGCCCCACGGTCGGGATCGTCTGCGCCTCGTGGATCACGAGTCCGGCGACGGTGTTCGCCTCGTCGTCGGGCAGCTGCCAGTCGGTCGCGCGGTTGAGGTCGCGGATCGTCATGCCGCCGTCACGATCCAGTTGCCCGTCCTCGGTGCGACGGTACGGCGCTCGGCGTCGGGGTCGAATTCGTCGGTGATCTCGCCCACGATCTCCTCGAGGATGTCCTCGAGCGTGATCAGGCCCTGCAGCGCGCCGTATTCGTCGACGACCAGCGCGAAATGCGTGCGGCGTCGCAGGAACTGCCGCATCTGGTCGTCGAGCGAGGTGGTGTCCGGCACGAAATAGGGCGGCATCGCGATGTCGGCGATCTTGAAGCGCCTGAGCGTCCTCGCGGCGCCCTGCGCCGCCATGCGTCTGGTGTACATCGCGCGCAGCAGGTCCTTGGCATGGATCACGCCGATGATGTTCTCGGGCTCGCTCGCGGTAGACGGGCAGCCGGGTGTGGGTGCTTTCGAGGCATTGCTGCAGGATCTCGCCGGGCGGGTCCTCGGCGTTGATCATCTCGATGCCCGAGCGGTGCAGCATGATCTCCTCGACCGTCCGCTCGGCGAGGTCGAGCGCGCCGAGGATGCGGTCGCGGTCCTCCTTCTCGACGACGCCCTCGGAATGGCCGAGATTGCAGCGCGCCCGCGATCTCCTCGCGCACGGCGAGGATCTGGCTGTCGGGATCGGTCTGCACGCCGAAGAGCCGCAGCACGCCCCGCACGAAGACGCGGACGGCGCCGACCACGGGCGCGAAGACCAGGATCACGAGCTGGATCGGCGCGCGAGACGCCGGCGGCGGCGGTCTCGGGGTTGGTGATGGCGTAGGTCTTGGGCAGCACCTCGGCGAAGATCAGCACCAGCAGCGTCATGATGAGCGTCGCGAGCGCCACGCCGGAATCGCCGAAGCAGGCGGGTGAAGAGCGCGGTGGCGAGCGACGTGGCGAGGATGTTGACGAGGTTGTTGCCGAGCAGGACCGAGCCGATCAGGCGCTCGTTGTCCTCGGTGATCTTCAGCGCGCGCTCGCGCGCCCTTCGATCCCTTGTCGGCTGGGCGCGCAGCTTGCCGCGCGAGGCGGCGGTCAGCGCGGTCTCGGAGCCGGAAAAGAAGCCCGAGCAGACGAGGAGGGCAGGATGGCGGCGCCGAGATCCAGAAGGCGGCGTCGAAAGGGTCTGGTCGGAATCCATGGTCGTGTCGGGTCCAGAAGATCAGATCGTTATGGCCGCCGGGGTCGGTCGAGTCAAGTCACCGTCCTCGCGCGAGCGGATGATGGTCGAGCACCAGCTCGCGCAGGCGCTCGATCGAGGACATGGGTGTAGATCTCGGTCGTGGCGACGTCCGCATGGCCAAGAAGCGTCTGGATCGCCCGCAGGTCCGCGCCGTTCTCGAGAAGATGCGTCGCGAAGGCATGGCGCAGCGTGTGCGGCGTGACCTTGGCGGGCGAGACGCCGCCTCGACCGCCATGTCCTTGATCAGCGGTAAAGAAGCCGTGCCGCGTCAGGTGCCCCGACTTGCCGCGCGAGGGAAAGAGGAAGCGGCGAGGCCGGCCTTGGGCCCTCGGCCTCGGCGTCGGCGCTCGCGGTCGAGCCAGGCGGCAAGGGCCGTCGCGGGCGGCGGGCGACAGCGGCACCATCCGCTCCTTGCCGCCCTTGCCCCGGATCAGCAGCATGCGCGGATCGCCCCGCGCCGCGGCCAGCGGCAGGGAGACGAGCTCGGTCACCCGCATCCCGGTGGCGTAGAGCAACTCCATCAGACAGGCGTTGCGCAGGCGGTCGTTCTTCGTCCGGCCCGTGCGCTCGGCCGCCTCGATCAGCCGGTCGACCTCCTCGAGCTCAGCGTCTTTGGCAGGCGCTTGTCGACGCCGGGGCCCCTTGATCTGGATCGCCGGATTGTCGGTCCGCCAGCCCTCCTCGAAGGCGAAGCGGTAGAGCTGCTTGATCGCCGAGAGCCGCCGCGCCCGGGTCGACGTGCGCGCAGTCCCTGCGCGTCGCAATGGACGAGATACGCCTCGATATCGGCCCGCGCGACGCCGTCGAGGTCGAGACCCCGTCCGGCGAGCCAGCCCGCGAAGTCCGTCAGGTCGCGTCCATAGGCGAGCAGCGTGTTGGTCGCCGCGCCGCGCTCGGCGGCCTGCGCCTCGAGAAAGGTGGCGATGCGGCGGAACTTGGTCATCGATCGCGGCTCCGTCAGCAGGACCTCGATCGCTGCCGCGCGGGCGCGGTCCCCGAGGCCCGCGCGGTCCAGGACCGCCAGGCCGTCGCGGAGCGCGTCGAGGTTTCCCGCCGCGCCCTGCTCCGTCAGTTCGACGGCCGTCAGGAGTGCCTCGCCCGTCCGCCCCTCGGGAGCAGGCTTTCAGCTGCCTGCCCGGAGGGCTCGGCGCCGATCAGCCCGGCCCTCACGGCCTGGGCTTCGCCGCTCGGCCGCCGCCACCCCTGATCTCCCCGCGTGCGATCCGCGCCGGCAGGTCGTCCGCCTCGGCGAGGGCGGGATCGGTCCGCCGGCCGGACAGAAGCGCGATGTCCCGCGATACCTGCCGCGCCCGGCCGGTGAGCTCCAGATGGGCGAGCCGGGGGGCGGCCCACCGCGCCGCCAAGGGCAGGAGCCGCGCGGCGCGCATCTCGCGCCAGAAATCGGGCAGACGCTCCGACACGGCGCCGCCATCGCCCGCCGCGAGCGCCGCGTCAAGGCCCTGCCAGGCGGCGATGCGGTCCCACGGTTCCCCCGAAGCCGCCGGAGCGCGCATCGAGTAGATCCCGGCGAGCCTGGCACCATTGACCGCCCCGGACCGGGCAAGCCGCTCTGCCGCGGCGATCTGCGCCTTCCAGCCTAGATGTTGGCGCAGATCGGCATGGGCGAAGGGCAGGGGCAGGGCCGGGCTCCTGAGCGGCTCGCCTATCGCCTCGTAGAGCAAATAGTCGAGCGGCGTGGGCGTCTCTGGCGGGGGAAGCGGCACGCCGCCGGCGAATTCGTCGAGAAAACGGGTCAGGCGCGCGGTCTCCGCCTCGGTGATGACGCCGAGCGCCCTCGCGGTCTCGAGGGTAACGGCCGCGGCCGGCCAGTCGCCCGAGCGGGCGAGGCAGAAGATCCGCGCGGGATAGGTCGGTGTGATCTCGGGCAGGGCGCGCATCCTCTGGCAGGCCCGATCCTCCTTCCCGGAGAGCAGGGCGAGGTCGAACCAGCGCCGGAAGATCTCCGGCCTGTCGTAGCCCGCCCGTTCCATCAGGCTCCGCGCGGCGTCGAAGTGCCCGTGGGCGAGAAGCGTGTCGAGCCGGGCGAGGAAGAAACCCTCGCCGCCGGCGCTGCCCCTCGGCGGATCGGCGTGGACGACAAGCATGTCGCGCAGGAGCGACTGCATCGCGGCCAGTTCCGGCGGCGGCATCTCCGCGAGCTTGGCCGCGAGCCCCGTCGCGTCCGACTTCGCCCAGATGTCGGCCGGAAGGCCAGCCTCCGCCGGGGCGAGAAGGCCCACGCTGTCGGGCACGGGATGGTCGAGCGGCCGGACGGAGATAGTCTCGGGCAGGGCGCTCCCCGGTGTCGGCGGCGCCTCCGGCGACGGCGCCTCGATCGAATTCGACAGCCAGTCGATCGCGGAGAGGGGTGCCTCCTGGCCCGTGGCGATGGCGGGCCAGAGGCAGGCGAGGAGGACCCCGGTCCTATTCCGCATCGAGCGTGACGGGGACGCTGCGTTCCGTCGGGTCCGGCGACAGATCGCCGAGATAGGCGAACCCCGCCAGTCCGACGAAAGCGACGATCACGAGGAAGACGAGAAATTTCCAAAGTCCGAGCACGAATGGCTCCTCCGTCTCAACCTGCCCCATCCCTCGCGCTCTCTGGCGCGGTTCGCCGTCTTTATAGCTGGTCTTTCGAGGGAGATCACGCCATTCAAGGGCCCGATGATCCGAAGAGAGAACGCCGTCCCCTTCATGGCACGATTGCAGAAGACCGTGGTGATGGTGGGGATGATGGGAGCCGGAAAGACCGCGGTGGGCGGCGCCGTCGCCCGGGCGCTGCGTGTGCCCTTCATCGACACCGACACCGAGATACAATGTGCCGCGAATGCGACGATCGCCGAGATCTTCGCCCGGGACGGCGAGCCGTTCTTCCGGGAGAAGGAAACCCAGGTGCTCTGCAGGCTTCTTGCGGGGCGCCCCTGCATCCTGTCCACGGGGGGCGGCGCCTATCTCTCGCGAGCGCAACCGCGCCGCCATCCGGCGGGGTGGTGTCGCGCTCTGGATACGGGCCGAGCGCGAGCTTCTCTGGAACCGGGTGCGGCACAAGGACACGCGTCCTCTCCTGCGGACAGACGACCCGAAGGCGACGCTCTTCACGCTGATCGAAGCCCGCGAGCCGAGCTACCGTCTGGCGGACATCATCGTGGATGCGGAGGCGGGTCTCCGCGTGGAGGAGATGGCGGCGAAGGCGATCCGGGCCATCGCGGCCAGACCCGACGTCCTGGAGGCCTGAACATGCACGATGTCCGCGTCGATCTCGGCGCCCGAAGCTACGATGTGCGGATCGGGCCTGGCCTGCTCGCGGCGGCGGGCCGCGAGATCGCACCATTGCTCTCCCGTCCGCGCCTCGCCGTCGTGACCGACGCGAACGTGGCCCGGCTGCACCTGCCGGCGCTCGAGACGGCGCTGGCCGAGGCGGGGATCGTCGTCTCCGCGATGGTCCTGCCCGCCGGGGAGGCCACGAAGAACTGGGAGGAACTCGGGCGGACGGTGGAATGGCTACTCGCCGAACGGATCGAACGGCGGGACGTCGTCGTGGCGCTCGGCGGCGGGGTCATCGGCGATCTCGCGGGATTCGCGGCGGCGATCCTGCGCCGGGGCGTGCGCTTCGTGCAGATGCCGACCTCGCTGCTGGCGCAGGTGGATTCTTCCGTCGGCGGCAAGACCGGGGTGAACGCGCGGGCGGGAAAGAACCTGATCGGCGCTTTCCACCAGCCCGCGCTCGTCCTCGCCGATACCGGTATCCTTGCGACCCTCGGGGCGCGCGACTTCCGCGCCGGCTATGGGGAGGTGGCGAAATACGGGCTTCTCGGCGACGCGGAGTTCTTCCGCTGGCTGGAGCGGAACGGGCCGCATCTGGCCGCGGGGGACGAGGCCCTCCGGGCCGAGGCAGTGCGGCGATCCGTGCGGATGAAGGCGGAGATCGTCGCCCGCGACGAGACCGAGCAGGGGGATCGGGCGCTCCTCAACCTCGGCCACACCTTCGGCCACGCGCTGGAGGCCGCGACGGGCTATTCGGACCGGCTGCTCCACGGCGAGGGCGTTGCCGTCGGTTGCGCCCTGGCCTTCGAGCTGTCGGCTCGGCTGGGGCTCTGCCCGCAAGAGGAGCCGTCCCGCGTCCGGGCGCATTTTGCCGAGATGGGGATGGCGCGGGACATTGGGGACATTCCCGGTCCGCTGCCCGACGCCGACGGGCTCCTGGATCTCATGGCGCAGGACAAGAAGGTGGTCGACGGTGGGCTCAGGCTGATCCTGGCGCGCGGCATCGGGCGCGCCTTCGTCACCACCGATGTTCCCCGCGACGCGCTCCGGTCGGTGCTGGCGGATGCGCTGGGACGGCGGTGAACCTCTCGGTCGCCTTCGATTCAGGACCGCTCGGACCGCCGGCGCGCTTCGAGTTGCCCCGCCGGGTGATCGCAGCCTCCGCTCCCGAAGAGGTGCCGCCCGCCTTCGCGGAGATGGAGGCGGCGCGGGAGGCCGGGCACTGGCTCGCCGGATTCTGCGAGCTACGAGCTCGGCTACTGCCTCTCGGAGAAGCTCGCGCCCCTCCTGCCCTCGGGCCGCGATCTGCCCCTCCTGTGCTTCGGGGTCTACGACCGGCCGGGCGCCGGGACCGGCGACGATCCCGGCTGCGCCACGCTCTCGCGGCCCGTGCCGCTCTGGGACCAGGCGCGCTATGCCCGCGCCTTTTCCCGGCTCCAGGACTATATCACGGCGGGGGACGTCTATCAGGCCAACCTGACCTTCCCGCTGGAGGCGGAGGCAAGGGGAACACCCTCCGCGCTCTATGCCGCGCTCTCCCGCCGCCAGCCGGTGCGGCACGGCGCACTCCTGGAGATGCCGGGCGTCGCGATCCTCTGCCGCTCGCCGGAGCTCTTCGTGGAGATCGACGCGGCGGGGCGGATCCTGAACTCGACCGATGAAGGGCACCGCGCCCCGGGGTCGGACGGCGGCGGAGGACACGGCGCTGCGCGGGTCTCTCGCCGCGTCGGAGAAGGATCGCGCCGAAAACCTGATGATCGTCGATCTCCTGCGCAACGACGTCTCGCGCATTGCCGGCATCGGCAGCGTCCACGTGCCGCGCCTGTTCCGGGTGGAGAGCTATGAGACTGTGCACCAGTTGGTCTCGGAAGTGGCAGGCCTCTTGCGCGAAGGCACGACGCTGGCGCAGGTCTTCGCGGCGCTCTTTCCCTGCGGCTCGGTGACCGGAGCGCCGAAGATCCGCGCCATGGAGATCATCCGCGAGCTGGAGGACGCGCCCCGCGGCGCCTATTGCGGAGCCACGGGGTGGATCGCGCCCGGCGGCGCCTTGCGGCTCGGCGTGACGATCCGGACCCTGATGATGCGGACGGGCGGGTCGGTGCGCCTGAACGTGGGCGGCGGCGTCGTCCACGACAGCACCGGCGCAGGGGAGTACGAGGAGGCGCTATGGAAGGCGCGATTCGCCGACCTGTCCCGCCCGGCCTGACCGTCATCGAGACGTTGCGGCTCGACCCGGACGGCCCGGTGCGGGGAGGGCTGCATCTCGACCGCATGGCGCGGACCGCGGCCGCACTCGGATTTCCGTTCGATCCCGGCGAGGCCGAGAGGCGACTCGACGAGGCGAAAGGGGCGCAGCCGCTCCGGGTCCGCCTGACACTGCGCAGCAACGGCGGGCTCGGCCTCGCCGCGTCCGGGTTGCCGGAGACGCCGGCGCTCTGGCATGTGGCCTGGGCCGAGGCTCGCGTCGCGGCGGATGATCCCTGGCGGCGCCTGAAGACGAGCGCGCGCTCGATCTACGACCGCGCGCGCGCCGGAATGGACGATGGCTTGGACGAGCTGTTGTTCCTCAACGAGCGCGGCGAGGTGGCCGAGGGGACGATTACCAACGTCTTTCTCGCGGCTCCGGACGCGCTGCTCACCCCGCCAGTCGCGAGCGGTGCACTGCCCGGGGTCCTGCGCCAGGAGCTGATCGATACAGGCCGCGCGCGGCAGGCCCGGCTCCTGCCGGGTGATTTCGGCCGCGGACCGCTCTTCGTCGGCAATAGCCTGCGGGGCCTGATATCCGCTCGCCTTTTGGATCAAAAGGGGATCTCGTCGTCGGTCTCGGAATAGCCGCCGCCCCCGCGGTCGTCGCCATATCCGCCGCCCGAACCGCCCCGGTCGTCGGGATATCCGCCACCGCCGCCGGAGCCTCCTCCGCCCTCGCCGCGGCCGTCGAGCATGGTCAGTTCGGACCGGTACGGGCGCAGCACCACCTCGGTCGAATAGCGGTCCTGGCCGGATTGATCCTGCCATTTGCGGGTCTCGAGTTGGCCTTCGACATAGACCTTCGAGCCCTTCTTCAGGTACTGCTCGGCGACGCGCGCAAGCGGCTCGGAGAAGATCGCGACGGAATGCCATTCGGTGCGTTCGCGGCGCTCGCCGGTATTGCGGTCCTTCCACGTCTCGGAGGTGGCGATGCGCAGGTTGCAGACCTTTCCCCCGTTCGAAAAGGTCCGCGTCTCCGGGTCGCGCCCCAGATTGCCTATCAGGATCACCTTGTTCACGGACCCGGCCATGGCGCCTCTCCTTGTCGATTCCCGTTTGGCGCGCAAACTCGCATAGCGGCGCAGGAAGGAACAGCGGGTTTCCGAGAACGGACTGGAAATGCGGGTCCCCATTTTCTACGGTGCCCCCGGACGACAGGGGGACACCATGCGATCACTGATGGCGGCAGCCGTGTGCTGCATGCTTCCGCTCGGCGCACCGGCAGACACGCTCTTCTCGTCGAAGGGCTCGTCCGACTTCTCCTCGAAGCTCCGGGTTCTCGATACGCGCGCGGCCTCGCAATACGCGGGATCGGTGAAGCTGCAGCCGAAGATCAAGGCCGGGCCGGAGCGGCGGGGGTTGGCTGGCATTCCGGGCTTCACCGGCCGCTATCGCGGGCCCTGGCTCGCCACCGCCAGAGAGTCGGCGAGGCGGTACGGGATACCCGAGGACGTGTTCCTGCGGCTCGTCCAGCGGGAATCGAACTGGAACCCCGGGGCGGTGTCGCACAAGGGGGCGATCGGGCTCGCGCAGTTGATGCCGCAAACAGCCCGCCGGCTCGGGGTCGATCCGCTCGAGCCGGACGAGAATCTCGACGGCGGGGCGCGCTACCTGGCGATGCAGTATCGCCGGTTCGGAGACTGGCGCCACGCCCTGGCGGCCTACAATGCCGGCCCCGGCGCCGTGGTGGAGTATGGCGGCGTCCCGCCCTACGCGGAGACCACCGCCTATGTCGCGGCGATCCTCGGGCAGTAGCGGTGACGTTCGGGCCGTGTGAGGTCGAGATGCTGGGTATTGATATTCCTATTTTGCCCGATATCCGCACCGCGCGGGCCTGCCGGAGGCCGCTTCAGGCGGCCTTCGCCTTGAACCGGGCGGCGAGGGTTTCAATGTCGGGGTCGCTGGCGCGGGGGACGATGCGGAAGACGGCGTTCACCCCGCAGAAGAGGGCGAAGCAGAGAAGACCGGCGCAGAGCGCGAGGACGAGGGCCTGCCCGTAGGGCTGGTCGGAGAGCCAGGAGAAGACTGAGGCGAGACCCCCTGCGCTATCCGGCGAATAGGTCCAGGCGGCGTAGCAGATGAGGAAGCCGATGACGCCGACGACGAAGCCCTGACTGGCGACCCCGGCCCGCAAAAGCGGGTCCCAGTTTCGAGTAAAATGGTTCCCCATCAGGTGCTTGCGATATTCCCGCTTGTAGCCCTTCTTCACGTAGTAGCCGCCGGCGCCGAGGGTCAGGAGACCGGCGGCTAGGAGGAGCCAGCGGCCGGCGGGCCAGCCGAGGATCATTCCGACCGCCTTGGAGATCGAACTTTCGCCGCCGCCGCCCGAGGCGGTGAGGACGATGAGCAGCGCGCCGACGCCGATGGCGAGGTGGATGATGCCCGTCACGCACATGCCGAGGCGGGCGACGATGCCCTCGCCGTCGCTGCCGTAGCATTCGAGGTCCCAGATGGCGTCGATCAGGCGCCAGACGGCGTAGCAGGCCATGCCGAGGAAGATTGCGCAAAGTACCAGAATGCCGATGAAATTCTGCTCCAGCCGGGCCAGGGCGGAGGACGTTCCTTCGCCTTCGCCGCCGTGCAGGACGGACCAGAGGGAGAAGCCGGCGACGACGACGTAGACGAGGGCGCGGCCGGCATAGCCGGTGCGCATGACCGGAATCGCCCAGTCGAAATCGCCGTTCTCAGCCATGAGTCCCTCCTTCGCCCAGTGTGAAACACCGGCGTGGCGGCTTCGTTCCGCGCCGTTCACGCTCTCCGGCCGGCCTCTTCGACGCTGTCGGACTCCCGTCGGAATCCTGTCGGATTCCCGTCGGAGGACGCGGCCGGCAGTGATCGTCAACGCTTCGGGAGCCTGTCGCGCAACGGGCGCGGGAGACCCCGTGAAGCGGGCGGCGATCCGCCGTGCGGACCCGGCCGCGCCGCGGCGTCTGGAGAGACCGCCCGGCGGGGAGGCCGCGGGCCCTGGCGGGCCCGCGGCCGGAGGCGGGGCCTCAGGAGGCGGCGCGGCGGCGGCGCGAGGCGATGCCGAGCCCGCCGAGGCCGAGGGCCACGAGCGGCAGGGTCGCCGGCAGCGGCACGGCCGACGGCGCGTTGTCGTATTCGACGACGTATTTCTGCACGACCGGGAGCAGGCACTTGTTGGAGCAGTCGTCCCATTCGTCGCCCCAGGCCCAGCCGACGAGATAGTCCTGGTTCCAGAAGTTGTTGGGCTGGAAGGGCGCCCAGTTCTCGTAATCGAAGGTTTCCCCCGTCACCCATTCCCAGTTGCCCTCGCCGTCACGGTCGCTGCCGCCGAGCCACGCGGTGGTGTAGGTGCCCCAGTGGTCGTCCGAGGAACCGACGAAATCGGCGTTGATCGCGTTGAGGAAGAGCTGCTCGGCGGCGCTCGTCACGGTGGCGAGGTAGCCGAACTGGCCGCCGTTGCTGGAGGTCTCGGCCTTCGCCTTGGCGTCGGTCCAGGAGATCGATTTTCCTTTGTCTTGCACCTTGTGCCAAACAAGCTCGTACCAGTGATCGTTGCCGCCGTCCGCGGCGGACCATTGCACCGGCAGGGCCGCGGCGGGGAGGGCGGCCGCCAGGGTCAGGGCGATGGCGGATGTCAGGGTCTTGATGTTCATGTGCTGTCTCTCGTTCTCTCGCGAATGGCCCCCGCCTTGGCGACCCGGTATCCCCCGGCGCCCGGCATCTGTCACGGATCGCGTTCCCGCTATGCGCGAGCCGGAAACGAATTCCCGGGACGGGGCGGACGGTTTCTGGTTAAGCGGCAATTAACCGTCGATTTTTCGGTAAATCGGATCGAGGGGCCGAGGCGGGCGCCCGAGGTCACGAATTCGGGCAGGGGCACCCGCGTCCAGCACCCCATCCGGGCGGCGAACCAGGTGCGCTGGCGCTTGGCGAATTGCCGGGTCTGGATCACCGCGCGGTTGCGGGCGGTCTCGAGGTCTATGCGGCCCCCGAGATGGGCGACGAGCTCGGCCGCGCCGATGGCCCGGTCGGCGGGCCGCGCCGGGTCGAACCGGGAGAGGTTGGCGCGCGCCTCGGCGAGCGCGCCCCGCTCGAGCATCGCGTCGAAGCGGCGCGCGATGCGGGGGCCGAGCGCGTCGCGCGGGGCCTCGACGAGGAGGGGGAGGGTCTCGGAGAGGGGCAGGAGCGGCGGGGCGGGGTCGTCCTGCCAGTCGGCGAGCGGGCGGCCGGTGGCCGTGGCGACCTCCCAGGCGCGGCGCACGCGGGCAGGATTAAGGGTGTCGATCCGGGCGCGGGTGCGGGGGTCGAGATCGGCCAGCATGGCCTCGCGGGTGAGGGTCGCGGCGCGGGCGCGGACGGCCTCTGGGACCGGCGGGATCTCGGCCAGGCCCTGCGTCAGCGCGGTGAGGTAGAGCCCGGTGCCGCCGACGACGATCGGCCGCTCTCCGCCGAGAAGGGGCGCGATCTCGCGCAGCCAGTGGCCGACGGAATAGGGCGCATCGGCGGGGAGGTGGCCGTAGAGGGCGTGCGGCGCGCGGGCGCGGTCTGCCGCGTCCGGCTGGGCGGTGAGGATCGGCCAGGTCGCGTAGACCTGCAGCGCGTCGGCGTTGACGACGCGGCCGCCATGCGCCTCGGCGATGGCGAGGGCGAGCGCCGACTTGCCGCTCGCGGTGGGGCCGGCGATCAGGACCGGGCGGCAGTCGGCCGCGCGGGAGACGGCCTCCTCGGGTGTCATCTTTCGCGCTCCGCGATGTTGTGCCCGCCCGGCTTTTCCGACATTTATCGCCGCGAGGCAAAACGGGGGCTCCTTCATGGCCGATGCGGGCGAGGCGCGGCGCTACGACAGGGTTCTCCTGAAGATATCGGGCGAGGCGCTGATGGGCGACCAGGGCTTCGGGCTCCACCCGCCGACCGTGAGCCGCATCGCCCGGGAGGTGCAGTCGGTCCACGAGATGGGCGTCGAGATCTGCATGGTGATCGGCGGCGGCAACATCTTCCGGGGCCTGCAGGGCTCGGCCCAGGGGATGGAGCGGACCACCGCCGACTACATGGGGATGCTGGCGACGGTGATGAACGCGCTGGCCATGCAGGGGGCGCTCGAGGGGCTCGGCATCCATACCCGGGTGATCTCCGCGATCACCATGAACGAGGTGGCCGAACCCTATATCCGTCGCCGGGCGGTCAGGCACCTGGAGAAGGGGCGGGTCTGCATCTTCGCGGCCGGGACGGGAAACCCCTACTTCACCACCGACACGGCGGCGACGCTCAGGGCCAACGAGATGAACTGCCAGGCGATCTTCAAGGGCACCAAGGTCGACGGGGTCTACGATCGCGACCCGACGAACGACGCCGATGCGGTGCGCTACGATCACGTGAGCTACGACGAGGTGCTGCAGAAGCACCTGAACGTGATGGACGCCTCGGCGATCGCGCTGGCGCGCGACAACCAGCTCCCGATCATCGTCTTCTCCCTCGACGAGCCGGGGGGCTTCCGCGGCATCCTCGCCGGCGAGGGGACCTTCTCCATCGTCTCCGACGCGGCCTGACCGCTGGAAATCGCCGCCGGGCTCGGGCATATGCGGGAGCCAGACGCGCGGCGCGCGCCGCATCCTGAGAGGAAGACCGCAGCCATGGCCGACGACATCGACATCGACACCGACGACCTGCAGCGCCGGATGGACGGCGCGATGACGGCGCTCCGGCACGAATTCGCCTCGCTCCGCACCGGCCGGGCCTCGGCGCAGATGGTGGAGCCGGTGATGGTGGAGGCCTACGGACAGCCGACGCCGATCAACCAGGTGGGCACGGTCAACGTGCCCGAGCCGCGGATGGTGACCATCAACATCTGGGACAAGAGCCTTCTGGGCAAGGCGGAGAAGGCGATCCGGGAATCGGGGCTCGGCATCAACCCGGTGATCGACGGCACGACGATCCGCCTGCCGGTGCCGGAACTGAACGAGGAGCGGCGCGCGCAGATGGCCAAGGTCGCCGGCACCTATGCCGAGAATGCGCGCGTGGCGATCCGCAACGTCCGCCGCGACGGCATGGACCGGCTGAAGAAGGCCAAGTCGGCCGGCATGTCGGAGGACGACCAGAAGCTCTGGCAGGCAGAGATCCAGGAGATGACCGACGACCACATCCGCCGCGTGGACGAGGCGCTCGAACAGAAGCAGCAGGAGATCATGCAGGTGTGAGCGGGGGGTTCTCACCGGTTTCAAATTTGAGTTAAGAGCCGTTTAAACGTCCCTCGGGTAGACGTGTGCCTGACGAGAAGGCAAAAGCCCCCCGAACAAGGCGGAGTACCGAAACGATGGCCCCAACCGATCGCGCGCGCGGACCGCGCCACGTGGCCTGCATCATGGACGGCAACGGCAGGTGGGCGAAGGCGCGCGGCAAGGCCCGGCTGTTCGGCCACCACGAGGGCGCGCGGCGGGTGAAGGAAGTGGTCAAGTCCTGCCCCGAGCTCGGGGTGAAGTACCTCACCATGTTCGCCTTCTCCACCGAGAACTGGAAGCGCACCCAGGCGGAGGTGGCGGGGCTGATGAAGCTCTTCCGCCGCTACATCGTGTCGGAGGCCAACGAGCTGCTGGCCGCGGGCGTGCGCGTGCGCTTCATCGGCGACCGGGTGCGGCTCGACCCCAAGCTCGTGCGGATGATGGACGAGCTGGAGCTGCTGACCTCCCGCAACGACGCGCTGCACCTGACCATCGCGCTGAATTACGGCGGCCGCGACGAGCTCGGCCGCGCCACCAAGAGGCTGGCGGCGGAGGTCGCGGCGGGGCGGCTCCGGCCCTCGGACGTGGACGAGACGACGCTGGCGCGCTTTCTCGACACCCATTTCCTGCCCGATCCCGACCTCGTCATCCGTACCAGCGGCGAGGCGCGGATCTCCAACTTCCTGCTCTGGCAGTCGGCCTATTCGGAATACGAGTTCGTGGACACGCTCTGGCCGGACTTCACGGCGAAGATCTTCGCCGAGACCCTGGCCCGGTTCGGACGGCGCGAGCGCCGGTTCGGCGCCGTTCCCGCATGAGCATCCGGTCTCCATGAAGATCGGCCGCTGGAGCGATCTGGGAGAACGGATCGGCGTCGGCGCCATCGTGGCCGGGATCGGCCTTCTCTGCGTGTGGATGGGCGGATTCGTCTTCGCCGCGCTGACGGTGATCATCACCGGCATCATGGTCTGGGAACTGGTGCGGATGCTCGACGCCGAGGCGCCCGCCATCGCGCTGGCGTTGGCCGCGGGCGGCGCGCTGACCGTGGCCGAGATCGTGCCGGCGGCCTATGCGCTGCCGCTCCTGATCGCCCCGGTCTTCGCCGGAATCTCGGTTCTGAGGCACCGCCGGGCGACCTTCGCGATCTTCACCGTGCTGATCGTGGTGGCCGGTCTCGGGCTCTACATCCTGAGAAGCGAGAGCGGCTTCGTCTGGATGCTGTGGCTGGCGCTCGTGGTCATCGCCACGGACGTCTTCGGCTATCTCGTCGGCCGGCAGCTCGGCGGACCGAAGCTCTGGCCGCGGGTCAGCCCCAACAAGACCTGGTCGGGCACGCTCGCGGGATGGGCCGGCGCGGCGGTGGTGGGGGCGGTCTTCGCCGCCGTGACCGGGGCCAGCGCGGCGGTGGTGACGGTCTCCATCGCGCTCAGCATGGCGGCGCAGATCGGCGACATCGCGGAATCGGCGGTGAAGCGGCGCGCCGGTGTGAAGGACAGCTCCTCGCTGCTGCCCGGCCATGGCGGAACTCTTCGACCGGTTCGACGGGATGCTCGGCGCGGCGGTGTTCTTTCTCCTCGTCGCGCAGATCATCGACTTCCCGCCCGGCCTCGTGGCAGGCTGACGCGATGCGAGGGGTCTCCGTTCTGGGCGCCACCGGCTCGATCGGCTGCAGCACGCTCGACCTCGTGTCGCGGCGGCCGGATGCGTTCCGCGTCGCCGCGCTGACCGGCGGGCGCAACGTCGCCCGGCTCGCAGGCCAGGCGCGGCGCGTGCGGGCCGAGATCGCCGTCACCGCCTATCCCGAGAAGCTGGGCGAGCTGCGCGACGCGCTTGCCGGCTCGGGCGTGGAGGCGGCGGCGGGACCGGCGGCGCTTCTCGAGGCGGCGGCGCGGCCGGCGGACTGGATCATGTCGGGGATCGTCGGCGCGGCGGGGCTGGCGCCGGGCCTCAAGGCGCTCGAACAGGGCACCACGCTGGCGCTCGCCAACAAGGAGAGTCTGGTCTGCGCCGGGCCGCTCCTGATGGCGACGGCGCGCGCCCACGGCGCCACGATCCTGCCGGTGGACAGCGAGCATTCGGCGGTCTTCCAGGCGCTGATCGGGGAGGATGTCGCGGCGGTCGAGCGGGTGATCATCACCGCCTCTGGCGGCGCGTTCCGGGACTGGCCGGCGGAGCGGCTGGCGCGGGCGACGCCCGAGGAGGCGGCGACGCACCCGAACTGGGACATGGGCCAGCGCATCACCATCAACTCGGCCTCGCTCTTCAACAAGGCGCTGGAGCTGATCGAGACGAAGGAATTCTTCGGCATCCCGCCGGAGCGGATCGAGGCGCTGGTGCATCCCGAAATCGATGATCCACGCGATGGTGGGGTTCCGCGACGGCGGGCTCATGGCCCATATCGGGCCGCCCGACATGCGCCACGCCATCGGCTTCGCGCTGAACTGGCCGGAGCGGCGCGACCTGCCGGTGGAGCGGCTCGACTTCGCGGCGCTGGGATCCTTCACCTTCCGCGCCCCCGACGAGGAGCGCTATCCCGCGCTCCGGCTGGCGCGCCGGGTGATGCAGGAGGGCGGGCTCTCGGGCGCGGTGTTCAACGCGGCGAAGGAACGGGCGCTCGACCATTTCATCGCCCGCCGCATCGGCTTTCCCGAAATGGCCGCGCTGGTGGAGCGGGTGATGGACAAGATGTCGTCAGATCGGCTTGGCAACGCCGCCCTGACGCTCGATATGGTCCGCGACGCGGATGCCCGGGCGCGGGCCTGCGCCGATGCGGCCCTGGGCGCCGCCACGCTCTGAAGGAGACCTGATGGACGCGGTGGGACTGATCCCCGATTTCGGCTCGCTCGCGGGCACGGTCGTGGCCTTCGTGGCGGCGCTGAGCGTGATCGTCGCGATCCACGAATACGGCCATTACATCGTCGGCCGCTGGTCGGGGATCGAGGCCGACGTGTTCTCCATCGGCATGGGGCCGGTGATCGCGTCGCGCGTCGACCGGCGCGGCACCCGCTGGCAGCTCGCCGCCTTCCCGGTGGGCGGCTACGTCAAGTTCCGGGGCGACGCGGACGCGGCGAGCATGGGGCGGTCGGACACGCCCGGCCTCGCCCCCGAGGAGGCGCGGGCGACGATGGCCGGCGCGCCGCTCTGGGCGCGCGCGGCGACGGTGGCGGCGGGGCCGGTGTTCAACTTCGTGCTGTCGGTGGCGGTCTTCGCGCTCGTGGTGTCGATCCGGGGCGTGGCGAGCGATCCGCTGACCGTGGAGAGCGTGCGCGACCTGCCCGGCGTGGAGCAGCGGATCGAGCCCGGCGACCGGCTCCTGACCGTGGCCGGGCAGGAGGTGCCCTCGGTCGAGGAGCTCGCCGGGTTCTTCGACGCGCTGCCGGTGGAGCCGGAACTGCCCTACATTCTCGAGCGCGACGGCGCGCGGCGCGAGGTCACCGCGCCCTATCCCTATCCGCCGGTCGTCGGCGGGGTCAGCCCGCGCTCGGCGGCCGCGCAGGCGGGGCTGCGCGAGGGCGAGGTGATCACCGCGGTGGACGGGCGCGAGGTCTTCGCCTTCTCGCAGCTTCGCGACATCGTCGGCGCCTCGGACGGGCAGCCGCTCTCGCTCGACGTGTGGTCGCCCGACGGCGGCGGGACGCGGCAGGTGGAGCTGACGCCCCGGCGCATGGACCTGCCGCTGCCCGAGGGCGGCTTCGAGACGCGCTGGCTGATCGGGGTGACCGGCGGGCTCTACCTCGCGCCCGAGACGGTGACGCCGGGGCCGGTCTCTGCGCTGGGATACGGGGTCTCCCAGGTCGCCTTCATCGTCGAATCCTCGGTCTCGGGCCTCTACCACATGGCGGTGGGGGCGATCTCGTCGTGCAACCTGCAGGGGCCGATCGGGATCGCCCAGACCAGCGGCGCCGCGGCGAGCGCGGGGGTGCTGAGCTTCGTGTGGTTCATCGCCGTGCTGTCGACCGCGGTGGGGTTCCTGAACCTGTTCCCGATCCCGGTGCTCGACGGCGGCCATCTGGTGTTCTTCGCCTACGAGGCGGTGGCCGGACGGCCGCCCTCGGAGCGGGCGCTGAACGTGCTGATGGCGGCCGGCCTGGCGCTTCTCGGCACGCTGATGGTCTTCGCGCTGACGAACGATGTGGTCTGCCCCTGAGGGGGTGGAAAACGACGGCGATCCGAGGGCTTAGACGGGGCCGCGCCGGGGCGCGGAAGTCCATGGCGGGGCACGGGAAACACGCCGCTCCGGCGATCCGCCGGGGCGGCGCGTTCGCGTTTTGACAGCGTGCGGCATTGGAGCTAGGCACGATCCAGAGCAGCAGGAACGGATAACAACGATGCGCTTTGGGACAGGCCGCCTCAGACGCGGCGCCGGGCTGGCGGCCTTGATGCGGGCGACGACGATCATCGGACTGGCGGCGGGCGCGGCCGCGCTGGCGCCGCTGCCGGCGCTCTCCCAGTCCTACCAGGTCAGCCAGGTGCAGGTGCGCGGCAACCAGCGCGTCGACACCTCGACGGTGGTGGGATACCTGCAATTGCCGCCGGGACAGGTCTCGGCCGGGGAGCTGAACGGCGCCTATCAGCGGCTCGTCCAGACCGGCCTCTTCGAGAGCGTGGATCTCGCGCCACAGGGCGGGACGCTGGTGGTGACGGTACAGGAATGGCCGACGGTCGGACAGATCAGCATCGAGGGCAATGCGCGGCTGGGCGACGAGGAGATCCAGGAGATCATCGGCACCGTGCCGCGCCGGGTCTACAACCCGAGCCAGGTCGAGGAGGATGCCCGCGCCATCGCCGAGGCCTACGAGGTCCGGGGGCGGCTCGCGGCCTCGGTCAATCCGCGCATCATCCGCCGCCCGGACAACCAGGTCGACGTGGTCTTCGAGGTCGCCGAGGGCGGCGTCGTCGAGATCGAGCGGATCTCCTTCGTCGGCAACCGCGCCTTTTCCGACCGCCGGCTGCGCCGGGCGCTGGCCACCAAGCAGGCCGGCCTGCTGCGCCAGTTCATCGGGCGGGACACCTTCGTGGCCGACCGCGAGCAGCTCGACCGGCAGCTGCTGACCGACTTCTACCGCTCGCGCGGCTACGTGGACTTCCGCATCGAGGGCGTCTCGAACGAGTTCTCGCGCGACCGCGACGCCTTCTTCGTGCAATACAACATCGAGGAGGGGCCGCGCTGGAGCTTCGGCAACGTCACCGCCTCGAGCTCGGTGCCGGGGGTGGATGCCCAGGATTATGCGCGCCTGGCGCGCATCCGGCCCGGCCAGACCTACAGCCCCGCCGCCATCGACGAGGCGGTCGCGCGGATGGAGCGGCTGGCGACGCAGCGCGGCCTGACCTTCATCCGCGCCGATCCGCGAGATCACCCGGGACAACCGCAACCTGCTTCTCAACCTCAACTTCAACATCGAGCGCGGCCCGCGGGTCTTCGTCGAGCGGATCGACATCGAGGGCAACGCGACCACGCTCGACCGGGTGATCCGGCGCGAGTTCGAGACCGTCGAGGGCGACCCGTTCAATCCGCGCGAAATCCGCGATTCGGCGGAGCGCATCCGCGCGCTGGCTACTTCTCCAACGTCGAGGTCGAGGCGCGCGAGGGCACGACCGGCGACCAGGTGATCGTCGACGTGAACGTGGAGGAGCAGCCGACCGGGAGCCTGACCTTCGGCGCCTCCTACTCGACCGATACCGGCGCCGGCGTCAATGTCGGCCTGACCGAGCGGAATTTCCTCGGCCGCGGCCAGTTCCTGCAATTCGAGCGTGACGGCCGGGACCGAGTGCCGACAGCGCCACCATCGCCTTCGGCGAGCCGAACCTCTTCGGACGCGACCTGTCCGGCCAGATCGAGCTCTTCTACGACACGACCGATTACGACAGAGGCGACCTACAACACCAGTTCGGCGGGCTTCTCGCCGTCGCTCGCCTTCCCCGTCAGCCTGAACGGCCGGCTCTCCGTCCGCTACCTCTATTCCGATGACGACCTGTCGGACATCAATGTCCTCTCCTCGCCGATCCTCCGGAGCGAGGAGGGCCGGGCGGTGACCTCCGCCGTGGGCTACACCTATTCCTACGATACCCGCCGGACCGGCATCGACCCGACCCAGGGCATCCTGCTGCGCTTCGGCCAGGACTTCGCCGGCGTCGGCGGCGACGTGAAGTACGTGGAGACCCGGGCCGAGGCCACCTACCAGAAGGACGGTCTGGAACGAGGAGGTGACGCTCAGCGCGACGATCGAGGGCGGGGCGATCAATTCCTTCGGCGGCTACACGACGCGCGTCACCGACCGCTTCTATCTCTCCGCCGCGCCAGTTCCGGGGCTTCGAGCCGCTGGGCATCGGACCGCGGGACCTCGCCGCGCCGAACGATGATGCGCTCGGCGGCAACTACTACGTCGCGGCGCGGCTCGAGGCGAACTTCCCGCTCGGCCTGCCGGAGGAATACGGCATCCGCGGCGGCGTGTTCGCTCGATGCCGGATCGATCTGGGGGCTCGACGACACGTCCGGCTTCGACGGCGTCGAGGTGGATGACAGCTTCCATCTGCGCTCGTCGATCGGCGTGTCGCTGTTCTGGATCACGCCGTTCGGACCCTTGCGGTTCAACTACGCCGAGCCGATCCAGCAGGAGGATTACGACCGTCCGCGAAAATTCAATGTCACCGTCTCGACGGAATTCTGAGGCCGTTCTCCGCGGCCTGATGCTCGCGGCCGCCCTGCTCGCGGCCCCGCTCCTCGCGCGCGCCGACGGCATCGCCGTGGTCGACCAGGAGCGGATGTTCCAGGAGAGCCTGTTTGGCCAGCGGGTGCTCGGCGAGATCGACGCGCGGAGCGAGGCGCTGGCCTCGGAGAACCGGCGCATAGAGGCCGAGCTGACCGGCGAGGAGCGGGCGCTCACCGACGAGCGCCCCGATCTCGACCCGAAGGCGTTCCGGGAGCGGGCCGACGCCTTCGACGAGAAGGTCACCGGCATCCGCGACGAGCAGGACGCCAAGGCGCGGACGCTGGCAAATTACCAGGAGGAGGAGCGGCAGGCCTTCGCGCGGGCGGTGGCGCCGATCCTGTCGCGGCTTCTGGCCGATCTCGACGCCGAGGTCCTGCTCGACCGCCGGGTCGTGCTCACGGTCGCCGACCGGGCGGACGTGACGGAGCGGGCCGTCGAGCGGATCGACGCCGCGCTGGGGGCCGGCGGCGAGGACGAGTAGGGGTTTTCTTGCCCCGGTTGGGCGCGCTTGGTAATCGGGGGCTCCGACACCCCGCGGAGGCCCCATGTCCGATCTCAAGACCGCCGATATCGACCTCATCCGTCGCATCATCCCGCATCGCTATCCGTTCCTCATGATCGACCGGGTGCGCGACATCGACGGGACGAAATCGGCCGTCGGGGTGAAGAACGTCAGCGCCAACGAGCCGCATTTCCAGGGGCATTTCCCGCAGGCGCCTATCATGCCGGGGGTGACGATCATCGAGGCCATGGCGCAGACCGCGGCGGTGATGGTGGGCGTGGCGCAGGACCTCGCCGACAAGAACTTCCTCGTCTACTTCATGGGGATCGACGGGGCGAAGTTCCGCCGCAAGGTGGTGCCGGGCGACGTGCTCGAGCTTCGCGTCGAGACGAAGCGGGGCGGCGGCAAGGTCTGGAAATTCGCGGGCCGGGCGGAGGTCGCCGGGGAGCTGGTCTGCGAGGCGGACTTCACCGCGATGATGGAGCGGCCGGCGTGAGCGACATCCATCCGACGGCGACGATCCACCCGACGGCGATCGTCGAGCCGGGGGCGCGGATCGGGGCCAGTTCGGCGGTGGGGGCGTTCTCGATCATCGGCCCCGAGGTCGCGATCGGCGACGAGGTGGAGATCAAGAGCCACGTCGTCGTCACCGGGCGGACGCGGATCGGGGCGGGGACGATCGTGTTCCCCTTCGCGGTGATCGGCGAGATCCCCCAGGACCTGAAATATTCCGGCGAGGAGACCCGGCTCGAGATCGGCGAGCGCAACCGCATCCGCGAGCACGTGACGATGAACCCCGGCACCGACGGCGGCGGCGGGGTGACGCGGGTGGGCGATGACGGGCTCTACATGGCCGGCTGCCACGTGGCCCACGATTGCCGGCTCGGGGACCGGGTGATCATGGTCAACCATGCCGCGCTGGCGGGCCATTGCATGGTCGGCGACGGGGCGATCATCGGCGGGCTCTCGGGCGTGCATCAATGGGTGCGGATCGGCGAGGGCGCGATCATCGGCGCGGTGACGATGGTGACCGCCGACGTGATCCCGCACGCGCTGGTGCAGGGGCCCCGGGGCGTGCTCGACGGGCTGAACCTCGTCGGGCTGAAGCGGCGCGGCGTGGCGCGGCAGGACATCACCGCGCTCCGCGCCGCGCTGCAGATGCTGAAGCAGGGGGAGGGGACGTTCCAGGACCGCGCCCGCCGGCTCGGAGGCGAGAGCGACAGCGCCTATGTGCGCGAGATCGTGGATTTCGTGCTCGCCGACAGCGACCGGGGCTTCCTGACACCGTGAGCGACCTCTGCCTGATCGCGGGGGCGGGACGTCTGCCGCGGCTGCTGGCGGCGGCCTATCCCGAGGCGCGGGTGCTCGGTCTCGACGGGTCGGGCGCAGGCGAGACCTTCCGGCTGGAGCGGCTCGGCAGCGTTCTCCGGGCGCTGCAAGCGGAGGGGGTCCGGCGGGTCTGCCTCGCCGGCGCGATCCGGCGGCCGGAGATCGATCCGGGCGCCATCGACGCGGCGACGCGGCCGCTCGTGCCCAGGATCGCGGCGGCGCTCGCGGCCGGGGACGATGCCGGGCTTCGCGCGGTGATCGGGCTCTTCGAGGAGGCGGGGCTCGCCGTGGTGGGCGCGGCGGATCTGCTGCCGGACCTGCTTGCCGGGCCGGGCGTTCTGGGACGGGTCGCGCCGGGCGACGGGGCGGAGGCGGACGCGGCGCGGGCGACCGCGGTGCTCGCGGCGCTGGCGCCGGTGGATGTGGGGCAGGGCTGCGTCGTCGCCGGGGGGCAGGTGCTGGCGGTGGAGGCGCTGCCGGGGACCGACTGGATGCTGGAGGTCGTGGCCGAGCTGAGGTGCGCCGGGCCGCCGGTGCCGGCCGGCGGGCTCCTGATGAAGCGGCCGAAGCCGGGGCAGGACCGGCGCGCGGACCTGCCGGCGATCGGCCCCGAGACGGTGGCCCGGGCGGCGCGGGCCGGGCTCGCGGGGCTGGCGGTGGAGGCGGGCGGCGTGCTGGTCCTCGACCGGGCGGAGACGGTGGCGGCGGCGGACGCGGCGGGGCTCTTCCTCTGGGGCGTGTCGTGAGGGTGTTCCTCGTCGCCGGGGAGGCCTCGGGCGACCAGCTCGGCGCGGCGCTGATGGCGGGGCTGTCGGAGCTGTCCCCCGGCGTCGCGTTCCTGGGCGTCGGCGGGCCGCGGATGGCGGAAGCCGGGCTCTCGAGCCTCTTCCCGATGGAGGATCTGAGCGTGATGGGTCTGGCGGAGGTCCTGCCGCGCTACCCGGCGCTCCGGCGGCGGATGATCGAGACCGCGGAGGCGGTGATCGCCGCGCGGCCGGACGTGCTGGTGACGATCGACAGCCCCGATTTCTGCCTGCGCGTGGCGCGGCAGGTGAAGCGGAGCGCGCGGATCAGGACGGTGCACTACGTCGCGCCCTCGGTCTGGGCCTGGCGGCCGGGCCGCGCGGCGAGGATGGCCGCGCATGTGGACCAGGTGCTGGCGCTGCTGCCCTTCGAGCCGCCCTACATGGAGGCGGCGGGGATGCGCTGCGACTTCGTGGGGCATCCGGTGGCGTCGATGCCGGTGGCGGGCGTGGCGGAGGTGGCGGCGTTCCGCGAGAGCCACGGGCTCGGCGAGTGGGTGCTGGCGCTGCCGGGCTCGCGACGCTCGGAGGTGGCGCGGCTGGCGCCGGTCTTCGGCGCGGCGCTGTCGGAGTTCCGGGCGCGGCGGCCCGATCTGGGGATCGTGGTGCCGGTGGCGGTTGGGCGCGAGGAGGCGGTGGCGGAGGCGGTGCGGGACTGGCCGCCGGTGACCCTGGTGCCGCCGGCGGACCGGGCGGGCAAGGCGGCGGCGTTCGCGGGCGCGAGAGCGGCACTTGCGGCGTCGGGCACCGTGTCTCTGGAACTGGCGGCGACGGACACGCCGATGGTGATCGCCTGGGACACGTCGTGGACGAGCTGGCAGATCCTCAGCCGCATGGTCCGGACCGACACGGTGACGCTGGTGAACCTTGTCGCGGGCGAGACCGTGGTGCCGGAATTCCTCGGCCCCGCCTGCCGGCCGGGACCGATCGCCCTGGCGATGGACCGGCTTCTGGCAACGCCCGACGGGCAGCGTGCGGCGCTCGACCGGGCAATGGTGGCGCTCGGACGGGACGGGGAGGCGCCGGGACTCCGGGCGGCGCGGGCGGTGCTCGACGGGCTTGGGCGTCAGCCGGCGTGAATCCAGCCGCCGCCGAAGACGCGGGGGCTCTCGGGATCGTAGAAGACGCAGGCCTGGCCGGGGGAGACGCCCTCCTCGGGGGTCAGGAGCTCGACCTCGGCCTCGGTGCCCGAGACGGGGCGCAGGATGGCCTCGCGGGGAGGCCGGGTGGAGCGGACCTTGACGCCGAGGTGCCATTCGGGGCGGGAGGCGAGGGGCGCGTCGCCGAGCCAGTTGATCTCCCGCACCGGCACGCGGCGGGTGGCGAGCAGCTCCTTCGGGCCGACGACGACGCGGCGGGCCGCGACGTCGAGCTTCACCACGTAGAGGGGTTCGGCGAGCCCGCCGATGCCGAGGCCGCGGCGCTGGCCGACCGTGTAGTGGATGACGCCGCGATGATGGCCGAGCACGCGGCCGTCGGCATGGACGATCTCGCCCGGATCGGCGGCGCCGGGGCGCAGCTTCTCGATGACGCTGGCGTAATCGCCGTTCGGGACGAAGCAGATGTCCTGGCTGTCGGGCTTGTCGGCGACGGCGAGACCGTGCTTCGCGGCCAGCGCGCGGGTCTCCGCCTTGGTGGCGAGGCCGCCCAGGGGAAAGCGCAGGTAGTCGAGCTGCTCCGGCGTCGTCGAGAACAGGAAGTAGCTCTGGTCGCGGTCGGGATCGGCGGCGCGGTGGAGCTCGGGGCCGTTCGCGCCCGCCTCGCGGCGGATGTAGTGGCCGGTGGCCATGCAATCGGCGTCCAGATCCTTCGCCGTCTCGAGGAGGTCGCGGAACTTCACCCGCTCGTTGCAGCGGATGCAGGGCACGGGCGTGGCGCCGGCGAGGTAGCTGTCGGCGAATTCGTCGATGACGCTCTCGCGGAACGCGTTCTCGTAGTCGAGGACATAGTGCGGGAAGCCCATCGCCTCGGCCACGCGGCGGGCGTCGTGGATGTCGCGCCCCGCGCAGCAGGCGCCCTTCTTCGCCAGCGTGGCGCCGTGGTCGTAGAGTTGCAGCGTGATGCCGACCACGTCGTAGCCCTGGGCGGCGAGCTCGGCGGCGACGACGGAACTGTCGACGCCGCCCGACATGGCGACGAGCACGCGGGTCTGGCTTGGCGGCCTGGCGAAGCCGAGCGAGTTCAGGGGGCGGGCGTCGAGCGCCATGACGATCCTCGGAGCGGGCGGTTGGAGGCGCGCAAATATAGGAAAATCAGAGACATTCGCAAGAGAGGATTTCACCGCTCCTTAAGCGTCTCCGGGCGACATGACCCGACCGGCTGCGAAGGAAGGACCGATGTATCTCAAGAAGACGACCCTCCCGAATTCGGTGCGATTGCCCAACGGCCTCCTGATGACCCGGGCCGACCTGCCCGACCGCGCGACGAAGCGCTGGGTGGCGAGCCGGAAGGCGGCGATCGTGCGCGCCGTGGAGGCGGGGCTCATCGACCGGTCGGAAGCCTGCGAGATGTACGCGCTGACCGAGGACGAGCTCGACAGCTGGGCGGACGCCGTGCGCTGTCACGGGGAGGCGGCCTTGAAAACGACACGCCTGCAGAAGTATAGACAACTTTAACTTGTATTACGCCCGCATTCTCTGCATCGTCACGTTGAGTAACCCTTAATTAACCTTTGTGAGCGCAATTTTTACGGGACCGAACGCCCCAGGGAGAGTGTAATGCGAGTACTGCTTGTTGAGGACGACCCGACCACGTCGCGCAGTATCGAGATGATGCTGACCCACGCCAACCTGAACGTGTACTGCACGGATATGGGCGAGGAAGGCGTCGATCTCGCCAAGCTCTACGACTACGATCTCATCCTCCTCGACCTGAACCTGCCCGACATGCACGGCCACGACGTGCTCCGGAAGCTGCGTCTGGCGCGGGTCGACACGCCGATCCTCATCCTCACCGGCGCCAACGATACCGAGACCAAGATCAAGGGGTTCGGCTTCGGGGCCGACGACTACCTGACGAAGCCCTTCCACCGCGAGGAGCTCGTGGCCCGGATCCACGCGATCATCCGCCGCTCCAAGGGGCACTCGCAGTCGGTGATCCGGACGGGTCTGGTGACGGTCAACCTCGACGCGAAATCGGTGGAGGTGGACGGCCAGTCCGTGCACCTGACCGGCAAGGAGTACCAGATGCTGGAGCTCCTCAGCCTGCGCAAGGGGACGACGCTGACGAAGGAGATGTTCCTCAATCACCTCTATGGCGGGATGGACGAGCCGGAACTCAAGATCATCGACGTATTCATCTGCAAGTTGCGCAAGAAGCTGAGCCAGGCGACGGGCGGCGAGAACTACATCGAGACCGTCTGGGGCCGCGGCTACGTGCTGCGCGATCCCGAGCCGGTGACCGCGAGCTCGCCCGCCTCGAAGGCCAGCTGAACCGCTGGACGGGGCGCGGACCACCTCCTAGAACGGGCGCGACGGGCGCGGGCGACCCGCCCGCCGGACGGGTCTCGGGGGCAGGGTGGACGACGAGAGCACAGAGATTCCGGTCGCCGACCTGACGGCCGCTGCAGCAGAACGCGAGCTCGCGCGCCTGGCCGAAAGCCTCTCGGCGGCGAGCGAGGCCTATCACCAGTACGACGCGCCGGTCCTCGCGGATGCCGAATACGATCGGCTGCGACGGCGCAACGCCGCCATCGAGGACCGCTTCCCGGACCTGAAGCGGGGCGACTCGCCCTCCGAGCAGGTGGGATACGCGCCCGCCACCGGCTTCGCCAAGATCCGCCATGCAAGGCGCATGATGTCGCTCGACAATGCCTTCGGGCCGGACGACGTGGCCGATTTCGTGCGGTCCGTCCGCGCCTATCTGGGGCTCGGCGGGGAGGAGCCGCTCGCCTTCACCGCGGAGCCGAAGATCGACGGGCTGTCGCTCTCGCTGCGCTACGAGGGCGGTCGACTCGTCCATGCCGCGACGCGCGGCGACGGGACCGTCGGCGAGGACGTGACCCGGAACGCGCGCACCATCGGCGACATCCCCGAGGAGCTGGCGGGCGCCCCGGAGCTGCTGGAGGTGCGGGGCGAGGTCTACATGTCCCATCCCGACTTCGCGGCGCTGAACGCCGCCGCCGAGGCGGAGGGCGGCAAGGTCTTCGCCAATCCCCGCAACGCCGCCGCCGGGTCGCTGCGGCAGCTCGACCCGAAGATCACTGCGCGGCGGCCGCTGCGCTTCTTCGCCTATGCCTGGGGGGAGATCAGCGCGCCCCTGGCGGGGACGCAGCTCGCGAGCATCGAACGGCTCGGGACCCTCGGCTTCGTCATCAATCCGCTGACGGGTCTCTGCGCCGGGACGGAGGAGATGCTCGCCCAGTACGAGCGGATCGAGGCCGAGCGGGCGGAACTGGACTACGACATCGACGGCGTCGTCTACAAGGTGGACGACCTCGCCCGGCAGCGGCGGCTCGGCTACCGATCCACGACGCCGCGATGGGCGATCGCGCACAAGTTTCCCGCCGAGCTGGCCTGGACGGTGCTGGAGCGGATCGAGATCCAGGTGGGGCGCACGGGCGCACTTTCGCCGGTGGCGCGGCTGGCGCCGGTGACGGTGGGCGGCGTCGTGGTGTCGAACGCGACGCTTCACAACGAGGATTACATCGCGGGACGCGACTCGAAGGGGGAGCCGATCCGCGAGGGGCGCGACATCCGGGAGGGCGACCGGGTGCAGGTCTATCGCGCGGGTGACGTGATCCCGAAGATCGCCGACGTGGACCTCTCCCACCGGCCCGAGCGGGCGGCGCCCTTCGTCTTCCCCACCACCTGCCCCGAATGCGGATCCGACGCGCCGCGGGAGGAAGGCGATTCGGTGCGCCGCTGCTCGGGCGGGCTGGTCTGCCCGGCGCAGGCGGTGGAGCAGCTGAAGCATTTCGTCTCCCGCGCCGCCTTCGACATCGACGGGCTCGGATCGAAGCTCGTCGAGGAGCTCTACCGCGACGGCTGGATCCGGGAGCCGGCGGACATCTTCACGCTGGAGGAGCGCTACGGGCCGGGGCGGGCGCAGCAGCTGAAGAACCGGGAGGGCTGGGGCACGCTCAGCGCTACCAACCTCTTCGAGGCGATCGCGTCGCGGCGGTGGATTCCGCTGGAGCGGCTGATCTTCGCGCTCGGCATCCGGCATGTGGGGGAGACCAACGCGCGGCTGCTGGCGCGGCACTACGGCACCTGGGACGCCTTCGAGGCGGCGATGCTGGAGGCCGAGGAGGATGCGGGCGGCGCCTGGGACGACCTGATGGCGATCGACGGGGTGGGCCGGGTGATGGCGTTCTCCCTCGTCACGACGTTCCGGCAGGAGGCCGAGCGCGCTTCGATGGAGCGGCTCGTGGCGCATCTCGACGTGGAGGAGGCCGAGCAGCCGCGGACCGAGGGCAGCCCCGTCGCGGGCAAGATTGTCGTCTTCACCGGCACGCTGGAGAAGATGACGCGGGCGGAGGCCAAGGCGCGGGCCGAGAGCCTCGGCGCCAGGGTCTCGGGGTCGGTCTCCGCGAAGACCGACATCGTGATCGCCGGGCCGGGCGCGGGATCGAAGGGCAAGAAGGCGGCCGAGCTCGGCGTCGAGATCCTCGACGAGGAAAGCTGGCTTGCGCTCATCGGCGAGGCATGAGCCGGCCGGGAGATCCTCTGGCCGCTCTTCGCCGACCTGACCGGCCTGGCCGGGATCGGGAAGAAGGGCGCGGCGCTTCTCGGCCAGATGAAGATCGAGACGCCGCGCGACCTGCTCTTCACGCTGCCCCATTCCGGCATCGACCGGCGCCGGCGGGCCTCGATCCGGGAGGTCGCGCCGCCGGCCACGGTGACGGTCGAGGTGCGGGTCGGGCGGCACCGGCCGGCGAGCGGGCGGGGGCCCGCGCGGGTGGAGGTGGAGGACGCGGAGACGAGTTTCCAGCTCGTCTTCTTCCACGCCAGGGGGGACTGGCTGGAGCGGACGCTGCCGACGGGACAGCAGCGGGTGGTGTCGGGGCGGGTGGAGCTCTTCGACGGCGTGGCGCAGATGGTCCATCCCGACCACGTGGTCCGCCCCGAGGCGGCGGAGGCGATCCCGGCGTTCGAGCCCGTCCATCCACTGACCGCCGGGCTGACGCAGAAGGCGATGGCGAAGGCGGTCGCGGGGGCGCTCGACCGGGCGCCGGACCTGGCCGAGTGGATCGACCCGGACCTGAAGCGCCGCGAAGGCTGGCCGGACTGGCGCGCGGCGCTGCGCGCCGCCCATGCGCCGGTTCGGGAGGCGGACCTGGCGCCCGCCGCCCCGGCACGGGCGCGGCTGGCCTATGACGAGCTTTTCGCCCACCAGCTCACCCTGGCGCTGGTCCGCGCCGAGCGGCGGGAGCGGAAGGGCCGCGCCTCGGTGCCGACGGGGCGGCTGATGGGACGGGTGCGCGTGGCGCTGCGCTTCGCGCCGACCGCGGCGCAGGAGCGCGCCATCGCCGAGATCGGCGAGGACATGGCCGCGGAGCGCCGGATGAGCCGGCTGTTGCAGGGCGACGTCGGCGCCGGCAAGACGCTGGTGGCGCTGATGGCGCTCCTCGTCGCCGTCGAGGCGGGCGGGCAGGGGGTGATGATGGCGCCGACGGAGATCCTCGCGCGCCAGCATCTCGAGGGGCTGCGGCCGCTGGCGGAGGCGGCCGGCGTGGTGCTGGAGATCCTGACCGGGCGCGACAAGGGCGCCGAGCGGGCGGCGAAGCTCGCCGCGCTGGCGGCCGGCGACATCCAGATCCTCGTCGGAACCCATGCGGTCTTCTCCGCCGATGTTGCGTTCCGCGATCTGCGCCTCGCAGTGGTGGACGAGCAGCACCGGTTCGGCGTCTCCCAGCGGCTGGAGATCGGGCGGAAGGGCACCCGCGTCGACACGCTGGTGATGACGGCGACGCCGATCCCGCGCTCGCTGAGCCTCGCGCAATACGGGCACATGGAGGTGTCGGTGCTCGACGAGAAGCCGCCGGGCCGGAAGCCGGTGACCACCGCGCTCGTCTCCGCCGACCGCTATGCGCAGGTGGTCGAGCGGCTGCGGGGCGCGGTGGAGGCGGGGCGGCAGGCCTATTGGGTCTGCCCGCTGGTGGCCGAGAGCGAGGTCAGCGATCTGACGGCGGCCGAGGAGCGCTTCGCCCGGCTCCGCGCGGCGCTCGGGGAGGGGCGCGTGGGCCTCGTCCACGGGCAGATGCCGCCGGCGGAGAAGGACGCGGCGATGGCGCGCTTCGCGGCGGGCGAGACCGGCGTGCTGGTGGCGACGACGGTGATCGAGGTGGGCGTCGACGTGCCCAACGCCTCGATCATGGTGATCGAGCGCGCGGAGACCTTCGGGTTGGCGCAGCTGCACCAGCTCCGCGGCCGGGTCGGGCGCGGCGCGGCGGCCTCGACCTGCCTGCTGATCTACGGCGCCGACGCCACGGAGAGCGGGCGGCGCCGGCTCGAGATCCTGCGCGAGACGGAGGACGGGTTCCGCATCGCCGAGGAGGATCTGGCGATGCGCGGCGCGGGCGACGTTCTGGGCCATGCGCAATCGGGGCTGCCGCGGTTCCGCGTGGCGGATGTGGAGCGGCAGGCGGGGCTCATGGCGACGGCGCAGGGCGATGCGCGGCGGCTGATCGCGGCCGATCCCCGGTTCGAGACCGACCGGGGGCAGGCGGCGCGGACGCTGCTGTGGCTCATGGAGCAGGACAAGGCGATCGGGCTCCTGTCGGCCGGGTGAAGCGGATTCCCGGATGTTCTCATAAAGTTCTTGCCCCGATGCGCGAATTGTGAGAACAAACAGGCAACACATCAGCGAGGGAGACGACATGATCGACCAGATGAAAGCGGCGCTGCGGCGCTCGGAGACGATCACCGGCGACGTTCTCGGCTGCGTCGCGCTGACCGTCCTTCTGATCGGGGGGCTGCACCTGCCGTATCTCTAGAGGTTCTGCCTGCGTATCGGTCTGCCGGTCCGCGCGGTCCCGTCCCACCGGGAGCGCGTCCCTTCGGAATCGCCTCTGTTTCGGACCGGCGCGATCACGCGCTCCTGCCGCCGCCATCCCGTCGGGATGCGCGGCGGTTTTTTCGTGCCGTCGGGAGCGAGGGCGCCGCGGCTGGCTACTGCGCTGCGGCGTTCCCTGCGGGCCTGACGGTCGGGAGGGGCGGCGGCGCGGCGGCGATCCTTTGGGACGGGCTCGAGGGCGACCCGGGCGGACGTCCGGGATCGTGGGTCGGGGCGGGATAGCAGGCCCGCGCGCTCAGGCGCAGGCGGATTCCTCCGCCTTGCCGAAGGCCTCGCTCGCGGCATCGAGACTCAGCATGATCGAGGCGTGGCGGTTCTTGTAGTCGCGCGCCGGCAGCAGGACCTCGAGCCCGTCGAAGGGGCTCGCGGGCGGCGGCCCGTCGTTCTTCAGCATGGCGCGGAGCTCGTCGCGGGCGCGCTCGACCTCTTCCCGGGTGCGGCCGAGGATCGACCCGCCCACCACGGCGGCAGAGGCCTGGCCCAGGGCGCAGGCCTTCACGTCCTGCCCGAAGCGGACGACGCGACCGTCCTCCACGTCCATGTCCACCGTCACCGTGGAGCCGCAGAGAGGCGAGCGCTTCTTCACGCTGGCCTGGGGATCGGCGAGGCGCTCGGCATGGGGAATCTCGGCGGCCAGTTCCAGGATGCGCCCCGAATAGAGTTTTATGAGATCGCTGTCGGACATCACATGTTCCCCGGGCTTTCCCCTCTTGCCTGCCGTGCCTAGATAGGGCGGCCGCGCCGCGCCCGAAAGACCTCCGAAAGGACCGATCATGCCGTTCGACCCCGCGACCCTGCGATACGATGCCGCCGGGCTGGTGCCGGCCATCGCCCAGGATGACGAGACGGGCGAGGTGCTGATGATGGCCTGGATGAGCCGCGAGGCGGTGGCGCGGACGCTGGCAACGCGGGCGGGTGACCTACTGGAGCCGGTCGCGGCAGGACTTCTGGACGAAGGGCGAGACCAGCGGCCACCGCCAGCACCTCGTCGAGATGCGCGTGGATTGTGACGCCGATTGCCTGGTCCTGCGCGTGCGGCAGGAGGGGCCGGCCTGCCATACCGGGCGGCGGAGCTGCTTCTACACCGCGATCCGGGAGGGCGAGCCGGTGGAGATCATGGCGCCGGAGACGTGAGGCCGGTCAGGCGGCGCAGGTCCGCGGGTGTCGCGCCCTCGTCGCGATAGGTGCGGATGGCGCGGGCCGCGTCGCGCTTGGCGAGGCGGCGTCCGGTCTCGTCGCGGATCAGCCGGTGGTGGTGGTAGACCGGCGTCGGTAGGCCCAGAAGGCGCTGGAGCAGGACGTGGATCGGCGTCGCTCCGGCGAGGTCGCGCCCGCGCGTGACGTGGGTGATGCCCTGCGCGGCGTCGTCGAGGGCGACGGCGAGATGGTAGGAGGTGCCCATGTCGCGCCGGGCGAGGACCACGTCGCCGACACCGTGCAGCATGTGGACCGCGTCTGTTCCGACCGTCTCCGGCGCGCCGTGTCCGGTTTCCTCGAAAAGGATCGGGCCGGCCAGGTCGAGCGCGCGGTCCATGTGCAGGCGGATCGCGGCGCCGTCGGGCGCGCGGTCCGCGTGCTTGCAGGTGCCGGGATAGACGAAACCGTCGGGTCCCTGGAGGGGCGCGCCCTCCTGCGGCGCCGCGGCTGCCTCGCGGATGTCGCGTCGCGTGCAGGTGCAGGTATAGGTCAGACCCATCGCCGCCAGGCGGTCGAGGGCGGCGCGATAGACCGGGAGCCGGTCGGACTGACGCATCGCGGGCTCCGGCCAGTCGAGTCCGAGCCAGCGGAGATCGTCGCGGAGCGCCTCCTCCCAGTGCGGCTTCGCGCGTTGTTGGTCGATATCCTCGATCCGCAGCAGGAACCTTCCCCCGCGCTCCGGGCCATGTCGTAGGCGAGCATGGCGGAGAAGGCATGGCCGAGATGCAGCGGCCCGGTCGGCGAGGGCGCGAAGCGGGTGACCGTACGAGTCATTTTTGGCTCAGTAGCTTGGCAGTCGCTCCTCTGTAGAGCGTCAACCTCGATGTCCTCTGCCGTCAGCCAAGTTGGCCGGTTCTGGCCGCTGCGGCGGCTTGGTCAGGCTGTGAGGTCCTCCTTGATGTTTTCGGCGGGGATGTCGGCGAGCGGCTCGCGTTGGGTGTCGCAGAGGCTGTCGTTGGAGGTTGTCGCTGGAGCGTCAGCCTTTGGAACGGCGCGGTCTGCGGCGGCGCGACGGCGATAGCTTTCGGTGTTCATCTCGAGGATGGTCGCGTGATGGACGAGCCTGTCGATAGCGGCGACGGTGACGGCCTGATCGGGGAAGACGCCGCCCCATGCGCTGAAGGGCTGGTTGGCGGCGATGGCGAGGCTGCGGGTCTCGTAGCGCCGGGCGATGAGCTCGAAGAGGACGGAGGTCTCGGCCTGATCCTTCCGGGCGTAGCTGATGTCGTCCAGGATGATCAGGTCGAAGCGGTCGAGCTTGGCGAGGGCGGCTTCGAGGGCGAGATCGCGTCGGGCGGCCTGGAGCTTCTGCACGAGATCGGTAGTGCGGGTGTAGAGGACGCGCCGGCCGGCCTCGACGAGGGCGTGGCCGACGGCGCAGAGCAGATGGGTCTTGCCGGCGCCGCTGTTGCCGATGGCGATGAGGTTGGCGCCGGTCTCGACCCAGTCGCCGGCGGCGAGCGCCTCGACGCGGGCGCGCGGGACGCCTGGCAACGCCTTGAAGTCGAAAGTGGCCAGGGTCTTTCCGCCGGGCAGGTGGAACTCGATCAGGTGGCGGCGGATGCGGCGGGTCTCTCGCTCGGCGAGTTCGAGCTCGGCGAGGACGGCGAGAAAGCGGCCGGCGGGCCATCCCTCCTTGTCGGCGCGTTCAGCGAGCGTGGACCAGTGGCGATGGATGCTGGGCAGGCGCAGGGCGGTCAGCATGGCGGGCAGCGCATGGACATCCACGGCGCGGGTGTCGGACGCGGTCATGGGCGGACCTCGAGCAGGGCGTCGAAGCTGGCGAGCGTGGTGAGCGCGACCGGGGTGTCGGCCGGCAGCGATCGTCGTTTCGGCTCGAGGCGCGGCTTGAGGGTCTCCGCCTCCGGCAGGCGGTCCGCCGCGAGGTCCTCGGCGATCAGCGCGGCGAGTTCGGCCTCGCAGGTCTCGTCATGGGCGAGCCACAGCAGATCGACCATGCGGCGGCAGGCGTCGCGCTGGGGCAGCGTCGCCGACAGGGCGCTCCAGGCCGCGGCGTACTCCGTGCGCGGGAACAGGCCGTCGCGATAGACCGACCCGGCCAGCGCCTGAGGCTTGCGGCGCAGGGCGTGGATGAGATGGCGATAGTCCACCTGATGGACGCGGGCGCCGTTGTCCTTGCCGCGTCGTCTGGGATGGCTGACGACACGGGTGGCGCCGAGGAAGGCCTCGATCCGGTCGTCGTAGACATGGACCCTCAAGCGCTGGCCGATCAGGCGCGAGGGCGCGCTGTAGAAGACGCTGTGCGCCAGGAAGCCGCCGGTCCTGGTGACGCGCACGACGGTTTCGGTGAAGTCGGTGGTCCGGCGGACGGGCAACGGGCGCAGGACGGCGGCCTCGATCCTGACGGCGTTCTCGCGGCGGCGATTGCGGCGGCCGACGACCTGGTCGACGAAGCGCCGCCAGTCGGCGAGCGCGTCGAAGTCGCGCGAGCCGCGCAGGATCAGCGCCTGGTCGAGCGCGGTCTTGAGGTGGCGGTTGTGCGATTCCACCGACCCGTTCTCGTGCGGCTCGCCGGGATTGCAACGGCTGGCGAGCAGGCCGTAGTGCGCGCAGAAGTCGTCGTAGCGCCTGGTGACGTCCTTCGCCGCTTCCTTGTCGAGGTTGCGATAGGCTGCGGAGAGGCTGTCGGTGCGGTGCTCGCGCGGCGCGCCGCCGAGGGTCCAGAGCGCATTCTGGAGGTTCTCGGCGAGCGCGGTGTAGCTCTCGCCGCCGAGCACGACGGCGGCGTGCTCCCAGCCGCTGTAGGCGAGAACGAAGTGGAAGAGCCGGTGCGCGAACGGCGCACCGGCGATGGTGACGCCGAGTTCCGTGGCGTCGGTGAAGTCCGACAGCGCCATGCGGCCCGGCTCGGGCGTCTGCCGGAAGATCACGTCGTGTGCCGCGCCGTGGAGCGCGCGCCAGTCGCGCACCCGCCGCTCCAGCGTCCGGCGGACGCGGTCGTCGGGAAAGGCGTCGGGGTCGGTCATCTGCAGATGGCGCAGCAGCGTCACCGCCTGCACGGCGGGGTCGCGCTCGAGGATCGGCAGCAGCACCGCCTCCCATACCGCCTCGAGCGGATCGGCGACGGTGCGCCCGCGCTCGGGCTGGCGCTGGGACGGCAGGCGGGGATCGGCGTCGATCCGGCGTGCGGTGCGCTCGCTGAACCCGGCTCGGGCGGCAGCGGCGCGTTGGCTGTGACGATGGCGGTCTTGCATGTACAATCTCACTTGCTGGTCGGTGACGGGTTTGCCCGGCACGGCAGGGGCCTCCGTTTGGTCACAGAGATCCCTGTCGTACTGGCCCGCAGCGGCCAGCACCCGCACCACGTCCCCACCAGGAAGACGAGCGCGCCGCTGTCTCCAGCCTACGGCCGGGCTACGCCCGACCTCCGGCTGGAGACAGCGGCCAACATGGCTGTCGGCGTCGGACAGGGCGGTTGTCGCTGATCACTCCTCACGCGGCGTCGCGGATGTCGGATGCGGCGAGCCACTCCGCCCAGTCGGCCTTGGCACGGTCGGTATAGGCCTTGTAGCGCGACGGGCGGTTGCGCCGGCCGCCTTTCAGGTCGACGGGGGGAAAGAGGCCGAAATTCACGTTCATGGGCTGGAAGGTCTTCGCCTCGGCGCCGCCTGTGATGTGGGTGACGAGGGCACCGGTGGCGGTGGTCTCGGGCACGGGTGGCAGATCGCGGCCGGTCAGCTCGGCGGCGGCGAGGCGGCCGGCGAGCAGGCCCATCGCGGCGCTTTCCACATAGCCCTCGACTCCGGTGATCTGTCCGGCGAAGCGGATGTTCGGCCTGGAGCGCAGGCGGAGCCCGGCGTCGAGCAGGGTCGGGGAATTCAGGAACGTGTTCCGGTGGATGCCGCCGAGACGCGCGAAGCGGGCCTCTTCCAGCCCAGGAATCATACGGAAGACAGAGGCTTGCGCGCCGTACTTCATCTTCGTCTGGAAGCCGACGATGTTGTAGAGCGTGCCGAGCGCGTTGTCGCGGCGGAGCTGCACGACGGCGTGGGACTTGACCTCGGGGTCGCGGGGGTCGGTCAGCCCGCGGGGCTTCATCGGGCCGTGGCGCAGGGTCTCGCGGCCGCGCTCGGCCATGACCTCGATCGGAAGGCAGCCGTCGAAATAGCCCGCCGTCTCGCCGTCGTGGAACTCGGTCTTCTCGGCGGCGAGGAGGGCGTCGATGAAGGCCTCGTAGGTGTCGCGGTCCATCGGGCAGTTGAGATAGGCTGTGCGCTCCGCCTCGGTCTCGCCCTTGTCGTAGCGGGACTGCATCCATGCCTTCGACATGTCGATGGAGTCGAAATGCACGATCGGCGCGATGGCGTCGAAGAAGGCGAGCGCCTCGGTCCCGGTCTCGGCGCGGATGGACTCGGCGAGCGCGCCGGAGGTCAGCGGACCGGTCGCGACGATCCAGTGGTCGTCATCTGGAAGCGAGGTGATCTCAAGGGGTTCGAGGCTGATCTTCGGGTGAGCCGCGAGCGTGCGTGTCACCGCCTCGGCGAAGGGATCGCGGTCCACGGCCAGGGCCCCGCCGGCGGGCAGGCGGTGGCGGTCGGCCATCTCCATGATCAGGCTGCCGGCCCGGCGCATCTCCCAGTGGAGCAGGCCGACCGCGTTCTGCTCGTCGTCGTCGGAGCGGAAGGAGTTGGAGCAGACCATCTCCGCGAGGTTGCCGGTGCGGTGGGCGAAAGTGCCGACCGCGGGGCGCATCTCGTGGATCACGACGGGCACGCCGGACCGGGCGGCCTGCCAGGCGGCCTCGGACCCGGCCATGCCGCCGCCGACGATATGAAGCGTTTCGGTCATCGGACCCCCTGTCGGATACCTGTCGGAACTCCGTCGGTCCCGTCGGGGTGAGATAAGGGTTAATCCTCGCCCTCGGAACCCTCGATCTCCTCCTCGGATTGCTCGGCAATCCAGGCGACCGAGACCACTTCCTCGCCGGGGCCGGTGTTGAAGACCCGCACGCCGCCGGCGCCGCGGGAGCGGAAGGAGATGCCCTCCACCGGTACCCGGATCGACTGGCCGCGGGAGGTGGCGAGCATGATCTGGTCGTCCATCTCCACCGGGAAGCTGGCGACGAGCGCGCCGCCGCGCATCGCCTTGTCCATCGCCATGACGCCCTGGCCGCCGCGGCCGCGCACGGGATAATCGTGCGACGAGGAGAGCTTGCCGGCACCCTTCCGGGTGATGGTGAGGATCAGATCCTCGGCCGCCGACATCTCGACGTAGCGTTCCTGCGGGAAGTCGCGGGCCTCGGCAGCGGTCTCGTCCTCGTCGGCCTCCGGCTCCTCGGTGACGCCGGCCATGGCGCGGCGCATCTTGAGATAGGTCTGGCGCTCTTCGGGACTGGCCTCGAAATGGCGGATGATCGCCATCGAGACCACGCTGTCGCCGTCGGCGAGGCGGATGCCGCGGACGCCGGTGGAATCGCGCCCCTTGAAGACGCGCACGTCGGTGGTCGGGAAGCGGATCGCGCGGCCGAGCGCGGTGACGAGCATGACGTCCTCCGATTCGGAGGCGATGCGGGCGTTCACCAGCAGCACGCCGTCGGGCAGCTTCATGGCGATCTTGCCGTTGCGCATGACGTTGGTGAAGTCCGACAGCGCGTTGCGGCGGACATGGCCGTCGGAGGTGGCGAAGACGATCTGCAGCTCGTCCCAGTCCTCCTCGGCGCGGTCCACGGGCATGATCGCGGCGATCGAGGTGCCGCGGGTCATGCCGTCGATCACGTTGCGGATGTCGCGGCCGCGGGCGGTGCGCGCGCCCTGGGGCAGGCGCCAGGTCTTAAGCTTGTAGGCCATCCCGTCCGTCGAGAAGACCAGAAGCGGCGTGTGGGTGTTGGCGACGAAGAGCGTGGTGATCACGTCCTCGTCCTTCGTGGCCATGCCGGAAAGCCCCTTGCCGCCGCGCCGCTGGGAGCGGAATTCGGCCAGCGGCGTGCGCTTGACGTAGCCCGAGGCGGTGACGGTCACGACCATGTCCTCGCGCTCGATGAGGTCCTCGTCCTCCATGTCGCCGGCCCAGTCGGCGATCTCGGTGCGGCGGGGGACCGCGAAGTCGTCCTTCACCTTCCGCAGTTCGTCCGAGATGATCGCCATGATCCGCTCGCGCGACCGCAGGATGTCGAGGCAATCGCGGATCTGGCCGGCAAGCTGCTCAAGCTGATCTGTAATCTCCTGAACGCCAAGCTGGGTCAGGCGCTGAAGGCGAAGCCCTAGGATGGCGCGCGCCTGGACTTCGCTGAGATTGTAGGTGCCGTCCTCGTTGACCGTGTGGCCGGGGTCGTCGATGAGGCGGATGAAGGGCGCGATCTCCTCGGCCGGCCAGCGCCGCTCCATCAGCCGGCGGCGGGCCTCGGCCGCGTCGGCGGAGGAGCGGATAGTGCGGACGACCTCGTCGACATTGGAGACGGCAACGGCCAGGCCGCACAATTCGTGGGCGCGCTCGCGGGCCTTTCGCAGGTCGTGGGCGGTGCGCCGGGCGACGACCTCCTCGCGGAAGGCGATGAAATGGGACAGGAACTCCCGCAGCGTCAGCTGCTCGGGCCGGCCGCCGTGCAGCGCCAGCATGTTGCAGCCGAAGGAGGTCTGCATCGGCGTGAAGCGCCAGAGCTGGTTCAGCACCACGTCGGGGGTGGCGTCCTTCTTCAGCTCGACGACGAGGCGGACGCCGACCCGGTCGGATTCGTCCTGCACCGCCGAGATCCCCTCGATCCGCTTCTCCTTGGCGAGATCGGCGATGCGCTCCACCAGGCTGGCCTTGTTCACCTGGTAGGGAATCTCGTCGAGGACGATGGCCTCCCGGCCGCGGGCGATCTCCTCGATGCGGGTCCTGGCGCGGATGATCACCGAGCCGCGCCCCTCCAGATAGGCCTTCCGCGCGCCGGAGCGGCCGAGGATGATGCCGCCGGTGGGGAAGTCGGGACCAGGCACGATCTCCAGCAGGCGCTCGGTGGAGAGGTCGGGATCCTCGATGAGAGCCAGCGTCGCGTCCACCACCTCGCCGAGATTGTGGGGCGGGATGTTGGTGGCCATGCCGACGGCGATGCCGCCGGCGCCGTTGACCAGCATGTTGGGGAAGCGCGCCGGCAGGACCGTGGGCTCGAGATCCTTGCCGTCGTAATTGTCCTGGAAGTCCACCGTCTCCTTCTCGATGTCGGCGAGAAGGGCCTGGGCGGGGCGGTCCATGCGGACCTCGGTGTAGCGCATGGCGGCCGGGTTGTCGCCGTCCATGGAGCCGAAATTGCCCTGCCCGTCGAGGAGCGGCAGGGACATGGAGAAGTCCTGCGCCATCCGCACCAGCGCCTCGTAGATCGCCGAGTTGCCGTGCGGGTGGTACTTGCCCATGACGTCGCCCACGGGCCGCGCGGACTTGCGGTAGGGCTTGTCGTGGGTGTTGCCGGTCTCGTGCATGGCGTAGAGGATGCGCCGGTGCACGGGTTTCAGCCCGTCGCGCAGGTCGGGGATCGCGCGGGAGACGATGACCGACATCGCGTAGTCGAGAAACGACGAGCGCATCTCCTCGGCGATGTCGATGGTGGGGCCGTCGTAACCGGGGCGCCCGGGGCCTTCATCCATGTCGTCCTCGGGGGGATCGGGTGTGTCGCTCACCGGTCAGGCCTTCCCAGATTTAGTCGCGCGACCCATACCAGAGGGCAGGTCTGGGGGGCAAGGGGCGGAAATGCCGTTGGCAGCCGGGGGAGATGAGTGCCAACACACTGTTTTAATTGATTTTTGCGGAGAGCTCGGCAAGCTCGATCCGGGGGGACGGGTTGCCCTGGATGGAGCGAGTGATGACCGAGACCGAAATGATGCTCAAGGGATACGGGCTGACGACGGCGGAATTCTTCTACCGGATGCCGGATTATCGCAGCGTGCTGAACAGCTATGTCTGGCAGGAATACGACATCGCGCCCGACCATCCGAAGCTCTTCGGCTTCGTGGAGTTCTGGCAGCGCGAGATCGAGGGGCCGCTGCATTCGGTGCGCTTCACCCACCGCAAGCTGATCGCGCCCGGCGAATGGCGCAACGTGACGGGCGAATTCACGCTGCATTGAGGGAGGGCGGTCCCCCTGTGTCGCGAAGGTCGCGGTGCGGTGCCGCGGGCGGGTCCGCGGGGCGGAAGGCGCCCGGAGCCGCTGGACCTCTGCCCGGCGGGAAGGCATCCTGCGACCAACCTTCCGCTCCTGGAGCCGACCATGACCGACACGCCCTGGCATTTCTGGCCGATCGTCACCATCGCCTTCCTCTGGCACCTCATCGGGGCGCTCGACTACACCGCGATCCAGTACGATTTCCGCCCCTGGCTGTCGGTGATGGGGACCGAGCAGCGCAGCTTCGTGGCGGGCCTCGCGGACTGGATCGACGCCTGCTGGGCGATCTCGGTCTGGTTCGGGCTGCTCGGGGTCCTGATGATGGCGGGGCGCGCGGCCTTCGCGCCGCTCGTCCTGGCGGTGTCGATGTTCGCAGGCGCGCTCATGGCGGTCTGGCTGACCTTCCTGGCCTCGCCGTCGATCCTCTCCCTCGGCGGCGGATGGGCGCTCCTGAGCCTCTGGCTGTCGGTCCTGTTCAGCGTGCTCCTGTGGCTCTACGCGCGCGAGCAGCACCGGCTGGCCGTCCTGCCCTGAAGGCTCACCGCGCCCCGCCGGTGCGGGCGCGCCATGCCGCCCAGGCTTCGGGCGTGTCGAGATCGGTGATCGCGCGGTCGCCCTGCAGGGGGATCGCGACCACCTCCTCGTCGGTGAGAAGGGAGCGGGCCCCTTCGTCGCCTTCGAGTTCCGCGAGCGCGGGCACCAGGCGGGCGGGAAACAGGACCGGCTGACCCGGACGGCCGGAGGCGGCGGTCGCGCGGAGGACGCGGCCGGGAGCGGCCTCGTGGGCGGCGATGAACCGGCGGAGATCCTCCGTCTCGATCTCGGGCATGTCGGCGAGCATCACGAGGAGCGGGCCGGGGAGGGCGGCGGCGAGCCGCCGGAACGAGGCGGCCATCCCGGTCGCCGCGTCCGGCACCTCGAGGCGGTCGAGCGGCAGGCCGCGGAGGGCGGCGCGGCGGGCGGCGCCCCCCGGGGGCAGCGTCACCGCGACGGGCCAGCCGGCGGCGAGGCCGCGGGTCGCGAGGAGCCGCAGCAGGGCCGTGCCGTCGACCGTCTCGAGTAGCTTGTCGCCGCCGCGCATCCGGCTGGAGAAGCCGGCGGCGAGGAGCGCGATCGTGCCCGCCGTCACGGCGCCGTATGCCTAGAGGAGGCGGGCGCTGCGGCGGGGGAACCCGACCCGTGCTCGCGAGTTCGCACAGAGACGGGCCGGGTACCGGCCAGCGGAGCGCCGGCCCCAGCGCCGGCAGCAGCCCATTTCCCGAGGGGCCCCGATACTTTCCCGGTCGGTCCGCCCGCCGGGCCGGCCGTCGCACGGAGAGCCCGGACCCCGCGCGGGGTCCGGGCGATCCTTCCGGTCAGCGGATCTCCACGGTCGTGAACTCGCCGCCTTCGATGTCGTATTCGCGGTACGTCCCCGCGGCCTCGCCGGGGCCGATGAGTTCGACATTGGTGCCGCCCACGTAGTCGATGTCGCCGCCCTCGGAGAGGATCTCGCAGCGCCTTGTCGAACTCGCCCGGCAGGATCTTCTCGCCCGGCTCGTTCGCCACCTCCATGATGCTCGGCGCGTATTCGGCGGAATCGGTCGATCCGGCGGCCTCCATGGCAAGCGCGAGAAGCACCGCGGCGTCGTAGCTCTCCCGCGTGTAGGAGGTGTCCGGGTCGAAGCCGGCTTCCTTGGCGAGCGAGGCGAAGGCCTCCGTGCCCTCGCCCTCGGACCAGGGGACGGTGCCGAAGGACCCTTCGAGCGCGTCGGACATCTCGTTCACCATCTCGGTGGAGAACATGCCGTCGCCGAGCACGTATGTGTCGAAGGCGCCGGTATCGTAGGAGGCCTGGATCATGCCGCGGCCGCCCTGGTCGGAATAGCCGAGCACGACGAGCGCCTCGCCGCCGGCCGAGGCCAGCGCGCCGATCTCCGCCGAGTAGTCGGCCTTGCCGTCCTCGTGCGGCGCGGCGAGGGTGACGGTGCCGCCGGCCTCCTCGTAGGAGGCGGCGAAGCTGTCGCTGAGCCCCTTGCCGTAATCGTTGTTGGTGTAGGTGACGGCGACCTCGGAAATGCCGCGCGACATCAGGATGTCGGCGAGGACCTGGCCCTGGCGGGCGTCGGACGGCGCGGTGCGGTAGAACAGGCCGTCATCCTCGGCGGTCGAGAGCCCTGGCGAGGTGGCCGAGGGCGAGATCATCGCCACGCCGTTCGGCACCGCGACGTTGGCCAGGATCGCCCCGGTCACGCCGGAGCAATCGGCGCCCATGATGCCGGCGATTCCGTCGGAGGTGATCAGGCGCTCGGCGGCGGCGGAGGCGGCGGCGGCGTCGATGCAGGTGGAATCGGCGCGAACCGGCTCGATCATCCGGCCGTCGAGGATGCCGCCGGCGTCGTTGATCTCGCTGATCGCGAGCTCCGCCGCGGCGCCCATGTTGGGCGTGATGGATTCGATCGGACCGGTGAAGCCGAGGATGATGCCGATCTTCACCGGATCGCCGGAGCCCTCCTCCTGGGCCGGAGCCGCGGATGCGGCGGCGGCGGTGAGGGCGGTGGCGAGAAGCAGTCTCTTCATGGATGTCTCCCTGTTTTCTTGAGGATTTCTCCCGGTCCGGAGCCTATGCGCGCGTCTCGGAAAAGGAAAGCTCGGCCGCGAGACCGCCGGACGGTCCGCCCGGCCGGGCCGCGGCGCGCGGCAATCCTTTTGACGCCACGTCATGCCCGCGGCTATCCTTCGGTCCGGGGGGCGTGCCGTCGGGGTGGGTCCGGCTCCTCAAGGCTGAAGGAGGAGAATCGAGATGACCTATCTGAAGACGACGGCGTACGCGATCTCGGCGCTGGTCGCCCTCGCGGCGCCCGGATTCGCGCAATCGGTGGAGGACGAGGTCAGTGCGGCCTACGCGGCGTGGGACGCGGCGTTCAACGCGGGAGATGCCGCGGCGCTGGGGAGCGCCTACGGCGAGGACGCCCTGTTCCTGCCCGCCACCCACGACGTGCTGACGGGGCCCGACGAGATCGCCGGGTTCTTCGGGCAGCTCTTCGAGATGGGCGTGAGCGGGCACGAGCTCGCCCTGATCGAGGCGCGGGAGAGCGGCGACGCGGTCGTGGCCGCCGCCACCTGGTCGGCGGACGGAAAGGATGCCGAGGGTGCGGACCAGGCCTGGGGCGGCACCGCGACCCATGTCTTCGAGCGTGGCGACGACGGCGCGCTGGTGCTGACGCTGCACACGTTCAACTGACCGGGACGGGGCCGCGGGGCCGGTGGGCGCACCGGCTCCGCCGCGACGCGGTCCGGCTCACGGATCGCCGTGGCTGCCGCGCTCGCGGTAGGGGGTGGTGTTGTAATGCGCCCGGTAGCATTTGGAGAAATGCGACGGCGAGGTGAAGCCGCAGGCGAGGCCGACATTGATGACGCTCATGTCGGTCTGCATCAGGAGGTTGCGCGCCCGCTCCAGACGCAGCTCCATGTAGTAGCGCTTCGGCGAGCGGTTCAGGTAGCGGCGGAAGAGCCGCTCGAGCTGCCGGGTGGAGAGCCCGACCTCGCGGGCCATGATCGCGGGGCTCACCGGCTCCTCGATATGCGCCTCCATCTTCTGGATCACCGGCCGACAGCTTGGGGTGGCGCACGCCGATCCGCGTCGGCGTGGAGAGGCGCTGCTGGTCCTGGTCGGTGCGGATCGAGGAATAGATCATCTGGTCGGCCACGGCGTTGGCGAGGTCCTCGCCGTGGTCGCGGGCGATGATCCGCAGCATCAGGTCGATGGAGGCGGTGCCGCCGGCGGTGGTCATGCGGTTGCCGTCGATGGTGAAGACCCGGCGCGTGAGCTCGACCTCGTCGAACTCCTCGGCGAAGCCGTCCTGGTTCTCCCAGTGGATCGTCGCACGCTTGCCGTCGAGCAGGCCCGCCCTGGCCAGCGCGTGGGCGGCGGTGCAGAGCCCGCCGATGGCCGCGGCGCGGCGCGCCTCCCGGCGGAGCCACCCGATCACCCGCTTGGTCGCCGCGCGGTCCACGTCGGCGCCGCCGCAGACGAGGATCGTGGCCTCCCGCGGCGGCTCTCCCAGATCGCCGTCGAGGCGGAAGGCGACGCCGGCGGAGCAGGTCGTGGTCTCCCCGCCCTCGCCCATCAGCGACCAGGTGTAGAGCGTGCGGCCCGACAGGCGGTTCGCGAGGCGCAGGCAGTCGACGGCGCCGGCGAAGCTCAGCAGGCTGAACCGGTCGAGCAGGAGGAACACGTAGGGCCGGACGTCGGTGTCGCGGGGCTGGGCGCGGGCGGGGCCCGAAGCAGGCGCGTGCGATCCTTGCATCGGCTCCTCTGGGTCTGGCCGGACGTGGTGGACCGAAGCACCAAACGGACGAGCGGCCGCAAGCAGCGCCGCAAATGCGGTTTGCATGGGCCCCCGGAGGGCGCTTATAGCATGCGGCCCGATCCGTCAAGAGGGGTGGTCCGATGAGCATGACCGAGATTTCGAGCTGGCGCGGCGCGCGAGCGGATCCAGATGCCCGTCTATACCGACGCCGAAGCGCTCTGCGGCGGCGGAGGCGGCGCTCCGCGCCAACCCGCCGCTGGTCTTCGCCGGCGAGGCGCGGCGCCTGCGCCGGGAACTCGCCGCCGTCAGCCGGGGGGAGGCGTTCCTTCTTCAGGGCGGGGATTGTGCCGAGAGCTTCGACCAGTTCGGGGCCGCCACCGTGCGCGACACCTTCAAGGTGCTGCTGCAGATGGCGATGGTGCTGACCTACGGCGCCAAGGTGCCGGTGGTGAAGGTGGGCCGCATCGCCGGCCAGTTCGCCAAGCCGCGCTCGGCGCCGACCGAGACCGTGGAGGGAGTGGAGCTGCCCTCCTACCGCGGCGACATCATCAACGGCTTTCCCTTCGACGAGGCGAGCCGGGCGCCCGATCCGGGCCGGATGCTCGAGGCCTATGCCCAGGCGGCGGCGACGCTCAACATGCTGCGCGGCCTCTCCCGCGGCGGCTTCGCCGACATCAACCGGGTGCATTCCTGGACGCTCGACTTCACCGCCGAGGACAAGGCGGAGGCCTATCGCGACATCGCCGACGCGTCTGCAGGACACGCTCGACTTCATCAAGGCGGCGGGACTGTCGCCGCAGAAGGCCGAGGAGCTCGCCACGGTCGATTTCTACACCAGCCACGAGGCACTGCTGCTGGAATACGAGGAGGCGCTGACGCGGCGCGACCGGGTGACCGGCGACCTGGTGGCGGGGTCGGGGCACCTGATCTGGATCGGCGACCGGACGCGGCAGCCGGACGGCGCGCATGTGGAGTTCTGCCGGCAGGTGGCGAACCCGATCGGGCTGAAATGCGGCCCCTCGATCACGCCCGAGGATCTGAAGGTGCTGATCGGGCGGCTGAACCCCGACAACGATCCCGGCCGGCTGACGCTGATCGCCCGGTTCGGCGCCGGCAAGGTCGCCGAGCACCTGCCGACGCTCGTCGAGACGGTCGAGGAGATGGGCGCGAAGGTGGTGTGGTCCTGCGACCCGATGCACGGCAACACGATCAAGTCCGCGACGGGCTACAAGACGCGGCCCTTCGACGACGTGCTCTCGGAGGTGCAGGACTTCTTCCGCATCCACCGCGAGCACGGCACGATCCCGGGCGGCGTGCATTTCGAGATGACCGGGCAGGACGTGACCGAATGCACCGGAGGCCTGCGGGCGCTGACCGACGAGGACCTCTCGGACCGCTACCACACCGCCTGCGATCCGCGGCTCAATGCCTCACAATCGCTGGAGCTCGCCTTCCTCGTGAACCGGCTGATGCGGGAGACCGGCCCCGACCGGCGCGCGGCGGCCACCGCCTGACGCCGACCCGGGGCGTCATTCCTGGACGACGTGGAGACGGGAGCGGCGGCGGATCGCCTCCCGCGCCCGGTCGGCGCGGCCGAAATCGGGCTCTGGCGGCGGGGCGGCCGGCGTCTCGGCCTCCCTCGTCGCCGCGGGCAGCGCCAGCTCGACGTGGCGCTCGCCGCTGATCTCGAAGCGGAGCGGGTGGCCTGGAGCCTTTTCGGGCAGGCCGGCATAGCAGAGCGCACGGGTCACGGCGCCCTTGCGGTCCGTGAGCGGCAGCATGACGAGCTCGGCGGTCAGGCGGCTCCGGAGCGGGGCGCGGGGACCGGCGAGGCCGACCTCCACCTGGGCCGGCCCGTCGAAGAGGGCCTCCAGGACGTCGCCCAGCCAGGACCGCGACGGCGGGGCGATGAGGCAGGAGAGCGGCATCCCGCGCAGATCCATGCCGAGCAGGTCGTTCATCCGCTGGCCGGCGATGCGGATCCGGGCCTGGCGCGGCGCGATCCGCTCGAGGAGCAGGATGCTGTCGAGCGCGTCGATCATGTAGGAGGGATCGATGTCGTTGCGGGCGGGCACCGCCTTCGAGCCGCCGATCGCGCGCCAATGCGCCTCGACCGCGGCGCGGGCCGGGTCGGCCTTCGCCTTCCTGCGGCCGGAGAGGTTCACGATGTTGCCCACGATCGTCATTCGAGCCTCCGAACGTCTGGCGATCCGCGACCGCGGCGTGTAGCCCACGGCTCAATAATCGCTCAGTCCGCCCCCGGTTCAAGGAGATACCATGCGAGTTTATGAAAATCTTCTTGATTCTTACCGAACGGTTAACGGCGCTTGACCCGCTCGATGACCGGATACGCCACCGCGCCGGGCTCGGGCGAGGGTTGGGCGTGGAGCTGGGAAATCCGCTCCGTGAACGGCCGCGGGCTCGACCTGCGCCTGCGGGTGCCGGACTGGCTGCCCGGCCTCGAGCCGCGGCTGCGCGCGCTCGTGCAGGGCCGGGCGGCGCGCGGCTCGATCTCGATCGCCCTGCGTCTGGCGCGCGAGGGCGGCGACGAGGGCGGGCTCGACCGGGCGGCGATCGAGCAGGCGCTGGGGCGGATCCGCGCCGTGGAGGCGATCGCGGCCGCGGAGGGGCGCGAATTGCTGCCCGTCCGGGCGACCGACGTGCTGGCGATGCGGTCCGGGCCGGACGCGCTCGCCGCGGCGGAGAGCACGGCGCTCCGCGACCGCGTCCTGGCCTTTTTCGAGTCCGAGGTGCTGCCGGCCTTCGCGGCGTCCCGCGAGGCGGAAGGACGGGCGCTCGACGCGATCCTGACCCAGCGGCTCGACGAGATCGGCGATCTCATCGGACGGGCCCGCGCGGCCGCCGAGGCGCGCCGGCCGGACCGGGAGGCGGCGCTCTCGGCGGCGCTCGCGCGCGTCCCGGGAGAGATCGCGGTCGATCCCGACCGGCTGGCGCAGGAGCTGGCGCTGATCTGGGTGAAACAGGACGTGAGCGAGGAGATCGACCGGCTCGAGACGCATGTCGGCGCCGCCCGCGCCCTCGTCGCCGCGGAGGAGCCGAAGGGCCGCAGGCTCGACTTCCTGACGCAGGAATTCAACCGGGAGGCCAACACGCTCTGCGCGAAGTCCCAGGACGGCGACCTGACGGCGCTCGGTCTTGACCTGAAATCGGTCATCGATCAACTGCGCGAGCAAGTCCAGAACGTGGAGTAGCCCTTGACGGACGTCCGCGGCCGGCGCGGCCTCCTGATCATCCTCTCGTCGCCGTCGGGGGCGGGGAAGTCGACGCTGGCGCGGCGGCTGATGGCCTGGGACCCCGCTCTCAGCTTCTCGGTCTCGGCCACGACGAGACCGCCGCGGGCGGGCGAGGTCGAGGGCCGGGAATACTATTTCCGCGACCGGGGCGCGTTCGAGTCGATGGTGTCAGGCGGCGAGATGCTGGAACATGCCGAGGTGTTCGGACATTTCTACGGCTCGCCCGCGCAGCCGGTGGAGGCCGCGATCGCGGCGGGGCGCGACGTGCTCTTCGACGTGGACTGGCAGGGCGGGCAGCAAATCCGCAATTCCGTCCTCGGCAAGCATACGCTGTCGCTCTTCATCCTGCCGCCCTCGATCCTGGAACTGGAGCGCAGGCTGGTGGCCCGCGGCCAGGACAGCGCGGAGGTCATCGCGCAGCGGATGAGGAAGAGCCGCGACGAGATCAGCCACTGGCCGGAATACGACTACGTGCTGGTCAACGACGATCTCGACGTGACCGAGAGACGGCTGCGCACCATCATCGAGGCGGAGCGGCTGAGGATCAGCCAGCAGCCCGGTCTCGTGGAGGCCGTGCGGAATCTGAACGCGGAATTCGAGGAGCGGACATGATCTACGACCTGGGTGGCGACACGCCGATGCTGGAGGAGGGTGTCTGGGTGGCGCCGGGCGCGCATGTGATCGGCAAGGTGATCCTGCGCGAGCGGAGCGCGGTGTGGTTCTGCGCGACGCTGCGGGGCGACAACGAGCCGATCGAGGTGGGCCCCGGCACGAACATCCAGGAGAATTGCGTGCTGCATACCGACATGGGCTATCCGCTGACCATCGGCGCGAACTGCACCATCGGCCACAAGGCGATGCTGCACGGCTGCACGATCGGCGAGGAGAGCCTGATCGGCATGGGCGCGACGGTGCTGAATGGGGCGCGGATCGGCCGCAACTGCCTGATCGGCGCCGGGGCGCTGGTGACCGAGGGCCGGAAAATCCCCGACGGCTCTCTGGTCATCGGCGCGCCGGGCAAGGTGGTGCGCGAGCTCGACGCGGAGGCGGTGCAGGCGCTGAAGGCCTCGGCCGTGCACTACCAGGAGAACGCGGCGCGCTTCGCCAAGGATCTCGAAGGAGATCTCGTGAGCGTGCTTGGGCGGTTGTTCGGCCGGAAGCCGGTGCCGAGGGCCTTGCCGGCGCCGGACCGCGACGCGACGCCTTCGGTCTCGACGGTGCGGCGCGTCCCCTGGCCGGAAGGGGCGGGGCGCGCGCTCTCGAGCCCGATCCAGCCCTCCGTCGTCTACGGCGCGGAGAGCCCCGACGCGCTCGACGCGATCTACGAGGGGCGCGCGACCGGCTTCACCTATGCGCGCGAGGCGCATCCGAACGCCGAACTCCTCGCCCGGAAGATCGATGCGCTCGAGGCGGCGGAGGGCGGTCTCGTGGTCGGGTCGGGCATGGCGGCGGTGGCCGCGGCGCTCATGGGGGTGGCGAAGGCCGGCGACCACGTGATCGGGGCGGACCAGCTCTACGGCCGGTCGCTGCGGATGATGTCGGACGAGCTGCCACGCCTCGGCATCGAGACGAGCCGGGTCGACGCCTGCGACGCGGAGGCGGTGGCGGCGGCGATCCGGCCCGAGACCCGGATGATCCTGATCGAGGTGGTGTCGAATCCGACGCTCAGGGTCGCGGACCTGACCGGCATCGCGGCGCTGGCGAAGGAGCGCGGGGTGCTCCTCGCGGTCGACAACACCTTCACCACGCCGCGGGCGATCCGGCCCTTCGAGCACGGCGCGGACATCGTGATCAACTCGGTCACGAAGATGCTGGCGGGCCATTCCGACGCGACGCTCGGCTGGGTGGCGGCGCGCGACCCGGAGCTTCGCGAGCGGATGCGGGTCTTCGCGGTGACGCTGGGGCTGACGCCGAGCCCCTTCGATTGCTGGCTGGCGGAGCGGGGCCTGCATTCCTTCGCGCTGCGCTACGACCGGGCGGAGGAGAACGCGGGCCGCTTGGCCCGGCACCTGCGCAACCTGCCCGGCGTGGAGGAGGTGGTCTATCCGGGGGCGGGGGATCACCCCGACAAGGCGCGGGCGACGGCGCTTCTGGGCCGACGCTTCGGCAACATGGTGACGTTCCGCGTGGCCGGCGGCCGGGCGGCGGCGAACGCGCTCGTCGGCGCCGCAGGAGAGATCGCCTTCGCACCGACTCTCGGCGACGTGGCGACGACGCTCAGCCATCCGGCGACCTCCTCCCATCGCGGGCTGACGGCGGAGGCGCGGGAGGCGCTCAGGATCACCGAGGGGACGTTCCGCGTTTCCGTCGGCATCGAGCCCGCCGAGACCCTGCTCGCGGAGTTCGAATCGGCGGTTCGGGCGGCGCATCGGACGGGTTAGCGGATGACCGCGCTCCTGACCGAGGAGATCTTCGAGGCGCTGCCGATGCCCGCCGTCCTCGTCGGATCCGGGCAGCGGATCGAGGCGGTCAATGCCGAGGCGAGTGCCCTGCTCGGTCCGAACCTGGTGGGTCGGCACTTCATCATCGGATTGCGGCAGCCGGCGGTGGCCGAGGCGGTGGAGGCCACGCTCGCGGACGGGGCGCCGCGGGCGGCGGACTTCTTCGGCCGGAAGGACGGCCAGGACACGACCTGGGCCGCCCATGCGCGGCGGGCCGGCAAGCGGGTTCTCGTGACGTTCGAGGACCGCACCCTCGCCCGGGAAGCGGGACAGATGCGGCGCGACTTCGTCGCCAATGTCAGCCACGAACTGAAGACGCCGCTGGCCGCAATGATCGGCTTCATCGAGACGCTGCGCGGTCCGGCGCGCGAGGATGCCAGGGCGCGGGACCGGTTCCTCGCCACGATGGAGCGGGAGGCGCAGCGGATGAACCGCCTGGTCACGGACCTGCTGGTGCTGAGCCGTGTGGAGGCGAACGAGCGGGTGCGGCCGCGCGAAGAGGTGGATATGGTGCTCACGATCCGCTCCGTCCTCGTCATGCTGACGCCGGCGGCGGAGGCGGCCGGGACCGCCCTCCTCTTCGACCCGACCGACGCGCCCGTCCGGGTTCGCGGCGACCCCGACCAGCTTCGGCAGGTCTTCGCCAATCTGCTGGAGAACGCCATCAAGTACGGGGGCGGCCGGGTCGAGATCCGGCTGACCGAACACGCCACCCTGCGCGAGCTCCGGGTGCCGGGGGTGGCGGTGGAGGTGATCGACGACGGGCAGGGGATCGACTCGGCGCATCTGCCGCGTCTCACCGAGCGGTTCTATCGCATCGACACCCATCGCTCGCGGCAGGTGGGCGGCACCGGGCTCGGCCTCGCCATCGTCAAGCACGTCGTCTCGCGCCACCGCGGCCGGCTGCGGATCACGTCCGAACGGGGCCGGGGAAGCACCTTCACGGTACTCCTGCCCACCGGTAACTGACGTAGGGTCAGGAGCATTTGTCATCAAACCGTTACGGTCGCGTTACAATCGTGAATCGGGGAGGGGCTAGGTGACCCGCGAGGTCGGCGAGAGCGGCCCAATTCCATCGTCAGAGGAGCTTCCATGTCCTTCACCAAGATCACCGCGGCCTCGGTGGCCGTGCTTGCCGCCGGCGCCACGATGGCCGGCGCCCAGAGCCGCGACCAGGTCCAGATCGCCGGATCCTCCACGGTCCTGCCCTATGCCTCCATCGTCGCCGAGGCATTCGCGGAGAACACCGACTATCCGGCTCCGGTCGTCCAGTCGGGCGGCTCCTCGGCCGGCCTGCGCCAGTTCTGCGAGGGGGTCGGCGAGAACACGATCGACATCGCCAACGCCTCCCGCGCGATCAAGGACAGCGAGATCGAGACCTGCAACGCGAACGGCGTCGACGAGATCATCGAGGTCCGCATCGGCTACGACGGCATCGTCTTCGCCTCGAAGACGGACGGCCCCGACTTCACCGCCTTCGAGCCGGCGCAATGGTACCAGGCGCTCGCCGCGCAGCTCCCCCAGGACGGCAAGATGGTCGACAACCCGAATTCCAGCTGGTCGGACGTCGACGAGTCGCTTCCCGGCGCCGAGATCCTGGCCTTCATCCCCGCCACCAACCACGGCACCCGCGAGGTGTTCGAGGAGAAGGTGATCCTCGCCGGCTGCGAGCAGTCGGGCGCCATGGAGACGATCATGGAGACGAACGGCGGCGACGAGGAGGCCGCCCAGGCGACCTGCATGGAACTGCGCTCCGACGGCGCGGCGGTCGAGATCCAAGGCGACTATACCGAGACCCTGAACCGGCTGAACACCAACTCGGACGGGATCGGCGTGTTCGGACTGGCTTTCTACGAGAACAACACCGACTCGCTGAAGGTCGCAACCATGGGCGGCGTCGAGCCGACGACCGAGACTATCGCCTCCGGCGACTACCCGGTCTCTCGACCGCTCTACTTTTACGTCAAGAAGGCCCATATGGACGTCGTTCCCGGGCTGAAGGATTACGCGATGTTCTTCGTCGCCGACGAGGTCGCGGGACCCGGCGGTCCGCTCTCGAGCTACGGCCTCGTGCCCGATCCGGACCTCTCCGAGACCCGGACCAAGATCGAGAACGGGACCACCATGGACCAGGAAGCGTCCTGACCGAACGACGGAGCGGCGCCGCGCCGTTCCAGACGCCGCGGGCGATCCGCCCGCGGCGCTTTCGCGAGACCGCACCGGAGCGCACGCAATGCCCGTCCACTGGCTCTTCGCCATCGTTCTCGTCGTCGCCGCCGCCGGCTATGTCGCCGGCCGGAGGCGCGCACTGGCCACGGCGGGCGGCAGGGTGCGCGACATGCATTCGCTGCCCGGCACCTACGGCATGAACGTGCTGATCTGGACGGCGGTGCCGGCGCTCCTGCTGCTCGCCGCCTGGATCCTCGTCCAGCCCGTTGTGCTCGAACGCCAGGTCATCGGCTCGATCCCGGAGAGCGCCGCATCCGATCCGGGCGAACGCAGCCTGATCATGTCGGATGTCCGCCGGATCGCCGGCGGCCTGCAGCTCGCCGTGCGATCGGGCAACCTCAGCGCCGAGGAGGCGCTCGACATGCGCGCCGAGGAGGCCGACCTTCGCGACCGGCTCGGCGATCTCGGGATCGCGGTCGGCTCCGACCCCGACCAGGTCTCGCTCGACGCGGCGCAGAAATGGTTCCGCGTCGAGCGGGTCGGCGGCACGGCGCGCAGCGGGGCCGTGCTCGCCGTCATGGCCGTCGGGCTCGGCTGGTCGCTCCGCCGGTCGACCAAGGACCGCAATGCGCGCGCGAGCGTCGAGTTCGGGATCGGCATCCTCCTGATGGGTGCGGCGCTGATCGCCATCGCCACCACCGTCGGCATCGTCCTGTCGATGCTGTTCGAGACCCTGGATTTCTTCTCCCAGTATTCCTGGACCGCGTTCTTCTTCTCCACCGACTGGAATCCGCGCTTCCAAGGCGGATCCGATCTGGGGATGATCCCGCTCCTCTGGGGCACGCTCTACATCTCGCTCATCGCACTCTTCGTGGCGGTGCCGATCGGACTCTTCGCGGCGGTCTACCTGTCGGAATACGCCGCCCCCAAGCTCCGCGCCGTGGCCAAGCCTCTGATCGAGGTGCTTGCTGGCATCCCGACCATCGTCTACGGGCTCTTCGCGCTGATCACGGTCGGGCCCTTCCTGCGTGACTACTTCTCGCAGCCGATGGGCCTCGGCAATTCCTCCGCGTCGGTGATGACGGCCGGTCTCGTGATGGGAATCATGCTCATTCCCTTCGTCAGCTCGCTGTCCGACGACATCATCAACGCGGTGCCGCAATCCCTTCGGGACGGCTCCTACGGACTGGGGTCCACCCAGTCCGAGACCGTGCGCCACGTCGTGCTGCCCGCGGCGCTGCCAGGCATCGTCGGCGCGGTGCTGCTCGCCGCGTCGCGCGCCATCGGCGAGACCATGATCGTGGTCCTCGGCGCGGGGGCCGCGGCACGGATGTCGCTCAACCCGTTCGAGGCGATGACGACGGTGACGGTGAAGATCGTCAGCCAGCTCACCGGGGATACCGACTTCAATTCGCCGGAGACGCTCGTCGCTTTCGCCCTCGGGCTCACGCTCTTCGCGATAACCCTCGCGCTGAACGTCCTCGCCCTCTACATCGTCCGCAGATATCGGGAGCAGTACGAATGAGCAACTCGACGGCCCCCGCCAGCCCGACCGGCCGGACCGGCTCGCTGAAGGACCTCGACGACCGGACGAAGAAGCGCTACGCCGCCGAGCGCCGGTTCAGGTACTACGGCATGGGCGCGGTCGGGATCGGCGTGCTGCTCCTGGTCGTGCTGCTCGTCTCCATCGTCGGCAACGGCATCGGCGCCTTCCGGCAGACCTTCTTCGAGATCGAGGTGACGCTCACCCAGGGCGACATCGCCAAGGCGGAGGAGGCGCTGCTGAAGACCGGCGTCTACAGGGGCTATATCGAGAACAGCATGCGCGGCGCCCTCGATGCCGCGGGGATCTCGGACGAGGTCGAGACGGAGGAGGCCATGGAGCTCGTCTCGGGCGATGCGGCCGCGACGCTCCGGAGCTGGGCCGCGGACCAGCGCACCACCCCCGCCGATCCGGAGGAGAAGGTCACCAGGAGCTTCAAGTTTCTCGCCGACGGGCGCATCGACGGCTACTTCAAGGGCCGGGTAACGATGGACTCGGCCGAACGCGACAGCAGGGTGACCCCCGGGGAGCTGCAGCTCGCCGACAAGCTGCGCGAGGCGGGCGTCCTGACCCTGGCGTTCAATCCCGGCTTCCTCTGGATGCCCGACGCCTCCGAGAACCAGCCGGAGGCGGCGGGCCTCGGCGTCGCCATCGTCGGCTCGGCCTACATGATGCTGATCGTGCTGGCCCTCGCCCTGCCGATCGGGGTCTGCGCCTCGATCTATCTGGAGGAATTCGCGCCGAAGAACTGGTTTACCGATCTCATCGAGGTCAACATCTCGAACCTCGCCGCCGTGCCCTCGATCGTGTTCGGCATCCTCGGTCTCGCGATCTTCATCAACTTCATGGGGCTGCCGATCTCCGCGCCCATCGTCGGCGGGCTCGTCCTCACCCTGATGACGCTGCCGACGATCATCATCTCCACCCGCGCGGCGCTGAAATCCGTGCCGCCCTCGATCCGCTCCGCGGCGCTCGGCGTGGGCGCCTCGCCGATGCAGATGGTGTTCCACCACGTCCTGCCGCTTGCCGCTCCCGGCATCCTGACGGGCACGATCATCGGGCTGGCCCAGGCCCTGGGCGAAACCGCGCCGCTGCTGCTCATCGGGATGGTCGCCTTCGTGCAGGACTATCCCGCCGCGCCGCCGGAGGGGTTCTTCGACCCGGCCTCGGCGCTGCCCGTGCAGGTCTACAACTGGACGCAGCGCGCGGACCCGGCCTTCTTCGAGCGGGCGTCGGGCGCGATCATCGTGCTCCTCGTCTTCCTCGCGATCATGAACGTCACCGCGGTGATCCTTCGCCGCAGATTCGAGCGTCGCTGGTAAGGAGCGCTGCCATGAAAGATTCCCGTATCGAGGACCGCGACACGAGCATGACGGACACCAAGATCTCCGCGCGGGCGGTGCACGTCCATTACGGCGACAACCACGCCATCAAGGACGTGGACGTGGACATCCTCGACAAGACCGTCACCGCCTTCATCGGCCCCTCCGGCTGCGGCAAGTCCACCTTCCTGCGCTGCATCAACCGGATGAACGACACGATCGACATCTGCCGCGTGGACGGCACCATCGAGATCGACGGCGAGAACATCTACGATAAGCGGATCGACCCGGTGCAGCTGCGCCGCAAGGTGGGGATGGTGTTCCAGAAGCCGAACCCGTTCCCGAAATCGGTCTACGACAACGTGGCCTACGGACCGAAGATCCACGGGCTCGCGCGCAACAAGGACGAGCTCGACGAGATCGTCGAGAACGCCCTGCGCCGGGCCGCCATCTGGGGCGAGGTGAAGGACCGGCTGCACGCGCCGGGCACCGGATTGTCGGGCGGTCAGCAACAGCGGCTCTGCATCGCCCGCGCCGTCGCCACCGAGCCCGAGATCATGCTCATGGACGAGCCCTGCTCGGCGCTCGATCCGATCGCCTCGGCCCAGGTCGAGGAGCTGATCGACGAGCTGAAATCGAACTACTCGGTGGTCATCGTGACGCATTCGATGCAGCAGGCCGCGCGCGTCAGCCAGAAGACGGCGTTCTTCCACCTCGGCAACCTCGTCGAGTACGGCGAGACCGACGAGATCTTTACCAACCCGAAGGACAAGAGGACCGAGAGCTACATCACGGGCCGGATCGGCTGAGGAGGACACCATGAGCCAAGGTCAACATATCGTCAGCGCCTTCGACCGCGACCTCGAGGCGCTGCAGGCGATGATCCTGAAGATGGGCGGCCTCGTGGAGGCGGCGATCCACGACAGCGCAACCTCGCTGGAATCCCGCGACGAGGAACTCGCCCAGAAGGTGCGCGACGGCGACAGGCGCGTGGATGCGCTCGACGAGCAGTTGAACGAGGAGGCGGCGCGGATCGTGGCGCTGCGCGCGCCGATCGCCTCCGACATGCGACTGGTGCTCGCGGTGACCAAGATGAGCACCAATCTCGAGCGCATCGGCGACTACGCCAAGAACCTCGCCAAGCGCACCGGCATCCTGCTGCAGCTGCCGAACATCGACGGCGCCCCGCAATCGATCCGCCGGATGGCGCGGGAGGTGGAGCGGATGCTGCACGACGTGCTCGACGCCTATATCCAGCGCGACGCCGATCTGGCCCGCGACGTGCGCGAGCGCGACGAGGACGTGGACCAGATGTACACCGCGATCTTCCGCGAGTTCCTGACCTTCATGATGGAGGATCCGCGCAACATCACCGCCTGCATGCACCTGCACTTCATCGCCAAGAACATCGAGCGGATGGGCGACCACGTGACCTCCATCGCCGATCACGTGATCTACATGATCGAGGGCTCGGTGCCGCACGACAAGCGGCCGAAGGGCGACCGCACCTCGGTCGAGCGGATCGAGGGGTAGACCGGTGCCGCCGCACGTTCTGATCGTCGAGGACGAGGCCTCGCAGCGCGAGATCCTCGCCTACAACCTCGAGGCCGAAGGATTCGAGGTGAGCCGGGCGGAGACCGGCGACGAGGCGCTGACGGTCTTCGAGGAGACCGCGCCCGATCTCGTGGTGCTCGACTGGATGCTGCCCGGCGTGTCGGGCATCGAGATCTGCCGCCAGCTCAAGCGGCGCGGCAACGCGCGGGAAGTGCCGGTGATCATGCTCTCGGCCCGCACCGAGGAGACCGACCGGGTCCGGGGGCTCGAGACCGGGGCGGACGATTACGTAACGAAGCCCTATTCGGTGGCCGAACTCATGGCGCGGGTCCGCGCGCAGCTCCGCCGGACCCGCCCGGTGACCGTGGGCCAGACCCTTGAATACGGCGACCTGTCGCTCGATCCGGAGACCTACAGGGTGCACCGGGGGGGCGGGAGATCAGGCTCGGACCGACGGAATTCCGGCTGCTCTCGACGCTGATGGAGAAGCCCGGCCGGGTCTGGAGCCGGGCGCAGCTTCTCGACCGGGTCTGGGGCCGGGACATCTACGTGGACAGCCGCACGGTGGATGTCCATGTGGGCCGGCTCCGGAAGGCGCTCGGGGCCCATGGCGGCGAGGACCTGATCCGCACGGTTCGCGGCGCCGGATACGCGCTCGGCTAGCTCAGGCGTCCGGCGGAAGGAGGCCGAGGCCGCGGAGATAGATGCCGATCCCGGTCTCCAGCAGATCCTCGGGCGTGAAGGGCGCGCCGGTGCCTGGCGAATTGCGCGCGAAGAGCTCGACCACGCCGTGGCTCATGGCCCAGACATGGGCCGAGAACATCGCCGCGGGCGGGCGCTTGTCGGGCGGGATGTGCTGCGAGAGCGCGTCCGCGGCGCGTTCGAGGACCGCGTTGGCACGTGAGGCCACCGCGTGAAGCTCCGGGTTGCGCTGGATGGAGATGCCCGATTCGAACATGGCGACGTAGTGGCCGGGATATTTCCGGGCGAAGGCGAGATAGGCCCGGCCCGTCGCCTCGAAACTGCGCAGCGCGGATGGCTGGCCGCTTTCGAAGGCGTATTCCATCAGGTCGGCGAAGATGGCGTAGCCCTGCCGCGCGCATTCGGCGATCAGATCGTCGCGACCCTCGAAATGGCGATAGACCGCCGCCGGCGTCACGCCGGCCCGCTTCGCCGCCTCGGAGAGGGTGAAGCCCGCCGGGCCGCGTTCCTCGATCAGGACGAGCGCCGCGTCCACCAGCGCCTGGGCGAGATTGCCGTGATGGTATCCGCGCTTGGGCATTGGCTCCGGGGGTGGTTGGGCGGGGTCGATCCCGACTGGCGCGCGACCCTAGGGCGCGCTCCCCCTCAGCGCAATCCGGCGCGGGCCGCCGCCCGTTCGATGGCCGCGACGACGGATTCGGGGGCCGCGTGCTGGGGCATGTGGCCGATTCCCTCGAGCCTTGTGAGCCGGGCTTCCGGGATCTGGCGGGACAGGGGAACGGAATGCACGTCGATCGGCACGATGTCGTCGGCGCCGCCGTGGACGATCTCGACCGGCAGGCGGAGATCCGGATAGCGCGGCTGCATCTCCACCAGATGCGGGCGGAGCGTGTTCACCTGCTGGGCGTTGGTGCGGAAGCTGTCCGCGCGCAGGGAAAGCGCCGCGCCGACATGCTCGGCATATCCCTCCGGCGGCGCCTGCGGTGCGAAGACCGAGGCCACGGCCTGGCGCACGAGGGCCGCCGGGGCGAAGGCGGATATGAGGGGCACGACGAGCGCGCCTCCGAGGGAACTGGCGGTGAAGATGTAGAGGGGCCCGAGCCCGCCCGGCCAGGGTTGGGTCGCGCCGGAGACGATCACCGCGGCGGCGGGATCGTGGTCGAGCGCCCAGGCCATCGCCACGGCCCCGCCATAGGAATGTCCGAGCACCACCGCGTTGCGGATGCCGATCCGGTCCGCCGCCCGCGAGAGGAGGCGCGCCTGCGCCGCGGGACCCTCGGCGCGGGCATCGAGCGGGCCGTCGAGCGCCGGATCGGGATCGGTGTAGCCGAGGCCGGGCCGGTCGAAGGCAGTCACGCGATAGCGCTCGGTCAGGCGCTCGGTGAAGCCGAGGGTGAAGTCTCGCAGGTTGCCCGAGGCGCCGTGAACGAGGACGACGTCCGGCCCGCGTCCCGCCTGGACGTAGTGCACGCGCCGGCCGTCGACCTCGACGAACCGGCCTTGCGGCGGGTATTCGTCGCGCGCCGTGCGGCGGCGGGTATCGACGCGATCGCCGACGATCGCGCAACCGCCGGCCACGAGCAGCAGAAGGGAGAGGCTAAGCGCCGATCGTTTCGATATCATACGGCGTGGACTGGTATATCTCGTTGATCCAGTTGCTATATAGAAGATGGGCGTGGCTGCGCCACCGGTTGAGCGGCGGCCTCCCGGGATCGTCATCGGGGAAGTAGTTGCCGGGCACCTCGACCGGCACGCCCGCGGCGACGTCACGGTCGTATTCCTGCTTCAGCGTGTCGTCGTCGTATTCGAAATGGTTGAAGATGTAGAGCGCCCGGTGGCCCGGGTCGGCCACGAGCGCGGGGCCGGCCTCTCCCGAGGAGAGGAGGGTCTGCAGGCCCGGAGCGCGGTCGATCTCCTCCTGGCGCATCTCGGTCCAGCGCGAGACGGGAATGACGCAATCATCGGAGAAGCCGCGCAGGAAGGGGGAGGCGGGGTCGAGATTGGCATGGCGGTAGCAGCCGAAGAGCTTGGCCGGGAGAAGATGCTTCGCGACCCCGTGAAAGTGGTTGATCATCGCCATCCCGCCCCAGCAGACGCCGAAGGTCGAATGCACGTTGGTCTGGGTCCAGTCCATGACCTCCTCGAGCTCGTCCCAGTAGGTCACGTCGCGGAATTCGAGGTGCTCGATCGGCGCGCCGGTGATGATCAGACCGTCGAACTTCTCGTCCCGGACCTCGCGGAAGGGCCGGTAGAACGCCTCCATGTGGCTGGCCGCGGTGTTGCGGGTCTGGTGCTCGGTCATCCGGAGCAGGCGGAAGTCGATCTGCAGGGGCCCCGCCCCGATCAGCCGAGCGAACTGGTTCTCGGTCTGGATCTTCTTCGGCATGAGGTTCAGCAGGCCGATCTTCAGTGGGCGGATGTCCTGCCGCGTCGCCTCCGCCTCGGCCATGACCTGCACGCCCTCGCGACGGAGGACGGAAAAGGCGGGCAGGTCGGAGGGCAGCTTGATCGGCATCTTGTTCTCGGCGGGCGGGCAGGCGGGAGAGGTAGGCCCAACGGGCGCGGACCACAATCCCGCCCCGGATGCGGCCTAGGAACGACGGGCGATTGCCTCGGCGACGAGGTCGATGAAGTCCGACGGGCTGCGGATCGCCGCGACCTCGTCCGCCGTCACGGAGACGCCGCGTCGGGCGACCGCCTCGTAGCGCGGGCGTCGATGGGCGAGCGCGCGGGCATAGGTCCAGCGCACGAAGGCGTCGGGATCGACGGTCTCCTCGTCTTGCCCGGTCTCGGCGAGATGGGCCGTCCAGGCGGCGGCGAGAAAGTCGGGCTGGTAGTACATCGGTTTCGGGGCGCGGTCGAACCGGCGCACGAGTTCGGCCGTGTGCGCCTCCGTGCCCTCGATCCAGACGAAGAGCATGTGATCGGCCAGGAGCGACAGGAGAGGGTCTTCGGGATCGTCGGGATCGACGATCTCGCAGATCGAGCCGGAGGTGTCGCAGACGAAGTTTTCGTACCCGTAGAGCGCCTTCGCCCGCGCGATGAAGTGGACGGTGTCCCGCATCGACAGCATTTCCGCCTCGCGATGCAGGTTCTGGCGGCGCATGTACTCGGCGAAGGGCAGGCCGCCGCGCGCCGGATCTCCGGGCTTTCCGAGATAGGTGGAGAGCGGCGCGAGATTGTCGAAGGTGATGTTCGAGCCGACATAGATCGAATCGCTCAGGAGAAGCTCCCTCAGGAGCGGCACCTTCATCGCCGCTTCCTTGAAATTGTCGGCGATGTGCTCGCCCATGTAGCGGGTGCCGATGCGGTAATCGACCGAGTAGTGGAACCAGTCGCCCCCGTCCCTCAGCATCGACGAGATGTGGGTCTTGCCGAGACCAGACATGCCGAACAACATGACCCGCTTTTCCGAGGCGTCGCGCCAGGCGTCTGGAGTCGCGTAGAGCATGGGCCGCTTCTAGCGCTCCGGCCGCGGGAGCGGTAGTCGGGAGATGGCCCCGCACCGGGTGCGGGGCCGCGACCTCTCAGAAACGATAGGCGATCAGGGCGCCGAGGCCGAGGGCGGTGTTGTCGTCGAACTCCGCGCGGGCCACGTCGGGCGTGCCGGTCTCGGCGAAGGCGTCCCCGATCCAGAAGTAGCGCATGCCACCGGCAAGCGTCAGTTGGTCCGACACGTCGTAGCTGACGGCGAGCTCGATCGATCTCTGCCCGTTCGTGGGGTCGAGGGGCGAGACGAGGTCGTCGTCCTGCTCCGGCTCGTAGCCGAAGGCAATCGAGCCCGCGAGACGATCGGTCAACTGGCGGCCGATGCCGATCTCGAAGGAGTAGGAATCCGCGATATCGGTGAGGCTCGAATTCGGCGTCTGGGGCTGGTCCACCGCGTCGAAGAAGGTCGGCGAGGAGATCGTTTCCCCGTACCAGGCGTAGCGCAGCTGCCCGAAGAGAAGCGTGCGCTCGTTCAGGCCGGTCTGGAAATCGAGATTGACGGCCTCCGGCGTCTCCACCGGCGTGATCGTCTCCGTGGAGAAGGGATTGACCGGCAGGCCGAGCGCGGCGGCGGGCAGGTCGCCCACGCCCACGCCACCCAGCGTCTCGGTCGTGCGCAGTTGGTGCTCGGTTCCCCCGAAATAGGTCAGCGCCACGCGCAGGGCGATCTCCGGAATTTCGTAGGCGACACCGACTATCAGACCGAAATCGCCGTCCTCGTCGAATGTCGCGCGGTAGCCGTTGAGGCCGCCATAGGCGAGACCGGAAAGCGTCACGCTGGACTCGAGCCACGTGTAGCGCAGGCCGCCATGCACGGAAACGCGGTCGGTCACATAGTAGCGGGCGAGGACGTTCAACTCCCGGCTGTCGACCATTGCCTCCGTTCCGCCGAACGCGACGGATTCGCCGAGCGGATAGGCGATGTCCGCGCCGTAGGGCTGGCCGGAGATGAAGGCGAAAGACAGCCTGTCGGTCGCGTCGAGCTTCAGTCCGGCGCCGACTTGGTTGAAGTCCGGAGCGACCTCGCCGGTGTCGCGCCCTCCGAAGACCGCAAGGTCCGTGCCGTCCACGTCGGGGTAGATCCGGCCGAAGTTGAACTCGAAGTAGTTGCCGTCCTCAAAGAGGACGTTCACCGGCTGTCCCGACCGGTCGAGCCCGAGGGCGACCACGCTGCTCGGCGCGATGCCGATCGCCGCGATGCACGCGACGACACTTCTGACGTTCATTGATTCCTCCACGCAATACGGATCGGTGACGCGAGTTCTTCTGCTCTAACGTGTATCAAGCCCGTATGATTACGGAACGTCACACGCTTCCAGCCCCTATCTCGATGCAATTGTGTGACAGATGTGGCGCAGAGATCAGAGGGCAGATCGAAAGGGTCTGCTCTGGGAGCCCACCTTGCGAAAGGCTCCGAGCGACCCGGTTCGCCTCGGATTGGATGTGGCGGAAGAAGGCACCCGTCCTTGACGGGCTGCAAGGATGATCCGAGGAACAGGGCTTCGCGATCGCCGTTCGCCTGTCTCTCAATACAGGGCATCATCTCGACTTTCCGTCGAGATGATGCGCGCACCGTCGCGGGCGGATCGCGACCGCCACAGGATCGTGTCCCGCGGGATGGTGTAGGAGCGCGGTCCTCGGAAGGTCTGAACCTGATCAGGACGCCACGGCGGGCAGCCTGACGTTGGGAGTGTCGGTGACGCGGGCGAGGCTTTCAAGGCTCATATAGCGCCGCGCCACGGCCCAGTCGTCGTTGGTCTCGAGCATCAGCGCACCGACGAGCCGGATGATTGCCGCATCGTTAGGGAATATCCCGATGACGTCGGCGCGTCGCTTGATCTCGCGGTTCACCCGCTCGAGGGGGTTCGTGCTGGCGATCTGAGCCCAGTGCTCGCGAGGGAAGGACATGTAGGCCAGGACGTCGTCCCGGGAGGCGTCCATGAAGGCGCCGAGCTTCTCGTTCTTCTCGCGCAGTGCATCGGCGACGGTGTCCCAATGAGCCTCGGCCTCAGCCTTGCTCTCCTGCGCGAAGATCGTCTTCAGCATCGCCGCGACCGCGGTGCGCTGCTTGGCAGGGGCGTGCGCCAATATGTTCCGCATCCAGTGGATCCGGGGGCCGTTGAAGAAAGCGTTGTTTTTGGCCCGTAGTGGCGGTGTTTTGTCCGAGGGGCGCTTCCGATTGGTCGAACGCTCGATGGCGCCGATATTGCGGGCCAGGCGCGGATCGGCCCATTCTGGGCGATCAAGGCGCAGGACAAGGCAAGAATGGCTGTTGCGAGCCGCTTGAGATTGACCGCGGCAGCGGTGAGGAAGGACTGGATGCGCATATTGTCGAGGCCGCGGCGCACCGCCCTTGCCAGTCCGTGCTAGGTCTTCGCTTCGCCGTGAAACCCTTCCGACCTCCACCGATGGCGTTGGTAGAGGCTATCGTCCTGCTTGCTCCATCGGTCGCGGCGGCGCCGGGCGCGAAGGAGAGCGAGATGGTGATCGCCGATCACGACGGACTTCACCTTCCGGCCCTTCGACAAACACAGCGATGCGAGGTCGCACCGAACGCAGTGGCGCTGGCGGGCGTGGAAGAACCGACCATGGTTTGTCGGCTTGCCCGGACGCAGGACCTTGCCCCTCGGACATTTGACCACGTCATGCCGGGCGTCGTAGCGGAAGCGGCGCAGTGGCACGGGACTGCGGATCGGCTCGGCTTTGGTCGGAATCACCGCGGCGATCTTGCGCTCCTCCAGTCCGCCGAAGACCTTTCCGTAGGCGTAGCCGGCATCCGCCGTCACCGTCGCGATCGGGGTGCCAGTGGCGGCCACAACGGCGTCGAGACGCGCCAGGATCGCTTGCCCCTCGTTGATCTCTCCGGTCGTGACCTCGAGGTCGAGGACCACTCCGAGGGCATCGTCAATGACGCTGTGTTGTTTGTAGCTCGGCTCGAGGCGGCGGTTCCGACCCGAAGTCGCCATGGACGCCTCGGGGTCGGTCAAACAGACCTTCTTGAACTTGCCGGTCTTCTCTGACTTGCGAAGCACCTCCTGGCCATCACCGTTCGTCTCGGCAACCGCATCGACGCGGCGAACCGCGAGGCTCTCCCACGCGACATCCGCGCGGATCAAGGACGCGTCAATATGAACGATCTCGCCCTTGGCGATCCCAGCCTCCAAGCAGGCCACCACGGTCCGTTCAAAGATGCGTCGAAACCGCTCGGCCCCCCATCTCTGCCGTATCCGGGGTCACTGCAAGAAAGTGGTCACTGCGTACGCTGGGGGCGTACGGATCATGAACGCAGCTGCGGTCAGCTGCCGAGTAGCTTTTGACCTGGCTCCTTCAGGGCACCGTCGGCGTGGAGGTAGTGGTAGAGCGTCGAGGCGGGGATGTTGCCGAGTTCCGTGCAGATGGAGGGGATGGTTCGCTCTTGATCGCTCATGAGGTGCTGGGCGTAGCGCAGCTTCTCGGCGGTCATGACCCGGGGCCGTCCGCCCTTTCGGCCTCTTGCCCTTGCCGCTTTCAGTCCCTCCTTCACCCGCTGGCGGATGACGTTGCGCTCCATCTCGGCAAAGGCGGCCTGGATCTGCAGGAAGGCGCGTCCTGCGGGCGTGGTGGTGTCCATCGGTGAGTTGAGCGCGCGGAAGGCGATGCCGCGCTCGGCGAGCTGGTCGATCAAGGTAACAAGCTCGGAGGCCAGGCGCCCGAGGCGGTCGAGGTCGAGCACGATCAGGACGTCGCCGCGGCGCAGGTGATCGAGGCAGGCGACGAGCCCGGGCCGCTCGGCCTTGGCGCCCGAGGCGCGGTCCTGGAAAACGCGCTCGCACCGGGCCTCGGCCAGGGCATCAAGCTGGCGGTCGAGAACCTGCCTGTCCTCGGTGGTCGACACCCTCGCGTAGCCGATCAGCCCCACTGTGTCTGCCTCCTTCGCCGCCGGCCTCGGTTCGATCGTCATGATCGAGACCGTCGCCGCGACAAACGTATAAACTCCTGGGGTTCTCGGGCAGAGGTTTCTCCGGGTTTGTCGCGGGGCGATCGGCCTTGGTGTGAGGCCGAGGGCGACCGACGGCGCGACCCCTCGACAATCCAGTGTTTGTCGCGGGCCGCCGAGATGCGCGCCGCGACCGAGGAGATCCTTATGGTGCGGCGGCGACTACTGAACGACGAGGTCTGGGCGCGACATCTCGGATGGCCCACGGACGAGCGGGAGATCGCCCGCCATTGCACCCTCGGCGCGGAGGAGCTCGACCTCGTCGCCTTGAGGCGCGGCGACACCAATCAGCTCGGCTTCGCGCTCGTGCTTTTGTGCCTGCGGATGCCGGGACGGGTCTTGGAGGCGGGCGAAGTCCCGCCTGAAGGCGTGCTGGCCTACGTCGCCCGTCAGCTCGACATCCCGCCCGCGGCGTTCGGGGACTTCATGCTCAACTGGCTGCGCGACGCCGATCTGCGACGCCGCTCGAACGGTGGCTTGAACAAGGGCGAGAGCCGCAACTCGCTCGCCCGCGCGATCTTCTTCTGCCGCCTGGGCGAGCTGCGCGACCGCACGTTCGAGAACCAGGCCTACCGCGCCTCCGGCCTCAACCTGCTCGTCGCGGCCGTCATCCTGTGGAACACGCGATACCTCCAGGAGGCCGCCGCCGACCTCGGCGTCGACCGCGAAGCCATGCGCCACGTCGCGCCCCTGGGTTGGGAGCACCTCTCGCTCACTGGCGCCTACTCCTGGGACGTCGATGAACAGCCTGCCCCCGGAACGTTGCGCCCGCTGCGAGCCAGGGCCTCGTTGCTCCTCGCCGCGTGACCGCGTTCATGACACGTTCGAGCCTAGCGTACGCGGAGGCCACTTTCTTGCAGTGACCCCTATCCGTGTGAGGGAAGAGTGGTCCGGCAGCCTGTCGTTCAAACCGAAGCCCGCGAACCAGCGGATCGCGAGGTTGACCTGCGCTTCGCGCATCAGACGTCGGTCGTGAACGATGCCGAGAAGGAACCCCGCGAGCATCAGGCGGACCGCGGCTTCCGGATCAACCCCCGGTCGACCGACCCCGGGTGCGTAAGGCCCGACAACCTCCTCACGCAACCAACCCAGGTCGAGAACATGATCAACGCGGGCGAGGATGTGCTCGTCGGGAACGAGATCGCGTAGCGATCCGCAGACGAAGAACTCCAACCAATCTCGGGTCCGACTGCCGATCATGCCATCCTCCAAATGATGTCGCCATGAGAATGGAATCAGCAGACCGCGCGTTTTTCAACGGCCCCATCCGGCACCTCTGATGGGTCGCGTCGGACACCCGGCGAGCCGCCGCGCGCAGACCCTTGTGATCGTCGGCGATCACCAGCTTCACGCCGCGCAGGCCGCGCTCAGCGAGAGAGCGGAGGAAGTCGGTCCAGAAGGGTGAGGCGAAGCCGAACGCTTCCGAAGGGCCCGTGGCGACGCCCAGCACCTCGCGCTTGCCGTCCTCGTTCACCGCGACAGCGATTATCACCGCGCGGCTGACGATCCGACCGCCCTCGCGGACCTTGAGGTATGTGGCATCCAGCCAGAGATAGGGCCATGCGCCCTGGTACTGTAACCTGACGTCTGGAAATTCATTTGGCGATGGCGCCGTGAGCCCCTGCCGGGGCCGGCCCCGGCAGGGGCGATCCATTCTGGTATTCCATGGAATTGCTACACCACCATGGAGACAGGCGAATGGACAGGCGGAATGATACGGCGGTCGAGGCCCTCATGGAACAGCTGATCGAACACGGGCCTGTCCGCCATGGGCCTCCGACCGATGGCGGCCATCATGGCGGACCATCGCCACGGTCTTCGGTCGGGCCTTCGAACTGGCGATGCAGATCGAGCGCGAGCGGTACCTCGGCGCTGGCCTTTACGAGCGGACAGCCGAGCGCCGGGGCTACGCGAACGGCTACAAGCCGAAGCGGATCGACACGCCGGCGGGCACGGTCGCCGTCGATGTCCCCAAGACCGCCGACCATGACGGCACACCGTTCTATCCGCAATCGCTGGAGCGCGGTCGTCGGTCGGTCCGCGCCGTGATGCTGGCGGTGGCCGAGATGTACGTCAAAGGCGTGTCCACGCGCGACGCCGAGCGGGTGATGACCGAGTTCGGTCTCGAGAGCCTGTCCTCGTCGCAGGTCAGTCGTGCGGCCAAGCTGCTCGATGAGGAGTTGGAAGCCTGGCGGACCCGGCCTCTTGGCCGGATCACCTGCCTGATCCTCGACGCCCGATACGAAAAGGTGCGTCAGGGCGGGGTCGTGCGCGATGCGGCCGTGCTCTCGGCCATCGGCGTCGGGCCGGACGAGCGCCGCCGGGTCCTGGGCGTCTCCGTCGCCCTGTCGGAAGCCGAGGTCCACTGGCGGGCCTTTCTGGAGAGCCTCCAGGCCCGCGGAATGCGCGGGGTCGAATATGTCGTCTCCGATGACCACGCCGGGCTTCGGGCCGCCCGCAGGGCCGTCCTCGGCGGCGCGACGTGGCAACGCTGTCAATTCCACCTGGCCCGGAACGCCGTCCATCACGCGCCGAACCTCGCGATCCGCAACCGCATCGGCGCCGAGCTGCGCGACGTATGGAACGCCGGCTCCCTGGCCAAGGCCGAAACCGCCCTGGCCGAGCTGGTCGCGGACTACCGCGACACCGCTCCGGCTCTCGCCGCATGGCTGGAAGAGGCCGTGCCCGAGGGGCTCGCCGTCTTCTCTTTGCCCGACCGTCACCGCCGCCGGCTGCGCACATCCAACCCCATGGAGCGGGCCGTCCAGCAGGAGCTCAAACGCCGCACGGCCAAGGTGAGGGTCTTTCCGAACGAGGACTCACTCGAGCGCCTCGTCAGCGCCGTGCCGGTCGAGATCGACGACAAATGGGCCGCCACCGGCAAGGCCCATATCAAATGGGAATGCCAGGATGCGTGATCATAGCGTCGCTGAAATTCCAGACCTCAGGGTGCTCAATCTGCGCCCTCCAGGGGCCGGGAGAGGAACGCGTTCACGCGTTCGTCGATCTCCACGCAGAGGCGGCTGAACCTGGGACTTCGACATCCCGCCCGCGCCCATGGCCTTGACCAGGTCGTCCACGGACCGGGTCGCGACGCCATGAACGTAGGCTTCCTGATCAGCCATTGCTCGTTGTAGGTCTGCTGAAACTCCAGGAGGGCCCGGCGCAGGTCCTCGATGGTCTCGAACCAGCGCACCCAGAGCAGATTCTCCTTCAGCGTTCGGACAAACCGTTCCGCGCAGCCGTTACCTTCCGGGGCCCGCACGAAGGCCGGGGAGCTCCGGCGCCGAGGAACCTGATCTCGCGCTGGAAGTCCTCGCTCATGTACTGGCTGCCGTGATCGTGGCGGATGCTCGCGCCCTTGGCGACGTCCTTTGCGAACGCGCCGAAGCTCCTTCGGATCGCCTGCCGGATCGGTTCCAGAGCCTCGTGCCGCGTGGCCCGGGGGCTGGCATGGATGCCCACGCATTCCGCCGAGCAGTGGTCGACGGCGACGAACACCGCGGCCGGCCCCTCGCCGGTGGCCACCACGGTCAGATCGGTCCCCCACATCTGATCCACCTGCTCCGTCGTGATCGTGCCGTCATGGACGCGCGGGCCGCGTGGGCAGCCCGGCCGCTGATGCGCGAGAAGCCCGTGCTCGCGCATCACCCGCAGCACGCGACGTGGGCTGGTGCGCACCCCCGGAATATCGAAGCCGCGCCCAGAGCTTGCGATAGCCCTCGCCGTGAAAGGGGCTGTCTTTCAGCAGCCCGCGGATGCGCCGGGCCAGCGCCGCGTCCGGCATCGCGCCCGTGCGGCCCCCGGCGCTTCGGCGTGGCACCGACGGCCGGTCGACCGCCCGCCGGTGACGACTGACCGTCGCCCGGCTCAGGCGCCAGCACCTTGCACACCCGAGCCAGGCCGTAGGGGCGCTGCGCGGAGGGCGGAGACGGTCTGGCTCATCGTCTCGACCTCCGCAGCCGAAAAGGCGTGCCGCCCTCCAGCCGCTCGATCTTCAACTCCAGGAGCTCGTTGACCATGGTGATCTCGCCGATCTTTTCGCGCATCGCCCGCAGCTCCCGATCCCGGTCGTCTTCCGGCCGGCTCTTCAACGATGCCGCCCCGGCCGCCAGGAAGCTGTTCCTCCAGCCGCTCAGCGCGGCGGCGGTGATACCCAACTCCCGGCTGACCAGCTGGCGAGATCTTCGCCGCGCAGAACCCGCAGAACGGCCTCCTGCTTCCTCTGCGCCGACATGCGCCGCTGCCGCGGCGCGGCGGGCTCGGCCGTCGCCAGCGTGATGGGCGCGCTCCGTCGAGCCCGCCTCGGTGCTCCGTTCGTCCGTCATGGCTCCTCCTTCCAGGAGCCGCCTAAGCCAAAATCAGTGTCTCAAGAAACCGTACACCGGG
>CAVZOA010000030.1:0-13739 GCA_963776705.1 uncultured Alphaproteobacteria bacterium
CATGGCCCCTCCTGTCGCGGCCTTCTCTACGCGGCGGGGCGAGGGGGGTCAAAGCCCGCCGGGGCGGGCCGGAGGCTGCCGCATCGCGCCTGCATCCGGTGCGGAACGAGGGGGGTGGTGGGCGACCCAGGAATTGAACCTGGCGTGCGTCTCCGCGAGGGAGTTACAGTCCCCTGCCACACCTTGCGGCCTGTCGCCCATCGTGGCGGCGGAGGTATCTTCGGGGTCGGACTGCGTCAAGCCGAATTTCGCTTGAACCCGCGGCCCGCGCGGCGCAGGCAGCGGGGATGGCGAAGAAACCGACCTGGGTGGTGGAGAAGGAGCGGGCGCGGCGCGCGGGCGCGCGCGATACGGTCTGGCTCTTCGGCCTTCATGCAGTGCGCGACGCGCTGCAGAACCCCGCGCGGGAGAAGCTGCGGCTGGTGGCGACGACGAACGCGCTCGGCCGGCTGGGCGCGGCTGTGGCGGAATCCGGGATCGAGCCGGAAGAGGCCGATGCGCGCAGGTTCCCCGCGCCGCTCGACCCCGGATCGGTGCATCAGGGCGCGGCGCTCGAGGTCAGGCCGCTGGACTGGGGACGGCTCGAGGACGTGGCGCTCGGCGGCGGCGGGCCGGTGGTGGCGCTCGACCGGGTGACGGACCCGCACAATGTGGGCGCCATCCTGCGCTCCGCGGAGGTGTTCGGGGCGCGGGCGGTGATCGCGCCGGCGCGACATTCGGCGCCGGAGACCGGAGCGCTCGCCAAGGCCGCCTCCGGCGCGCTCGAGCGGCAGCCCTATCTCCGGGTCGGCAATCTCGCCGAGGCGCTCGCGCGGCTGCGGGAGACGGGGTTCTACTGCCTCGGGCTCGACGGCGAGGGCGAGACCGGACTTGGCGGCGGCGCCGCGGAGGCCGGCTCGCGGCCGCTCGTCCTCGTGCTAGGCGCTGAAGGGCCGGGCCTGCGGGCGCGGACGCGGGAGAGCTGCGACCGGCTGGTGCGGATCGAGGCGGCGGGGCGGTTCGGATCGCTCAACGTGTCGAACGCGGCGGCGGTGGCGCTCTATGCGATCACGCGAGCTTGAGGCGTTCACGATCGCGCGACGCAATCTTTCGGCGAACCTGTTGCCCTCCCACATCACTCCCAGCGCTAGATGCGGAACGTCTGGCGCGGATCACTGTCCCTCGTTCCACCACTTCGCCCGGGCTCGCGCCCGGGCGATTTTTTTTCGTGACATTCATTTGCGGCATTTTCGGGTGGCACCGGCCGCGCGTCCGCGCGATGCTCCGCCCATGACCGATGCCGATCTCCGCCGCATCCTGACGCGCGTGACCTCCATCGCCTGTCTCGGCGTCTCGGCGAATTCCGTCCGTCCCAGCCACTACGTCGCGCGCTACCTGTCGCGGCGGGGCTACCGCGTGGATCCGGTCAATCCCGGACTTGCCGGCGAGACGCTGTTCGGCCGGGAGGTGGTGGGCGGCCTCGCGGACCTGCCCGGCGACGTGCAGATGCTCGACGTGTTCCGCCGCTCCGAACACGTGCCGGGGATCGTGGAGGAGGCGCTCGAGGTGATGCCGGCGCTGGAGGTGATCTGGATGCAGATCGGCGTGGTGCACGAGGCGGCCGCGGAGACGGCGCGGGCGCGGGGCATCGAGGTGGTGATGGACCGCTGTCCGAAGATCGAGCACCAGCGGCTCTTCGGCGAGCTTCGCATGGGCGGGTTCGCCACCGGCATCATCTCCTCGAAGCTCGGCTAGAGGGCCTTCGGGAAGATCACCGCCGCGCCGAGGGCGATGAGGCAGAAGCCGAGCGTGTGGTTCCAGGTGAGCCGCTCGCCGAGCCAGGTGACCGCGAAGCCCGAGAAGACGAGGAGCGTGACGACCTCCTGGATGGTCTCCGGCTCCGCCGCCGACCAGACGCGGTGGCCGATGCGGTTGGCGGGCACGGCGAGGCAGTAGTCCAGCAGCGCGATGCCCCAGCTGGTCAGGATCATCGGACCGAGGGGGCTGCGGGCCACTTCAGGTGGCCGTACCAGGCGACCGTCATGAAGAGGTTCGACAGGGTCAGCAGCGGGACCGGCGCCAGGGCGGGCCAGAGAGGGCCCCTTCAGCGCCGCGCCTTCTCGTCGTGGCCGGAGACGCCTTCCCGGCGGGCGAGCTCGGCCTCGATGTCGGAGAGCGTGACGCCGCGGGCGGCGCACATGACGAGGAGATGGTAGAGCACGTCCGCGGCCTCCGCGGTCAGGCGGCCGGGATCTCCCTTCACCGCCTCGATGACCGCCTCCACCGCCTCCTCGCCGAACTTCTCGGCGCATTTCTCGGGGCCGCGCGCGAGCAGCGTCGCGGTCCAGCTGGTGCCCGGATCGGCCGACCGGCGGGCCTCCACGGTGGCGGCGAGGCGGGAGAGGGCGGTGTCGCTCATGCGGGCCTCACGGCGATGCCGGCGGCGGCCATGTGCGCCTTGGCCTCGGCGATGGTGTATTCGCCGAAATGGAAGATCGAGGCGGCGAGCACCGCCGATGCGCCGCCCTCGGTCACGCCCTCGACGAGGTGGTCGAGGGTGCCGACGCCTCCGCTCGCGATCACCGGCACCGGCACGGCATCGGAGATGGCGCGGGTGAGCGGCAGGTTGAAGCCGGCCCGCGTGCCGTCGCGGTCCATCGAGGTCAGCAGGATCTTCTCCCGCGCCCTTCGCCACGATTGTGCGGGCGAAGTCCACCGCGTCGATGCCCGTGGGCCGGCGGCCGCCATGGGTGAAGATCTCCCATCGTCCCGGCGCGACGGTCTTGGCGTCGATGGCGACGACGATGCACTGGGCGCCGAACCGGTCGGCGGCCCGGGCCACCACGTCGGGGTCGGCGACGGCGGCGGAGTTGAAGCTTACCTTGTCGGCGCCGGCAAGCAGCAGGTCGCGCACGTCGTCGGCGGTGCGGACGCCGCCGCCGATGGTGAGCGGCATGAAACACTGCTCCGCCGTGCGGCGGGCGAGCTCGAACATCGTGCCGCGATTCTCGTGCGTGGCGTGGATGTCGAGGAAGCAGAGCTCGTCGGCGCCGGCGGCGTCGTAGGCGCGCGCCGCCTCCACCGGGTCGCCGGCGTCGCGCAGACGGGTGAAGTTCACGCCCTTGACCACGCGGCCCTCGGCGACGTCGAGGCAGGGAATGAGGCGGGTCTTCAGCATGGGGGTCTGTTAGCGTGGGCGGGCCCCGGCGGAAAGGGGAACCGGGAGGCGGGGCGCGACACCGAGCGCAGAGGAGAGAGAGCGATGCGTCATGCACTGATTGCGACGGCGATTCTGGCCGCGGGCCCGGCGCTGGCGGATTTCGAGAGGATGCAGGCGGAGGGCAGCGTGGACGATGCCTTCTCCCGCCTCGAGAACGCGGTGGAGGCCGCCGGCGCCACGGTCTTCGCCAGCGTCGATCACGGGCAGGGGGCGGCGGATGCGGGGCTCGAGCTCGAGCCGAGCAAACTGCTGATCTTCGGCAATCCCGTGCTCGGCACGCCGGTGATGCAGGCCGATCCGATGGCCGGCCTGGTCCTGCCGCTGAAGATGCTGGTCTATGCGCAGGACGGCCAGACCTATGTCGCCTACGAGGAGGTCGAGGGGATGCTCGACGATCTCGACGTCGGGGACGATCTCGAGGTGATTGGCAAGATGGAGGGCGCGCTCGAGAGCTTCGCGGCGGCGGCTGCGGGCGGCAGCTAGCCCGCCAACGCGGCCAGCGCCTCGCGCAGGTCGAGCGCGCCGTCGTAGAGCGCGCGGCCGGAGATGGCCCCGGCGATCACGCCGGTGTCGCGGAGCGCGCGCAGATCGGCGAGCGAGGAAACGCCGCCGCTGGCAATGACCGGGATCGTGACGCTGCGGGCCAGCGCCTCGGTCGCGGCGATGTTCGGGCCGCCCATGGCGCCGTCGCGGTCGATGTCGGTGTAGACGAGGGCGGCGACGCCGGCATCCTCGAACTCAAGCGCCAGATCGGCGGCCAGGCGGTCGGTCTTCTCCGCCCAGCCGCGGGTGGCGACGCGGCCGTCGATGGCGTCGAGCCCGACGGCGATGCGGCCGGGGAAGGCGCGAGCCGCGTCCCGCACCAGTCCGGGATCCTCCACCGCGACGGTGCCGAGGATCACCCGGGCGAGCCCCTTGCCGAGCCAGGTCTCGATCGTCGCCATGTCGCGGATGCCGCCGCCGAGCTGGACCGGGACGGAGACGCGCGCCAGGATCGCCTCCACGGCGGCGGCATTGACCGGGCGCCCCGCGAAGGCGCCGTTGAGATCGACGAGGTGCAGCCATTCGCAGCCCGCCGCCTCGAAGCGCGCGGCCTGGCGGGCGGGATCGTCGCCGAACACCGTCGGCGGAGTCCATGTCGCCCTTGAGGAGGCGGACGCACTGGCCGTCCTTGAGGTCGATGGCGGGGTAGAGGATCATGGCGTGTCCGTCCGGTCTGTCGCGCTGGCCCCGTCTGTGCCACCGCGCCGACCGGATTGCCAATGCGACGCACCGTCAGGCTTGGCAGGGGCGGCGCGCGGTCGTTGGCTGTCCGCGAAACGATGCGGAGGACAACCATGAGACGATTCGCTCTCGCCTGTGTGGCGATGCTCGGCCTCGCCGGCGCGGCCGAGGCTGCCGATCCGGTGCTCGGCACCTGGAAGACGCAGGCCGACGACAACGGCAAGTTCGGCCTGGTGGCGCTGTCTCCGTGCGGGGAGCGGATCTGCGGGACGATCACCCGCGCCTACGGGCCGTCCGGGGAGCCCATCGCCTCGCCTACCGTGGGCCGGCGGATGATCTGGGACATGGTGCCGGCCGGCGGCGGCGCCTATGTCGACGGCAAGATCTGGGCGCCGGACCGCGACAAGACCTACAATTCCAGGATGACGCTCGAGGGCGACCTGCTGCGCGTCGAGGGCTGCGTCCTCGGCTTCTGCCGCGGCCAGACCTGGGCCCGGCTGCGCTAAGGGAACGCCCCGCGCCCGGCCCGTGTTTGCCTTCCGAACCATCACCGGCGAGGAGGACAGGCCATGCCGATCGTGCAGACGACGGACAAGACGGAACTCTACGTGAAGGATTGGGGAGAGGGGCGCCCGGTGGTCCTGATCCATGGCTGGCCGCTCAACGCCGACAGCTGGGAACACCAGGCGCTGGCGCTGACCGAGGCGGGCTACCGCGTGATCGCCTATGACCGGCGCGGGTTCGGCCGGTCGGGCCAGCCGTTCAAGGGCTACGATTACGACACGATGGCCGACGATCTGGGCTCCGTCATCCAGGCGCTCGACCTGCGCGACGCCACGGTCTGCGGCTTCTCCATGGGCGGCGGCGAGGTCAGCCGCTACATTTCGCGGCACGGCACGCAGAAGCTCCGGCAGGCGGCGCTGATCTCCTCGATCGCGCCGTTCATGAAGAAGACCGGCGACAACGAGAACGGGGTGGACGAGAGCGTCTTCGGCCAGATGAAGGACGGCGTGCGCAAGGACCGGGCCGCCTTCATGAAGGATTTCATCCCCGGATTCTACGGCAACGATGTCAGCCAGGGGGTCATGGACTGGACCTGGAGCATGGCGATGATGGCCTCGCCCAAGGCCACGCTCGACTGCATCGACGCCTTCGGCCAGACCGATCTCCGGCCCGACATGCAGGCCTTCGACATCCCGACTCTCGTGGTCCACGGCACCGGGGACGACGTGGTGCCGATCGACACGGCCGGGCGCGCGGCAGCGAAGGCGATCAAGAAGTCGACGCTGAAGGAATACGAGGGCGCGCCGCACGGGCTGACCGCCACCCATGCCGAACAGCTCAACCGAGACCTCCTGGACTTCCTGAAAGGGTGAGCGGCGTCCCGGAAACGCGCCAGTGGCGCGTTTCAGCCGCGAACGGGCGGAGCCCCGGCAAAGCGGCGTCCCGGAAACGCGCCAGTGGCGCGTTTCAGCCGCGAACGGGCGGAGCCCCGGCAAAGCGGCGTCCCGGAAACGCGCCAGTGGCGCGTTTCAGCCGCGAACGGGCGGAGCCCCGGCAAAGCGGCGTCCCGGAAACGCGCCAGTGGCGCGTTTCAGCCGCGAACGGGCGGAGCCCCGGCAAAGCGGCGTCCCGGAAACGCGCCAGTGGCGCGTTTCAGCCGCGAACGGGCGAAGGCCCGGGAAACACCGAAGGCCTTTGGCACCGGATGAAGACGGCACCGCAAGACCTCGGCAATCCAGAAAAAAAGGGCGGCCCCGGGGCCCCAGCCCCTTACGGCAAATGTTGAAATAATCACTTCTGTTGGCCGCAATGCGGCCAACATCACTTTCAAAAACAGCATCTTGAACCGTCTCACGAATGAGGTGTCAGGTGCTGGACGACCCGAAAATATCTTCGACAGAATTTCTGCCCTTGGAAAGGCGTCTTCCGCTACCCTTCGAGGGGCGAGACCTGAACTTTTGCCGGAACCCGCGGTGCGACTCCTTCGGCATTAGCCCTGACCCCTACAAGAGACCGAAGGGATCTGATCCGGCTCCGGTCGGGGCGCTCCGCGGCGTGGTCATGGGCAAGCAGCACGAAGAGTTCTTCAAGTGCCCCACCTGCGGGAAGACCTCACGGCTGAAGAACAACCGCGCCATTGTCGAAGAATACAAGCGTCTCAGGCATTTGCAAGACCACGATCCGACGGTGCCGTCTTGTCGGACGCTTGAGTGTTTCGCGCATGGTGCGGCGCCGGATGATCATCCCGAGTTCTACCGACGCTTCGGCAAGACAGCGAAGGGCGATCCGCGGTTCCAGTGCCGCCTGTGTGCGAAGACCTTTTCGATCGGAAAACCGGCTCGACGCCATCTCCGCAGCGATAAGAACCGGACGATCTTCCAAATGCTGTGCAACGACATCTCCCTGTCGAAGATCAGCAAGATCACCGAGACCTCCTACCGGGATCTTTATGGGAAGATCGACTTCTTCCACGACCAGATCCAGAGCTTCGTGGCGGCGCGCGAGGATTTTTCGGCGGTCGATTTTGGGCATGTGGGATCACGCTTCGCGACCGACAGCCAGACGCTGATGTTGAACTGGCCGACGAAGAGAAAGCGCGCCTCGATTGCGGTCCATCATCTCTGCACCGCACACGCGCGCTCTGGCTTCATCATGGAGGCCGCGTTCCAGTTCGACCCATCCATGACCATGGAGGAAGCCGAGACCCTCACGGCGCCAGAGAGCGGCGTCTCGGTAGCCTTCAGGGGTCAGGCGAGGGTCTGGACGAAAACGGAGTTCCAAGCGCACCTGGTGAGCCTGCGAAAACAAAAGAAGGTCAAGACCACCGATCTCTACCAGCTGCCTCACGCCGGTGTTCTGGTCCGCTACGACATCCTCCAGTATGCGCACGCGCTCCGGCTCCAAGAGATGCTGGCGGGAACGGATGCGCCTCTATTGCTGGTGATGGATGACGACAGAGGCCTACAGCAGTCCTTCCAGGCTGCGTTCGTCGAAGAAATCCGGGAGGGGCGCGCCGATCTGGCGGTCGTCAGCTTCGAGAAAGGAATGACCAACGATAAGCGGAATCAGGTCGTTGCGGATGGGCAGAGCCTCTTGGCCGGAATGACCGGGGTAAGCCTTGCGGAGATCCGGAAGCTGTCGAACGAGGACTACGCGCAACTCGTCGATTTTGCCCTCTCGTGGCAGGTGATGGGATGGCCTCTCCACCTCAGCGTAAAATATCCATTCCCGCGGAAGTCGGAGCCGAACAAGTCAGTGAAGATCCCGACATGGCAACCAGGCCGCCGCGCGAAGTCATCGGCGCGCCTTCTTCGCCTCGCGACGCTCCGCAGCGTCGACTCTTACTTCCACAAGTTCCGGAGTAATGTCCGGTTCGCGTCGCGGCCGTCGATATCGAGTGGAAACACGAAGCACACGTGGGACAAGCAGTATCTCTACAAGCCTGACACCATGGCGAAGATCGTCCAGATCTATCGCTTCTACCACAACTGGTGCGACTTGGGCGCGGACAAGAAAACGCCCGCGATGCGAATGGGGCTCGCACGCGGGCGGATCTACGAACGGGACTTTATGTAGGTTCGCTCGCCCGAGTCTGGAACTTGATATATTGCTTTTGAAGAGCCTTCAGCGATGATTTGTCGGTCTCGCGAAAGGCGACATGCTTGCCGTCGTTGAAGTGGATCAAGTAGGTGGCCTGACCGCGCCGACGTCCGCCGAAAGCGGCACCGGCGAGTAGTCCAACCCCACCTGTCAATACTCCACCAGCGATGCCCCATCCAGCGTCTCCTCCGGCAGACCGGTAAGTCTCCTCGTCGATCTGTTGCATCGTCGAGATGTCGTCCGGGAGATACTTTCTCGAACGAAAACCCTTGCCGCACACGATAACGAAACCCTTGCTCCATGACGGATCAATCCGGACCCTGGATATGCCTTCCGACGCGTCAATAATCTCTGCCACTTCCAGTCGCCGTTTCTTTCGCTTCCGCAATAGGACGGAAATAGGAACATCGCGGGCCGCAAAGAAAAGCTCGCAGCTATGTGCTGCGAGCTTCAACATTTGCCGTAAGGGGCTGGGCTGCCCGCCCCCCCCATCGCCTCGCCGTTCACCTGCACCATGGCGGCGCCCAGGCCACGCGCAAGGCACGGTCCCGGTCGCCGGTCTGGATATAGGCGGCGAGACCGTATTCGTACCGTTGGCCAGGCTCAGCCCCTCCACCTCACCGTCGAAGGGGGTGGTGGTCAGCACGGAGCCGAAGACCTTTTCGCGCCAGATCGTCATATCGGGCGTCACGGCGGCGAAGATCGTCGGCCGGGCGTAGTGGCCGCGGTCCCGCCCCTCGGGCCGGCCCGCCCCGCCGGCGATCAGCCGCGCCCCGTCGGCCCCGGCTTCCCGGAAGAAATCCTGCACGCGCTCCCACTGGGCGGCGTGGGCCAGGGGCCGATCCGGTCGAGCGGCTCGCGCGGATCGCCTACGGCCGTCTTCTCGACGGCCGTAGGCGATCCAGCAGACGTCCCCGCAGACGGAGGCTTCCACTATCATCCGCGCGGGCTGGTCGCAGGACTGACCTGTATAAAGGGGCCGTTGAAAAAGGCGCGATCTGCTGATTCCATCTTCATGGCGGCATCATGTGGAGGGTGGCATGATCGGCAGTCGGACCCGAGATCAGTTGGAATTCTTTGTCTGCGGATCGCTGCGGGACCTCGTCCCCGACGATCATATCCTCGCTCGCGTCGACCGGGTTCTCGATCTTGGCTGGCTGCGCGCGGAGGTGGCCGATCTCTACGCACCGGGTGTTGGCCGACCGGGCATCGATCCCGAAGCCGCGGTCCGTCTGATGCTCGCGGGCTTCCTGCTCGGCATCGTCCATGACCGTCCTGCGGGAATCGCAAGTGAACCTGGCGATCCGGTGGTTCGCAGGCTTCGGTTTGAACGACAGGCTGCCGGATCACTCCTCGCTGACGCGGATACGGCAAAGGTGGGGGCCGGATCGGTTCCAGCGCATCTTCGAACGCACGGTGCGGGACTGCGTAGGCGCCGGGATCGCCAAGGGCGAGGTCGTGCATGTTGACGCGTCTCTGATCCGGGCCGACGTGTCCTGGGAGAGCATGGTCGAGCGGCATCTGGGTGAAGTCGCCGAGGCCCACGACAACGCTGGCCGTAAGGACGGCGAGGAGGACGATGGCGGGCCCGACAGTTCGAGCCGCACGGAGGGGGTGGGACCGTCACGCAAATCGAACGGGCGGGCCAAGCGGATCTCCCGCACTGATCCGGAGGCCAGCCTGGCAACGTCGGGCCGCAAGCGCCGCATGGAGCCGAGCTACAAGCAGCACGGCGCGGTGGACGACGTATGCGGCGTGATCCTCGACGTCGAGGTCACGACCGGCGAGGTGAACGAGGGGCAGGTCGTCCTCGACCGCCTGGACGCGGTCGCGGCCACCACCGGCGCCGCCATCGACATCGTCATGGCCGACGCCGGCTATGCCTACGCCAAGGTCTTTGCAGGCCTGGAAGACCGCGAGATCGACGCCGTCATCCCGGCCAAGGCCGAGCAGCGTCCCGGCAAGACCATTCCGACGCGCCGGTTCAGGTTCGACGCCCGTCACAACCTCGCGCACTGCCCCAGAGGGAAGACCCTGCGGCCCAAGGGCAAGCCGCATCGGGGCTTCCAGTACTTCCATGCCCGCGCGAAGGATTGCGCAAAATGCCCGTTGCGAGCGCGTTGCGTAAGTCCCTCGCGTCATGCCCGCGTGGTCGTGTTCAACGTCGATCATCCCGCCCTCCTGCGCGCCCGGCGCCGTCGGCTGCAATGGGGCGAGCGGGAAGATCGCCTCTACAGTCGTCACCGTTGGCGGGCCGAGGGCTTCCACGGCGAGGCAAAAACCTGGCACGGGCTCGCTCGCGCCGTGCGCCGTGGGCTGGACAACATCCGCATCCAAGCATTCCTCACCGCCGCAGCGGTCAACCTCAAGCGGCTCGCGACTGCCCTCGGCGTGCCCTTCTTGATATTAGCGTGCCTCGTCGTGGCGGCGCTCCGGCAACCTTGGATGGCGAAACGAGCGCCGCTTGCCAAGTCCACGGCGGTCGGGGCATGCGCGGCCTGACAACGCCTCGCTGCCGTCTAAAATTGGCGTTCTTCAACGGCCCCATAAAGCATCTCCTCTGCGACCGATCTCCGCACCCGGTCCTCCAGCGCGTCGCCACAATCGGCGAAGATCAGGTTCGGCCCCTTGCCGCCCAGCTCCAGCGTGACCCGCTTCACGCTCTCGGCAGCGTCGCGACTGACCTGCGCGCCAGCCCGCGTTGATCCTGTGAAGGAGATCATGTCCACCCCCGGATGACCCGACAGGCCCGCCCCCACCACCGTCCCGGTGCCGTTCACCAGGTTCACCACGCCGCCGGGAAGGTCCGCCTCGGCCAGGAACTCGGCATAGAGCATCGCCGACAGAGGCGTCAGCTCGCTCGGCTTCAGCACGCAGGCGCAGCAGGTGGCGATCGCCGGCAGGACCTTCAGCGTGATCTGGTTGATCGGCCAGTTCCAGGGCGTGATCAGGCCGCAGACGCCCACCGGCTCGCGCCAGAGCGTCTCGCCGTTGGGCAGGCGTTCCTCCCAGGGGAAATCCTCAAGCGCGGTCAGGATCCCTTCCAGGTGCCTCACCGCCGTGGCTGCCTGCTCGCCGAGGGAGACGTCATGCGGCGCGCCCATCTCGGTGGTGATCGCCGCCGCCAGCTCCGGAAGCCGCCGCGTCGTCACCTCCAGCAGCCGCTCTAGGACGCCGATGCGCTCCGCCACCGGTGTCGCCGCACATCCCGGCTGCGCGGCGCGCGCCGCCGCAACCGCCCGGTCGACGTCCGCCTCCGATCCGAGCGCGATCCGCGCCACGACATCCTCGGTCGCCGGGTTCCCCACGTCCAGACGCTCCTCCGACAGGGATTCCACCCAGTTGCCGCCAATCCAGAACCGAGTTCCTGTCGCGCATCACGCCTGCTCCTTGCGGTCCAGCCAGTCGCGGATCGGGAAATGCCCACCATGGACGAGGCGCACCGGCAGGTCGAGGAGCCGCACCATCGAGGCGTGATGGTCCGCCGCGTCGGCGTGGTAGGTGTCCTCGATCAGCGGCCCGTCATAGACGATGGCGCCCGAGAGCAGGATGCCGGTCGCCGCTTCCCAGAGCGCGATGCCGCTCGGGGAATGGTCTGGGGTGTGGATCACCTCGAAGCGCCGGTCGCCCAGATCGATCCCGTCGCCATCCCTAAGAGGCCGCGTGGCCGGGGCGGCGCGCAGCGAATAGGTGGCGGACGTATAGGGTTCGGGGGGCAGCCGCTCTAAGATGTCGTCAGTGACGTAGGGGCCGGCCAGCGTGGCGGGATTGGTGGGGTTCGCGAGGATCTCGGCCTCAGCCGCCACCTTCGTCCACGTCACCCACGATCAGGAGGAGGCCATGGCCATCGCCGACTGCATCGTGGTGATGAACGGCGGCCGGATCGAGGACGAGGGCAGCCCGGCGCGGATTTGCATCTGCCGCCGGAGCGCGAGGTCGGGCGTGCCCAAGGGGTTCGTCCAGCAGCAGCACATCCGGCTTCACCGCCAAGGAGCGGTCCAGCGCCACCCGCTGCCGCTGCCCGCCCGAGAGCGCGTGCGGCCGCTTCGCCCCGTCGGATCCGAGGTCGACGAACTCCAGCATCCTGGCCGCCCGCGCGCCGGTCGCGCCGTCCCATCCCCGCCATCCGCAGCCCGAAGGCCACGTCGTCTGTGAAAGTCACGTGCGGGAACAGCGCGTAATCCTGGAACATGGTCGTCGGGTGCAGCTTCGCCGGCGGCAGGGCGGTCGCGTCGCGCCTTCCGATCCTCACCCCCCACCGTCGGGGCCAGGAACCCGTCCCGAACCGACAGCACCATGGTTTTGCCGCAGCCCGACGGTCCCAGCAGCGTCACGTATTCTCGCGCCGTTCTCCAGATCGATCCCCCGTGAGCGCCCGGAACTCGCCGAAGACGTGGCCGATCCCCTCAGGCGTCACCTCTGCGGTCATGTTCGACGCCTCCGGAGAACGAGAAGCTCCACCGCCAGCACCGCGGCGATCGAGATGAGAAAGACGAGGGAGCCCACCGCGTTCAGCCGCGGCGAGAGGCCGGAGCGCAGCAGGCTCCAGACCTCCACCGGCAGGGTCACGTCGAAGCGGGTCAGCAGGAAGGCGATGATGACCTCGTCCCAGCTGAGCGTCACCGAGAGGAAGAAGGCCGCGAGGATCGGCGCGGAAAGCATCGGCACGGTGACGAGCAGGACCACCCGCACCTCGTCCGCGCTGAGGTCGCGCGCCGCGCGTTCCGCATTCTCCCGCTGCGCGCCCGTCGCGGCGTAGAGGATGGCGACGCACAGCGGCAGGTTGATCACCACGTGGCCGATCCCGGCGCTCCAGAGGGAAAGGACCGCGCCGGCACGTTTGAGAACGATCAGGAGGCTCACGCCAACGATCAGGTTGCTGACCATCAGGGGCGCGATGAGGATCCCGCGTAGCACCGCCCGACCCCTCAGGGAATGGCGCGCCAGCCCGTAGGCCGCGCTGAACCCCAGCGCCACCGACACCGCGCCGGAGGTCAGCGCCACGACCAGAGAATGCCGGAGCGCTGCAATCAGGTCCCGGTCACCAAGCACGTCGGCGTACCAGGCGAGCGACGGCCCATCGAAGGGCGGGTCGGGGAGCGATCCCGACTGGAAGGAGAACAGGACCAGCGCCGCCACCGGCGGGTCGATAAAGCCGAACATCGCGGCGATGAAGATCAGGCGAGCCCCCTCATATCCGGTCGAGCCTCAGCCAGCGCGCCGAGGCCAGGCAGGCCAGTGATACCAGCGGCATCATCCGCTGACCTGCGCCCAGTTACGCGAGGTGATGGAGGCGACGCGTTCCGGGGTTGCGAGGAGTGCGTTCCAGGCCTCGCAGCAGGCGGCGACGATGGTTTCGTAGCTGTCGAACACGCGGTTCGCGAGGCGGTTCTGGCGGAGGAACTGCCAGATGTTTTCGACCGGGTTCAGCTCCGGGCTGTAGGGCGGGAGCGTCAGCAAGGGGATGTTCGCCGGCACGGCGAGGTCCCTGGAACTGTGCCAGCCGGCGCCGTCGAGGACGAGGATAGCGTGTGCGCCAGGCGAAACGGTCGGCCGATCTCGGCGAGGTGCGCGCTCATCGCGTCCGTGTTCGCATAGGGCATGACGAGAGCAGCGCCGGTCGCGCGGGCGGGACAGATCGCTCCGAAAATGCAGGCCCAGGCGTAGCGACAGTCCTTCGGCGCCGACGGGCGCGAGCCCTTGCGCGCCCGTC
>CAVZOA010000031.1:0-138963 GCA_963776705.1 uncultured Alphaproteobacteria bacterium
GAACGCGACGGTCTCGGCATCGGCGCTGACCAGTCGGCTGTTCGAAATCGCCACGCGGTGGGTGTAGCGGCCGAGATAGGCCAGCACGGCCTCGGCCCGCCGAAGGGAGGCTTGGCGTAGACCACCCACTCGACCTTGCGCAGCGGCGCCAGCCAGGAGGCGAAGGCGACAGGGTCCGCCAGGTCCCCAAGGTCGGCGAAGCAGGCGAGCTTGCCGGCCTCATGGAGTGCCGAGAGCCCGTCCAGGAACAGGCGCCGGAACAGCCGCGACAGAACCCGGACGGGCAGGAAGAACCCCGGGCGGCAGGACACCCACCGGGCGCCATCCGGCGACAGGCCGCCGCCGGGGACGATCATGTGGACATGCGGATGGTGCGTAAGTGCCGAGCCCCAGGTGTGGAGCACGCTGATCATGCCGAGGCGCGCCCCGAGGTGACGGGGATCGGCGGCGATCGTCGTCACCGTCTCCGCCGAGACCTCGAACAACAGCCCGTAGACCTCGCGCTTGTTCCAGTACGCGATGCGGGCGATCTCCGCCGGCAGGGTGAAGACGACGTGGAAGTACTCCACCGGCAGGAGGTCCTCCGCTCGCGCCGCCATCCAGTCCCTGGCCGCGTTCGCCAATGTCTCTCGGACCGTGTGTGGATGGCTCCCGCGTGGCAAGGGCGTTGTTAGGGTTCGGCACCTGGTCGGTCGCGGCCATGTGTACGGCGTCGAAGATGCAGCGCCTTGGCTGCGCGCCCTGATGAAGTCCGCCGGCGGTCGGGTCCAAATCAATGGCACGCGCTCGAAGGCGCGTCGGTCCGAACTGGGTGTCCCGAATGCCGTGTCGCCGTCCGTTGCCATCACCTCACGCCGCGCCTCACCGTCTCGATGCCGGGACGCACCCCGGCTGTTCCGTTCAGGCCGTACTGGCCCGGTAACTGTCTCCGGTCTTGATGAGCGCCCAGACGATCCGCGCCATACGATTGGCCAGCGCGACGGCCACCACCTTCACCGGTTTGCGCTCCAGCATCCGCCACAGCCAGTCCGTACCTGGCTTGCCGGAACGTCTTGCACTGATCTGCGCCATCGCGCCCAGGTACAGAAGTCGCCGAAGATAGCGGTTGCCCGCCTTGGAGATCCGGCCAAGTCTTTCCTTGCCGCCGCTCGAATGGGGCCGCGGGGTGAGGCCGAGCCAGGCCGCGTAATCCCGCCCCGTCCTGAAGGTCTCCACCTCCGGCGTGGTGGCGGCGAAGGCGCTCGAGGATAGCGAGCCGATCCCGGGGATCGTCGTCAGCCGCCGGGCGAGCGGATCTTCCTTCTGGGCCGCGGCGATCCGATCGGTGACCGCCTTGATACGATCCCGGGTCTCGCGGAGCTGTTCGGCCAGGAGGTCCAGAGCGGGTCGCGCCGCCTCCGGCGCCTCCGCGATCAGGGCGAGCAGGCGATCTGCATTATGGAGGCCGCGGGCACAGACCAGCCCGAACTCGGCCAGGTGGGCCCGGATCGTGTTCACCAGCTGGGTCTGCTGGCGAACCAGGAAGTCCCGGGTCTTGTGGTCGACCAGTGCGCCCTGGCGCGCGGCCGACTTCACCGGGACGAAGCGCATCGTCGGGCGCGTCACCGCTTCGCAAATCGCCTCGGCGTCAGCAGCGTCCGTCTTCCCTCGCTTTACATACGGCTTCACGTAAGCCGCCGGCATGATCCGCACGTCGTGGCCCAGGGCGATCAGTTCGCGGGCCCAGAAGTGCGCACCACCGCAGGCTTCCAAGCCGACAAGGCAGGGCGGACAGGCCTCGAAGAAGGCCAGAACCTGGCCGCGCCGCAGCTTCCGGCGCAGCGCGACCGTACCGTCCTCCCGGACGCCGTGGATCTGGAAAACGCTCTTGGCAAGATCGACGCCGATGGTGGTAATCTCGTCCATGGATGGCTCCCTCGATGGGTCTGTGACAGCACCCAATGTGGCACATTGCGATGCCGGGAGCGGGAGCCATCCACCCCATCATTGGCGATCCATTGGCTCACCTTGGCACTTCGGGCAATGCCGGTTCTTGCACGAGTTGTAGGCGACATGCTGGTGTCCGCACCTGGCGCAGGCCGCCACATGCCCACCGAGCGCCTCCGTGCGGCAGGCCTCGATCGCCGACATGACCTTCAGCTGGGTCAGGCCCACATGACCGGCATGGGCCCGCCGCCACGCGGGACCGTGCTCACGGAAGATGTCGGCGAGCTCCAGCCTCGGCCGGGACACCCCGGCGCCCCGTCACTCCAGACTTCGCTTCACGGTCTGATCCTGGAGCTTCGCCAGCATCTCGTAGGGGCTGACCGTGTCGCGGATCATCTTGGTGGCGACATGCGTGTACTGCGCCGTGGTCGTCAGCTCGGGCCGTGGCCGAGCAGGACCTGGATCACCCGGACATCCGTGTTCGCCTCGAGCAGATGCGTGGCGAAGCTGTGGCGGAGCGTATGCAGCGTGGCCGGCTTGGCGATCCCCGCCATGTTCTTCGCCGAGGTGAACGCCCGGTTCAGCTGCCGCGGCGAGATCGGGTTGATCCTCGGCTTGCCGGGAAAGAGCCAGCCTTCGGGGTGGGCCTCGCGCCACCAGTTGCGCAACAACTCCAGCAGCCCCGGCGACAGCATGACCTTGCGGTCCTTGCCCCCCTTGCCCTGCTCGACATGGATCAGCATCCGGTCGCTGTCGATGTCGCCGATCTTGAGGTTGCAGACCTCGGCGGCCCTGAGGCCCGCGCCATATGAAATGCTGAGCGCGGCGCGGTACTTCAGCCCGGGTCCCGGCGCGGCCATCAGCAGGTCGGAGACTTCCTCGACGCTGAACACCACGGGCAGCTTCCGCGGCTCGGTGCGGAACTGCATGTACCGCTTCATCTCCTCGCGGCCGCAGGTCATGCCGAAGAAGAACCTCAGCGCCACGATCCGCATGTTGAACGTCGATGGCGTGACACCGGTATCGGTCATGTGAAGCTGGTAGGCGCGCAGGTCGTCCGGCGTGGCCGTGTCCGGCGAGCGACCGAGAAACGACGCGAAATCCTTCAGCGCCCGGATATGGGCCTTCTGCGCCTTCTCGCCCATCCCGCGGATACGCATGTCCTCGATCATCCGCGCCCGCAGCGGCGAAATCCTCTCCTCCGTCATGGAACCCTCCTGTCTGTCGATTGAGAGATCCCAATCGTCAGCCAGGCGCGCCCATTCCCGAATGCGCGGAGATCAGATCAGTGCCCGACACCCGCCAAGAGCGCCAATGCCGCGGAGCGGCTTCGTCTAGGGGCTCGGAGCAGTCATTGCCACTTCGAGTCTCGAGATCGGTTCTTCGCACCACGAAACGCAAACGGCCGGGGCCCGACCGGCCCCTCCGGGTCGACGCCCGCCGGCGCGGGGGATCCCGCGGCCGGGAGGCCGGCCGGTAGACCGTGACGCAAGGTCGCCTTTTTCCGTTAACCTCTCGCGCGCCCGTCGCCGACGCCGACGGGAGTCCGACGGGACGCCGACAGGAATCCGACAGCGCGTTCCGGCCCCGTCTGGCATCCTGCGCGCCTTCGTCCTAGCTAGGGCGCAACAGAGCGAAGGAGCCCGGAGATGGCCAGGATCACCTATATCGAGCACGGCGGAACCGAGCACGTCGTCGACGTCAAGACCGGCCTCACGGTTATGGAAGGCGCCCGCGACAACGGCATTCCCGGCATCGAGGCCGATTGCGGCGGCGCCTGCGCCTGCTCCACCTGCCACGTCTATGTCGCCGAGAACTGGGTGGAAAAGCTGCCCCCCAAGGAGGACATGGAGCAGGACATGCTGGATTTCGCCTACGAGCCCGACCCCGTCCGCTCGCGCCTGACCTGCCAGCTCAAGGTCTCCGACGACCTCGACGGACTGGTCGTGCAGATGCCGGAGAAGCAGATCTGATCCGGGGGAAATCCCTTCCGGATCAGTCGCCTGCGTCCTCCGTCCCGAGCGCCCGCCAGCCGATGTCCCGCCTCACCACCGCCTCCGGCCAGTCCACCGCATCGACCATCGCATAGGCCCGCTCGCGTGCCTGCCTGAGATCGTCCCCCCGCGCCGTGACGCCCAGAACGCGCCCCCCCGCGACCACCGGCCGTCCCTCCGCGAGCGCCGTCCCGGCATGGAACACGACCTGCCCGGAGGAGGCGACGAGCCGCTCCAGCCCCCTGATCTCGCCGCCCTTTTCGTAAGGGCCGGGATAGCCCGGCGCGGCCATCACCACGCACATCGCGTGGTCGTCGGCCCAGTTCGCCCGCGCGCTCCCCAGCCGCCCCTCGGCGCAGGCCTGCATCAGGTCGAGCGCCTGCGCGCCGAGCCGGATCATCAGGCACTGGCATTCCGGGTCGCCGAACCGGGCGTTGAACTCCACCAGCCGCGGCCGCCCCTCGGCGATCATCAGCCCGACATAGAGCACGCCGGAATAGGGCGTGCCCCGTCGCGCGAGTTCCGCCATGCAGGGCTGCACGATCTCCTCGAGCGCCGCCCGGCTCACCGCCTCGTCCATCACCGGCGCGGGCGAATAGGCCCCCATCCCACCGGTATTCGGCCCGGTATCGCCTTCGCCGATGCGCTTGTGGTCCTGCGCCGTGCCGATCGGGAGCAGCTCCTCGCCATCCACGAGCACGAAGAAAGACGCCTCCTCGCCGTCCATCTTCTCCTCGATCACCACCGCCGTCCCGGCCTCCGCGCCGAACGCGCCGGAGAAGACCCCGTCGATCGCGGCGAGGGCCGCCTCTGCGGTCTCGGCCACGACCACGCCCTTGCCGGCGGCGAGACCGTCGGCCTTCACAACCAGCGGCGCCCCCTCCGACCGCACGTGCTCCTTCGCCGTTTGCGCATCCTCGAACCGCGCATAGCGGGCCGTCGGCGCCCCCGCGGCGTCGCAGAGCGCCTTGGCGAAGCTCTTCGAGGTCTCCACCATCGCCGCCGCGCGATTCGGTCCGAAGACGGCGATGCCCGCCCGCCGGCAGGCATCGGCGACGCCCGCGGCGAGCGGCGCCTCCGGCCCCACGATCACGAAATCCACCGCGTTTTCGCCCGCGAACTCGGCCACCGCGACCCCGTCCTCGATGTCGAGCCTGGCGGTCTCCGCGATTCCCGCGATCCCGGCATTGCCCGGCGCCACGATCAGCCGGTCGCATTTGGGGTTCTGCAGCACCGCCCAGGCCAGGGCGTGCTCGCGGCCGCCGCCGCCCAGGATGAGGATGTTCATGCGCGGTCTCCGCTCCGATCCGCGCCGCTGATACGCGCGGGGAGCCGGCTTGTGAAGCTGCCGGGGCCTTTCGGGCGGGGCGCGCCCGGTCTAGTCTCGCCGGCGATGGAGCTCTTCGACGAGACCGGCCCCGGCGCCAACGCCCCCGAATATACCGTGACCGAGATCTCGGGTGCGGTGAAGCGCACGATCGAGGGCGCCTTCGACCGGGTGAAGGTCCGCGGCGAGGTCGGCCGGGTGTTCCGCGCCCGGTCGGGGCATCTCTACTTCGACGTCAAGGACGACCGGAACGTGCTCGCCGCCGTCGCCTGGAAGGGGCAGGTCGCGGGGCTCACCCAGATTCCCGAGGAGGGGATGGAGGTCGTCGCCACCGGGCGCCTGACCACCTTCGGCAGCCAGTCCAAGTACCAGCTCAACGCCGACGACGTGCGCCCCGCCGGGGTCGGCGCGCTGATGGCGATGCTCGAGAAGCGCAAGAAGGCACTGGAGGCGGAGGGGCTCTTCGCGGTCGAGCGCAAGCGCGCGCTGCCCTTCCTGCCGGAGGTGATCGGCGTCGTGACCTCGCCCTCGGGCGCGGTTATCCGCGACATCCTGCACCGGCTCGCGGACCGCTTCCCCCGGCACGTCCTGGTCTGGCCGGTGGCGGTGCAGGGGCGAGACTGCGCGCCCCAGGTCGCCGCCGCGATCCGCGGCTTCAACGCGATCTCCTCCGGCGGCCCGGTGCCGCGCCCCGACCTGCTGATCGTCGCCAGGGGCGGCGGCTCGATCGAGGATCTCTGGGGCTTCAACGAGGAGATCGTCGCCCGCGCCGTGGTGGACAGCGCCATCCCCATCATCTCCGCCGTCGGACACGAGACCGACACGACGCTCATCGACTACGTGTCCGACCGCCGTGCGCCGACGCCCTCCGCCGCCGCCGAGCTCGCCGTGCCGGTGCGGCTCGAACTCCGCGCCTGGCTCGACGGGCAGGGGGCGCGGCTCTCCCGCAATCTCGGACACTCCATCGGTCTGCGCCGCCAGCGGCTCGCCGACCTCTCCCGCGCGCTGCCCCGGCCGGAGGCGCTGACCGCCGCCGCCCGGCAGCGCTTCGACTGGGCGGAGGCACGGCTCCCCCTCGCCCTCGAGGCCGGTCTGACGGCCCGGCGCTCGCGCCTGGCCGAGTTCTCCGTCGGTCTCCGCCCGGCCCGCATCCGCGACCGGATCGCCGCCGCGCGCGACAAGTCTGCCGGCCTCGCGCTCCGTCTCATCCCGGCGCTGCGACGCACCGTGCGGGACCGTCGCCGGGCCTTCGAGGCGCGGCCGCTCGCCGTCCGTCCCCTCGCCGTCGCCGCCCGGCGGTGTCGGCAGGACCTCGACCGGGAGGCCGCGCGCCTCGACCGCGCCTTCCGCGACCGTCTGTCCGCCGCCCGCGAGCGGTTCGAAACCGCGGGCCGGCTGCACGGAACGCTCGGCTACGAGGCGACCCTGGCCCGCGGCTACGCGGTGGTCTGGAGCGAGGGCCACGTAGTCACCACCCGCGCCGCGGCGCGGGAGGCAAGCTCGCTGGAGGTCGAGTTTCGCGACGGCCGCCTCTCGCTTGCGCCGCCGAGGAAGCCGCGCCGCAAGCCCGACGATCCGACCGGGCAGGGCTCGCTTCTCTAAGCCCCCCGGACGGCGAGGCGGTTCAGACCCCGACCTTGGGGCCGAAGCAGGTCAGTGGCTCCCCGCTCGCATCGGTCTCGTAGAGCACCGAACCCTGCGGGTCGCCGGCGAATTTCGCCCGGAGCCCACTGCCGGAGCGGAAGAAGGTCCAGCATTTCGGCTTCGGCATGTCCTCGTAGACGAAGCAGATGCGGTTGCCCTCCGCGTACCACCGCCCGTCGCGGCACTCGCCGTCGAGGAACGACCATCGCACATGCCGGTCGGGACCGTATTGCTCCGCCCCGTAGGGATGCCCGTCGGCGGAGAAGACCAGCGTCCGCCCGGCGGTGTAGCTCTCGAAGGCGTCGGGGCCCATCGGGGACTGGGCCGCGGCTGCCGTCGCGCAGGCGAGGAACGGGAGGAGGAACCGGGGACAGGACATGCCCGGATAGTGCCATGCCCGTCCCCCGTCTGGCCAGAGGGCACCGGCTTTCATGTGCGGACGTTTCGTCCTAGATGGGCCGGGGAAGGAGGGCAGCCGCCCATGTCGTTTTTCAACAAGCTGAAATCGCGGCTCTTCAAGTCGTCTTCGAAGCTCGACGAGGGGCTCGACGCGATCGTGGAAGAGGGCGGCGAGGTCTCCGAGGCCGATCCCGGCGCGACCCCCGAGAGCCCCGGCCCCGTGTCAGCCGGCCCGGACCGGTCCGGGACCTCGGCCGCGCCGGAGCCGGAGCGACCCGACACGCCGGAGCCGCCGCCCGCGCCCGACCGGCCCGCCACGCCGCCGCGTCCCGATCCCTTCCCCGCGCCGCAGGACCCCGCGCCGCCCTCCGCGCCGCCGGAAGTCCCGCCGGGGAGACCGGCGGAGGCCCGGAAGGGTCCCGCGCCGATGGAGGTGCCCGACGACACGCCGCCCGGCGCGCCGCAGACCCGCGGCGGCCTCATGGGCCGCCTCTTCGGCCGCGGCGGGGCGGGCGAGGGCGCGGTCATGCGCCGCCCCCTGGACGACGACATGCTCGAGGAGCTCGAGGACCTTCTGATCACCGCCGACATGGGGGTGGAGACGGTCGCCCGCGTGACGGCGAACATGGCCGAGGGGCGGCTCGGCCGCCGCCTGTCCTCCCGCGAGATCAAGGAGCTTCTGGCGCGGGAGATCGCCCGGATCATGGAGCCGGTGGCCAGACCCCTGCCGCTCTACGCGAAGAAGCCGCAGGTCGTGCTCGTCGTCGGTGTCAATGGCTCGGGCAAGACCACGACGATCGGCAAGCTCGCCAGCCAGTTCCGCGCCGCCGGCAAGTCGGTGGTGATCGCGGCGGGCGACACGTTCCGCGCCGCCGCGGTGGAGCAGCTCCAGGTCTGGGGCGAAAGGGCGGGGGTGCCGGTGATGACCGCGGCGCAGGGCTCCGATCCGGCTAGCCTCGCCTTCGACGCCATGACGCGCGCCGAGCGCGAGGGCGCCGACCTGCTGATGATCGACACGGCCGGGCGGCTGCAGAACCGCGCCGACCTGATGGAGGAGCTCGCCAAGATCGTCCGCGTGATCCGCAAGAAGGACCCGGACGCGCCGCACAATACCGTCCTCGTCCTCGACGCGACCACGGGGCAGAACGCGCTCAATCAGGTGGAGATCTTCCAGAAGCTCGCCGACGTCTCGGGCCTCGTGATGACGAAGCTCGACGGCACCGCGCGGGGCGGCGTGCTGGTCGCGCTCGCGGACCGGTTCGGCCTGCCGATCCACGCCATCGGCGTGGGCGAGCAGATCGACGATCTCGACGCCTTCGACCCCGAGGAGTTCGCCGCCGCGCTCACGGGTCTCGACAGGTGAGCCGGATCACTTTCCTTCGCCGGGCGGGGCGTCGGACCGGATGGTGACGTCTTCCTCCCCCGGTCCCCGCTTCCCGTCCCCGAGCCAGCGCCGTTCAACGGCCCCGACGCCGCCCACCACGATGACGACGATCGCCGTCGCCATCAGCGCCAGCGGCATCTGGCCCGCCCCGCAGGCCAGCCCGATGGCGCCGGCGAGCCAGAGCGAGGCGCCGGTGGTCACGTTCTTCACCTTGCCGCCGGCGGTGAAGATCAGCCCCGCGGCGAGGAAGGCGACGCCCGCCGTCACCGCCTCGATGAGCCGCAGCGGGTCGATGCGAAGCTGGCCGCGGTCGCCGAAATCCATCGAGCCGAGCTGCGCGCCGACGATGATGAAGAGACAGGCCGCGATCGAGACGAGCATGTGGGTCCGGAGCCCGGCGGGCTTGTCGCGGCGCTCCCGCTCCCAGCCTAGGACGCCGCCGAGCAGCAACGCCATGACGAGGCGCACCGCTGCCACAAGCGGCGGAACGGTGCTGAAAGAGCCGTCGAGTTCTCCGAGGATCGTGTCGATCATCGCGCCTGGCCGATCCTGTCGCCCTCCTGTCAACGATCCGGCCCCGTCCGCGTTCCCGGCCGTGCGATGAGCTGGATCTCCGCCCTTGAGGGCACGCCCGAAGGGCGCACGCTGGCGCTCGGCCTGGCGCTTCTCGCCGCGCTGCTCCACGCCGTCTTCGGGGCGCTGCAGAAGGGCCGGCACGATCCCTGGATCAGCCGCATGGCGATCGACGCGAGCTACGGGCTGATGGCGCTGCCCCTCGCGCTCTTCGTGGTCCCCTGGCCCGAGCCGCACATGTGGCCGATCTTCGCCGGCGCGCTTGCCATCCATGTCGGCTACAAGCTGGCGCCGGGGGTCACCTACACCAAGGGCGCCTACACGGTCGTCTATCCGGTGGTACGCGGCACCGGCCCGCTCTTCGCGGTGATCGGCGCCTCGATCGTCTTCTCCGAGCGCTTCTCCGTCCTGCAATGGCTGGGCGTCGCGACGCTCCTCTCGGGCATCTTCGGCCTCGCGATCTACAACCTCGTCTTCCTCGACGTGCAGCGCGAGACCCTCTCCCTGGCGCTTTCCCTCGCCGTGCTCACCGGGCTCTTCGTCGCCCTCTACACGACCTACGACGCCTACGGTATCCGCGCCACGGCGGATCCCTTCACCTTCCTCGCCTGGTTCTTCACCATCGACGGGCTCGGCTTCGCACCGTTGGTGGCGCTCTTCCACCGCCGCGCGGTGGCCCGGATCGCGGATTGGGGGGCGCTCCTGCGGCGCGGCGTCACCGGCGGGCTCATCGCCTTCGGCAGTTTCGGCTCGATCATGCTCGCCACCCGGCTCGACAAGGTCGGCGAGGCGGCGGTCCTGCGCGAGACCTCGACCGTGTTCGCGGCCTTGATCGGCTACCTCATGCTGGGCGAGAAGGTGGGGCCGCGGCGCCTCGTTCTCATGGCGCTGATCGCCGCCGGCGCCGTCATCGTGGAATTCAGCGGATAGACAGAGATGAGCAAGACGACACTCAAGACCGTCCTCGAACTGGGCCCGATCGCGGCGTTCTTCGTCGCCTATCTCTTCGTGCGCGACCAGAGCTTCACGCTCGGGGGGCGGGATTATTCGGGCTTCGTCCTCATCACCGCCGGCTTCGTGCCGCTGCTGGCGCTCTCGACCCTCGTTCTCTGGCGTGTGACCGGCGAGCTCAGCCGGATGCAGGGGGTCACCCTCGTGCTCGTGGTCGTCTTCGGCGGGCTGACCGTGTGGTTTAACGACGAGCGCTTCTTCAAGATGAAGCCCACGCTCATCTACCTGATCTTCGGCGCGATCCTCGGCTTCGGGCTGCTGCGCGGCAGGAGCTACCTGCGGATGGTCATGTCCGAGATGATCCCCCTCGACGAGACCGGCTGGATGATCCTCACCCGCCGCTTCTGCGCCTTCTTCTTCGCCCTCGCGATCCTGAACGAGATCATCTGGCGCACCATGTCCACGGATGCCTGGGTGAACTTCAAGACCTTCGGGCTGACGGCGGCGATCTTCCTGTTCTTCGTCGCCCAGGGGAAGCTCTTCCGCGAGCACGGCACCGGCGGCGATTGAGGGCTCAGAGCGGCAGCGCCCGGCCCCCGCCATCGGCGCGCTCCCCGATCCGCGAGAGCAGCCGCGACCAGCGCGGCTCGCCGGCCTCCGGCAGATGCGCGCGGAGCAGCGCCAGCGGCAGCCGCCGCGGCTCCGCGAGCAGATCGCGGTAGAGCGCGAAGAGCCCCGGCCGGGCATAGCAGGAGCGGTGGCAGACCCGTCCCGCCGGGGCCGCGACCGGGTAGCCGAGGGCGCCGAGCCCGGCCCGCGTCGCCGCGGCATCGATCTGCAGGTCGAGCCAGTTCGGCGCCGGCCGTCCGATCCCCTCGCCGATGGTGCGGTCGGCGAAGCCCGTCAGGGCCTCCACGGCGGCGTCGTAGAGGTCGTTCTCGCGACTGGTGACGTTGATGAACTCGGCCTGCCCACCGGCCGGCGCGGCGAGCGCGGCGAAGGCGGCCGCGCGATGCGCCGCGCCGGCCATCAGCACCACCCGGCCCACCGATCCCGCCGGCGCCAGCGCCACCGCTTCGAGGCAGAGCCGCGCGCCGAGGGAATGGGCGACGAGATGGGTCGTGCGGCCGTGCCGCCGAAGCCGGCTCAGAAGTCCCGCGACGGGGCGGGCGGCGCGCCCGCCCGCCCCCCACGCGCGCCAGATCGTGCCGCGCGCCGGCCAGCCGATGGCGAGGAGCAGCGGCTCGCCCGGTCCGCTGCCGAGCCCGAGCCGCGCGGGCCAGGTGATGCGGTCGCGGTCCTGCCCCCTTGCGGCGAAGAGGCTGGCATGGGGCGAGACCGCCGCGCGCCCCGGATCGTATCCGTAGCCGTGCAGCATGGCGATGACGGGGGCTGACCGGGGCAGGCGACCGAGGGCCTGCGGCAGGGCGTCGAGCCCCGAAAGCTCTCCAGAGGGTGCGACATCCACGATCACGAGCGGCATCTTGCGGTCCTTCCGTTGCCTTTCCCCCCCGGGTCTCGGCCGTCTCATAGCCTGCCGCCAAGACGCGGCGGTTACGGTGACATGAAAGCCGGGTGACGGCGCTTGACCATGACGCGCGTCATGCCTACGCAGCGCGCGTGGCGATTTGTTCACCGGATTGCGGGCCACGTTAAAGAATTCCGCTAAAGAGGTCGGACCTTTCGGCCCGGCGCTCCGACGGTGGGGCAGGGCGAAAGGACGCACCCCATGAGAGACGACTGGAATCCGCGCACCAAGCTCGTTCACGGCGGCATCCGCCGCAGCCAGTACGGCGAGGTGAGCGAGGCGATCTTCCTCACCCAGGGATTCGTCTACGACAGCGCCGAGCAGGCCGCGCAGCGCTTTGCCGAGCTGGGCGAGGACGAGTTCATCTATGCCCGCTACGGCAACCCGACCGTGCGGATGTTCGAGGACCGGCTCGCCGTCGTCGAGGGCACGGAGGACTGCTTCGCCGCCGCCTCGGGCATGGCGGCGGTCAACGCCGCGCTCATGTCGCTCCTGAAGGCCGGCGACCACCTCGTCTCCTCCCGCGCGCTCTTCGGCTCCTGCCTCTACATCGTGGAGGAGATCCTGCCGCGCTTCGGCGTCGAGGTGACGCTGGTCGACGGCACCGATCTCGGGGCCTGGAAGGCGGCGATCCGCGAGGACACCCGCGCCGTCTTCATGGAGACCCTCTCCAACCCGGCGCTCGAGATCGTCGACCTGGAATCCGTCGCCCGCATGGCGCATGCGGTCGGCGCGACCGTCGTCTGCGACAACGTCTTCGCGACGCCGATCTTCACCCGCGCGGTCTCCCTCGGCGCCGACGTGGTGGTCTATTCGACCACGAAGCACGTGGACGGGCAGGGACGGGCGCTGGGCGGCGCCGTCCTCGGCTCGCGCGAGTACGTCCGCAAGACGCTGGAGCCCTACCTGAAGCATACCGGCGGGGCGATGTCGCCCTTCACCGCCTGGGTGATGCTGAAGGGGATGGAGACCCTCGACCTGCGCGTCCGCGCACAGGCCGAGTGCGCCGGAAGCCTCGCCGCGGCGCTGGAGGGGCGGGCGGGCCTCGACCGGGTGATCTTCCCGGGTCTCGAGAGCCATCCCCAGCACGCGCTCGCCAGCGCCCAGATGGGGGGCTACGGCACCGTGCTCTCGCTCGACCTGAGCGGCGGGCAGGAGGCCGCCTTCCGCTTCCTGAACGCCCTCGAGATCGTGACCATCTCCAACAATCTCGGCGACGCCAAGAGCATCGCCACCCATCCGGCGACCACCACCCACCAGCGCCTCTCAGAGGACCTGCGCGCGGAACTCGGCATCGGGCCGGGCCTCGTGCGGCTGAGCGTCGGGCTCGAGGACCCGGACGACCTCCTCGCCGATCTCGGCCGCGCCCTGGAGGCCGCATGCGGCTGAGGATCGCCCGGCCTGACGAGGCGGAGCGCCTTGCCGAGCTCTCCGGGGGCGCGGGGCTCGACCGGCTCCACGTCGCGCTGGCGGAGGACGCCGCCGGCGTCGCGGGGATCATGGGCCTGTCTTCAGCGGGACGTCTCGATCCGGTCTGGGTCGCGGAGGGAGGCCGTGGCCGGGCCGCCGCCACCGCGCTCCACGACGCCATCGAGGCGGAGGTCCTGCGCAGCGGCCTGGCGACGCTCACCGCCTCCGTCGAGCCGTCCTACCGCGCCGTCCTCGAGCGGCGCGGCTGGCAGGCGGTGTCGGCGGGCGAGGGACGCATCGGCATGGAGCGCCGGGCGGACGGCGCCGAGGGCGACGTCATTTGACGCAGTGCCGTGGAAATCGCGGCCTGTTCCGATTATCTGAAATGTCTGATCCGAGACCGCCGGAGCAAGCGCAGTGACCATCCACCGACAGCCCATCGAGCCCGAACTCAACGCAAGCCAGGCCGAGGCGCTCCTGCGCCGCCTCCGCGCCTGGGCCGAGGCCGCGCCCGAGTCCGACCTCGCCGAACTCGACCCGTCCCTGCGGGCGCTGCTCGGCCCCTCCCGGCGGGAGCCGGAAGTGCTCTCGGCGGAGTACGAGTCCGGCTTCCGGCCCGACGCTTCCTACCGCGCGGGCCTCCCCGACCTCCAGAACGGCCCGGCGAGCCTCATCCGCGGCGCCCGGCTGCCGATCCAGCATGTCGGCGTCTCGGGATTCCGCCTGCCGATCCGCTACGTCCGGCGCGACGGGGGAGAGCATCTGCTCGAGACCCGGGTCACCGGAACGGTCGGCCTCGACGCGGAGCGCAAGGGCATCAACATGTCCCGCCTGATGCGCACCTTCTACGAATCCGCCCGCGAGGCGGCCAGCTTCGAGGTCATGGACCGCACCCTCGACGCCTATGGCGATCGGATCGGCGACGCGGGCGCACGCCTCGCCATGCGTCTCGCCTATCCGATGGAGGTCGAGAGCCTGCGCTCCGGCCTGTCCGGCTGGCAGTATTACGAGGTCGCCATGGAATCGGTCCGGCAGGGCGGGGAGCGGCTGCGCGTCCTCCATCTCGACTTCGTCTATTCCTCCACCTGCCCCTGCTCGCTGGAGCTCAGCGAGCATGCCCGCGCCGAGAGGGGCCGCCTCGCCACGCCGCATTCCCAGCGCTCGGTCGCCCGCCTGTCGGTGGCGCTCGCGGACGGGCCGCCGCTCTGGATCGAGGATCTCGTCGAACTCTGCCGCTGCCAGGTCCCGACCGAGACCCAGGTCATGGTCAAGCGCGAGGACGAGCAGGCCTTCGCCGAGTTGAACGCCGCGAACCCGATCTTCGTGGAGGATGCCGCGCGCCTCTTCGCCGAAGGGCTCGAGGCCGACGCCCGGATCGGCGATTACCGCGTGCTCGTCAGCCACCAGGAGAGCCTGCACAGCCACGACGCGGTCAGCGTCCTGACCGGGGGCGACACCTTCGCCGCTGACAGCCTCGATCCGCGTCTCTTCGACACGCTGCGCGATCCGGACTAGCCGGTGGAGGCCGGCACGATCCGCGTCCGCCTGCGGGACGGGTCGGCGGCCCTCGTCCGGGAGGTCGGCCCGGCCGACCGGCCCGCGCTCCTGCGCGGCTTCGCCGATCTCTCGCCCGAGAGCCGGGTGTTCCGCTTCCTGCACCACGTTGAGCGGCTGAAGCCCGCGGAGGTGGAAAGGTTCACCACCCCCGATCGTCGGCTCCACGTCGCCATCGGCGCCACGGTGATCGACGCGCGCGAGGAGGTCCCCGCCGGCATCGCCCACTTCTTCCGGCCGACGCACGAGGCGCGCCGCGCCGAACTCGCGCTGACCGTCACCGACCGCTTCCAGGGCCGCGGCCTCGGCATCCTCCTCCTCGGCCGGCTGATGCGCATCGGGCGGGAGCAGGGGCTCGATCAGCTCGACGCGCTGGTCCATGTCGAGAACGACGGCATGGTCCACATCCTGCGCGCCCTCCGCGCGGCGGAACGCTACGAGGAGGGGGTGCGCGCCTTCACCCTGCTGCTGCACCGCTTCGGAGGCGACTATCCGGCGAACTCGGTCGGCGACGCGGTGCGGGTCGCCTACGCCCTCGAGCCCCGCTCCGCGGCAGGTTGACACCCCCCTCGGGCGCCGCCAAGCCTCGCCCATGATCGACCCCCGCCCCGTCGGATACGTGATCGGCCTCCTCGTCGCCTGCCTCGGCGCCTCGATGGCCGTGCCGATGGTGGTCGATCTGGTCTACGGCAACGAGCACTGGCCGGTCTTCTTCAATTCCTGCACGATCACGATGCTGACCGGCGGCGCGCTGGCGCTGTCCTGCGCCAACGCCACCACCTCCCGCATTTCGCTGCAGCAGACCTTCCTGCTGACCACGCTCGTCTGGACGATGCTGCCGGTCTTCGGCGCCATCCCGTTCCTGATCTCGCCGGTCGAGGCGTCCCTCACCGACGCCTTCTTCGAGGCGATGTCGGGCTTCACCACTACCGGCTCGACGGTCTTCGCCGGGCTCGACGATTTCCCCGAGGGCCTGCTGCTGTGGCGCTCGATGCTGCAATGGTTCGGCGGCATCGGGATCATCGTCGTGGCCATGGTCTTCATGCCCGAGCTCCGGGTCGGCGGCATGCAGATCTTCCGCTCCGAGGCCTTCGACACGATGGGCAAGATCCTCCCCCGCGCGGCGGAGATTGCGAGCCAGATCAGCTGGATCTACGTCGTCCTCACGCTCGCCTGCTTCCTGAGCTACCTCGCCCTCGGCCTGTCGAGCTTCGAGGCGATCAACCACGCGCTGACCACCCTCTCCACCGGCGGCTTCTCCACGACCGACAGGTCCTTCGGCGCCTTCCAGGGCGCGCCGGAATATTTCGCTAGCGTCTTCATGATCCTCGCGAGCCTGCCCTTCGTGCGCTACATCCAGCTCGTCGCCGGCACGGCTCGGCCGATCTTCCGCGACGCGCAGGTCCACGCCTATCTCGCGGTGATCGGCGCGGTCACCCTCGTCCTGGCCTTCTTCCAGGTGATCTACGACGGGCGCGGGATCGAGGAGAGCTTCCGCGAGGCAGTCTTCAACGTCACCTCGATCATCTCCGGCACCGGCTACGCCAGCGTCGACTACCAGGCCTGGGGCGCCTTCGCGATGGTGGCGTTCTTCTTCGTCGGCCTCGTCGGTGGCTGCGCCGGCTCGACCTGCTGCTCGGTCAAGATCTTCCGCTACCAGATCCTGATGTCCGCGATCTGGACGCAGGTGCGCCGCATCCACTCGCCCCACGGCATCTTCGCGCCCCGGTTCGACGACCGCCGCGTGCCCGAGGAGGTCCTCTCCTCGGTCATGGCCTTCTTCGTCCTGTTCGTCGTCACCCTCGGCGTCCTGTCGGTCGCCCTCAGCCTCACCGGCCTCGACGTCGTCACCGCGATGTCGGGCGCGGCGACGGCGATCGGCAATATCGGGCCAGGCCTCGGCCCGGTCATCGGCCCCTCGGGCTATTTCGGTCCGCTGAACGACGGCGCCAAGTGGCTCTGCATCTTCGGGATGCTGGTCGGGCGGCTCGAGCTCATGGCCGTCTACGTGCTCTTCACCGCCCGGTTCTGGCGCAGCTAGCCGCCGCCGAACCGCGCCGCCCAGGTCGGGGCGGCGTCCCCGGGCGCGGGCGTCGCCTCGAAGACGGCACGCGCCACCGCGCGGGCGAGGCAGGTCGCCGCCGCGTGGCCCAGCCCAGCCAGCCCCGCCGGGCCGGGGGCGGGCCGTGCGCCGGTGGCGACGGCGAAGACCAGATCGCCGTCGAAGGGCGTGTGCGCGGGCAGGATGGCGCGCGCCAGCCCGTCATGGGCGGCGGTCGCCAGCCGCGTCGCCCCCGCCTTGTCGAGCGTCGCGTCGGTCGCCACGATGGCGAGCGTCGTGGCGGTGCCCTCCAGCGGCATCTTCGCCTCCGCCACCCAGCGCGCCGCGATGCCGCGCCCGCCGAACTCGGCTCCCTCCTCGAAGGGGGCGGCCCAGAAGCGCCCGGTCTCCGGGCAGGCGGTCCCGCCGACCGGGTTCGCGGCGACCAGCGCGCCGACGCACGTGCCGTCCCCGAGCACCGCCGAGGCCGAGCCGAGCCCGCCCTTCAGCCGCCCGGCCACGGCGCCCGTCCCGGCGCCCTCGCTGCCCAGCCCGAACGCCTCCGCCGCCGCCGCGAGCGCCGCCGCCCCGAGCGCGGGGTAGGGACTCTCCGTCCAGTCGGGGTCGCCGCCACCGCCCAAATCGAAGAGGATCGCCGCCGGGACGATGGGGATCCGCCGCCCGCCGGCGTCGAAGCCGCGGCCCATGCGCCGCAGGCCCGCCATCACGCCATCGGCCGCGCCGAGCCCGTAGGCCGAGCCGCCGGCGAGCACCAGCGCGTCGATCTCGCCCACCAGCCGGTCGGGGCCAGAAGGTCGGTCTCCCGCGTCCCAGGCGCGCCGCCCATGACATGGACGCCTGCGCTCAGCCGGTCGGCGCCGAGGAGCACGGTGACGCCCGATTTCGCCCGCGCATCGGCGGCGTTGCCGACCCGCAGGCCACCGACATCGGTGATGAGGTTCCACTCGCCCGGTCGCATGCGGCGATGGTGGGGCGCCGGGCGGAACAGGCAAGCCGGTCGCTGCGGTTTCCTCTGGCCCGCGGCCGCCCGACTTGCGATAGGGAGGTAGCGAACCGGAGGCCGCCCATGCGCTGGATCAAGATCGCTCTCGCCTGCCTCGCCTTGGCGCTCGTCGCCGCGGTGCTGCACTACAACCTCCCCGGCCGGGACGTCGTGCGGATCGTCAACACCGACGTGCGGCGTATGGATTTCGGCTGGAACGCGGTGTTCTATTCGGCGGCGGACGGATCGGGCCAGAACCGCGACGTCCGCTTCATCTCGGCGGTCAGCCCCGACAACAAGCCGATGGTCTACCGCAACGAGGATACCGGATGGGGCTGGCCGCCCTACCTGAAGTTCGACAGCGCCGACCTGCAGGCCGAGGCGGCCGATCTCGCCTCCACCCGCGACGCGCCCGTCTGGGTCGCGGTCCGGCATTACGGCTGGCGGTCGCAACTTTCTCGGCCTTCCCCAACGCCACCTCGATCAAACGCGTCGAGGGGCCCGACGTCGCCTTCTTCCCCTGGCTCACCCTCGTGATCCTGGCGATCCTCGCCGTGGCGGCGCTGACGCTCTGGCGCCTCGTGCGAAATCTTCGTCCGCCAGCACCATCCGCCCGCTCTTCCGCGGCCGCGACTGACGCGCCCGCCGCCCCATCTTCCCAGGCGACCGAGACGGAGACATCCATGCCCTTCGACTACGACGACCAGAACATCTTCGCGAAGATCCTGCGCGGCGAGATCCCGAACGACACCGTGGCCGAGACCGAGCACAGCCTCGCCTTCAACGACATCGGCCCGCAGGCCCCCGTCCATGTCCTCGTCGTCCCGAAGGGCCCCTATGTCAGCCACGACCATTTCTGCGCCGAGGCGAGCCGGCCGAGATGGCGATTTCTCCGGCTGACGGCGCGCGTCGTCGCCGAGAAGGGCCTCTCCCCCGGCATGGCGGGAAGGGCTACCGGATCATCAGCAATGCCGGCCCGCACGGCCTGCAGGAAGTGCCGCATTTCCACGTCCACATCCTCGGCGGCCGGCCCCTCGGCCGGCTCCTCGAGAAGGCCTGACGCGCCGGGCGGCGCGATGGCGCCCGCCGGGCGGCGCGACCCGGCCTAGCCGCGCATCTTCTGGTCCTCGGCGCGGGCGCCGACGAAGGCCCAGGCCTCCTCCTCGCGGTCGAAGGCGCGCGCCTCCACCGGCAGCACGGCGCCCATCGTCTCGATCATCTTCGCCGCCCGCTCCGGCGCGTCGACGACGGCGTACCTCTCGACCTTCGCGAGCGAGCGCACCCGCGACTTGACCACCGACCAGTCGAGGCTCGCCCCGGTTTCCGCGCCGCCGTAGCTGTCGAAGATCAGGAGCATTTGACCCTGTCGTGGCGGTCGAACCGGTCGTTCATGTAATCGGCCATCGCGGACATGTCGTCGGCGCTCACCTCGCCCAGGACGTGGAAGGCATAGACGTTGTCGCCGTCATTGGGACATTCGCGGATCGAGGGGGTCATCAGCATCGGGCATCTCCTTTTCCGGGGCCAAATCCCGCCGCCGCCGGACGGTTCCACGGCGCGGCCCCTCGCCCCGGCGCGCGGCCCTCCGCCCGGCTCAGGCCGCCGCGTCGGGAGGCGAGCGGGTGAGGTCGAGGAACACGTCCTCGAGATGCGGCTCCTCGATAGAGACGTCGGCGATCTCCACGCCGGCATCGCGCAGGGAGGCCAGGATGTCGCCGGGCTTCACCCTGGTCTTGGCGTAGTTGAAGGCGAGCGCCCGTCGCTCCTGCGGTCCATCTCCACCTCGGCAGGCAGCGCGATCTCCGTCGGCAGCCGGGCCCGCGGGCTCGATCACCAGCGTCTTGGTGTCGATCCGGCTCGAGCAGCTGCCGCGTCGTGTCGCGCACCAGAACCTCGCCGTGGTGGATGATGGCGATCTCGTCGCACATCGCCTCCGCCTCCTCGAGGTAATGCGTCGTCAGGATGATCGTCTTGCCCGCCTCGTTGAGCTTGCGGACATTCTTCCAGAGCATCTGCCGAAGTTCGATGTCCACCCCCGCCGTCGGCTCGTCGAGGACCAGGATCTGCGGATCGTGGACCAGCGCCTTGCCGAGCAGGAGCCGCCGCCGCATGCCTCCCGAGAGCGCGCGCGCATAGGCGTTTCGGCCTTGTCGCTCAGCCCGATCAGCTCGAGAATCTCGTCCGTGCGCCGCTGCGATCTCGGCACGCCGTAGAGCCCGGCCTGCACGTCGAGCGCTGCCGCGCGGCGTGAAGAACGGGTCGAGGTTCAACTCCTGCGGCATGACCCCGATCGCGGCGCGCGACTGGCGCGGGTTCACGTCCTGGTCGAAGCCCCAGATCCTCACCGTCCCGGAGGTCTTCGTCACCAGTCCCGCGAGGATGTTGATGAGCGTCGATTTGCCCGCGCCGTTGGGGCCCAGCAGCCCGAAGATCGACCCCTGCGGAATGTCGAGATCGACGTTGTGCAGCGCCGTCTTCGCCTCCGTCTCGCCCTTCTGCGGGGCGTAGGTCTTGGTCAGACCCTCGATCTCGATGGCGTTGCCGGCCATGCGCGTCCTCCTGCCCGTGCCGCGGGCCCTTGTCGCCGACCACGTGTCGGTTATCATCCCGCCCGACCTAAGCCGGCGCCGCGGGCGCGGCAAGCGAGCGAGGATCTCCGCCCATGTCCGAGAAGCCCGTCGACAACCAGGGCCCGAAGCCGCCGACCGGCCTCATCGGCGAGCCGGAGACGGTCCACGTGACCACCACGCGCGTCTCCTGCGACGGCGAGATGACGCATCCCCGCGTCTGGCTCCAGATCGAGCCGTCGCGCGGCTGGGTGGAATGCGGCTATTGCGACCGGCAATTCGTCCTCGAAGAAGGCGCCGGCAGCGGCGGACATTGATCCGCGCCCTGCTCCTGGCCTGTCTTCTGGCGCTGCCCGCGGTGCTCTCCGCCGCGCCGGATCACGGCCTGATCGAGAACCGCACCGGGCTGCCCCTCGTCTTTCCTCTCCAGGTCCGGACGACGAGCGGCCGCGACGTCTACCTCGTGCTGCGCGACGCGGAGAGCGGAAGGATCGCCGTCACCGCCTATGTCGAGGGCGGGCGCTTCTTCCGCCTCCTCATGCCGCCCGGCACCTATCGCCTGACCGCCGCCCTCGGGCGGGACTGGGAAGGAAAGGACGACCTCTTCGGCGACGAGACGCGGATATTCGAGCTGCCCGAGCCGCTGACCTTCGAGGTGCGGGGCATTTCCCGCAAGCAGGGCCACATCGTCGATCTGCGCGGTCTCGACGAGATGGCGGGCGTCACCACCCGGCCCCTCGCCCTTTGCCGGCGCCTTCCGACCGGCCTCGCACCGCCGCCCGCCGTGGAGGAAGAGGAGGAGCCGGCGCCCCGCTCCGTCGCCCCCGAGATCGCCTTCTCCTATCCGCTGCCGCCGGGCCCCCGCGATCCGGCGCTCGACGGCCGCCCCGAACTCGGCCTCGACTTCGGCAACCGCGTCGAGGACGTGCCGCTCTGGCGCCGTCTCGGCGAGGGCCGGTCGGCGCCGCCGCCGGCCCGCGGGCCCGCCCCCGTCCGCCGCGTCGGCTCCGGCTCCGGCCTCGGCGAGGGCCTCTGCTCCTGAGGGATGGCGGCCCGTCCGGCAATCTGCCAGAACCAGGACGATTCCGAGGAAGGGCGCGACATGAGCTTCGGCAAGGACAGCCACCTGCACCTGGTCGACGGGTCGGCCTTCATCTTCCGCGCCTTCCACGCGCTGCCGCCGCTGACGCGCAAGTCCGACGGCCTGCCGGTCGGCGCGGTCTCCGGCTTCTGCAACATGGTCTGGAAGATGATCCAGTCGAACAAGGGGCCGGACGCGCCCACCCATGCCGCGGTGGTCTTCGACAAGGGATCGCACACCTTCCGCAACGATATGTACGACCTCTACAAGGCCAACCGGGAGGAGATGCCGGAGCCGCTCCGCCCCCAGATCCCGCTGACACGCGAGGCCACCCGCGCCTTCAACCTCGCCTGCCTCGAGCAGGAGGGGTTCGAGGCCGACGACATCATCGCCACGCTCGCGCGCCGCGCGGTGGCGGCGGGGGGCCGCGTCACCATCGTCTCCGCCGACAAGGACCTGATGCAGCTCGTCGGCCCCGGCATCGACATGCTGAAGCCCGGCATCCAGTCGAAGCCCGACGAGCTGATCAACGCGGTGGGCGTCGAGGAGCGCTACGGCGTCGGCCCCGACCTGATGATCGACCTGCAGGCCATCGCCGGCGATTCCATCGACAACGTGCCGGGCGTGAAGGGCGTCGGCGTGCCCACCGCCTCGCTCCTCCTCCGGCATGTCGGGCCGGTGGAGACGCTCTTCGACGCGGCCGCCCGAGAGACCGCGCTGGCGCGGCTCGCCGAGGAGGTCGACGCCTATGTGCAGGAGGCCGAGACCCGGCTCGGCCGCAGGCTGAAGCTCGGCTCCAAGTCCGACGCCGGCGATCTCGTCCGGCTGGAGGAATCCTCTGTGGAGGGCGACCTCTCGCCCAAGGGCGTCGAGGAGCTGGCGCGCGAGGGCAACATTGCCGCCGCCGAACTGCTGGCCGCCCGCGACAAGCTGAAGGTCGTCCGCACCATCGCCCCCAAGGTCGCCGCGGCGGAAGAGGACGTGCGCCTCTCGAAGCGCCTCGTCACCCTCGATTGCGACATGCCCCTCGATGTCCCGCTCGACGACCTGGCGGTCCGGGAGCCCGACCCCGCGACTCTGATGGCCTTCCTGACGGAGATGGAGTTCCGCACCATCCTGAAGCGCGTCTCCGAGGATCTGGGCGTCGAGACCCCCGCGCTGACCGAGACCGCGCCCGGCACCGAGGAGGCGCCCGAGCAGCCGCCCTTCCCGGAGGAGTATGTCTGGGTGAAGGACGAGGCCACCCTCGCCGACTGGATCGCCCGCGCCACCGCGCGAGGATACGTCGCCGTCGACACCGAGACGACCGCCCTGAACGAGATGCAGGCCCTCCTCGTCGGCGTCTCCCTCGCCCTCGGCCCCGGCGAGGCCTGCTACGTGCCGCTGGGCCACAAGGCCAGCGCGGAGGCCGACCTCTTCGCCACCGACGAGCTGGCCGAGGGGCAGGTGCCGATGGACCGGGCGCTGGAGTTGCTGAAGCCGCTGCTGGAGGACGCCTCGGTCCTCAAGATCCTGCAGAACGCCAAGTACGACGTGAAGGTGCTCGCCCGCATCGGCATCGACCTCGCGCCGCTCGACGACACGATGCTGCTCAGCTACGCGCTCCATGCCGGCCTCCATCCGCACGGCATGGACGCCCTCAGCGAGCGCTATCTCGGCCACCTCCCGATCCCGATCAAGGAGCTGATCGGATCGGGCAAGTCGCAGGTCACCTTCGACAAGGTCGCCGTCGACAAGGCCGTGCGCTACGCTGCCGAGGATGCCGACATCACCTTCCGCCTCTGGGAGACCTTCAAGCCGCAGCTCCACCGCAAGCGCGTCACCACCGTCTACGAGACGCTGGAGCGCCCGTTGATCCCCGTCCTCGCCCGCATGGAGCGGGCGGGCGTGCAGGTGGACCGCGAGACCCTGTCGCGCATGTCCGGTGCCTTCGCGCAGAAGATGGCCGGGCTCGAGGCGGAGATACGGGAACTCGCCGGGCAGGATTTCAACGTGGGCAGCCCGAAGCAGCTCGGCGAGATCCTCTTCGACAGGCTGGGCCTTCCCGGCGGCAGGAAGGGCAAGACCGGCGCCTACGGCACCGGCGCCGACGTGCTCGAGGACCTCGCCACCGAGCACGAGCTGCCGCGCCGGGTTCTGGACTGGCGCCAGGTATCGAAGCTGAAATCGACCTATACGGACGCGCTCCAGGACCATATCGACCCCGGAACCGGCCGCGTCCACACGAGCTATTCCATCGCCGGGGCGAACACCGGCCGCCTCGCCTCCACCGACCCCAACCTGCAGAACATCCCCGTCCGCACCGAGGAGGGCCGCCGCATTCGCGAGGCCTTCGTCGCCCCGGAGGGGCGCATATTGGTCAGCCTCGACTATTCCCAGATCGAGCTCCGCATCCTCGCCCACATCGCCGGGATCGAGGAGCTGAAACAGGCCTTCCGCGAGGGGCAGGACATCCACGCCGCCACCGCGTCGGAGATGTTCGACGTGCCGATGGAGAGCATGACGCCGGAGATCCGCCGGCAGGCCAAGGCGATCAATTTCGGCGTGATCTACGGCATCTCCGGCTTCGGCCTCGCCCGCAACCTCCGCATCCCGCGGCAGGACGCCCAGGGCTTCATCGACCGCTATTTCGAGCGCTTCCCCGGCATCAAGGACTACATGTCCGACACCACCGCCTTCGCCAGGGAGCACAAATACGTCGAAACCCTGTTCGGGCGGAAGATCAACACCCCCGAGATCGACGCCAAGGGTCCCGGCGCCGGTTTCGCCCGCCGCGCGGCGATCAACGCGCCGATCCAGGGGACGGCCGCCGACGTGATCCGCCGCGCCATGATCCGGATGGAGGCGGCCACCGCGGATCTCCCCGCCCGCATGCTCCTGCAGGTCCATGACGAGCTGCTCTTCGAGGTCGACCAGGGCGCCGAGGACGCGCTCGTCACCCGCGCCCGCGAGGTTATGGAGAGCGCCTCGCTGCCGGCGGTGGACCTCTCCGTGCCGCTCCTGGCCGAGGCGGGGCAGGGGGCGAACTGGGCGCAGGCGCACTGACCCGGCGGGTCCGCGACGCCCGTTCGGCTGGCTGAAGCCGACCGGCCCCACCGCTTCCAGATCGCCGTTCGAGCGAGAATTCGCCTGTAGAGGCGGCTCGTCGCCATTCGCCCGTGCGTAAATCGTTAACACCACCTTAACATGAAAACTGCTCGTTCGGCGCAGGCGGGTGTCCGCTGGCTGGTGGTCAAGATATTGATAAATAATCAAAAAAGGATGGTGAAAGAATGGCCTTGTCAGTTCCCGGCACTACCGATCCGGGCATTTCCGCCTTGCCGAGTATCTCCTTCGATGACCCGGCCGTTGCGGTGCAGACGATAAATCTCGCCTTCCTCGGCGAGGCGGTCTCCTTTGACGTGCGCACCTTCCTGACCGATTTCGCCGATCTCGACTCGGAGGGCGCGCTCGACTCGCTGAGCGAGGCCTATCTCTCCTCGGCCGCCTTCACCGGGTCCGAGGCCGCCACCTCGGACGAGGCGCTCGTCCGGGGCATCTTCTTCAACCTGTTCGACCGCAACACCGACGTCGAGGAACTCGCCTACTGGACCGATGCGCTGGAGACCGGCGCGGTCGAGGCGTCCGGGCTGCCCTACGCGGTCCTGGGATCCGCCCGCGAATTGGATATCGAGGCCTACGAGGCGAAGCTCTTCATCGCCGACTACGTCACCGATGCGCGGAATGCCGGCAGCTATGTGCCCGAAACCCTGACCACCCAGTTCCTGCACAGCAACGCGGAGCTCTACGCCGCCCTGGAGTTGCTCGACGCCGAAAGCGACGAGCTGGCGCTCGACCAGGTGGGCACGTCCCTCGGCGGCAACCCACTCTACACCGCGACGGTGGGCAGTGGCGAGCGCGATATCCTCTTCGTCACCCAGCAGCATGGCGACGAGCCCATCGGAACCGAGGCGTCGCTGCTGTTGCTCAACTTCCTGATCTCCGACGATCCCGAGGCGCAGGCGATCCGCGAGGGCGCGACCGTCACCGTGCTTCCCCGCGTCAACCCGGACGGGTTCGCCCGCTGGGAGCTCGAGTCGGGCGGCGTGCGCGGCCTGATCGATCCGCGCCTCAACGATGCCGGCCAGGACCTGAACCGCACCTACGACCCGGAGGACACGTTCGGGCCGGACGTGGCGCCCGAAACCGTCGCCGTGAAGGACGTGATCGCCGAGATCGACCCGGAGCTGCTGCTCGACTACCACGACCAGAACAACTACCGCAGCGAGGACGGCAAGCTCGACACGATGTCGGTGCTCTGGCCGCTCAATGCGGGCGTGGACGAGGATGTCCGCGACACCGCCCAGCAGGCCGTCGTCGCGATCGAGAATTCCCTCGAGGACTACGATTACGACCAGCTCACGCTCTTCCCCGGCGGCGACAATCCCGCCATCGGGCGCAACGGGATCTCGCTCGACGGCACCCCGACCGTTCTCGTGGAGCAGCGCTTCCTGCAGGAGATGTTCGAGGCCAGCCAGGGACTCGACCTGGATTACAGCGCCCTGCAGAGCGCCCTCGCCCTCGAGGGGTTCATCACCATGAAGGGCCTGGCCTCCTCCGTCGCCGACGGCAGCCTCTTCGGCCTCGATCCCGCGCTCGCGCTCGACATCCCCGAGCGGTCCGACGGCATCGAATACGCCGAACTCTACGACGACGACGCCTATGTGCCGGAAGACATGATGGCCGTCGCCTGACCGCCGCAGGCCTCCGGGTCCGCGGGGCGCCCTCGGGCGCCCCGCCTCCGTCCCCCGTGCGGCGCCGGGTCACGCCCCGGAACCGGGGCGCGTCCGGTGCGGTTTGCGCCCGGACCCAGGATGGAGCCCGCGCCCCATGGCGGACGACACGACCATCGAGCCCACCCGGGCGGAGCTCGGCGCGCTCGGCCACGCCATCCGCCGCGCGCTCGAGATCGCCGAGACCCATGACGACCGCGCGCCGATCGTCGCCGCGGTACTGATCGACGACGCGGTCGCCGCCTGGGGCGACAACGAGGTCCACCTGGCGAACGATCCCTCCCGCCACGCCGAGATCGTCGCCATCGCCAACGCCGTCGGCGACCGGCCCGAGCGGGGGCTCGCCGGCGCGGCCCTCGTCACCACGCTTCAACCCTGCGAGATGTGCCTCGGCGCGATCGCGATGGCCGGCATCGCCCGGGTCGTCTTCGCCGGCGGAAGGGAGAACGTGGCGGAGCGCTATTTCGCCTATCCCGGCCTCACCCTGGCCGATTTTTCCGGGGCCGCGCGGCGCGGCATCGGCTTCGCCGGGCCGGTCTTGGAGGCCGACGTGCTGCGCCTCTACGCGCCCGCCCCCCAGGATTGACACTCTGCGGCGCCCGGCTCATGGAGGCGCGGCATTTCCGCGGCTCGAAAGGCGAAGCATGGCCAGAAGCAAGGAAAAGGCCGAGAAGGGCGGCGTCTTCGAGACGGTCAAGACGATCGTTTCCGCGCTGCTCATCGCCGGAATCTTCCGCACCCTGTTCTTCCAGCCGTTCTGGATTCCCTCCGGTTCGATGAAGGACACGCTGCTCGTCGGCGACTTCCTGTTTGTCAACAAGATGGCCTACGGCTATTCGCAGTATTCCTGCCCGTTCTCGCTCTGCACCTTCATCGACGGCCGCTGGCTCGCCCGGGATCCGGAGCGCGGCGACGTCGTCGTCTTCCGCCACCCGGTCACCGGGTCGGACTTCATCAAGCGCCTGATCGGCCTGCCGGGCGACGAGATCCAGGTGAAGGGCGGCATCCTCTACATCAACGGCGAGGAGGCTCCCCAGGAGACCGCCGGCACCTTCGTCGAGACCTTCGAGAAGCAGGGCCCGGTGGGCAACCTGCCGCAATGCGAGAATGCCGGCGTCGCGCTCGGGGGCGACTGCCTGAAGTCGCGCTTCACCGAGACCCTGCCGAACGGCGTCGCTCACGACGTGCTGAACATCCGCAACTCGCCGCTCGACGATACGCCGGTCTACACCGTGCCCGAGGGCTACTATTTCTTCATGGGCGACAACCGCGACAACTCGACCGACAGCCGCGTGTCGCAATCGGCCATGGGCGTGGGATTCGTGCCCTTCGAGAACCTCATCGGCCGTGCCGACCGGGTGATGTTCTCCTCGGCCGGCTCCTCGATGCTGTTCTTCTGGACCTGGCGGCTGGACCGCTTCTACGAGGACATCGTGTGAAGCTCACGGCGGAGCAGGCGGCGTTCGCCCGGCGCCTCGGGCACCGCTTCCGCCGTCCCGAGCTTCTCGTCCGCGCGCTGACCCACGGCTCCATCGCGTCCGCGACGCGCCCCGACAACCAGCGCCTCGAATTCCTCGGCGACCGGGTCCTGGGCCTCGTCATGGCCGAGGCGCTGCTCGGCGCCGATCCCGACGCCGCCGAGGGCCAGCTCGCGCCCCGCTACAACGCGCTGGTGCGCAAGGAGACCTGCGCCGCCATCGCCCGCGCCGCCGGTCTCGGGGAGGTCCTGCGCCTCGGGCGCTCCGAGATGATGACCGGTGGCCGGCGCAAGGAGGCGCTGCTCGGCGACGCGATGGAGGCGGTGATCGCCGCGATCTATCTCGACGGCGGGCTCGACCCCGCCCGCGCCGCGATCCTCAGGCTCTGGGACGAGCGCATCGAGACCGTCGACGAGGATTCCCGCGACCCCAAGACGGCGCTGCAGGAATGGGCCCAGGCCCGCCGCCAGCCGCCCCCGGCCTATGTGGAGACGGCGCGGCGGGGCCCCGACCACGCGCCCGAATTCACCGTCGAGGCGCGCCTCGCCTCGGGCGAGACGGCCGCCGCCACCGCCGCCTCCAAGCGCCAGGCCGAGCAGGCCGCCGCCCGCGCCCTCCTCGACCGGCTGGCCGGGCAGGGGGCATGAGCGACGATCTCCGGGGCAGCCTGTTCATGGTCGCCTCGATGGTGGGCTTCGCGGCCGAGGACGCGCTCTTCAAGGCGGCGGTCGCCTCCGCCTCGCCCGGCGCCGCCACCCTCATCTTCGGTCTGCTGGGGCTGGCGGGCTTCGCCGCCCTCACCGCAGCGGCGCGGCAGCGGCTGTTCCCTGCCGCCTTCCTCGCGCCCCGCCTCCTGTGCCGCAGCGCCTTCGAGATCGCCGGGCGGCTGTTCTTCGCCCTGTCGCTCGCCTACGCGCCGCTCGCGACCACCTCCGCCATCCTTCAGGCGGCGCCGCTGGTCGTGACGCTCGGCGCCGCGCTCCTCCTCGGCGAGCGCGTCGGCCCGGCGCGCTGGGCGGCCATGGGCGCGGGCTTCGCCGGCGTCCTGCTGATCCTGCGCCCGGGCGGCGCGGGGTTCGAGCCGACGCTGGTCTTCGCGGTGCTCGCCACGATCGGCTTCGCCGGGCGCGACCTCGCCACCCGCACCAGCCCGCCGGAGATCAGCGCCCGCCAGCTCGGCGTCCTGGGGTTCCTGGTGGTTAGCGCGGCGGGCGGCCTCATCACCCTCGGCGAGGCCCGCACCGCGCTGCCCGACGCGCGCGCGCTCCTGCTGCTGCTCGGCACCGCTGCGGCCGGCATCGCCGCCTACTGGCTCATCACCCGTGCCATGCGCACCGGCGACGTCTCGGTGGTCGCGCCGTTCCGCTACGCCCGTCTGCTCGTCGCGCTCGCCGTCGCCGCGGCCGTCTTCGGCGAGCGCCCCGACGCCGCCACCTGGGCGGGCGCGGCGCTGATCGTCGGCAGCGGGCTGTTCACGCTCCTGCGCGCTGGCCAGCCGCGCCGGCTTCGCCTATGAGGGCCCGGCCCGCGAGAGGGGATCGCCGTTGACCGAGCATACCAGCACCACCCGCGCCGGCTTCGTCGCCCTCATCGGCGAGCCCAATGCCGGCAAGTCCACGCTCCTGAACGCCATGGTCGGCGCCAAGGTCTCCATCGTCACCCACAAGGTGCAGACCACCCGCGCCCGCATCCGCGGCGTCGCCATCGAGGGCGCGGCCCAGATCGTCTTCGTGGACACGCCCGGCCTCTTCGCCCCGCGCCGCCGGCTCGACCGCGCCATGGTCGCCGCCGCCTGGTCGGGGGCGGCGGATGCCGACGCGGTGGTGCTCCTCGTCGAGGCCCATCGCGGGGTGACCGAGGGCGTGGAGACGATCCTCGCCACGCTGGAGGAGCGCGGGTTCGGCGCCCCGGTGATCCTCGCCATCAACAAGATCGACCGGGTCGATCCCAAGGCCCTCCTCGGCCTCTCGAAGACGCTGAACGACCGCTTCCCCTTCGCCGAGACCTTCATGATCTCCGCCGTGAAGGGGAGCGGCGTGACCGATCTCCGCCGCCATCTGGCCGGCATCCTGCCGGAGGGGCCCTGGCTCTACCCCGAGGACCAGATCGCCGACCTGCCGATGCGCCAGATCGCCGCCGAGATCACCCGCGAGAAGCTCACCCTCCGCCTGCACCAGGAGCTGCCCTACCAGCTCACCGTGGAGACCGAATCCTGGCAGGAGCGCAAGGACGGCTCGGCCCGGATCGACCAGGTGATCTACGTCCTGCGCGACGGCCACAAGGGCATCGTCCTGGGCAAGGGCGGCGAGACGGTGAAGGCCGTCTCCCGGGCCGCCCGCGCCGAGATCGGCGAGCTGACGGGCCGCACAATCCACCTCTTCCTGCAGGTCAAGGTCCGGCCCGGATGGCTCGACGAGGCGGCACGCTACACCGAGATCGGGCTCGACTACGACGAGGGCGGATGAGCGCGCGGCTGGTCACCCATCTCTGGGTCTCGGCCTATCTCCACCGGCTCGGCGCGGAGATGATCCCGGTCTACGTCACCGCCCGCGGCGACGCCACCGCCGGCGCGGTGCTGGTCAAGTGCGCCACCCTCGACGGCAACGCCGTGGCCTTCCAGCGCAGCTACGATTTCGAGCGCGACGCCCGCGTCTGGATGGAGCTTGCCCGCGGCCCCGAGCGGGAGGTGGATGCCACCATCGCCGCCCAGCGCCGCACCGATCCCGACCTCTGGGTGCTGGAGATCGAGGAGCCGCGCGAGCGCCACCTTCTCGACGAGCCCGGCCTCGACTGAGGACCCCCCGCCGCCCCGCGCGCGTTCCGGCCCGGCGACAAGGGGCGAAGGGAGCCGGCATGGCGAGCTACGACATCGAGCGGCAGGAGCGCTACGGCGCCGGCACCTCGGATTACACGATCATGCTCATCACCGACGAGGACAAGGCCAGCCAGGTCACCCTCGCGGACGGCGAGACCTACTTCATGGCCCACCTTCGCTACCTCCGAGTGCGCCGCGACGAGGCGGGCCGCTACGGGTTCGAGCCGGTGCCGGAAGGCGAGGGCGGCGCGGAGCACGTCCACTCGAAGTTCGGCGAGGTGGACGAGGACACGTTCCGCGGCGGCGAGTTCTCCGAACTGGTGAAATGGGGCCGGCACATGCTGGCCTTCGACGACCGCACCGGCATCGTCGGCGAGATCCGCGGCGCCGAGCACGTCATCATCCCGCGCGCCATCCTGATGACCGGCTCCGGAGACGAGATGCACAAGGGCTTCAAGTGCGAATGGGCGACGCTGAAGGGCGACGAGCTGATCGTCGGCTCCCACGGCAAGGTCCGCCGCGAGGAATGGGTCAAGCGCATCGACCCCGACGGCTACCGGGTGCGGAGCGAGGATTGGGGCGAGGTCTACCGGCGCCTGCGCGACGCTTGCGACCTCGGCGCGGAGGGCTACATGACCCACGAGGCCGCCGAGTGGCACCCGTGCCGAGAGCGCTGGTACTTCTTCCCCCGCAAGCTCTCGCGCGAGCCCTTCCACGAGCCGACGGACGAGCGCGAGAAGGGCAACAACATCCTGATCGAGGCCGACGAGGGCTTCGAGGGCATCGAGACCCGCCCGGTGGGCGACCCCACGCCAGGGCGCGGGCCGTCGTCTCTGAAGATCGTCCCCGGCCGCCCCGATGAGTTCCTCTACATGAAGTCGGTGGAGATCGGCGACCGCACCGAGGGCTGGATCGGCGCCGCGAATTTCGACGGCACGCTCCTCGCCGAGGAGACGCATATCGGCGACTTCAAGTGCGAGGGGATCGAGATCACCTGAACGGACCGGAAGCGGCCCGTCCCGGAGCGCCCGCTTCCGGCCGGAACTCTCCCCGTTTGCGGGACGACGTCCGCCGCCCCGCACAGCGGCGCGATCCAGTCCCGCCCGCGGCGCCAGCGCCCGCGCCGCGGGCGGGCCGGCGCCGGCAGCTTTCGCGGCGGCGCTCCGTCGGCACGGGCCGGGGCGGGATCGCGCCGCGTCAGGAACTCTCGGTGTCGTCGACGAAGCCGAGGATCCGCTCGCGCACGGCGTCGGAATGGCTCACCGGTCCGCCGTGGGTCGCGCCCTCGATCACGCCCGTCTCCGCGTTCGGCAGGCAGCCGGCGACGGCCCCGGCGGACGCCTCGAAGAACGGCAGGGTTTCGCTTCCCTGCAGGACGAGCACGGGAAGGTCGATCCGGCCGAGATCCTCGCAGGTCAGCGGCGTCGGTGCCGGCATTCCGAACAGCATCGGAACGGTGTGGGCATTGTCGAGCGCGATGGTCTGGTTCCGCTCCGGAAGGGAGTCGAACCCGTCCTCGAGGCGAAGAACGTATTCGAGGCTCGACCGGAGCGCCTGGTCCAGATCGCCCTGCTCGAGCGCCTCGGCGGCCGGCGCGAAGCCGCCCCCGAACGTCTCGAGGATGTCCTCCCCCCCGGGCTGCGCGGCGACGAGTTCGGGATGCGAGGGCTCGTAGAGCACCACGCTCCTGACCAGGTCCGGCCTGTCGAGCGCGGCCTGGATCACGACCGGCCCGCTGTAGGACCAGCCGACGACATGCATCGGCTCGCCCCAGGCATCGAGCAGGGCGGAGAGATCGGCTGCGTGCACGTCACGGTCGAGCCGGGCGTCTCGGGCCAGTCCTCCGGGCCGAAATGCCGCTGCGTGTAGGCGAGGAAGCGGTGGTCCCCGGCGACGGCCTCCCGCATCGGCTCCCAGATCCGGTGATCGGAGAAGGCGCCATGCACGAAGAGGACCGGCTCGCCCGCCCCGGCCGTGACATAGGGAAAGCTGGCCCCGGCCGCGTCGACATGCTCGACCGCGGAATCCTGCGCGACCGCGGGGGCCGCGCCCGCCATGGCGACGATCGCCAGTACCGGTGCGATTGCGATTTTCATGGCTCTTCCTCCTCTGCTGGCCAATGGCGCTCGCGCCCCGCAGCCTACGCTCGAACGGCGATTTGCGCGAGCGTCCCCCCTCCTCGGGACCTGATCGCCGCGCGCGGCGCGCCGCCGCCCCTCGGCCGCCGGTCTAGTCTCTCCCGACGAGAAAGGCGTCGAACGCCGCTAGCGTGCGGGCCGAGACGTGGTGCTCGATGCCTTCGGCGTCGATCTCGGCGGTCTCCGGCGGCACGCCGACCGCGGTCAGGAACCGCACGACCGTGCGGTGCCGGTTCCGCACCCGCTCGGCGAGCGCCGCGCCCTCCGCCGTCAGGAACACGCCCCGGTTGGGGCGGGAGATCGCGAGCCCCTCCCGCTTCAGCCGCGTGACGGCCTTGGTGGCCGTCGGCTGGGCCACGCCCATGCGCCGGGCCAGATCGGCGACCCGGGCCTCGCCCCGGCTATCGATCAGCTCGTCGATCATCTCCGCGTAATCCTCGAGGAGCGCCCGCGCCTGCGCCTCGCGGGTGCGGGCGAAGCGCCGGGCCTGCTGGGCCGCCGGGGTCTCGGGGGGCGGGCCTGCCGCACTCATTCCGGGCTCCGTTGCGAGGCGCGCACGAGGATGGTCGCGGGAGGGTAGTCGCGATCCGACGACGGCGCAAATCCATAGCGCAAATCCACAGCGCAAATCCACGGTGCAAATCCACGGTGCAAATCCACGGTGCAAATCCACGGCGCAAATCCACGGCGCAAATGCCGCATGCCGCCGCCCCCGCGGCGCCGGCATGCACCCTTGCAGCGAGTATAGCCGTGGCTATATCGCGCGTTGGGCGCCGCAACGGAACCGCCGCCATGGGAAGCACGGAAAGCGTCAGGGTCGGGATGGCCGCGTTCCTCGCCGGCGAACGCCGCGGAATCTCGTCGCGGCTTCTCTTCGTCGGCCCCGCGGTCATCGCCTCGATCGCCTACATGGATCCCGGCAATTACGCGACCAACATCCAGGCCGGGGCGGGCTACGGCTACCGGCTGCTGTGGGTGGTGCTGGCCGCGAACCTGATCGCGATGCTGTTCCAGGCGCTCTCGGCGCGGCTCGGGATCGTCACCGGCCGCAACCTCGCCGAGATGTCGCGCGACCATTTCCCGAAGCCGGTCGTCTGGATCATGTGGGCGGTCAGCGAGGTGGCGGCGATGGCGACCGATCTCGCCGAGTTCCTCGGCGGCGCCATCGGCCTCGCGCTGCTGTTCGACCTGCCGCTGATCTGGGGCATGGCGGTCACCGCCATCGTCACCTACGCGATCCTGATCTTCGAGCGCCGGGGCTTCCGGCCGATGGAACTGGCGATCGGCGCGATGGTGGGGATCATCGGCCTGTGCTACCTCATCGAGCTGGTGATCGCGCCCGTCGACTGGTCGGCGACCGTGGCCGGGCTCGTCACCCCGGACGTTCCCGACAAGGCCGCGCTGACCATCGCGGTGGGGATCATCGGCGCCACGGTGATGCCGCATGCGATCTACCTGCATTCCGGCCTCACCCAGTCGCGCACGCGGATCGGCAGCGAGGACGAGCGCCGCCGGGTGCTGCGCTACTCGAATGTCGAGGTGATCGTCGCGCTGGCGGTCGCCGGGCTCGTCAACATGGCGATGGTGATGATGGCGGCGAGCGCCTTCCACCAGGGCCATAGCGGCGTCGCCGAGATCGAGACCGCCTATCACACGCTGACGCCGCTCCTCGGCGCGCTGGCGGCCTCGGTGTTCCTCGTCTCGCTGATCACCTCGGGCGTCTCGAGCTCGGTGGTCGGCACCATGGCGGGGCAGATGATCATGCAGGGGTTCCTGCATTTCCGCGTGCCGATCTGGCTGCGCCGGCTGGTCACCATGGTGCCCGCCTTCGTCGTCGTGGCGCTGGGCGTGAACACCACCGACGCGCTGGTGATGAGCCAGGTGGTGCTGTCGATCGCCCTGCCGGTGCCGATGGTGGCGCTCATCGTCTTCACCTCCCGCCGCGGGGTGATGGGAGAGTACGCGACGGGCGGCGTGCTGCGCCTTCTCGCGATCGCCGGGGCGGCCCTGGTCCTGGGGCTGAACGCCGTCCTCCTCGCCGGCACGTTCGGCCTGCCGGTGCCGGTCCTCGCCGGCTAGGCGCTTCCATCCGCGGCGCCGCCCTGCCACGGTCCGGCGACGCGCAGCAACCGGGATGGCCCATGATCGAATGGCGGGAGGAAGGCCTCGTCCTCGCGGTCCGCCGCCACGGCGAATTGGACGCGATCCTCGAGACGCTGACGCGCGGGCATGGCCGCCACGCCGGCGTCGTGCGCGGCGGCGGCGGGCGGCGGCTGGCGCCGCTCATGCAGCCCGGCGCCGGGCTCGCCCTCACCTGGCGGGCGCGGCTCGAGGACCATCTCGGCCACTTCACCGTCGAGCCGGTGCGCAGCCGCGCGGCGCTCCTCTCGGACCCGCTGGCGCTCGCCGGACTCACCTCGCTGACCGCGCTCCTCTCCTTCGCGCTGCCCGAACGGGAGGCGATGCCGGGCGTGCTGGAGGCGACGGAGGCGGTCATCGACCTCATGGAAGGGCAGGCGCCTTGGCCGCTCGCCTACCTGCGCTGGGAGATGGCGCTTCTCGATCGCCTGGGCTTCGGCCTCGACCTCGCCCGCTGCGCGGTGACGGGCGCCCGCGACGACCTCGCCTATGTCTCGCCCCGCACCGGCCGCGCGGTCTCCCGCGCGGGGGCGGGCGACTGGGCCGACCGGCTCCTGCCGCTGCCGCCGGTGCTTCTCGGCCCCGGCCCGGCGGAGCGCCCCGACCTCCTGCAGGGCCTCGCGATCACCGGCCACTTCCTCGAACACCGGCTTGCGCCGGCGCTGGGCAACCGCCCGGTTCCGGCGGCGCGCGGGCGGCTGGTCGCGCGCCTGGCGCGCGCGGTATGATACCAGCGGCATCATCCGCTGACCTGCGCCCAGTTGCGCGAGGTGATGGAGGCGACGCGTTCCGGGGTTGCGATGAGTGCGTTCCGGGCATCGCAGCAGGCGGCGACGATGGTTTCGTAGCTGTCGAACACGCGGTTCGCGAGGCGGTTCTGGCGGAGGAACTGCCAGATGTTTTCGATCGGGTTCAGCTCCGGGCTGTAGGGCGGGAGCGTCAGCAAGGTGATGTTCGCCGGCACGGTCCCTGGAACTGTGCCAGCCGGCGCCATCGAGGACGAGGATGGCGTGTGCGCCAGGCGAGACTCGCCGGCCGATCTCGGCGAGGTGCGCGCTCATCGCGTCCGTGTTCGCATAGGGCATGACGAGGGCAGCGCCGGTCGCGCGGGCGGGACGGGATTGTCAGGTTGATGGTGCTGCGGAGGACGGGTAGCCGGCTCACATGCTGAACCTCGACGATCTCGCGCGCCTCAAGGGACATCGCTTTCCGCGGACGGTCATCGGCTACGCCGTCTGGGCGTATCACCGCTTCGCTCTGAGCCTGCGCGATGTCGAGGACCTGCTCGCGGAGCGGGGGGTCACCGTCTCCCACGAGACGATCCGGACCTGGGTGGCGAAGTTCGGGGCGCAGTTCGCCGCGAAGATCCGACGCGACCGGCCTGGGCCAGCCGACCGATGGCATCTCGACGAGGTTGTCCTCAAGATCAACGGCGTCAGACATTGGCTCTGGCGGGCGGTCGATGGTGAGCCGGATCAGCGAATGATCCGGGGGATCATTCGCCCGGCGAACGGCGACGTGCTGGAGATCCTCGCGCAGTCGCGCCGCGACACCGCGGCCGCCAAACGGTTCATGCGCAAGCTCTTCAAGCGTTGGGGCCTGCCGCGGGTGATGGTGACCGACAAGCTCGGGTCCTACGCGGCGGCCAAAGCTAAGATCGCCCCCGGCCTCGAACACCGTCGCCATAAAGGCATCAACAACGCCGCCGAAGCCTCCCACAGGCACACCCGGCGTCGGGAGAAAATCATGGGTCGGTTCAGGTCCCCGCGACAGGCGCAGCCGTTCCTGTCGGTCCACGATCAGACCGCCACCATCTTCCGCCCGCGCCGTTACCACCTCTCCGCCCGTTCCTACCGCCACGCAAGACAGGATGCGTTCGACATCTGGGCAGCCTACACGACCGAACTGTCCGCGTGAGCGGTCGCGGGCGGCACCTTGTCCGTCCCTCTCAAACAAGCTGACAATGCCCCGGCAACAGGGTGCCGGGCCTGTCCCGAAGGTGCCGACCGCCAGATCGGCGGCTTTCCGATGGGCCGCAGCCGAGGCCGCCGGATCGCGGCAAGGCCCGAGACCGATCTGTCGCTGCATTGGCCGTACGCCATAGCGGCGAGCTGCCGTTCCGTCTTCCATTGGCGCGCGGGCCTTGTATTCCACCAAACATGCGCGAGGAGCCGATCGCGATCTTCGTCGCCGACCGGGTCCGAAGAGGTCTCACTTCACCAGCATGATGGGAACCCGACAAGTGCGGGCCATCTCGAGGCTGGTGGAGCCGACGAAGAGCGAGCGCAGCCGGGAGTGCCCCGAGGCGCCCATGACGAGGTGATCGAATTCCTCGTCTTCCACGAGCCTGGCCAGGGCCTCTTCGGGCTGGCCGGCACGGGTCTCTGTCTCGACCTCGAGGCCGGCCGCCTGGAGCGTGGCCTTGACATCGGAAAGCGCTCTGGTCGTCTCGGGGAGCTCCGTTCCGGCGGTGACAACCTTGATGTGGAGCCCCGTATAGAGCGGGCTCCGGGCGACGTAGTCTATCGCCCGCATGGCACTTGCGCTGCCGTCATAGGCCACCAGAACCTTCTCGATCTCCCTGAAGGCACGTGACGCCACGAAGAGAGACTTTCGCGTAGCGCGCATGACCCGCTCGAGGTTGGAGCCGAGATGCCCCTTCGCGAAGTCGGCTCCCTCGCCGCGCTTGCCGACGACGACCATCTCGGCTCCCACTTCCCTCTCGGAGACGGCCTCCACGAGGTCGCCGTGCCGCAGTTGCTCCGTGGCGCTGACACCGCGCTCCTGAAGGATCTCGCGCGCGTCCTCGAGGATGGCGCGCCCGCGTTGGATGGCGAGCCGGGAGCGCTGCTCGTCGAGTTCGGAGAGCTGTTCGAGCAGGGCGCTGCGGGCACCGAGCGCGATCGAGCCGGACAGATCGCTGCCCGCCCCTGCCTCCCGTCTTCCGAGCACGTGGAGGACCTCCACGGCCAGGCCGGACCGCCTCGCGATCCACGCGGCATGGCCGCAGACGCTCCGCGCGTAGGAGGAGCCGTCCACCAGGGCGATAAGTTTTTCTGTCATGTCGCGTCCTCCCTCAATGCGCCAGCAACTCGTCCATCGCGCCGGGCTTGTCATGTATGGCAAGCCTGTCGACGATGGTCTCCGAGGCTTCGTTCATGCCCCGATCTCGACCTCCGAACCGTCGCGGCGGAACTTCAGCACCGCCATGTCGAGCGCGGCGATCGACGAGATGTCCCAGATATGCGCCCGGCTGACGTCGAGGATCACGCGGTCGACCGCCTCCTTGAAGTCGAAGGCCCTCATGAAATCCTCCGAAGAGGCGAAGAAGAGCTGTCCTTCGACATGGTAGGTGCGCACCCGGCCGTCCTCCGACAGCGAGGAGCCGACGCGGAAGAGCTGCGCGATCTTGGCCGCGAAGAACAGTCCCGACAGCAGCACACCCGCCAGCACGCCGAGGGCGAGGTTGTGGGTGTAGACCACGACCGCCACCGTCGCGAGCATCACGACGGAGGAGGAGCGCGGGTGGGTCCTGAGATTCTTGATCGAGGACCAGGAGAACGTGCCGATCGAAACCATGATCATGATCGCGACGAGCGCGGCCATCGGGATCCGCGCCACGAGATCGCCGAGCGCGACCACCATGAACAGCAGAAAGACGCCGGCCGTGAAGCAGGAGAGCCGTCCCTTGCCTCCGGATTTGATGTTGATGATCGACTGGCCGATCATGGCGCACCCGGCCATGCCGCCGATGAATCCCGTCGCCGTGTTGGCGAGGCCTTGGCCGATGCATTCCTGGTTGCGGTCGGAAACGGTGTCGGTCAGGTCGTCGACGATGTTCCCGGTCATCAGGCTTTCGAGCAGACCCACCACCGCCACCGCGGCCGCGTAGGGCAGGATGATGCCGAGGGTCTCCAGATTGAGCGGAATGTCGGGGATCAGGAAGACCGGCAAGGTGTCCGGCAACTCGCCCATGTCGCCGACGGTCCTGACATCCCAGCCCGTGACCAGCACCACGCATGACAGGACGACGATGGTGACCAGCGGCGAGGGAACCGCCCTAGTCAGGTAGGGGAAGAGATAAATGATTGCGAGACCGGCCGCGACCAGCGGATAGGTCAGCCACGGCACGCCGATGAGTTCGGGGCCCTGGGCCATGAAGATCAGGATCGCCAGCGCATTGACGAATCCCGTCATCACCGAGCGCGAGACGAAGCGCATCAACTGCCCGATTCTCGCGAAGCCTGCCGCGATCTGAAGCAGGCCGGCGAGCACCGTGGTCGCCAGCAGATATTCGAGGCCGTGCTCGGCCACCAGTGTGACCATGAGCACCGCGGTCGCCGCGGTGGCTGCCGAGATCATGCCGGGACGGCCTCCCGCGATCGCGGTGACCACGGCAATCGAGAAGGAGGCGTAGAGCCCGACCTTCGGATCCACGCCGGCGATGATGGAGAAGGCGATGGCCTCGGGAATGAGGGCGAGCGCGACGACGATGCCCGATAGCATGTCGCCGCGCAGGTTCCCGAGCCACTGGCGTCGGTAGGCGTCGAGGGTCATTGTCGAAGGTTCCGTTCCTGTCCGGCCGGTGACACCACCGCGCCGATTGATGTTTCAAATCTTGACGGTGGCTCCGGCGGATCGGCGGCCGGGCGGGGCACCCGGGAACGTCGTCCCCGGGCCCAGAAGATGGAGGAGCGCATAGGTGTCGGGCGAGCGGAGTGCAACCACTCAGTTCGACCCCGAAGCGACAGCGACTTTCCGTTGCGGGTATCATCCTCTCGGACGTGAAACCAAGCCTCCGGGACAGGTACTCATCGTATCCCGCCAGTCGTGCAGGTCGTGGCCGGCCCGGCGGTTCCCGGCGGGTCCGGCTCATCGGTCCGTCGGCGCCGCAGCCGGGCTGGCGCCGGGATCGCCCCCGAACCCGCACGCGGATGTCCCGCGCGGGGTGGCGGCAAGGCCGAAGCGCGCAGATTCGATCAGGCCGGGTCGTCGCCCGCACGGCCCGGCTCGCCCTGTCCGGCGGCCCAGGCGCCCGCCGCTTCCACCGCCACTGGCGAAGCGGTGGGGACCACGCCCAGGTAGCTGTCCGACTCGCCCGCCCGCGGCACCGCTCGTCGTGTCATGCGGTAGAGCGCGTAGACCGCGATGGTCGCGAAGGTAGCGCCGAGCACGATCCAGAACGCGAAGGGATCGAGCCGCTGCATCGCCGAGCCGGTGACGAGCGGGGCCGAGGATGGCGCCGATGCCGAAGGTCAGGACCAAACCGCCCGAGGCGGCGGGCATGTCCGCGACTCGACAGGGCATCGTTCGTGTAGGCGAGGAACAGCGCGTAAAGGGGCGTCGTCACCCCGCCGGCGAGGAAGGCTGCGGCCATCAGCGGCCAGAGACTGTCGCCGGCGATCCAGGCCATGCGCGCAGGACGCCGCGCCGAGGACCGACGCGCCGAAGATCAGCTTGCGCCGGTCGATGCGGTCCGAGAGCCAGCCGATCGGGTATTGCAGCAGCAGGGCGCCTCCGAACAGCATCGCGACGAGGAGCGACGATCTGCGCCGCGCTCAGGCCGATCTGGGTGCCGAACACCGCGGCCATGCCCGATTGCGTCGCGTAGGCGCTGCCCAGAAGGAAGATTCCCACGGTGCCGAGCGGAGAGCCGATGAACAGTTTCCGCAACGGCATCGGCCGCGCCACCTCGGCCACCGGCACCGGCGAGACCGACAGCAGGATCGGCGCGAAGGAGATCGAGACGAGGATCGACGCGCCGATGAAGAGCGCGGAGGTCCCCGCGTCGCCCGAGGGTCAGGAGCCCCTGCGCCCCGATGATCCCGAGTGTCTGCGCGATCATGTAGGCCGGCCAGGACCTTGCCGCGCGTCTCGTTGGTGGCGGCGTCGTTCAGCCAGCTCTCAGCAGTGACGTAGATGCCCGACATGCAGAAGCCCGACGAGCACCCGCAGCAGCGTCCAGGCCCAGGGCTCGGTCAGCAGCGGGAACGCGATCAGTCCCGCCGACATGAAGCTGCCGAGCGCGGCGAAGACCCGGACATGCCCGACGCGCCGGATCAGCGTCGGGGCCAGATTCGCGCCCGGACAGGAAGCCTGCGAAATAGCCCGAGGTGACGATGGCCAGTTCCGTGGCCGAGAAGCCCTCGATCCCTCCGCGCAGCCCGATCAGCGTGAAATGCATGCCGTTGCCCAGCATGATGAGCACGATGCCGAGAAGCAGCGCCCAGACAGCGGACAAGACCTGTATCATGCGACCTCCATCCGCGTCGGAAGATGACGGCCTTCCATACCGGCCGGCTTCGAGGGTCCTTCCGCGGTGAAAGCGGCGTGACCCAGTGTCAAGGCGCGGCAGGGCATTCGCGATGCAGCGAAGACCGCTTCCCTCCACCTGCCTAATTTTGCCCCGCTCTGCATGAATGGGAGCGGTCGAAAACGCTGTACGCAAGGCAGATCCGAGGCGTTGTCTGGACGGGTCAGAGGTCGCCTTCGGCCAAGGAGGTCTGGAGTGGCTCCGTACTTGGAACGACAGCGTCGTTCATCCCGGCGTGGCATCGGCCACTTTCTGACGGGCAGGCGACCTGTGACATTACTGTCTCTAGCTAACCGGGGAAGAGATTTCGCGATTGTCGCGTCGCTGGAAAAGGCCGAAATTAGGGCACAATGAACCTATCGCGGAGGAGGCAGGCAGCCTCACCTCGACCGGCGACTCCAGCGGCCGTGTCCTCGGTCTCGTCGCGGCGATCCTGCGGGCTCCGAGCCAGTCGGTCTTCGCTACAGGATGGTGCCGCGGGTCTCCGACCTCATGCAGGGCCCTGCCGCCACCGCGTGGCGGGATGCGGCAGCGGCGCCGCAAGGCGGCCTCACGAGGCGGCAAGATCCGCGGAGCCGAACTCGAGGACCGGAAGCCTGGTGCCGGGCACTGCCTCGAAGCGGGGCGACAGCAGAGACCTCGCGGCACCGACAGGGACAACCACGCGGGAAATGTAGTTTCCCACGGCCGAGATCGTGGTCAACTCCGGCAGATCCTCGTCCGGGAACTCGATACCGAAGGCGTCCTCGATCGCGATCATCAGTTCGACGCAGTCGATGCTGTCGAGGCCAAGATCCTCGACGAAGCGCGTCGCGCCGGTGATCCGTTCGCCTTCGACATCGAGGGTCCTGCGGGTGATATCAATCAGTCGGGAAGTAAGTTCTGGCATGACGCCTCCCGTCATATCGTTGCAGATGCGTGACGGAGCCTAGCGCCTCGAAAGCGGAATCCGGAAAATAAATGTTGTCCACGATTGCAGTTACTTGCCGCAATGCAGCGTCGATCGAGCCGCGAATCATCCTGCACATGGCGACCGATTGCTCCGCCCGCGGGATGGCGGAGAGGTTCCACGCCCAGACGTGGTCCTGGATTCTCGACCAGTTTTCCGCCTTGCCAGGCTGTAGCATGGGTTTGATGTCAGGCGGCGGCTTTCAGGCATTGGTTTTGGGTAGCATAGGCTTCGGCGGGCGTCAGCAGTCCATGGGATGAGTGTGGGCGCTTTTCGTTGTGGTAGGTTATCCACGCGCCGATCCCGTTGCGGGCTTCCGAGCCGGTCTCGAATGCGTTCAGGTAGACGCATTCGTACTTGAGCGACCGCCACAGCCTTTCGATCATCCGGTTGTCGATCCAACGGCCACGCCCGTCCGTGGAGATCTTCACCTTGGCGTCGCGCAGCACATCGGTGAAATCGGTGCTGGTGAACTGCGACCCCTGATCGGAGTTGAATATCTCGGGCGTGCCAAATTTATCCAGCGCCTCCTTCAGGGCCTCGACGCAGAACCCCGCGTCCATGCTGTTCGACAGCCGCCAGCTCAGCACTTTCCGGCTGTGCCAGTCCATGATGGCGACCAGGTAGAGAAATCCACGCCGCATCGGAATGTAGCTGATATCGGCACACCAGACCTGATTGGGGCGGGTGATGTCCAAGTGACTGAGCAAGTACGGACAAATCTTGTGTTCGGGATGCTTCTTGCTGGTCTTCGGCTCCTGGTAGATCGGCACCAGCCGCATGAGCCTCATCAGCCGCCGCACACGATGGCGTCCGCATTCATGCCCTTCTCGTTGCATGTGACGGGCCATCTGCCGCGAACCATACCGTCGCCATCGTTGCCCGGACCGTGTGTGGATGGCTCCCGCGTGGCAAGGGCGTTGTTAGGGTTCGGCACTTGGTCGGTCGCGGCCATGTGTACGGCGTCGAAGATGCAGCGCCTTGGCTGCGCGCCCTGATGAAGTCCGCCGGCGGTCGGGTCCAAATCAATGGCACGCGCTCGAAGGCGCGTCGGTCCGAACTGGGTGTCCCGAATGCCGTGTCGCCGTCCGTTGCCATCACCTCACGCCGCGCCTCACCGTCTCGATGCCGGGACGCACCCCGGCTGTTCCGTTCAGGCCGTACTGGCCCGGTAACTGTCTCCGGTCTTGATGAGCGCCCAGACGATCCGCGCCATACGATTGGCCAGCGCGACGGCCACCACCTTCACCGGTTTGCGCTCCAGCATCCGCCACAGCCAGTCCGTACCTGGCTTGCCGGAACGTCTTGCACTGATCTGCGCCATCGCGCCCAGGTACAGAAGTCGCCGAAGATAGCGGTTGCCCGCCTTGGAGATCCGGCCAAGTCTTTCCTTGCCGCCGCTCGAATGGGGCCGCGGGGTGAGGCCGAGCCAGGCCGCGTAATCCCGCCCCGTCCTGAAGGTCTCCACCTCCGGCGTGGTGGCGGCGAAGGCGCTCGAGGATAGCGAGCCGATCCCGGGGATCGTCGTCAGCCGCCGGGCGAGCGGATCCTCCTTCTGGGCCGCGGCGATCCGATCGGTGACCGCCTTGATACGATCCCGGGTCTCGCGGAGCTGTTCGGCCAGGAGGTCCAGAGCGGGTCGCGCCGCCTCCGGCGCCTCCGCGATCAGGGCGAGCAGGCGATCTGCATTATGGAGGCCGCGGGCACAGACCAGCCCGAACTCGGCCAGGTGGGCCCGGATCGTGTTCACCAGCTGGGTCTGCTGGCGAACCAGGAAGTCCCGGGTCTTGTGGTCGACCAGCGCGCCCTGGCGCGCGGCCGACTTCACCGGGACGAAGCGCATCGTCGGGCGCGTCACCGCTTCGCAGATCGCCTCGGCGTCAGCAGCGTCCGTCTTCCCTCGCTTTACATACGGCTTCACGTAAGCCGCCGGCATGATCCGCACGTCGTGGCCCGGGGCGATCAGTTCGCGGGCCCAGAAGTGCGCACCACCGCAGGCTTCCAAGCCGACAAGGCAGGGCGGACAGGCCTCGAAGAAGGCCAGAACCTGGCCGCGCCGCAGCTTCCGGCGCAGCGCGACCGTACCGTCCTCCCGGACGCCGTGGATCTGGAAGACGCTCTTGGCAAGATCGACGCCGATGGTGGTAATCTCGTCCATGGATGGCTCCCTCGATGGGTCTGTGACAGCACCCAATGTGGCACATTGCGATGCCGGGAGCGGGAGCCATCCACATGGGGTAATCGCGGGAGCGAGTCGCCCCGAGGGCGCTTCAGAATCTCGGAGGGCGGCTGTTCCCCGATACGATGGAAATAACGGGCTCACGACTGGTTGCCGGGCCCAGGCATCGAAGGGAGAACAGCCATGGAAGACTATATCGGCCTCGACGTGTCGATGAAAGAGACCGCCGTTTCGATCCGGCGGGGCGGTCAGCGTGTGTGGCGAGGGAAGTGCCTCACCGACCCAGTGGCAATTGCGGCACTCATTCGCAAACGGTCGCCGGCGGTGAAGCGTGTCGTGTTCGAAACCGGCCCGCTGTCTGTGTGGTTCTATCACGCGCTCAGCGCCAGAGGGTTGCCGGCGATCTGCATTGACGCGCGGCATGCCAAGGCAGCGCTCGACATGGCACCGAACAAGACCGACGCGAACGATGCCGACGGTCTGGCTCATCTTGCCGAGGTCGGGTTCTTTCGCGAGGTGCGCGTGAAAGGGTTCGACAGCATGCTGACACGCACGCTCGTCGGGGCACGCAACCAACTGGTCCGGATGACCACCCAGCTTTCGAACCAGATCCGCGGCGTCATGAAGACATTCGGCCTGCTCGTTCCCGCCGGCAAGGGAAGCACATTCGAGCGGAATGTCCGCAACCTTCTCGCCGGTCAGGCGGAGCTCGCGGCCATCGTCCTGCCGTTGCTGGAGGCCTGGAGCAGCCTTCGCACGCAGGTGGCGGGCCTCGGGACACGGCTCGTCGCAACCGCACGCCAGAGCACCGATTGCCGCCTTCTCATGTCGATCCCCGGCGTCGGCGCGGTCACCGCCACGTCCTTCGTCGCCGCCATCGAGGACCCGGCCAACTTCAGAAACTCACGCTCCGTCGGGGCCTGGGTCGGCCTGACGACGCGCCGCTACCAATCCGGAGAGGTCGACTATGACGGCCACATCTCTCGTCGCGGCGACCGGCATCTGCGCTGGCTGCTCTACGAGGCTGCGGCGATCATCCTGACCCGCGTCCGGGCCGAGAGCAACTTGCGCACATGGGGGCTCGGGCTGCGCGAAAGGATCGGCTTCAAGCGGGCCGCTGTTGCGGTGGCACGCAAACTGGCGGTGATCATGCATGCGATGCTCAAGACCGGCGAGGTCTTCGAGCCGCAACCAGGAGCCGCAACCTGACATCCAGCGGATAGCGTTCGGGTTCCGAACGCTGGAGGCGTCCCTGCCGGGACGTGGGCCGGGCCATTCCGTTGATGGGGTTGCACCATCGTTCAGACAGAGTGCGTCATCCACATTGAAGGCTCTTCCCGCGACGCCCAACATGCGGCGGCCCATGCCGACCGCGGAGACAACCATGCATCCGGCAGGCACGCATTCAGGCGGGTGGCGCTTGACGCGAGAAAAGCGATTAGACAACCCCATCAATGGCGCAACTCGGCGACCGTCTCTAGGAATTGCCTGTCGATGATTTCCATGAAGGCCAGGTCCTCGGCGCTTTCGCCGCGCGGGTGGGAATACAGGCTGGAGCGTGCCAGCGACAGCAGACTGCACTGTCGCCCGACGCTGAGATCGGGATGATCCTGCTTCACCGCTTTTTGCCTGCCGAGGATGAGACTGGAGGCATCGGCTAGAAAATCCCGTTCCACGACAAGCTGCCCGATCTTGGCATGCAGCTTCTCGACCTCCCTCTCGGAGATCGTCGGCTCGGCGGACGGGGCACCGCCAAACGCCGACGCCATGTTCTCGATCGCAGATCTCTGCCAGCCGCTGATCATCGTCGGGTGAATGCCGTACTTCTTGGCCAGCTCGGCCGTCGTCAACTCCTCGCAGATGGCTTCCAAGGCCACCTTCGCCTTGAACTCCGCTGAATAGCGCTTCCGCTTCGTCATCCCGGTTCTGTTCTTCCTCAGCCGCTACAGCCTAGCAGCTGGCCCGAAGTCCCGCGACCACCTCTGTCAACTAGCCCGAACCGTTTACAGCATCGGAGATCCTGCCAGCGGGATCGACGCGCCGCCGACCTTCGCGACGGTGACCTGGTGACCGGCTTCCTTCGGAGCGCAGTAGAGAGCGGGTGGGCGAGAACTGTCTCACCGGGAGCGGCCGTTCCTGCCATCGATCCGCGCATGGGCCTCTGCAGCGCGACGACGTTCGCTCGATACGAACTGGCCCCAGCACACCGGCGCACAGGCTACCCGCGGCGGTTCGGGGATCGACTCAGGCGGTCGATACGCGCCAATTCGGGGTGGTGGAGCCTAGCGGGATCGAACCGCTGACCTCCTGCATGCCATGCAGGCGCTCTCCCAGCTGAGCTAAGGCCCCAATCAATGCCGGACCGGCGAAGTGCGGAAACGTCTAGAGAAGGCGGATGCGCGGTTCAAGCGCAAACTCGTCTCCGTCCGTCAGTCGTCGCTGTTCTCGTCCGAGACGTCGGCGATCTCGTCGAGGGAAACGTTGTCGTCGTCCTCGTCGTCCTCGAGCACGTCGTCGCCGAGATCGACATCGTTGTCGTCGTCGCTGTTGTCCTCGTCGAGAACGACCTCCTCCTCTTCGGTCTGGTCCTTCTTCTCCGAGTTCTTGTCGGCCTTGTCGGCAAGCATCGTCCGGTTGTTCTTGCCGGTGTCGAGCGTCACCACCTCGCCGGTATAGGGCGATACGACCGGGTCGCGGTTCAGGTCGTAGAAGCGCTTGCCTGTGGTGGGGCAAACCCTCTTGGTTCCCCATTCTTCCTTGGCCATGGACAGCCTCTCATCTCTCAAGCATTTCCGGGATCGCCGTCCCCTGCCACACGGCCGGAGGGGTGTCAAAGTCTTTCCTCGCGGGGTCGCAGACGGTACGAGACGGCGTATGGAACGGGCATGCCAGCGGGTGGAACGACTTCCGGGCGATCCTCCGGTCGACGTCGTTCTGCGGGTGTCGAACCGGGCCCGGCGGATCACCCTGCGCGTCTCGCGCCTCGACGGACGGGTGACTCTCACGCGCCCGCCCTGGATAAGCGAGGCAGAAGCACTGACCTTATCCGCGGATAAGGCGGGCTGGCTGCGCGCGCAATCGGCCGCTTGCCCAGAGCCGCGACTCCCGGAGCTCGGCGCGACCGTCCCCGTGGGCGGCGTGCCGCACGAGATCGTCGCCGGGCGGCCGGGCCTCGGTCCCGGGGCGCTCTGGGTCGCGCCCGGCCGCTCCGTGGGCAGGCAGACGAAGGCGATCCTGATCGAGGCCGCCCGCGTCCGGGTCAGGGCCGCCGTGGACATTCACGCCGCGAGTCTCGGCGTCCGCGCGGGCAAGCTCACGCTCCGCGACACCCGCTCGCGGTGGGGGTCCTGCACCAGCCGGGGAGATCTCGATGTTCTCCTGGCAACTCGTCATGGCCCCGGCACAGGTGCTCGACTACGTGGCCGCGCACGAGGTCGCCCATCTGGTGCGGATGGACCATTCCCCGGCCTTCTGGGACCTCTGCGCGACGCTATGTCCCGACTGGCGCCGGGAGCGGGACTGGTTGCGGAGGAATGGCGGCCGCCTCCACGCTTGGCGGTTTGACGAAACGTGATCCCGCGGCCCCTGTCCCGATCGTCATAGGGTCTCGGGATCGGGCGCCGCGCCGGGACGCGCGAGCGTGGAGTGCCGCCGATCTAAAGCCATTCTCAAGCATCCGGAGCTAGAAGCGGGCGCGACAGCAACCGATCGGCGACGGGGACTTGATGGGAAGGACTTTCTGGACGCGCTGGCTGCTTTTCGGCGGGCTCGTCGCGGCGTGGTGCGGACCGGCGCCCGCCTCCTGCATGGAACCCACGCAGATCCGGGCGCTGAACCTGATGGGAAGGTCGGCGATCGCCGATCCGAGCCCCGCGAATCTCGGCGTTCTGCGCGAAGAGATCGCCGCCCTCGGGGACTCGGGCGGCTCCACGGGCTCCTCCACCACCGAGGCGTATCTGTCGTTCCTGTCGTCGCTCGGGAGCGACACCCCTCCAGGGTCGGCAGAGCTGAACGGACGCCTCGCCGAAATGTCCCGCGCGGTGCAAAGCCAAGCCGGGACCGGATGCGGCGCAGACATGAGGGCCATGCCCGGGCCAAAGCGCCCCGACGTGAAGGCGACGGAGGCGAGCGCTTCCGGTATCCAGAGCGGCTCCGGCGGCAACCCGGCGACCTGGAGCGACCCGGTCGAGCCCAAGGACCTCGCTGTGCTCGGGGGCGGCATGCTGATCATTCCCGCCCTGCTGCTGCCGGCCATCATCATGCTCCTTAGAAAGCACAAGGAGCGGCGGAACCAGCGCCTTCCCGCGCGGTACAACACGGGAATCCGGTTCGGCGACAAGGATTTCCCCTGCATGGTGATCGACGTCTCGCGGGGCGGTGTCTGCATCACCACACCCGAGCGCCTGCCCCGGGCGAATGCCGCGAAGATCGTGCTTCCCGATCAGACAGCGGACGTGGTCGTCAGGTGGCGGAACGAATACAAGATGGGCATGTCGTTCGAAAAACCGCTGAGCGAGAAGGCCGTGCGCGCGATATCGGACCTGTAGCGGCACCGCGGCCCCGAAGCGGCGGGCATCTCCTGCGACCCATCCGCCTCCGGCCATCGACAGGACGAGCCCGCCCTCTAGTTTGCGCGGCCACCCATCCGGACGCCTCCATGACGCAAGCCGAACTCTCTCGCGATTCCTCTCGGGCGAACAAGTGGGTGGCGGTGGCCGTGCTTCTCCTCGCGAACTTCATCAACCTGATCGACATCACGATCGTGAACGTGGCCCTGCCCTCGATGCAGTCGGAGCTCTCGGCGTCGCCGAACCTGATCGAGTGGATCGTGGCGGGCTACACCTTCTCCTTCGCGCTCCTGCTGCTGCCGGCCGGCCGCATGGGCGATCTCTTCGGGCGCCGGCGCCTGTTCGTAACCGGGATCGCGATCTTCACGCTCGCCTCGCTCGCCTGCGGCCTTGCACCAGGGATCGGGACGCTGGTGACGGCGCGGGTGGTGCAGGGGATGGGGGCGGCGATCATGACCCCGCAGACGCTCGCGCTCGTTCCCGCGCTCTTTCCGCCCGAACAGCGCGGCGCGGCGTTCGGCCTCTTCGCCTTGGCGGCGGGGCTCGCCTCGGTGACGGGGCCGATCCTCGGCGGATTCCTGATCGGCGCCGACATCCTCGATCTGACCTGGCGCCCGATCTTCCTCGTCAATATCCCTCTCGGGCTCGCGGCGCTGGCCGGCGCGATGGCCTTCGTCCCCGCGGCGGAGGGGGACCGCAGGCTCGGCATCGATCTCGTCGGGATTGCACTGGCGGCCCTGGCGATGCTCGCCGTCCTGGTGCCGCTGGTCGAAGCGCCCTCGGTCGGCTGGCGGGCCTGGATGTGGCCGATGATCCTCGCTGCGGTACCGTTCGGATGGGCTTTCATCCGCTGGCAGATCCGGCAGGAGGCGCGCGGGGCGCCGCAACTCCTGCCGATGCGGCTCGCGCGATCGGGCCGTTTCCTGGCGGGGGGCTGCCTCAACGCCGTGCTGTTCTCCGGCGTGCCGAGCTACTTCCTCACCGTCGCGCTCTACCTGCAAACGGGCTACGGCCTGACGCCGCTGCAATCGGGCCTGACGACGACGCCCTTCCCGGTTGGCGTGCTCGTGGCCTCGGCGACGACCGGCTGGTTCGGGTCGCGCTGGATCCGCCAGCGGGTAGTGGCGGGCGGGCTCTTCGCCGGGGCCGGCTATCTCGGGCAGGGCTGGGCCGTCGCGGGCATGGGGGGCGAGATCTCGTGGTTCAGGATGGCGCCGTGGTTCTTCCTCGGCGGGTTCGGGCTCGGCAACACGGTCTCGCCGCTCTACCAGGTCGCCCTCTCGGCCGCCGACGGAAACGACAGCGGGTCGGCCTCGGGCGCGGTGCAGGCGATTCGGCAGGTGGGCATCGCCTTCGGCGTCGCCCTCATGGGGGGCGTCTTCTTCACCATCCTCGGCGGCGCGGAAACCGGCGACCAGACCGCCTATCGCGCGGCCATGCTCGGGGCCATCGGCTACGGGCTCGTCGTGGCGGTCACCGTTTCCGTCACACCGCTCGTCGCTCCCGTTCGGGTGCCGGAGGAGGGATGAGCGGCGGCGGCGGGGCGCCCGTCAATAGGCATTGCCACCGAACAGGCAGAACGGCGTCCGCAGCAGGATCTTGATGTCGAACCAGATCGACCAGTTCTCGATGTAGAAGAGGTCGTGCTCGAAGCGGGAACGGAGCTTGTCCGGCGCGTCGATCTCGCCCCGCCAGCCGTTGATCTGCGCCCAGCCGGTGATGCCGGGGGGCAGCCTGTGGCGCGCCGAGTAGCCCTCCACGATGCGGGTGAACCGCTGCTGGTCGCTCGAGACCGCGTCGACCGCGTGGGGCCGCGGACCGACGAGCGACAGATCTCCCTTAAGGACGTTGAAGATCTGCGGCAATTCGTCGATCGAACTGCGGCGGAGGATGCGTCCGACCCGGGTCACGCGGGAATCGCCGCGGGTGACGATCTTCCGGGCGGAGGGGTCGGCCGCCTCGTGGTACAGCGAGCGGAACTTCAGGACCTCGATGACGCGATCGTTGTAGCCGTGCCGCCTCTGGCGGAAGAAGACCGGGCCGGGGCTGTCGAGGCGGATCGCGAAAGCCGCGAGGAGCATGACGGGCGCCAGCACGAGAAGCGCCGTCGAGGCGAAGGCGAGATCGAGCAGACGCTTGGCGAAGCGGACGTCCGGCGAGAAGCTGCGCCGGATCGCCGAGATCAGGGGATCGGGGTCGGAGGGCGCGAAGGCGTAGCCCCGGCTGAACGCCGAGAGGCGCACCTCGACCGGCAGCACCCTGAACGCCTCGAGCAGCCAGTTGATCCGTCGCTCCGCCTCGAGTGGCAGGGAGATGATGACCATGTCGATCTCGGAAGCACGGACGAACCGGACGAGATCCTCGTAGCCGCCGAGCTTCGGCACGCTCAGGACCTGGATGGGCGAGCGCGAATCGTCGCGATCGTCGAAGAGGCCGTGGATCCGGATGTCGGTGCCGGGCCGTGCGGCGAGACCCCGGATCAGGCGTTCGGCATTCTCGCCACCGCCGGCGATCACGGCGCGGCGGTCGAGCAGACGGGTTTCCATCAGCCAGCGGGCCAAGGCGGCGCCGACGAGGCGGGTGGGAAGACAGACCGCGAGAAGTGCCACGCAGGCGCAGAGAGCGAACGGCACGGCGCTCTGTTCCGGTTGGGCGAGCGCGAGAAGCGAGACCGGCACCGCCAGAGCCAAGGCGGCGTCCGGGAGCGATCGCTTTACCCGGCGCAGGGAGGCCGGAGAATAACCCTTGCCACAGGCCAGAATCGCGCTGACCCCCGTCGCGGCGAGCACTGCCCCCAGCGCCGCCCAGACGGCCGAGAAGTCGGACGCGGGGACCGACGCGTATTGCGCGAACCAGAGCGCCGTCGAGAGCGCAGGCACGTCGAAGCAAATGGCAAGCAGCGCGATCCAGGTCGATCCCGGTGCGGCACGCCGTATGCCCCGGGCGACGAGATCTGCCGCTTCGCTCAAACCTTCGGAAGGATCGTCCGTACCGTCCGCCACGCCTCGTTCCCGTCAGGTTCCGTGAAGAGGATCTGACAGATCGGGATTAAGCCTTCGCAAAGCCCCGGCGATCAAGGCGGGTCGCGGGGGGTGCCCCCGTGGCCGCGCGTCGAACCGGGTTGGCTGCGCCGCGATCCGGAAACTTGTCGGGAGGTTCCGGCGGATCGCGACCGGGCGGGGTTGAGGGGACGGCGCCCTATACCGGCGTCACTCCGGTAGGGCGGTCCGGGTGCGGCTCCCCTTCAGCCGCCTTGGCTTTCATCCTCCGAGACGCCCGTGGCCACCTCCTCCGCGCAGGAGGGAAGGCCGTCGTCGAAGAAATCCTCCGGAATCCGCCTCGCCTCGGTCACAATGACGTTGCTGTCCGAATCCCACACCACGTGACGCTCCCGCACCGGCCGGCCGTCCCGCGCGATCTCGAGGACGCGGCCATGCTCCGCCTCGGTGATCAGGATGTGGCCGGCGGGAAGGAGCTGGTGCTTGCCCCGCCGCCAAGAGTAGAACGGAACTTCCTCGTTGCCTGCGAAAAGGGTCGACATCTTCCCGTCCGAGGGGTCGATGCGGCGGAATCTTCGACCTGCCGGTTCCGGTTGCGTTGTCGAAGACGGTGATCGTTCCGTCCGGCTGGAAGTCCGGATCGTGCTGTTTGATCCAGGGTCCGTGCTGCCACCATTTCATCTCGCCGGTCTCGGGATCGATCACCGTCAAGAGATTGAGTTCCCGCATGCTGACGAGGACGTCGCCCGTCTCGAACATCGGGAAGGCCTCTGCCATCTCGGCGCGCAGCGGCTCGGCGTCGTTGGGATGAAAAGGATCCTCGAGATAGCGCATTTCCTCATCGGCGTTTTCCGGGGTGCGCGTCCGAATGTCGAGATAGCCCTGCTGCTCGCCGTTGCGGGCCCGGGAGATGTCCTCCCTGATATTGAGCGCGCGCAGTTCCTCTCCCGTCTCCTCGTCGATCCAGACGATGTTGTCGTCCCGGAGGGACACGATGTGGCCCTCCCCGTCGCGGTTCAGCGAGTGATGGTAGCGCCCGTTGGCGACCCACATGGGTTCGCCGCAGGCATCGACGCGCGCGAGCGCCTGTCCGGCGTCGAAAGTTACCGCGAGCGATCCGTCCTTGAAGACCTCGAGACCGTGCAGCATGACGTTCTGCGGCTTCGTCTCGTCGTCGAAGAGCCCGTACCGGATAGGCCAGTGATGCACCTCCTCGCCGGTCTCGTCGTAGAGCCGCACCACGTGAAAGGACAAATCCCGCTCCGCGTTCAGCCCGGCGATAAGCGTGTATCCGGGCTGCATTTCCGCCTCGTCGTAGATGGTGAAGCCCCGCTCGGGATCGGGATGCTCGCCGCTGTCGTCGGGCGCGACGAGGTGGCGCGTCGGTTCGAGCGCGAAATCGTTGCGCCAGTTCTGCTTGAGATCGAGCATCGTGCGGTGTGCGAGGCCGATCTGCGGCGCCGGGAACCATCCCCACCAGGACGCGACCGTCCCGTAGAGCACGCCGAGTGCGGCGATGGAGATCGCGAAGACGACCGGTGCCAACCGGTCGGAAAGGGGCTTCTTCATGCCGAGGACTCCATGCGCGCCCTGCCTGAGCGCGGGGACAGGGACCGGCCGCAGAGGTCGCGGTGCAGGTCGGACGCCCTCTCGAGGAGGGCGGGATCGGCGCCCGCCAGGCGGGGCGGTTCGGCCGAGGGGCGAAATGTGCCCGACAGCGACACGAGCGAGTCGGTGTCGTCGCAGCCGAGCGCCTCGCCGAGCGCGGCGAGGCGGGGGGCGGGATCGGAGCAGAGCGCGTCGTGATCCACGTAGATCGTCCCCTGCGGCGCGGTGGCGAGAACGAATTCGAAGGCGCCGATCCAGTTCCGGAGCCAGAAATCGGGACCGCCAGCCTCCGCGGGATCGAGACGCTCGCCGAAATCGATCGGTCTCAGCGCCCCGCCGAACTCGAAATGGCCGATCCCCTCCATGTATCGACGCGCGAACGGCTCGCGGCCGTGGAGGTCGGTGAATCTTTCGTGCTGGCGCATGAGCGAGGCGACCTGACTGCGCGGATCGCGGATCGGGACGAGGAAGGAGGCATCGGGGAACAGCCGGTGCAGCAGGGCCAGTCGCGCGATGTTGGCATTGTTCTTGGAGATGTAGCGGCGCGCGCCGGGCTTCGTGCGGACGATCTTCGCGACATGCATGCGGAAGAAGGATTCGAACTCGGCGTCCCGCTCGTTGGCGGACCAGGTCCGGATCCGGTCGCTCTCGTAATGGTCCGGCCAGAATGCCATCCAGACCATCTCCTCGAAGGCCTCCGGGCTGTCGATTCCGACTTCGATACCGTCGCCGTGAGCGCGCTCGGAGACCTCGCCGGTCTTGCGGAAAGCGCCCGAGAAGCCGCCCCAGAGAAGCGGCGACAGCGTGAAGGGCATGTGCCGGTATGTCGCCGAAGCGAATTCCGGCATCTGCGCGAGGACGTTGAGCATGATCGTCGTGCCCGCCCGGGGCAGCGAGGTCACGAAGACCGGCCGCGCCGCGAGGTCCGGGTCGATCCGGCGGCGATAGAGGCGGTTCTCCAGCGACCCCAGCCGCTTCTGGCGGTCCGGCGAGGTGAATGCGTAGGTGTGCAGGGCCTTGTCGAGCGGAGAATAGGGCACCTCCTCGGACGCCGCATGCCCGGCCTCGGCGGGCTTCTTCCCTCCGACCCGGTCGAGTGCGACCCAAAGGGCCACCGCGGCGATCGAGCACCCGATGAGGAAGGGCCAGCTGACGGCCAGCGCCACCGCCTCCGCGACCGTGTAGAGCCCGGCCGCCGCGCCGGCCCATACGACCACGGCGGCCGCTCCGGTCGCGGCGACGCCGATCCCCGTGATCGCGAAGAAGCTCCCGAACATCCGCACCGAGGACCGGCGGATGCGCGCCTCCTTTTCGTCGTCGGTGAGGTCGCGGTTGGAAATCACCAGGATCGAGTTCCTGCGCCGTCGCCACGATTCGCGTGGCGACCTCCTGCGCCTTCAGGACCCGCAGCGCGGCGATGAAGGCGAGAAGACTCAGCAGCAGAGCTGCGGTCGTCACTCGCCGCTCCCCTTGCCGACCGGTCCGGTCGAGGTGTTCGGCTCGCCCGTGCGACGCTTCGCCAGGAGCCGCTTGATCGGATACCAGACGAAGCCGACGATGGCGAGAAGCACGGCCGCGACCAGCGCGATCACAGTCCCGATCGCGGTCAGGCCGGCTCCGGGGCCGACATAGGCGTTCGCCGCGGCCGGAAGGCTCGCGACCGCTGGGAGGGCCAGCAGCGCAGGTCCGATGCGGGACGAAAGGATTTCACGAAACATGGACCACATTCTCCGATTTGGGCGATCCGCTTTGGAACGAGCGCGACATTAGCAAAGTTTCCCGCAGGGCCAATGTCGCGCGGCTCCACCGGCGGGACAATGCCGTCACGTTCCCGAGAAGACCAGCCCCGGGCTCCGCCGGGCGGAGCAGCTACGGGCCCCTCCCGCATCCGGATCGGCCGATCCTCTGTCCGATCTCCGCGTGGAACGCGCAGGAGACAAGTGTTCACGGTCCAGAAACCGCCGCGTTTCGATCCCGCCATAGTGGGATGACGCCGAGGGCCAGCGCGGGTCGCGGCAAGACGATGCCGCCCGACGCCGGGATGCAGGTTCCTTGTGGCAAACCGGCCCCGGCGATCCAGCTTGTCCCGTGGTTCGGCGCATGGGCGCGTTTCGCATAGCGAGGGAGGAGGAACCAATGCCGGAAAACAGCAGAGAAGACGCGAATGCAGATCAGCTCGACGAGATGTCCGGTCCGTCGCACCGCGATCCGAAATGGACCTGGGGACTGCGCGCGGCCGGTCTGGCGGTTGCGGGGATCGTCTGGCTCCTGCTCGGCGGTTCGGAAAACCTCTCCCCGGAGGCCCGCGCAGTCGCGGCCATCGCCACGCTCATGGCGATCTGGTGGATGACGGAAGCGATCCCGCTCGCGGCGACCTCGCTTCTGCCCATCGTGCTCCTGCCGGCCCTGGCCGGGCAGAGCGTCTCGGACGCCACCGCGCCCTACGCGAGCTCCATCGTCTTCCTGTTCCTGGGCGGGTTCCTGATCGCCATCGCGATGCAGAAATGGGACCTGCACCGGCGAATCGCCCTGCAGACCCTCTCCAAGGTCGGCGTCGAGCCGCGCCGGATCATTCTCGGGATGATGCTCGCCACGGGGTTCCTTTCGATGTGGGTGTCGAACACGGCAACCACCCTGATGATGCTGCCGATCGGCCTGTCGATCCTCACCCTCGTGGTCGAGCGCAGCAAGGCCACCGACCAGTCCTCCGAAGTGGGCGAGGATCTTCACGCCGGAAAGCGCGTCTCCGACGTGATCGCCGATCCGAACATCCGGGGCTTCGGGGTCTGCCTCGTCCTCGCCATCGCCTGGTCGGCCAGCATGGGCGGGCTCGGCACGCTGCTCGGAAGCCCGCCGAACGCCATCGTCGCCGGCTACGTCGCCGACGAACTCGGGCAGGAGATCGGCTTCGTCAACTGGATGCTCGTCGGCGTCCCTCTCGCCTTCACCTTCATCCTGATCGCCTGGGTGCTGATGACGCGCGTCCTCTACACCTTCAGGCTCGACGAAATCCCGGGCGGTCGGGAGATGATCGACGGGCAGATCTCCGAGCTCGGGCCCATGAGCCAGGCCGAGAAGATGGTGCTCGCCGTCTTCGTGGGCGCCGCCTTCCTCTGGATCGTGCCGGGCCTTCTCTCCGACATCACGGGCATCGAGGCGCTCGGCGTTCTCGATGATACCGCGATCGCGATCGCCGCCGGGCTCGCCCTCTTCCTTCTGCCTGGAAACGGCGCCGGGCGGATGGTTCTCGACTGGTCCGACGCCGAGGACGGTCTCCCCTGGGGGGTGCTCCTGCTCTTCGGCGGTGGTCTCAGCCTTGCCGCGGCGGTCGCGGCAACCGGCCTCGACAGCTGGTTCGGCGAACAGGTGAGCGGGCTCGGCGCGCTGCCGGTGATCCTCATCCTCATGTCGGTGGTCGGCCTGGTGATCTTCCTGACCGAGGTGACCTCCAATACGGCGACGGCCGCGACCTTCATCCCCGTGCTCGGCGGAATCGCGGCCGGGATCGGCATCGACGCCATGTCGCTCCTGATCCCGGCCGCCTTCGCGGCGACCTGCGCCTTCATGCTGCCGGTGGGCACGCCGCCGAACGCCATCGTCTTCGGCTCTGGAGCAGTGACGATCGGACAGATGGCGCGGGGCGGGGTCGTGCTCAACGTCGTCGGCATCCTGCTCATCACGGCCTTCGCCTATCTCCTCGGCGGACTTGCGCTCGGCCTGACCTACTGACCCTACTGGGATCCCGGCCGCACGGGTCTTCGGATCCTTGCGGCGCACAGTTCAGTTCGGAGGTCGCGAGATGAGCGACGAGAAGGCCACGACCCAGCGCGAGGCGGCGCTCGACTACCACCGCTATCCGAAGCCCGGCAAGCTCGAGGTGCAGGCGACGAAGCCCCTCGCCAACGGCCGCGATCTCGCGCTCGCCTATTCACCCGGCGTTGCCGAAGCCTGCCGCGAGATCGAAACGGATCCGACGACGGCCCGGGACTACACGGCGCGCGGCAATCTCGTGGCGGTGGTGACCAACGGCACCGCGGTGCTCGGTCTGGGCAATATCGGCGCGCTGGCCTCCAAGCCGGTGATGGAGGGCAAGGCGGTGCTCTTCAAGAAGTTCGCCGGCATCGATTGCTTCGACATCGAACTCGACGAACCCGACCCCGAGAAGCTCGCCGATATCGTCTGCGCGCTTGAGCCGAGCTTCGGGGCGATCAATCTCGAGGACATCAAGGCGCCGGACTGCTTCATCGTCGAGCGGAGCTGCAGGGCGCGGATGGGGATACCGGTCTTCCACGACGACCAGCATGGCACCGCGATCGTCGTCGGCGCGGCGGCCACCAACGCGCTGAACGTTTCCGGCAAGCGGTTCGAGGACCTCAAGATCGTCTCCACCGGCGGCGGTGCGGCCGGGATCGCCTGCCTCGACCTGCTGTGCAAGCTGGGGGTGAAGCGCGAGAACGTCTGGCTCTGCGATCTCGACGGGCTCGTCCACGAGGGGCGCGAGACCGGCATGACCGAGCAGAAGGCGGCCTATGCCCAGCCCGGCGGTGCGCGAACCCTGGCAGAGGTGATCGGGGGTGCGGATCTCTTCCTCGGCCTGTCCGGTCCGGGCGTGCTGAAACCCGAGATGGTCCAGCGCATGGCGGCGGACCCGATCATCTTCGCGTTGGCGAACCCCAATCCCGAGATCGACCCGGAGGAGGCACGGCGCGTCGCGCCGACCGCGCTCATCGCGACCGGGCGGTCGGATTTCCCGAACCAGGTCAACAACGTCCTCTGCTTCCCCTTCATCTTCCGGGGCGCGCTCGATGTCGGCGCTAAGACCATCAACGACGAGATGAAGATCGCCTGCGTCGAGGGCATCGCGGCGCTCGCCCGGCGGACGACCTCGGCCGAGGCCGCCGCCGCCTATCAGGGCGAGCAACTCACCTTCGGTCCGGACTACCTCATCCCGAAGCCGTTCGACCCCCGCCTGATGGGCGTCGTCGCGCCCGCGGTCGCGAAGGCCGCGATGGAGACCGGCGTCGCCGAGCGGCCGCTGGAGGATCTCGAGGCCTACAAGCGGCGGCTCGACGCGAGCGTGTTCCGGTCTTCCCTCATCATGCGCCCGGTCTTCGACGCGGCCGCGACGGCGGCGCGGCGCATCGTCTTCGCGGAGGGCGAGGACGAGCGGGTGCTCCGCGCGGCGAATGCCATGCTCGAGGAGACGACCGACAGGCCGATCCTCATCGGCCGGCCCGACGTCATCGCGCTCCGGGCCGAACGCGCCGGCCTGGCGATCCGGCCGGAGACCGATTTCGAGATCGTGTCGCCCGACAACGACCCCAGATATCGCGACTACTGGACGACCTACCACGAGATCATGCAGCGGCGGGGCGTCACGCCCGACATCGCCAAAGCGATCATGCGCACCAACGCCACCGCCATCGCCGCGGTCATGGTCCGCCGGGAGGAGGCCGACAGCCTGATCTGCGGCACCTACGGGCAGTATCTGTGGCATCTAAATTACGTCACCCAGGTCCTGGCCTTCGGGGGCTGCCATCCGGTGGGGGCGCTGAGCCTGATGATCCTGGAGGACGGGCCGTTATTCGTGACCGATACGCATGTCCATCCCGCGCCGAGCCCGGAGCAGATCGCGGAGACCGCCCTGGGCGCGGCGCGGCATGTCCGGCGCTTCGGTGTGGAGCCGGCCGTAGCCCTTTGTTCCCACTCGCAATTCGGCAACTTCGACTGCGACACGGGGGTGCGGATGCGGGCGGCGCTGGAGATCCTGGACGGGGAGGAGCGGGACTTCGTCTACGAGGGCGAGATGCATGCGGATGCGGCGCTCGATCCGGGCGTCCGGGAGCGGATCTTCCCCAATTCGCGGCTCGAAGCAGCCGCGAACGTGCTGGTCTTCGCCAATACCGACGCCGCCTCAGGCGTGCGCAACATCTTGAAGATGAAGGCGAAAGGTCTGGAAGTCGGGCCCATCCTCATGGGCATGGGCAACCGCGCGCATATCGTGACCTCGTCGATCACAGCACGGGGGCTGCTGAACATGTCGGCGGTGGCCGGAACGCCCGTCGCCCATTACGGTTGATGTCGGATTTCCGTCGGATTCCTGTTGGAATCCCGTCGGAGTTCCGTCAGACCCGGGGAGGCCCCACGATGCCCTGCTGCGCGACCAATTCATGCGCCTCCGTCCCCGCCGCGGGGCGCTATCGCACGATCCTCCGGGTGGTGCTGGCGATCAATGCGGCGATGTTCGCGGTCGAGATCGTCGCCGGGCTCGCTGCCGGATCGGCGGCGCTGCAGGCCGACGCGCTCGACTTCTTCGCCGACGCCGCCAATTACGGGATCAGCCTCATGGTCCTCGGATCGCATCTGCGGCTGCGGGCCGGCGCGGCGCTGGTGAAGGGCGTCTCCATGGGGCTCTTCGGGCTCTGGGTCGTCGGCAGCGTGCTCTGGCACGCGCTCCACGGCACCGTGCCGGGCTGGACGACGATGGGGGGCGTCGGGATCGCCGCGCTTGCCGCGAACGCCGCCTGCCTCGCGCTCCTCGCCGCATGGCGGGAGGGGGACGCCAACCAGCGCTCGGTCTGGATCTGCTCGCGGAACGACGTGATCGCCAATTGCGCCGTGCTGGCCGCAGCGCTCGGCGTCTTCGGCACCGGGACGGGATGGCCCGACATCGCCGTGGCGAGCGTGATGGCGGCGCTGGCCCTGCAGGGGGCTTGTATCGTGGTGCGGCAGGCTACGGGCGAGTTCCGCCGCGACGACGCGGACCGGACGGTGCCGATCCTGCGATAGGCGGTCCGCGCGTGCCGGGCGCGCGCCCCTAGTCTGCGCGCGCCAGCGCGCACCCCTAGTCTGCGCGCGCCAGCGCGCATATCATACCAGCGGCATCATCCGCTGACCTGCGCCCAGTTACGCGAGGTGATGGAGGCGAGGCGTTCCGGGGTTGCGATGAGTGCGTTCCAGGCATCGCAGCAGGCGGCGACGATGGTTTCGTAGCTGTCGAACACGCGGTTCGCGAGGAGGTTCTGGCGGAGGAACTGCCAGATGTTTTCGATCGGGTTCAGCTCCGGGCTGTAGGGCGGGAGCGTCAGCGAGGTGTGGATTGTCAGCTTGTTTGAGAGGGACGGACAAGCTGCAGCCTGCCATCGCTCACGCGGGCAGTTCGGTCGTGTAGGTTGCCCAGAGGTCGAACGCATCTTGTCTTGCGTGGCGGTAGGAACGGGCGGAGAGGCGGTGACGGCGCGGGCGGAAGATGGCGGCTGTCTGGTCATGGACCGACAGGAACCGCTGGGCCTGTCGCGGGGACTTGAACCGACCCATGATTTTCTCCCGACGCCGGGTGTGCCTGTGGGAGGCTTCGGCGGCGTTGTTGATGCCTTTATGGCGACGGTGTTCGAGGCTCGGGGCGATCTTCGCCTTCGCGGCCGGATAGGACCCGAGCTTGTCGGTCACCATCACCCGCGGCAGGCCCCAACGCTTGAAGAGCTTGCGCATGAACCGTTTGGCGGCCGCGGTGTCGCGGCGCGACTGCGCGAGGATCTCCAGCACGTCGCCGTTCGCCGGGCGAATGATCCCCGGATCATTCGCTGATCCGGCTCACCATCGACCGCCCGCCAGAGCCAATGTCTGACGCCGTTGATCTTGAGGACAACCTCGTCGAGATGCCATCGGTCGGCTGGCCCAGGCCGGTCGCGTCGGATCTTCGCGGCGAACTGCGCCCCGAACTTCGCGACCCAGGTCCGGATCGTCTCGTGGGAGACGATGACCCCGCGCTCCGCGAGAAGATCCTCGACATCGCGCAGGCTCAGAGCGAAGCGGTGATACGCCCAGACGGCGTAGCCGATGACCGTCCGCGGAAAGCGATGTCCCTTGAGGCGCGCGAGATCGTCGAGGTTCAGCATGCGAGCCGGCTACCCGGCCTCCGCAGCACCATCAACCTGACAATCCCATCTGGGGTTCCTCGCAGCGCGACATGCCTCGATGGCGTCCCTGCAGACGTCGCACATCGCCGCCATCCTGCCGTATTTCGACGGTGGCCAACCCGACCTCGCCCTGGCCGCCGAGATCGCGGGCATGAGCAGGCGGTCGCTTCAGCGCAAGCTCCGTCTGGGCGGCCAGTCCTTCTCCGGGATCGTGGAAGAGGCGCGCTTCGAGCACGCGCGCAACCTCCTCTCCGAGCGATCCGCCAGGATCATCGATGTCGCCATGATGTCGGGCTACGGAAGTCCGCAGCACTTCTCGCGCGCCTTTCGCCGGTTCACCGGCGTGACGCCGACGAGCTACCGCCGAGCGGCAACGGTCGGCGAGTGAGCACTGCCGCCGAGAGACCGCAAGGTGGGCCTCAGCGCCCGTTATCGCGGCAGTCCGCTTCCATTCTTTGGCGCGTAATGGTCAGATCCACGAGGGCTGGAAGGGCATCGTCGCCCCAGCGCGGCTAACGCACAGGAGCGTCTCGATGAACACGAAGGTGATCGCAGGTTTCATCCTGCTCGCTGCAGGGCCGGCATCCGCGCAGGATTTTACGTTGTCCGCCTCGCTCTACGGTTGGGTTCCCGGCCTGTCGGCGAGTGCAGGCACGCGGTTCGGCGAGGTCGAATCGGATGCCACCGGCAGCGACGCGCTCGATGCGCTGGACATGGCGTTCATGGGAACGCTCGAGGCCCGGAACGGCCGCTGGGGACTGATCGGCGACCTGCTCTACGCCAAGCTCTCCGCCGATGCGGACTCGCCGCTCGACCTGCGGTTCAGCGATGCGGACCTCGAGACCGAGGTCACCGCCTTCAGCGGCTACGCCCTCTACCGCACCTACGAGGACACGCATCTCATCCTGGATGCCGGCGGTGGATTTCGTGCCTTCGGCATCGGTCTCGATATCCGTCTCAATTCCGCCGACAGCCGCCCGGACTTCGAGTCCAGCCAGGACACAAGCTGGGTGGTGCCGTTGGTCGCCGTGCGCGCTATCGTGCCGTTCAACGAGAAATGGTTCGCGACGGCCTTCGTCGACGGTGGACTGACCGCGGACAACACGACGTGGCAGGTTTTCGGCAGCGTGGGTTACCGTTTCGACGAGCGTTGGTCGACCCAGCTCGGCTACCGTCACATGACGATCGAGAAGGATTTCGGCGAAGGCGATGTCACCATCGACCTCTCCGGTCCGCTGATCGGCGTCACGGCACGGTTCTGAGGCCTCGGGGCGATGGCGCCGGCTGCCACCTCGGGCGGCGCTGCTGCGCGGCAGGAACCGAACAGACCATTCAATGGCTGAATTTGCCGGAGCTCATTTGAAGTCACTTGAAGCCGGGCCGCAGGCGGCGGGCGAGGGAGAGCGTTGACCCACAGTATCGCGGCAGCCTGCGCAATCCTGCTGGCGACGATCTGCACCGTCATCGCCGTCTACCTCGTCGCCCACCGCATTGCGGGGCGGCACGTAGAGGAGGCGACCAAGGATCTCGCGAGCTCCGTGGTGTTCCGCATCTCGGCTCTGCACGGCCTGATCATCGCCCTCGTCTTCGCGCAGCTCGCGCTCGGCTTCCGCACGCTGGAAACCGACGTCATCGGCGAGGCACGGGTCGTCGGAAACATCTATTCCGACGCCGCGCGCCACGGTGGCGCCGAAACCACTGCGATCCGGGATTCCTCGCGCCGCTATGTACAGATCGTCCTTGACGAGGAATGGCCGGCATTGGCGCGCGGTGAAGGGCTCAGCGAAAGAGCCTGGCGCGAATGGGATACCATCTACACGGCGACCCTCGCACTCGAGGGAGACACGCCACGTCTGCAGATGCTTCGAACCGCGCTTGCCGACAATGCGAGACGATTGGCCGAGCTGCGCGACCTGCGGGAGAGCCACAGCTTCCAGACCGCCCGGCAGCCCTTCTGGTTTGCGGCGATCTCGGGGCTGGTCCTGATGTCGGCGGGATACTTCACCTTCGCGCCGACACGGCGCAACATCGCCGTGCTCGGCCTGTTCGCCGTCTATTCCGGAATCGTGTTCTACCTCATCTACTCGTTCTCCAACCCTTTCGCGCCACCCGGCGCCCTGCAGCCGACGTCGCTCGAGAGGCTTCGGCTGACGATGGGGGATCTGCCATAGCGGCGGACGCGCCGGGCGTCCCGCAGCGCGCCTTCGGAGCCCTGCAGGACGCGGGCGCGATCCGCGCCATTGATGCTATTCATGCGCAGTCGGATGGCTGACCCGCAGGCGCGAGAGCCGCTACACTCTCAGCCAGTTCGGAGCAGCCGACGACGGCGGCGCGCAAGCAGGAGAGGCGCATGATCTGGATTGCATTGCATTACATCGCGGTACTGGCCTGCGCAGCGCGTGTCCTGTTGCGCCCGCATCGCGATCCGACGGCACGGGTGGCCTGGCTCGCCGTGCTGTTCTCCCTGCCCGTCGCGGGTATCGTCGCCTACCTGCTCCTCGGCGAGACGAGCATTGGTCGCAGGCGGGTCGCTCGGCTCACCCGTATCATCGCCGCGCTGCCCCGACCGGACGAGACCCCGGGCTGGGGCGAGCTGGAGCCGACGCGGGCTGTGCCGGACGCCTACGCGCCCTTGTTCAAGGTGGGACAGTCCATCAGCGGATATGCCCCGATCGGCGGCAACCGCGCCCGACTGATGGACGATTCTGACAGTGCGATCGACGAGATGGTCGCGGATATCGATGCGGCCAGCGAGCATGTCCACCTGATGTTCTACATCTGGCTGCCGGACGACAACGGCCGAAAGATGGTCGAGGCGCTGAAGCGGGCGGCGGCGCGAGGGGTCGTGTGCCGCGCCATGGTCGACGATCTCGGCTCGCGCGACCTCATCAAGAGCCCGCACTGGAGGGAGATGGGCGAGGCGGGCATCCGACTCGCGCGCGCCCTGGAGGTCGGCAACCCGCTACTCCGGACATTCAACGGGCGGGTCGATCTGCGCAACCACCGCAAGATCCTCGTGATCGACAACCGCGTCACCTATTGCGGCAGTCAGAACTGCGCCGACCCCGCCTTCCTGCCCAAGGCGAAATATGCGCCTTGGGTCGACACGGTTATGCGCTTCGAAGGTCCGGTGGTCCGCCAGAACCAGCATCTCTTCGCCAGCGACTGGATGGCGAACTTTGACGAGGACATCAGCGATGTCCTGCGCGCGCCGCTCGGAGCCCAAGGCCCCGGCTTCACGGCGCAGGTCGTGGCGAGCGGACCGACCGCCAGGCATTCGGCGATGCCGGAGATGTTCGAAAGCGTGATGTACGCCGCGCACAGGGAACTGGTGATCACGACACCCTACTACGTGCCGGACGCCTCTATCCAGGCCGCGCTCTGCGCCGCTGCCAATCGCGGGGTCGACGTCACCATCGTCTTCCCGGCGCGCAACGACGATTTCGCCGTCGGCGCGACGAGCCGGTCCTACTACGAGGATCTGCTGACAGCCGGAGTGAAGATCCACGAGTACCGGCCGGGGCTTCTGCACACCAAGTCGATGACCATGGACGGAGAACTCACGCTGATCGGATCGGCGAACATGGACCGGCGCAGCTTCGATCTGAACTACGAGAACAACATCCTGCTGCACGATCCCGCTCTGACCGCCGCCATGCGCGTCCGCCAGGACGCCTATATCGCTGACAGCAGTCCCGTGGCGCTGGCCGAGGTGCGTGCGTGGTCGCGGAGAATCCGCCTCTGGAACAACGCGCTCGCCATCCTCGGACCTATCCTCTGACGAAATGCCAGCCGTGCGATTTCGAAAAGACTTGCCGAAGCGTCGCCCATCTCCGCCACGGCGAATGATATGCGAGGTAGGAGGCCCGGACGCCAACCTGTTGGCTGCTCGCGCTTTTCCCGGTATTGTTGTCTCTAGGGTCCGCCGATGGCTTGCGTCAAACGCGGCAGGTCATCGCCACCGGGATGAACAGAATCGAGGCAACATCCCCGCGGACGGCCGGTTGGCCGCACCCATTCCGGCGTGCCCGCTCATGGAAGCACCATCCAGATATTCGCCGGTGCGATGATCCCTTCTCCACCTCATGCAGGACAGCAGCATGTGGAGCAAGTCAAGGGGCACTTTCGGCGTTGTCATCTACCGAAGCCCCTGAAATCCATGAATTTTCTGGATCGACAATGGTGCCCAGGAGAGGACTCGAACCTCCACGTCCATACGGACACTAGCACCTGAAGCTAGCGCGTCTACCATTCCGCCACCTGGGCAGGCGTCGTGCAACGGGCCTCTATCTTCGCGCTTCAAGGGTGTCAACCGCCGGGAAGCCGGGAGGCGACGCGCCTTGTCTCGGAGCGGGGGCCGTCCTACGACCCGGAGGAGCGCGTGACCGGGAGGGCAGCATGAGCCTCGTTACGATCTTCGGCGGCACCGGCTTCGTCGGCCGCTACGTCGCTCGCCGCATGGCCGCGGAGGGATGGCGTATCAGATGCGCGGTCCGTCGGCCGAACGACTGCCCCTTCGTGCGGACCTATGGCGTGGTGGGACAGGTCGAGCCGGTCTTCTGCAACATCCGCGACGACGACAGCGTGCGCGACGTCACCAGGGGCGCCGATGCCGTGGTCAATTGCGTGGGCATCCTCGAGGAGCGCGGCCGGCAGACCTTCGAGGCGCTGCAGCATTCCGGTGCCGCGCGGATCGCCCGGATCGCCGCCGAAGAGGGCGTTCCCCGGCTGGTGCATGTCTCGGCGATCGGCGCGTCGGAAACCTCGGCAAGCGATTACGCGCGCACCAAGGCCTCGGGCGAGAAGGCGATTCTGGAAGCGTTCCCCTCGGCCATGATCGTGCGCCCGTCCATCATCTTCGGGCACGAGGACGAGTTCTTCAACCGCTTTGCAGGGATGGCGCGGATGGCGCCGCTCCTTCCGGTCGTGGGCGGCGGCACGAGATTTCAGCCCGTCTATGTCGACGACGTCGCTGCGGCGATCCAGAAGGGGATCATGGGCGAGGCGGAGCCCGGCATCTACGAACTCGGCGGCCCGGACGTCTCGACCTTCACGGAATGGATGCGGGAAATGCTCGCGGTCATCAAGCGCCGCGCGATGATCGTGAACGTACCGATGCCTGTGGCAAAGCTCATGGGACGGGGTTTCGACGCTCTCCGTACGCTCACCTTCAACGGCATCCGCGGCCCGCTGACCCTGGATCAGGTCCGCAATCTCGGTCGGGACAACGTGGTTGGCGAGGGCGTGAAGACCTTCGCCGATCTGGACATCACCCCGATGTCCACCGAGGCGGTCCTGCCGGATTATCTCTGGCGCTTCCGGCCATCCGGGCAATACGCGTCCTCGAAGGAATCGGCGGACAATCTCCGGTCCGGTCCGGGCGGCGTCTCGGGCGGGTCCAATCGCTCCGGGTTTTCCTGACGCTCAGAGATAAGCGTAGCCGAGCAGCGCGACGCCGAGGATCATCCGGTAGACGACGTAGGGCGTGAAGCTGACGCTTTCGAGCAGTCGGAACATTACCTTGAGCGCGAGGAGAGCGGCTGCGAGCGAGAGGACGGCTGCGACGGCCGTCTCTTGCACCAGCGCCGCATCGGCGTCGCGCGCGACATCGATTCCGAGGAGAGAGGCCGAGGCGATGATCGTCGGGATCGACATGAGCATCGACAAGCGCGCGGCGTCGGTGCGGGCATAGCCGAGTCGTCGCGCGCCCGTGATCGTGATGCCCGACCGTGAGGTGCCCGGGATGAGTGCGAGAACCTGCCACAGGCCCATGATCGCGGCGTGACGCAGGGACCAGGCCTCGGTACCGCGACAGCTGCTGCCGGTCCTGTCGGCCCAGTATAGCAGGAGGCCGAATATGATGGTCGTCCAGCCGATCAGGGCGACGGACCGCAGCGTTTCCTCGAGCCCGGTCAAGCTGAGGACGAGGCCGGCGAGCACCACCGGTACGGTCGATATCGCGAGACAGAGCGCGAGCCAGGCGCCCTGGTCCTCGATGCGGCCGGCCAAGAGGGAGCGGATGCCCGAGGCGGCGAGGCGGACATCGGACCAGAAGAACAGAATGACAGCGCCGAGGGTGCCGAAATGCGCTGCCACGTCGATGGCGAGCCCCTGGTCGGCGTGGCCGGTCACCACCGGCAGCAGGATCAGATGACCGGAGGAACTGACCGGGAGAAATTCCGTGATGCCCTGGACGATGGCGACGAGGAAGAGATGGAAGAGCGGCATGACCTTCGGCCGTGAGGGATCAGCGTTCGCAGCCATAGAGAAGCCCCCGGAAATTCAAAGGCCGAAAAAATGGCCGGATCGGCCGTTTGCCTAGGCTGGTATCTACCCAATCAGGCAGCGGACCTTGGGTTTATCAATTTTTAGGTCATGGTTACTTCCTTAAGGCTTGGTTAAGGTCTTTTATAGTGGAGCGGGATTGGGTATGGCGGGGTGTGGCAGGAGGGTTGTGCCTTGGCGAGCGACAAGATGCTGAAGTTCACGAGCGTCGGGCGGGACATGCCGCGCAAGCGCGCGCCCGATAGCCGGAAGATGGATTTCGCCGAGATCTACGGCGAATTCGCGACCGAGAAGGCCGGCGAGCAGGCCGGGCGGTGCAGCCAGTGCGGCGTGCCCTACTGCCAGACCCATTGCCCGCTGCACAACAACATCCCCGACTGGCTGCGCCTGACGGCCGAGGGCCGGCTCCGCGAAGCCTACGAGATCAGCCAGGAAACCAACACGTTTCCCGAGATCTGCGGCCGCATCTGCCCGCAGGACCGGCTCTGCGAGGGCAATTGCGTGATCGAGCAGGCGGGGCACGGCACCGTCACCATCGGCGCGGTGGAGAAATACATCACCGACACCGCCTTCGCGGAGGGCTGGGTGCCGCCGATCCGGCCGCGCGCGGAGCGCCCCGAATCGGCGGCGATCATCGGCGCCGGGCCGGGCGGGCTCGCCTGCGCCGACATGCTGCGGCGCGAGGGCGTGCAGGTCACGGTCTACGACCGCTACGACCGCGTGGGCGGGCTCATGACCTACGGCATCCCCGGATTCAAGCTGGAGAAGGAGGTGGTGATGAAGCGCGTGCGCCAGCTCGAGGAGGGCGGTGTCGCCTTCCGGCTGAACTGCGATGTCGGCCGGGACATCGGCTTCGACGAGATCCGCGACGCCCACGACGCGGTGCTGATCGCCACGGGCGTCTACAAGACGCGCGACCTGCAGGCGCCGGGCGTCGGCGCGACGGGGATCGTGCGGGCGATCGACTTCCTCACCGCCTCGAACCGCAAGGGCTTCGGCGACGAGGTGCCCGAATTCGATTCCGGCGAGCTGAACGCGGAGGGCAAGCGGGTCGTGGTGATCGGCGGCGGCGACACGGCGATGGATTGCGTTCGCACGGCGGTCCGCCAGGGCGCCAGATCGGTCAAGTGCCTCTACCGCCGCGACCGCGAGAACATGCCCGGCTCCCAGCGCGAGGTCTCGAACGCCGAGGAGGAGGGGGTCGAGTTCGTCTGGCTCTCCGCGCCGAAGGGCTTCAAGGGCGACCCGGTCGATGGGGTGATCGTGGCGAAGATGCGGCTCGGCCAGCCGGACGCGACGGGGCGGCAGGTGCCGGAGCCGATCGAGGGCGCCGATTACACCGAAGGCGCCGACCTGGTGATCAAGGCGCTCGGCTTCGAGCCCGAGAACCTGCCGAAGCTCTGGGGCGTGGACGGGCTGGAGGTCACGCGCTGGGGCACGGTTCTCGCCGATTTCCAGACCCATGCGACGAGCCTGCCCGGCGTCTATGCCTGCGGCGACATCCAGCGGGGCGCGAGCCTCGTCGTCTGGGCGATCCGCGACGGGCGCGAGGCGGCGCAGGCGATCATGGCACAGTTCGCAGGGGCAACCGCCGTCGCCGCGGAGTGAAGCAGGCCTGTCGGATTCCCGTCGGAATCCTGTCGGAGTCCCGGCGGAGTCCGGAACCGGCTCCGAAGGTTAAAGGGTAATACGTGCTGACTGATCGCCCTGCGACCTCTGGACCGGGGGCGAGTTCGCGCCTAACTTTGAACGCGGACCGGGAAGAGGGCGGCAAGCCCGCGACGGTCCGTACCGGAAGATGCCAGCGGAGGATGCGGGCGGGGCGGCAGTCCCCTCCGCTCCCGGTTCGGAAGGAGACACGTGATGACCGTCTATGATCAGGACTGGGTCGCCCGCGAGGAAGCCAAGCGCGCCTTCATGGCCGAGCGCGGGCTCTACAGGCCGGAGGACGAACGCTCCTCCTGCGGGGTGGGCTTCGTGGTGGCGCTCGACGGCGATCCCTCGCGCCGGGTGGTGGAGAACGGGATCGGCGCGCTGAAGTCGATCTGGCACCGGGGCGCGGTGGACGCCGACGGCAAGACCGGCGACGGCGCCGGCATCCATCTCCAGATCCCGGTGAAGTTCTTCTACGACCAGATCCGGCGCACCGGGCACGAGCCGCGCTGGGACGAGCTGGTGGCGATCGGGCAGGTGTTCCTGCCGCGCACCAACTTCAACGCGCAGGAGACCTGCCGGACCATCGTGGAGACGGAGGTCCTGCGGATGGGCTATTCGATCTACGGCTGGCGGCACGTGCCGGTGGACATCTCCTGTCTCGGTCAGAAGGCCAACGCGACGCGGCCCGAGATCGAGCAGATCCTGATCTCCAACTCGAAGGGCACCGACGAGGAGACCTTCGAGCGCGAACTCTACGTCATCCGGCGGCGGATCGAGAAGCAGGCCATCGCCCAGGGCGTGCCGCAGCTCTACCTCTCCTCGCTGTCCTGCCGCTCGATCATCTACAAGGGGATGATGCTCGCCCAGGACGTGGCGAACTTCTATCCCGACCTCCAGGACGAGCGCTTCGTCTCCGCCTTCGCGATCTACCACCAGCGCTATTCGACCAACACGTTCCCGCAATGGTGGCTGGCGCAGCCCTTCCGGATGCTCGCCCATAACGGCGAGATCAACACGCTGAAGGGCAACCTGAACTGGATGAAGAGCCACGAGATCCGCATGGCCTCCTCGGCCTTCGGCGACCTCGCGGACGACATCAAGCCGATCGTGCCGCAGGGCTCGTCGGATTCGGCGGCGCTCGATTTGGTCTTCGAGGTGCTGGTCCGGGCAGGACGCTCGGCGCCGATGGCCAAGACCATGATGATCCCGGAGAGCTGGTCGAAGCAGGCCGAGGAACTGCCCCGTGCCTGGCGCGACATGTATTCCTACTGCAACTCGGTGATGGAGCCCTGGGACGGGCCGGCGGCGCTGGCCATGACCGACGGGCGCTGGGTCTGCGCCGGGCTCGACCGCAACGGTCTGCGGCCGATGCGCTACGTCGTCACCGGGGACGGCATCGTCATCGCCGGGTCCGAGGCGGGCATGGTGCCGGTGGACGAGGCGAACGTGACCGAGAAGGGCGCGCTCGGACCGGGGCAGATGCTGGCCATCGACCTCGAGGAGGGCAAGCTCCTTCCACGACGCCCAGATCAAGGACAAGCTGGCCGCCGCCCAGCCCTTCGGCGAATGGGCCGGCCGGATCACCGAGCTCGACGGGGAATTGTCGAAGGCCACCGAGGCGCCGCTCTTCACCGGCGCCGAACTCCGCCGCCGGCAGATCGCGGCCGGCTACACGCTCGAGGAGCTCGAGCAGATCCTCGCGCCGATGGCGGAGGACGGCAAGGAGACGCTGGCCTCCATGGGCGACGACACGCCGGCGGCGGTGCTGTCGATGAACTACCGGCCGCTCAGCCACTACTTCCGGCAGAACTTCTCCCAGGTGACGAACCCGCCGATCGACAGCCTGCGCGAGTTCCGGGTGATGAGCCTGAAGACCCGGTTCGGCAACCTCAAGAACGTGCTCGACGAGGACAGTTCCCAGACCGAGATCATCGTCCTCGACAGCCCCTTCGTCGCCAACGCCCAGTTCGACAGGATGGTGGAGGCGTTCAACGCGCCGATGGTGGAGATCGACTGCACCTTCGAGGGCGGAAAGGGGCCCGGAACGCTCCGCGCGGCGCTGACCCGCGTCCGCGAGCGGGCCGAGGAGGCGGTGCGCTCCGGCGCCGGCCACATCGTCCTGACCGACCAGCATGTGGACGAGCACAGGGTCGCGATGCCGATGATCCTGGCGACGAGCGCGGTGCATTCCTGGCTGACGCGGCAAGGGGCTGCGGACCTTCACCTCGCTGAACGTCCGGTCGGCGGAATGCATCGACCCGCATTACTTCGCGGTGCTGATCTCCTGCGGGGCGACGACGGTGAACGCCTATCTCGCCGAGGACAGCCTCGCCGACCGGCATCGAGCGGGGTCTGCTCGAGGGGCCGCTCACGGAGGTCGTCTCGCGCTACCGCAAGGCGATCGACCAGGGGCTGCTGAAGATCATGTCGAAGATGGGGATCTCGGTGATCTCCTCCTACCGCGGCGGCATCAACTTCGAGGCGGTGGGGCTCTCTCGCGCGATGTGCGCGGAGTATCTTCCCCGGCATGCAGTCCCGCATCTCCGGGATCGGCGTGAACGGCATCCAGGTGAAGGCGGAGGGCATCCACGCACAGGGCTTCATGGGGCGGCGCGACATCCTGCCCATCGGCGGCTTCTACAAGGCGCAGGCGCTCGGGGGAGACCCATGCCTGGGAGGCGACGTCGATGCACATGCTGCAGATGGCGTGCAACAAGGCGAGCTTCCAGATGTGGAAGCAGTATTCCAAGCGGATGGCGCAGGCGAAGCGCCATCCACCTGCGCGACCTGATGGATTTCAAGCCGCTGGCCCGGCCGGTGCCGATCGAGGAGGTGGAGAGCATCACCTCGATCCGCAAGCGTTTCGTGACGCCGGGGATGAGCCTCGGCGCGCTGTGGACCCGAGGCGCACCGGACGCTGTCGATCGCCATGAACCGGATCGGCGCGAAGTCCGATTCCGGCGAGGGCGGCGAGGATCCGAAGGGATTTCACGCCCGGACGCGCAATGGCGACAACCGCTCGGCCAAGATCAAGCAGGTGGCGCGGGGCCGGTTCGGGGTGACGGCGGAATACCTGCTCCATTGCGAGGAGCTGGAGATCAAGATCGCGCAGGGCGCCAAGCCCGGCGAGGGCGGCCAGCTGCCGGGGATGAAGGTGACGAAGCTGATCGCCAAGCTGCGCCACTCGACGCCGGGGGTGACGCTGATCTCGCCGCCGCCGCATCACGACATCTACTCGATCGAGGACCTGGCGCAGCTCATCTACGACCTGAAGCAGATCAACCCGAAGGCCAAGGTGACGGTGAAGCTCGTGGCCTCCTCCGGAGTCGGCACGATCGCGGCGGGCGTGGCCAAGGCCAAGGCGGACATGATCCTGATCTCGGGGCATAACGGCGGTACCGGGGCGTCTCCCGCGACCTCGATCAAGTATGCCGGGCTGCCCTGGGAGATGGGACTCACCGAGGCGCATCAGGTGCTGGCGATGAACGACCTGCGGGACCGGGTGACGCTCCGGACCGATGGCGGGCTGCGCACCGGCCGCGACATCGTCATGGCGGCGATGATGGGCGCCGAGGAATTCGGCATCGGCACCGCGGCGCTGATCGCCATGGGCTGCATCATGGTGCGGCAATGCCAGTCGAACACCTGCCCGGTCGGGCGTCTGCACCCAGGACGACGCGCTCCGCGAGAAGTTCACCGGCACCGCGGAGAAGGTGGTGAACCTCATCACCTTCTACGCCCAGGAGGTGCGCGAGATCCTCGCCGAGCTCGGCGCGCGGTCCTTGGACGACGTGATCGGGCGGGCCGACCTCCTGAGCCAGGTGAGCCGGGGCTCGGCGCATCTCGACGACCTCGACCTCAACCCGCTGCTCGTCACCGTCGACGATGCGGGGGAGATCGTCTACGACCGCGACCAGCCGAGAAACGCGGTGCCCGACACGCTCGACGCCGAGATCGTGAAGGACGCCCGGCGATTCCTCGAGGACGGGGAGAAGATGCAGCTCTCCTACGCCGTGCGGAACACCTACCGCACGGTGGGGACGCGGACCTCGAGCCACATCGTCAAGCGGTTCGGGATGCGCAACTAGCTCCAGCCCGACCACCTGCACGTGAAGCTGACCGGCAGCGCCGGCCAGTCGCTCGGCGCCTTCGCGGCGCCGGGCCTCAAGATCGAGGTCTCGGGCGACGCCAACGACTACGTCGGCAAGGGGCTCTCGGGCGGCACCATCGTGGTGCGCCCGCCGATGGTCAGCCCGCTGCAGGCGGCCGACAACACGATCATCGGCAACACCGTGCTCTACGGCGCGACGGCGGGGTATCTCTTCGCCTCCGGCCGGGCGGGGGAGCGCTTCGCGGTCCGCAATTCGGGCGCGCATGCGGTGATCGAGGGCTGCGGCTCGAACGGCTGCGAATACATGACCGGCGGCATCGCGGTGATCCTCGGCCGGATCGGCGCCAATTTCGGCGCCGGCATGACCGGCGGGCTGGCCTTCCTCTACGATCCCGAGGGCGGGCGCAGGGGTTCATGAACATGGAGACGCTCGTCACCTGCCCGGTGACGGTGGATCACTGGGCGGAGCTCGCGAAGGCGCTCGTGGAGCGTCACCGGGAGGAGACCGGCTCGCGCCGGGCGGGCGAGATCCTGCAGCACTGGGAGAGCGAGATCGGGAAGTTCGTCCAGGTCTGCCCGAAGGAGATGCTGGGCAAGCTCGACGCGCCGATCGGCATCGAGAACGAGGCGATTCCGGCGGAATAGGCCGGACTCGCGCCTTTCGCGAAGCGGTCACGGCCGGCCACGGAGATTGTTGCCGCGGCCGGCCTCTCGCGACCGTCACTCTGGCGCCGTCGCGATCGGTCCTATAAACTCAGAACGGGGCCGGAATTTTTCGAGGGGCCCCGAGAGGCGCCTGCCGCATTTTCGTCCGATTGCTGTGTTCGAGAGCATTTCATGGAAAACTCATTGGAAGCGTTCGGGCGCCTGCCCGCCGCACGGGGACGGGCGTTCAAGAAGGACAAGAGCCGGGCCGAGCGGCTCAAGCGTCTCCTTCTCTCGGTGGTCGACCCGCGCGCCTTCGCCCACGCCCTGAAGGTCGTCAACTACCTCAACTACACCCATGTGGCGCCGCTGCGCGAGGTGACGCTCGGCGGCGAGGTCCACGTGAGCCCCACGGTCAGCTTCACCAACGGGGCCAATATCGAGATCGGCGGGGGCACGCGGATCGGCGCCAACGTCTCGCTCTGGGGCGGCCCGGCGCGGGGGAGGATCGTGATCGGCCGCGACGTGCTGATCGCGCCGAACGTGATGCTGACGGCGGCGAACTACCGCTTCGACGACGGCAGCCCGGTGACCGCGCAGGCGATGGACGAGGCCGACATCGTGGTGGGCGACGACGTCTGGATCGGCGCCGGCTCGGTGGTGCTTCCGGGCGTCACGATCGGGGCGGGCGCGATCATCGGCGCCGGATCGGTTCTGCGCGAGGACGTGCCGCCCTTCGGGGTCGTGGCCGGCAATCCGGCGCGGCTCGTCGGCGCGCGGCGGCACGGGCAGGAGGGCCTTGCCGCGCTCGACCGCACGGCCGCGCCGGCAAGCGAACTGCTCGAGGCGATCGCACGGGAGGCGGCGATCGAGGACCGATCCCGGCTCGCCTGTCCGCTCGATCAGAGCGGGCTCGACAGCTTCGACCTGATGACGCTGCGCACCGCCATCGAGGCGGCGCGCGACCGCCCCATCCCCGACCGGGAATGGGGCGCGATCGGGACGCTGGAGGACATCGCGCGGCTCCCGAGCCTCTCCGGGAGCGGCGGGGCGGCGCCCCGTCCTTCGCCGCGACCCGCGGTGGCGCCCGAGACCGCGCCGGCCGAGCGGTCCGCCGCGCCGAAGGCGACCTCCGGGTCCGGCCGCGCCAGCCGCAGCTACGCGCTCAACATGCCGCAGATGGCGCTGGCGGGCCTCAGCGAATCCTGGGCCTTCAAGGAGGTGGGCGACATCCACTGGGCGATGATCGCCGGGTTCCTCGGCCAGCCCACCGGCAATATCCGCGACGAGACCGGCGCCCGGCTCTACGCCACCTTCACCCGCATCCGCATCGAGGCGGAGAGCCATCTGCGCGGCTTCTCTGAGAACGACGAGGTGGCGCTCGAATTCGCGGCTGGAGCGGTTCGGCGCGAGCTTCTATTTCGGCACGCACGATCTCGCCGGACCCTCCGCCCGGCTCCGGGCGCGGACGATGTCCACCTTCGCGAAATACGGCGAGCGGGGCGCCAACACCTCGCTCGTCAAGGGCGCGCCGGTGCTGCCGGAGGCCGGCGGCATCCCGGCGCTGGCGGCGTTCCCGGACTTCGGCACCGAGTACCGCGCGCGGCGCGCCGGCGAGGAGGCCGCGCCGACCTGGGAGTGCGACTACGAGATTCAGGGGCCGCACGACATCAACGGGGTGGGCCTGCTCTATTTCGCGGCCTATCCGCTGATCGCCGACATCTGCGTCGCGCGCCACGAGGCCGAGCGCCACGGGCAGGCGGGCTTCCTGCTCGACCACGCGACGGTCGTGAAGGACGTCTTCTACTTCGCCAACTCGGAGCCCGACGAGGTGCTGCGCGTCCGGCTGCACGCGCGCGAGGCGGAGGACGGGCGCACCCGCCACGTGGCCTCGCTGTCGCGGGGCAGCGATGGCAGGTGCATGGCGGTGGTGGAAAGCGTGAAGCGCCGGGTGGGACGGCACGTGCCGCACTAGCGTCCCGCGACATGGAGCGTCCGGGTGCGGCGGGATGGGCGCCGGGCCGCGGAGGCGGCGCGGAGATCTGTGCGGGCGCGCTCCGCAGGCTAGGTCGCGCATCGACCGGCGACGAGGAGATGCGGCCATGGCGAAACTGTTGATCGAGGCGCTCGACAGGCTCGAGGCGGGGGACTGGCAGGCGGCGCACGAGATCGTGCAGAGCTACGAGGGCGAGGGGGCGGCCTGGCTCCACGCCCATCTGCACCGGGTCGAGGGCGACGAGGGCAATGCCCGCCACTGGTACCGGAAGGCGAACATGGAGCCCTTCGCCGGAGACGTGACCGAGGAGCGATACGCGCTGAGGCAGGACCTGACCTCCGGGGTGACCGGCGCGATGGGCCAGCCTCCGACGGAATGAGCGCCGGGCTTCCGGAGCGGATCGCGGGGAAACCGACATGGCCGACCGGCTGATCGAGGCGCTGGACGTTCTGGAGCAGGGCGACTGGGCGCTGGCCCACGAGATCGTCCCGGGCAACGGCCCGCCCGGCGCGGCCTGGATCCACGCCCATCTGCACCGGATCGGGGGCGATGCGGAGACCGCCGCCTACTCCCAACTTCGACAGCTGCAGCGATAAGCGATTGATATCGTTTGGGCCGGGTGGTCCAAAATGTAACTACACGGGCTCTTCAGGCGGGTTTGGGCAGGGTCAGGGCATCGAAAAGGTCCAGCTGTTCCGGGGTTGGGCGGGTCGTGCCTTCGAGGGTGCGCTCGGCGATCCGGGCCTGATGGCGATGAATGCGCGCGAGCAGGTCGAGCGCGGTGCGGGGGCTGGCGCTGTGGCCCCTGGCCTTCAGGTGCAGGCGCATGACGCGGTGGAGCACGAGGGCGAGGAAGCAGATCAGCGCATGGGCGCGGATGCGGTCTGGGAGGCGGTGGTGGACGGGCGCGATCTCGATGTCGGATTTCAGCACGCGGAAGCCGCGTTCGATGTCGGCGAGGCTCTTGTAGCGCGCGACAGCGTCGGCGGCGGTCAGGTCGGGGGCGTTGGTGATCAGCGCCAACTTTCCATCGAAGAACTCTGCCTCGGCAATGGCGGCCTCGTCCAGGCTGTAGCTGAAGCGCTCGGCGGTGTAATCGGCCTTGAGGAAGCGGGTCAGTTCCGCCTCGGCCACGGCGCGGGTGAAGCGGCTGTAGGCCCCGCGCTCGGAAGCGCGGCGACCACGGGCGGTCTGGCCCGCGTCCTGGGCGTCGAGCCGGGCCACCATCTTCTCTGCCATCGCCTCGAGCTCGGCGATGCGGGCGCGGCGCCGGGTGGATTGCTCCTCGGCGCGCAGCGGATCATGGGCGACGATCAGGCGGTGGCCGGCAAACTTGCTCTCGGCCAGCCCCTCTTCATCGAAGGCGAGACCCTGGAAGGTATCGACCAGCTCGGTGTAGCGCCGGGCTGGCACGGCGAGGATGAACTCCAGCCTGTGGCCGTCCCGGTCGGCAAGCGCGGTCAACTCGTCGATGTTTTCCAGGCTCAGCAGCCCTCGATCGGCCACGAGAATGACCCGCTGGATCGGGAAGCGCTCCAGGACGGTCTCCCTGCAGCGTCTTCGTTTCCGCGACATTGCCGGGGTGGACGGTGTGCGTGAGCGGCAGGCCTTCGGCGGTCTGCACGACGCCGAGGACGGACTGGCGGGCGATGCCGCCGCGCTCCTTGTTCATGCCGAAGGCGCGGATATCGTCCTCGACCGCACCTTCGCCGTGGATGCGCACGGTGGTCAGGTCGTAGAAGACCACCGCAAGGTCTTGATCGACCAGCGGGCGGATCTGCTTCGCGAGTTCCGTCTCGACCCGCTCGGCATGGTCCATCAGCGCGTCCATCGCGCGCAGAAGATGCTGGTGGGTCACGGCCTCGGGCATCGCCGGCATCGCCACGGTCTCCAGCCAGCGCAGGCAGCCGAGCTTGCTCGTGGGGTCGCAGAGGCGGTTGAACGCCATCGCGCGGACGAGGGCCTCCACGTCGGTTCCGCGACGCCCCGACCGCAGGGCCCGGCCGAGCGCGCGGTCGAGACCGAGGTCCTTCCAAAGCGCATGCAGGGCGAAGACGTCACCATAACTGCGCGCGCCTTCCCAGGCGATCTCGGTCTTCGCGGGCCCGGCCCGCCCGGCAACCCGGCCAAGGCCTCGGATGAGGGCGTCGAGCTGGCCGTCCTTCATTCCGTCGACGCGCCCGAGGTTGGCGACGACGCGCAGCCTGGGCTTCCCGGCCTCGTTGCGGAACGACTCGACGATCTGCAGATAGCGGCGCCCGCCGCTCTCGGTGACGCGTGTGAACATGGAATGCAGGATGCCGCGCAGAAAGCCTCATTGCAAAGCATACTAGGTGTGTAACGTGTAACTACACGGGATACGCCGGAATCCACCTCGAACGGCTTCCAACCCCTTGAATTCGCGAATTCGGCACGCACCCGATACACGAAATCTGGCCGGCAAATGTCGAACTTGGGCCTACTGGTACGGACAGGCGGGGCGGGCGCCCTACGAGGTGTCCGGGGAGGCGGAGCGGGCGGCGCTCCGGCGGGCGCTGCGGGGCTGAGGCGCGACCTTCACACCGGGCCGTCGCCCCGCTAGGAGGGCGCGCATGGCTCGGGGGGCGGCGAAGAAGAAGGCGACACCACGGAAGAAGGCGGCCGCGCGGCCGCCTCTCGGGCCGGTGCTGCGGCGCTGGGCGCTCGGGATCGGGCTCGGGCTCGCGGCGCTGGTGCTCGCGCTGGTGGCGCTCCTGTCGGTGCTGAACCCGCCGACGACGCCCTACATGGCGGCGGAATCGCGCCGGCTCGGCGGCGTCTCCCGGGACTGGGTGCCGATGGAAGAGATCGCCCCGGTGATGGCGCGGGCGGCGGTGGCGGCGGAGGATGCGCGGTTCTGCCAGCACTGGGGCTTCGACCTGGCGGCGATCCGGGCCGCGATCGATTCCGGCGGCAATCGCGGCGCCTCGACGATCAGCCAGCAGGTGGTGAAGAACGTCTTCCTCTGGCAGGGGCGGAGCTGGCCGCGGAAGGCGCTGGAGGCGCTGCTGACGCCGCTGGTGGAGCTCGTCTGGACGAAGCGGCGCATCCTCGAGGTCTATCTCAACGTGGCGGAGTTCGGCGAGGGGGTGTTCGGCGTGGAGGCGGCGGCGGAGACCTATTACGGCGTGGACGCCTCCTCCCTCGACGCCACTGAGGCGGCGCGGCTGGCCGCGATCCTGCCCGATCCGAAGGGCCGCTCAGCGGCGCGGCCGTCGGATTTCGTGGCCTCCCGCGCGCGGTCGATCGCCGGCGGCGCGGCGACCATCGACCGCGACGGCCGCGCCGCCTGCTTCCAGACGGGTTGAACGGCGCCGCGCGAGGAGGCAGAGAGGCGGCAGGCCCCACCGGGAGATGCCCTTGTCCACCTATCGCCTCTATCACAGCCCGCTCTCGCCCTTCTGCCGCAAGGTGCGGCTGGTCCTCGCCGAGAAGGGGGTCGAGGTGGATCTGGTGGAGGAGCGCTACTGGGAGCGCGACCCGGACTTCCTCAAGCGCAACCCGGCCGGCAAGGTGCCGGTGCTCAGGAAGGACGGGCGGAACTATCCCGAGAGCGGCGCGATCTGCGAATATCTCGAGGAGATCCATCCCGAGCCGGCGCTGCTGCCGCGCCGGCCCGAGGAGCGCTTCGAGGCGCGCCGGCTGGCCGCCTGGTTCGACGACAAGTTCTTCCACGAGGTAACGGCGAAGCTCATGTACGAGCGGGTGATGAAGAAGGTGCAGAACAGCGGCTACCCGGATTCGACGCGGGTGAAGGCGGGGGCGAAGGCGGCGAGGTTCCACCTCGACTACATGGCCTGGCTGCTGGAGAAGCGGCGCTGGCTCGCCGGGGACACGATGACGCTCGCCGATTTCGCGGCCGCCGCGCATCTCTCGGCGCTGGACTACACCTCGGATGTCGACTGGCTCCGCAACGAGGCGGTGACGGAGTGGTACGCCAAGATCAAGTCGCGCCCCGCCTTCCGCGGCGTGCTGGCCGACGTGGTGCCGGGCTTCCCGCCGCCGGCGCATTACGCCGATCTCGATTTCTAGGGGCGCCGCTTCCGCCCGGAGCACGTGCCGAAAGGCGGGCGAGGCGAGGGAACATCCCGCCCCTTCGAGACCTCCCGCTACCTGGGGAGCGGAAAGGGAGACGGGTGATGAGCGATGCGGCGACGAGGCGGGATTTCCCCGTGGCGGCGGGGGTTCTCTTCGGTCTGGGCTTCGGCGGGTTCTTCGACGGAATCGTGCTGCACCAGATCCTGCAATGGCACCACATGGTGACGAGCGCGGGCTATCCGCCGACGAGCGTGGAGAATCTCAGGATCAACACCTTCTTCGACGGGCTCTTTCACGCCGCGACCTACATCTTCGTGGCGCTCGGCCTCGTCGTCCTGTGGCGGTCGGCGCGGGGCATCGGCCTGCGCTGGGCGCCGGGGCTGCTGGTCGGCTCGCTGCTGATGGGATTCGGGCTCTTCAATCTCGTGGAGGGAGTGGTCGACCACCAGATCCTCGGCCTGCACCATGTCAACGAGACGCGCCCGCGGGGGGAGTGGATCTGGTGGGATCTGGGCTTTCTCCTCTGGGGCGCGGCGATGATCTGGGGCGGCTGGGCGCTCTGGCGGCGGGCGGCGCGGTCGGGCGGTTCCCTCGCGCCCTGAGGATGCGTATGTCCCGGACATGGAGACCGATCCCGCAGGAGTGAAGGCGGCGCTCGATGCCGAGGCGCGGGCGGCGGGCTTCGCGAAGATGGGTGTCTGCCGGCCGGACGCGATCCCCGAGGCGGCGGGGCGGCTGGCGGCCTTCCTCGCGGCCGGGCGGCACGGGCAGATGGGCTGGATGGAGGACCGCGCGGCCTGGCGGGGCGACCCGGCCGGGCTCTGGCCCGCGGCGCGGTCCGTCGTCATGCTGGCGGAGAGCTACACCCCGGAGCACGATCCGCTGGAGGACACCCGGCTCGGCACGCGCGGCGCCGTCAGCGTCTATGCCCAGGGGCGGGACTACCACGACGTGGTGAAGAAGCGGCTGAAGCGCGTCGGCCGCTGGCTGATCGACCATGCGGGGCGGGCGGGAATAAAGGATGCGGAGATCAAGGTCTTCGTGGACACCGCGCCGGTGATGGAGAAGCCGCTGGCGCAGGCGGCGGGCCTCGGCTGGCAGGGCAAGCACACCAACCTGCTGGGCCGGGACCTCGGCAACTGGGTGTTCCTCGGCGCGATCTTCACGACGCTGGAGCTGCCGCCCGACGCGCCGGAGGAGGAGCATTGCGGGTCCTGCACGCGCTGCCTCGACATCTGCCCGACGGACGCGTTCCCGGCGCCGTTCCAGCTCGATGCGCGGCGCTGCATCTCCTACCTGACGATCGAGCACCGGGGGCCGGTGGACGAAGAGCTGCGACCCGGCATCGGCAACCGCATCTACGGCTGCGACGATTGCCTCGCCGTCTGCCCGTGGAACAAGTTCGCGGTCCGGGCGAAGGACATGGCGTTGGCGCCGCAGCCCGGACGGCGGGCGCCGGACCTCGCGGAGATGGCGCGGCTCGACGATGCGGGCTTCCGCGCGCGGTTCTCGGGCTCGCCGATCAAGCGGATCGGGCGCGACCGCTTCGTGCGCAACGCGCTCTACGCGATCGGCAATTCCGGGGAGGCCGGGCTGTCCCGGGTCGCCGGCGAGCTGACCGGGGACCCGGACACTGGCGTTGCGGATGCGGCGCGCTGGGCTAGGCTCAGGCTCGAACGGGGGTGACGACGGGGTCCGGCGGTGCTGAAGCGCGTCCTGCACAAGACGGCGTGGGGAATGGAGGGGGTGGCCGAGCGCCTGTTCCGGCGCGGAACGCCGGAGAAGCCGGTCATCGACCCCTATCGCGGCTACGGTGTGCCCGGCGGCGTCGTGGTCCGCGCCCGCGTGCTCGCCGCCCTGCGCCGCACGACGCCCGAGCCGGGGCAGGGGCGATGGCAGAACCTCAAGGAGATGGCTTCGCTGTTCCTGACCCGCGAGGCAGGCGGTGTGGAGGTCGTGGCGGTGGAGAGCGGCGCCTCCGCCCTGAGCGACGAGGAGGGCTACGTGACGCTGGAGATCGCCGGCGACTTCGCGCCGGGCTGGCACCGGATCGCGCTCCAGATCGCCGGAGACCCGGCGAGCCGGGTGCAGGCGGGCGCGCTGGTTCCGGGGCCGGAGGCGCGGATCGGCGTGGTCTCCGACATCGACGACACGATGATGCGGACGGGCGCCTATTCGCTGGCGAAAAACCTCTGGACCACCTTCACCGGCAGCCACGAGAGCCGCGAGGTCTTCGCGGACGCGGTGGCGCTCGTGGAGCGTCTCTCCGCGGGCGGGCGGAACCCGGTCTTCTACGTCTCCTCCTCGCCGTGGAACATGCACGCCTTCCTGGTGCAGGTGTTCGACCGGGCGGGGCTGGCGGCGGGGCCGATGTTCCTGCGCGATTACGGGATCGGCGAGACCCAGTTCATCACCGCCGGCCACGGCGACCACAAGGGCCGCGCCATCGACCGGATCATGGACGCCAATCCGGGCCTGCCCTTCGTGCTGATCGGCGATACCGGGCAGAAGGACGCCGCGATCTATCTCGAGGCGGCCCGGCGCCACGAAGGGCGCGTCGCGGCGGTGATCCTGCGCGAGCCGCGGCCGGGGCCCGGCGCGCGCTCGCGGGCGGCGATTGCGGAGCTGGAGGCGATGGGCGTCGCCGTGGCGCACGGGCCGGATTTCGAGGCGGCGGCGGAGACGCTGGCGCGCGCGGGCGTCGATATCCGGGGGCTGGACGCGCCGGGGCGGGCCGGTCTAGGAGGGGCGCGGCCGGCCCCGTAGCTCAGCTGGATAGAGCAGCAGATTCCTAATCTGGAGGTCGCAGGTTCAAGTCCTGCCGGGGTCACCACGCGCCGCATCCGCCCTCTGGACAATTCCGCGCCGCCCCTGTCGCATGGCCGCGACGGAGAAGGGAGACACGGGATGGGCCGGAACGGCGGAGGATTGCTCGTCGAGAGCCTGATCGGGCTCGGGGCGCGGACCGCGTTCGGGGTGCCGGGCGAGAGCTATCTCGCGGTGCTCGACGCGCTGCACGACACGAAGGGGCATCTCGACTACGTGACCTGCCGCCAGGAGGGCGGCGCGGCCTTCATGGCCGCCGCCTGGGGCAAGCTGACCGGCGAGCCGGGAATCGCCTTCGTGACCCGCGGACCGGGCGCGACCAACGCCTCCATCGGCGTGCACACGGCGTTCCAGGACAGCGCGCCGATGCTTCTCTTCGTGGGACAGGTCGGGACGGCGATGAAGGGGCGCGAGGCGTTCCAGGAGATCGACTACCGCGCCGCCTTCGCCCCGGTGGCGAAATGGGCGGTGGAGATCGAGCGGGCGGACCGGATCGGCGAGGTGCTGTCGCGGGCCTGGAGTGTGGCGCTCTCGGGACGGCCGGGGCCGGTGGTCGTGGGGCTGCCGGAGGACATGCTCTCGGCGGCGACGGACGCGCCGGCGCTGTCGGGCCCCGTGCGGATCGCCGAGCCCGCGCCGGATGCGGGCGCGGTAGCCGAGGCGCGGGCGATGCTCGAGGCGGCGGAGCGGCCGCTGATCCTCGTGGGCGGCTGCAACTGGAGCGCGGCCGGGCGGACGGCGCTGCGGGCCTTCGCCGTGGCGTCGGACATCCCCGTGCTCGTCGCGTTCCGCTACCAGGACCGGATCGACAACCGCGCGCCGGTCTATTGCGGCGAGGCGGGGGTGGGCATGCCGTCCAACGTGCGGCGGCTGATAAGCGGGGCCGACGTCATCCTCGCGGTGAACACCACGCTCGGCGACTGCACGACGGGGGGCTATTCGCTCCTCGACGTGCCGGACCCGGCGCAGCGGCTGATCCATGTCCACGGCTCCGCCGAGGAGATCGGCAAGGTCTATCGCCCGGCGCTGGGGATCCAAGCGGGGCCGAACGCCTTCGCGCAGGCGCTTTCGCCGGTCTCCGGCGGCTGGGCCGCGTGGCGCGCCGAGGCGCGGGCCGCGTGGGAGGCATCGCTCGACCTGCCGGACCTGCCCTCGCCGGTCGACATGGGGAAGGTCGCGGCGCATCTGCGCGACGTGCTGCCGGCGGACTCGATCCTGACGAACGGGGCGGGCAACTTCTCGGTCTGGCCGAACCGGTTCCACGTCTACGGGCCCGAGGCGCGGCTGCTGGCGCCGCAATCGGGGGCGATGGGCTACGGGTTGCCGGCGGCGATCGCGGCGAAGATCGCGCATCCCGGGCGGTGCGTCGTCTGCTACGCCGGCGACGGGGACTTCCAGATGACCTCGCAGGAGCTGGCCACGGCGGCGCAGGCGGGGGCCCGTCCGGTGGTGCTGATCGTGAACAACGGGACCTACGGCACGATCCGGGCGCACCAGGAGCGGACCTATCCCGGCCGGGTCTCGGGGACGGAGATGGCGAACCCGGATTTCGCGGCTCTGGCCCGCGCCCACGGGTTCCTGGGCGAGCGCGTGGAGCGGACCGAGGACTTCCCGGCGGCCTTCGGGCGGGCGCTAGCGAGCCGGACCGGGGCGGTTCTGGACCTCACCGTGTCGGCGGAGGCGCTGACGCCCCGGGAGACGATGAGCGAGATGCGCGAGAAGGCGATGGCGAGGGAGGCCACGGAATGAGCGAGACCGGGTTCGACACGATCCTGCTGACCGGGGCGGCCGGCGATCTGGGCGGCGTCCTGCGGCGGGGCCTGAAGCCGCTGGCGAAGACCCTGCGCCTCGCCGACGTGGTGCCGATCGAGGATGCGGGGGCGGGGGAGGAGGTGCTGACCTTCGACCTCGCCGACAGGGAGGCGACGATGGCGGCCTGCGCGGGCGCGGACGCGATCGTGCATTTCGGCGGCGCCTCGCGCGAGCGGCCCTGGGAGACGATCCTCGACGCGACGATCAGGGGATCCTACCACGTCTACGAGGGGGCGCGGAAACACGGCGTGGGGCGGATCGTCTACGCCTCCTCGGTGCACGCGATCGGCTTCCATCCGCTCGACGCGCAGATCGACGCCGAGACGCCGGTGCGGCCGGACAGCCTCTACGGCGTGTCGAAATGCTTCGTTAAATCGCTCTCGAGCCTCTACTGGGACAAGTTCGGGATCGAGACCGCCTGCCTGCGGATCTTCTCCTCCTTCCCGGAGCCTGCGGACCGGCGGATGCTCTGGTCCTGGCTCAGCTTCGACGATTGCGTGCGGCTGGTGAGCGCGGCGCTGACCGCGCCGCATGTGGGCCATTCCATCGCCTTCGGCATGTCCGACAACCGGGTGAAGCCGGTGGACAATGCCAGGGCCGGCCATCTGGGCTACGCGCCGCAGGACAGCGCCGAGCCCTATCGCGCGGGCGTGGAGGGCCGCACCGAGGCGCCCGATCCGCGGGACCCGACGGTGCGGCGTATGGGGGGATGGTTCGTCGGCCTCGGCCATCCCGACGACGGGCAGGCATGAGCGCGTCGGCCGACGTGGTGATCGTCGGCGGCGGGGCGGTCGGCGCGGCGATCGCCCATGCGCTGAGCGTGGAGCCGGGCTTCGACGGCTCGGTCGCGGTCGTGGAGCGCGATCCGAGCTACGCGAAGGCGGCGACGACGCTCTCGGCCGCCTCGATCCGGGTGCAGTTCTCCACCGCGCTCAACGTGGCGATCAGCCTCTACGGGGTCGCCTTCCTGCGGGACTTCGCGGAGGCGATGGAGGTGGCGGGCGAGCGGCCCGACATCGCCTTCCGGCCCGGCGGCTACCTGTTCCTCGCCGACACCGAGGCGGGCGCTGAGGTCCTGCGCGCGCGGCATGGCGTGCAACGGGCCTGCGGCGCCGAGGTCGCGCTCTGGTCGGCCGGGGAGGTGGCGGAGGCGTTCCCGCATCTGCGGGTGGAGGACGTGACGCTCGCCTCCTACGGGCAGGCGGGGGAAGGGTGGTTCGACACGACGGCCTTCCTGCAGGGCCTGCGGCGCAAGGCGCGGGACGGCGGCGCGGCGTTCCTGTCGGACGAGGTGGTGGGGATCGAGCGCGAGGGCGGGCGCGCGCTGGCGGTGCGCCTGTCCTCCGGCGGCCGGATCACGGCGGGAACCGTGGTGAACGCGGCGGGCACCCGGGCGGCGGAGGTGGCGCGGATGGCCGGGATCGACCTGCCGGTGGAGCCCCGCAAGCGCACCATGTTCGTCTTCGACTGCGCGGCGAGCCCGGAGGGAGGCGCGCGGGTGAACGGCGGCCGCCTGCCCTTGATGATCGAGCCCTCGGGCGTCTTCTGCCGGCCCGAGGGGCGCTATTTCCTCGCCGGATCCGCGCCGGACCCGGACCCGGCGGTCGGGCTCGACGATTTCGAGCCGCGCTACGGGGAGTTCGAGGAGGTGATCTGGCCGGCGCTCGCGGCGCGCTCGGCGGCCTTCGAGGCGGTGAAGGTGCAGTCGCTCTGGGCCGGCCACTACGAGTTCAACGCCTTCGACCACAACATGATCGTCGGGCCGCATCCGGACTGTCCGAACCTGCTCCTGGCGGCGGGGTTCTCGGGGCACGGGCTGCAGCAGGCGCCGGCGGTCGGGCGGGCGCTGGCGGAGCTGATCGCGACCGGCGGCTACCGGAGCCTCGACCTCTCCCCCTTCCGACCCGCGCGGCTGCTGGAGAACCGCCCGCTGGTCGAGGGCGCGGTGATCTGAGCGGCGCGGAGCGGGCCCCGGTTCAGCCCGGATCGGTGGCGAAGATCAGCCGCTCCTCGCAGGGGGCGACGCGCAGGATGTTCGTCGTTCCGGCCTGGCCGAAGGGCACGCCGGCGGTGACGACGATCTGGTCCTCGGCGGTGGCGAAGCCCTCCGAGCGGGCGGCGCGGGCGGCGTTGATGACCGCCTCCTTGAAGCGGCCGACCTCGCCGGTCACCACGCAGTGCATCCCCCAGGAGAGGCAGAGCCGCCGCGCCGTCCCGGTCATCGAGGTCAGCGCGATGATCGGCACCTGCGGCCGCTCGCGGCCGACGAGCACGGCGGTGGTCCCGGACTGGCTGTAGCAGCAGATCGCCTTGATGTTGGTGGTCTCGGCGATCTCGCGGGCGGCGGAGACGATGGCGCCGGCGACGGTGTCCTTCTCGCCGCCGCGGCTGGCGTTGATGACGTCGATATAGGTCGGGTCGCTCTCCACCTCGATGGCGACGTTGTTCATCGTCGAGACCGCCTCGACGGGGTAGGCGCCGGCGGCGGATTCGGCCGAGAGCATCACCGCGTCGGCGCCCTCGTAGATGGCGTTGGCGACGTCGGAGACCTCCGCGCGGGTGGGCATCGGGCTCTCGATCATCGATTCGAGCATCTGGGTGGCGACGATCACCGGCTTGGCGGCGGCACGGCACTGGCGGATGAGCCGCTTCTGGATCGGCGGCACGTTCTGGACGGGAAGCTCGACGCCGAGATCGCCGCGGGCGACCATGATCCCGTCGGAGGCGGCGAGGATCTCGACGAAGTTCCTCACCGCCGAGGGCTTCTCGATCTTCGACAGGATCGCGGCGCGGCCGCGGCAGAGCTCGCGCGCCTCCTCCACGTCGCGGGGGCGCTGCACGAAGGAGAGGGCGAGCCAGTCGACGCCGAGCGCGCAGACGAATTCGAGGTCCTTGCGGTCCTTCTCGCTGAGCGCCGCGAGGGGGAGTTCCACGTCGGGGACGTTGACGCCCTTGCGGTTGGAGATCGTGCCGCCCACCGTGACCTCGCAATTGGCGTAGTCGGTGCCGTATTCCTTCACCTTCAGGCGGATCTTGCCGTCGTTGACGAGGAGCGAGGCGCCCGGCTCCAGCGCGTCGAAGATCTCCTGGTGGGGGAGCTGGACGCGGGTCGCGTCGCCGGGGCTGTCGTCGAGATCGAGGCGGAACTCCTGGCCCTCGACGATCTCCTCCTCGCCGTTGGCGAAGACCCCGAGGCGCAGCTTCGGGCCCTGCAGGTCGGCGAGGATGGCGATCGGGCGGCCGACGTCCTTCTCGATCCGGCGGATGATCGCGTGCCGCTCGCCGATCTCGTCATGCGTGCCGTGGCTCATGTTGAGGCGGAAGACATCGGCACCGGCGTCGTAGAGCGCGCGGATGGTCTCGTAATCGCTGGAGGCGGGCCCGAGGGTCGCCACGATCTTGATCTTGCGAAGACGGCGCATGGTCAGCTCCCCGTTAGCGTCGGACACAGCTATGCGCGAAAGCGCTAGCGCTGACAACGGGGGCGGGGAGCGCGGGGACGCAAAGCTTGATCTCGGCCGCCGCGCCGCACAGCTAACGGGCAGGACAGCCAAGGAGCGACCGATGGACGACCAGACGCGTCTCGAACTCGAAGCCGCCGCGTTCCGGCGCCTGCGCGATCACCTGCGCGAGCGGACGGACGTGCAGAACATCGACCTGATGAACCTCGCCGGCTTCTGCCGCAACTGCCTCAGCCGGTGGTACCAGGAGGAAGCCGCCGCGCGCGACCTCGACATCGGCAAGGAGGAGGCGCGGGAGATCATCTACGGCATGCCCTACGAGGAGTGGCGCGCGCGCTACCAGAGCGAGGCCTCGGCGGAGCAGCGGGCGGCCTTCGAGACGGCGCCGAAGGGACACTGAGCGGATGCCGGGCCGCGCCGATCTGACGCTCTTCGTGCGCGACGCGCTCGCCGACGGGCACGGGCGGGAGGAGATCCGCAGCGCGCTGGCGCGGGCCGGCTGGGGCGAGCGGGACGTCTCCCGCGCGCTCGGCGCCTGGGCCGATGCCGGGAGCCTGCCGCCGGTGCCGCGGCCGCGGCCCTTCGTCTCGGCGCGGCAGGCGGCGCTCTACGCGCTGGGATTCTTCGCGCTGGGCGTGGTGGTGGTGAACGTCGTGGCCGAGCTCTTCGCGGTGGTGGAACGGGTGGTCCGCCCGGACCCCGTCCCGTTCGGCGAGGCGGAGGCCTGGCGGCTGGCGGCGCTCGCCGTCTTCGCGCCGATCTTCGCGGCGATCGACATGCGGGGCGAGCGGGACAACCCGGTGCGCAAGACCTTCGCCTATGCCGCGTTCTTCTTCGCCGCGCTGGTGCTGCTCTTCACCCTCGTCGGCGTGATCGCGCTGGGGCTGACCGGCGGGCTCGGAGCCGAGGTGGGCCTGAAGGCGGCGATCCTCGCGACAACGGCCCTCGCCGTGCTTATCTACTACCGGCGGGACCTGCGGCAGGATGCCGAGGTTGCCGCGTGAGGAGGCAGAGATGACGATACGCATCGCGATCCTGGCGCTTGCCCTGGCGGCGGGGCCGGCGCTGGCGGGGCCGAGCCCGCAGCTCGCCCTGTCGGTGGCGAACCGGCTGGCGTTCTACGGCATCCAGGTGGAGCCCGAGTTGCTGACCACGAGTCAGGCCGCGGCGCTGCACACCTACATGTCGTCGCATCGTCGCTATCTCGAGGTGCAGCGCTACGCCAAGGCCGTCCTGTCGGACCCCGACTATCGGGACTGAGGCGCCCCGCTCAGCGGTAGACCATGTCGATACTGTCGAACGCGCCCTGTTCGAAATCCTCGACGAAGTCGATGTGGTCCCGCTTCAGCCGGTCGGCGGTCTCGACGGTAAAGCGCAGGAGATCCTCCACGAAGAGCCCCCGCGGCTTGCAGGCGGCGAGGATCGAGGGTTCGACGTCGTAGTCCACCTGGCCCAGGTCGTCGGACAGGGCATGGGCCTGCGCCAGCGCCGCGCCGCAGACCCGCGCATACTCGCGCCAGGTCTTCTTCGACAGCTCGTCGAGGTCGATGTCGTCCCGGAAAGGCGCGCGCTCGCGGCTCATGTAGCTCTCGCCGTCGATCTCGACCGCGCCGAAGAAGACGTCGCCGTGGGCGAGCTGCACCTGCTGCCCGTGGGCGATGCGCTCGCCCTTCTCGCCGGCGTCGAAATCGGTCGAGGGGGTGAGGCCGGCGAGGGCCGAGCGGCGGGCCTTCTTGAACTCGATGATGATGTCGTCGGTGGCGTCCTTCGAGGGGCCCTCGAGCAGGACGTAGTAGCGCGGCAGGCCGAGCGAGGCGGTGCCCTGGCCGTGGCGGACGCAGACGTCCTTGACCTTCAGTTCGGGGAGCGGTCCGGCACGTCGAGCTCGTTGGCCTTGGCGAGGTCGTTCACCGCCTTCTGGAAGGTGTCGATCTCCGAGGAGATGGGCTGCAATTCGTCGTCGGCGCGGAAGCCCTGGCCCGAGGGTTTTAGGTAATCCTCCCAGAGCCAGTCGTGGCGCTCCTCCCAGGCATCCTCGAAGAGCCGCCGGATGACCTTCGGGGAATTGTCCATGCGGTAGGCATCCGATTTCTCGGTCTCCCTGGCCGCGTAGCCCTCCATCGCCCCGATATAGCCGTTGACGAAGGCGCGCACGATCTTGCGCCGCTGGTTGCGGCTGAGATCGCCCTCCTCCTGCGCCGCCACCCAGAAGCCCACCGCCCCGCGCTTCATGTCCCAGGTGAAGGGGGCGTAGATCGCCTCGTCGAAATCGTTGACCGAGAAGATCGGCACGCCGTCCTCGTTCGGCATGACGCCGAAATTCTCCGGGTGGACGTCGCCCAGTGCCAGCACCGTCGGCATGTGCGCGTCCTCGCCCACGAGGTCGCGGTAGAACAGCAGCGCGGTGCCGCGGAAGAACTTGAAGCGCGACTTCGCGAGCTTCTTGAACTTTTCGCGCGCGCCGTGGGATTCCTCCTCGATGCGCGTCTGGTGATCCTCGCGCAGGGTCGAGCGGACGTGGTTGCGGCGGTCGAGACCGGTCAGCATCCGCGGCGGCACGATCTGGGCGCCCTCGGCGATCCGCGCGGCCAGGTCGCGGAAGGATTCCACCCTCCCCGATGCCTTGACCACCGGCGGCACGACCTTTCCCGAGGAGCTGCCGCTGGCCTTCTTCGTCCTCGTGCGGGTCTCGCCGGCGCTCTTCTTCGCGTTCTTGGCGGATTGCGGCGTGGCCATCGAGCCTCCCCCTGTCGGTTCCGGGTGCAAGGCGGGGAACGCCGCATCGGCCCGGCCCGTTCCGTCAGGCGGCGAGTCCGGCGACCTCCTCGCGGCGGAAGCAGCCGGTCAGATGGTGGTTCAGTAGCCCGCAGGCCTCCATCCAGGCCTGTACGATGGTGGGACCGCAGAATCGGAAGCCGCGGGCCTTCAGCGCCTTCGACAGGGAGCGGGAGGCGGCCGATTCCGTCGGCACCTCCGCCATCGTGGCGTAGCGGGGCTGCGCCGGAGCGCCGTCGACCGCGTCCCAAACGAAGGCGGAGAAGCCCCGCTCCGCCTCGATCTCGAGAAAGACGCGGGCATTGCCGATCGTCGCCTCGATCTTGCCGCGATGGCGGACGATGCCCGGATCGCCGAGGAGCCGCGCCACCTCGGCCTCGCCCCAGCCGGCAACAATCTCCGGGTCGAAGCCGTCGAAGGCGGCGCGGAAGGCCTCGCGCTTGCGCAGGATTGTGATCCAGGAGAGCCCGGCCTGGAAGCCGTCGAGCACCAGCTTCTCCCAGAGCGCGCGACCGTTGCGCTCCGGCACGCCCCATTCGGTGTCGTGATAGGCGACGTAGAGCGGATCTGCGCCGCACCAGGGACATCTTTCGGTCATGGCACCTCCTTCTCCCCCGGCAAGGGTCCGTCCGGCAGGATTTACGGCTTCTTAGCGCCGGTCGGGCAAGAAGTCGCGGGGCGTGAGGAGACCGACGATGCCGAACAGACCGGAAGATCAGTCCCAGATCCTGCGCGGGGCGCCGGAGCCGGTCGGCCGGGCGAGGGGCGAGACGGCGGCGGCGATCGCCTTCGTCGAGGAGGCGCTGGCGCGGGACAGCGTGACGCTGGCCTTCCAGCCGGTGGTGGTCGCCGGCGGGGAGAGGCGCCCGGCCTTCTACGAGGGACTGGTCCGCATCCTAGATCGCGACGGCCGGGCGATTCCCGCCCGCAAGTTCATCTTCGAGGTCGAAACCTGCCCGCTCGGCCGGCGGCTCGACGCGATCGCGCTCGACCAGGGGTTCCGGGCGCTGGCGCAGCGCCCCGAGCTGCGCCTGTCGGTCAACCTCTCCTCGCTCTCCATCGACGACCCGCTCTGGACGGAGCGGCTCGAGCGGGGTCTCGCCGCCGATCCGACCGCCGCCGGCCGGCTGATCCTCGAGATCACCGAGAGCTCGGCGATCACCACGCCCGACTCCGTCGGCGCCTTCATCGACCGGATGCGGGGGCGCGGCGTCTCCGTCGCGGTGGACGATTTCGGCGCCGGCTACACCTCGATGCGCTACGTGAAGGATTTCGACTTCGACCTTCTCAAGATGGACGGGTTCATGTGCCGCCACGTGGCCCGGAGCGCCGACAACCGGGCGCTCGTCTCGGCGATCGTCTCCATCGCCCGGCACTTCGGCATGGTGACCGTGGCCGAATGCGTGGAGACGGCCGAGGACGCGAGGATGCTGGCCTCGCTAGGCGTCGACTGCCTGCAGGGCTACCTGTTCGGCGCGCCCTCGATCCACCCGCGCTGGGAGGAATGCGGCGCGCTCCGGACCGGCGCCGCCTGAACCTCCCCCCGGCAGACAGCGCGCGCCGGCGGTGGCAATGGGCGGGCGGCGGATTATAGTGCCCTCTGAACGCAGGAGGCCCCGGGCGGCGATCGCCCGCGGCTTCCGCCAAACTGGAGGGGAAATCATGACCAATGTCGTAATCGCGTCCGCCGCGCGCACCGCCGTGGGGACCTTCGGCGGCGGCTTCGCCGACGTGCCGGCCCACGATCTCGGGTCCAAGGTGCTCGAGGCCGTGGTCGAGCGGGCGGGGATCGACAAGGCGGAGGTGAGCGAGACGATCCTCGGCCAGGTCCTGACCGCGGGTCAGGGCCAGAATCCCGCCCGCCAGGCCCACATCAACGCCGGCCTGCCCATCGAATCGGCCGCCTGGGGGATCAACCAGGTCTGCGGGTCGGGCCTGCGCGCCGTGGCGCTCGGCTGCCAGCACATCCAGCTCGGCGACGCCAAGATCATCGCCGCCGGCGGACAGGAGAACATGTCCATGGCGCCGCATGTCCAGAATCTGCGCAAGCCGCACAAGATGGGCGACCTGAAGTTCATCGACTCGATGATCAAGCGACGGGCTCTGGGACGCGTTCAACGGCTACCACATGGGCAATACGGCCGAGAACGTCGCCGAGAAATGGCAGATCAGCCGCGAGCAGCAGGACGAGTTCGCGGCGAAGTCGCACAACAACGCGGAGAAGGCGCGCGCCGAGGGCCGCTTCCAGGACGAGATCGTCGCCTACACCTACTCGACCCGGAAGGGCGACGTGACCGTCGACAAGGACGAGCACATCCGCGAGGGCGCGACGGCCGACGGCATGGGCAAGCTGCGCCCGGCCTTCGCCAAGGACGGATCGGTGACCGCGGGAAACGCCAGCGGAAATCAACGACGGCGCCGCGGCGGTGCTGCTGATGACCGCAGAGGAGGCCGAGAAGCGCGGCATCGAGCCGATGGCGCGGATCGTCAGCTACGCCACCGTGGGACTCGACCCCGCGATCATGGGCACCGGCCCCATCGGTGCCAGCCGCAAGGCGCTCGAGAAGGCCGGCTGGAAGCCCGGCGATCTCGACCTCGTGGAAGCCAACGAGGCCTTCGCGGCCCAGGCCTGCGCGGTAAACAAGGACATGGGCTGGGACCCGGAGATCGTGAACGTGAACGGCGGCGCCATCGCCATCGGCCACCCGATCGGAGCCTCCGGCGCGCGGATCTTCAACACCCTGCTGTTCGAGATGCAGAAGCGCGACGCCAAGAAGGGCCTCGCCACGCTCTGCATCGGCGGCGGCATGGGGGTCGCCATGTGCGTCGAGCGGGCCTGAGGAACCGGGGCCGCGCGCACGCTGCGCGGCCGCGGCCCGCATTCCCATGACCGAGACATTCTTCGATCAGCTCGTCTTCTCGGGCGGCGGCACGCGCTGCATGTGGCAGGGCGGGTTCATGCACGTGCTGCACGGATCACCTGCCCATCCATCCCGCGCGCATCACCGGCGTCTCCGGCGGCGCCTGTTCGGCCTGCGGGTTCATGACCCATCGCGGCACCCGCGTGCGCGACAGCTTCATCGATCATTTCGCCGAGCACGACCGCAATATCCCCCTCCACGAGCCCTTCGACGGCGAGCCCGGCCGCTCGCCGCACCAGCTCATCTATCGCGACATCATCGAGAAGTGCTTCGGCGACGAGGAGGCGCGGCGGACGATCGCGGAGGGGGCGGAGCTGCACGTGCTGCTGGCGCGGCCGCCGGACCACGACTGGAAGCGGCTGACCGGCGCGGCGATGACGCTGGTGTATGTCGCCGACACCGCGATCCGCTCCACGCCGCATCTGGAATGGGCGCAGAAGATGGGCCTGACCGAGGAGCTCGTCGACGCCAACCAGGCGGCGCGCGACGGGCACCTGCTGGATCTGATCTGCGCCGCGGCGACGATCCCGCCGGCCTTCGACCCGCCGGACTGGGACGGAAAGCCGGCGATCGACGCGGGCATGGCCGACCAGGCGCCGATGCCGGACGGGAACGGGGGGCGGACCCTCGTCCTGCTGACGAAGACGTTCCGCAACCGGCCCGACATACCGGGGCGGACCTACGTGCAGCCCTCCGAGGAGGTGCCGGCCGACAAGATAGATTTCACGGACCCCGACAAGCTGCAGGCGGACTTGGGATCTGGGAGAGGAGGACGCCCGCCGTTTCCTGGCGGACATCGACAATATCGTGAAAGACCGAGCATAGAAGAGGAGGAACCTATGGGACGTGTGGCTATCGTGACGGGTGGCAGCCGGGGAATCGGCGCTGCCATCGCCAAGGCGCTGAAGGAGCAGGGCCACCAGGTCGTCGCCACCTACGGCGGCAACGACGAGGCGGCGAAGAAATTTACCGACGAGACCGGCATCGAGACGATGAAGTGCGATGTCAGCGACTACGAGGCCTGCCAGAAGGGCATCGCCGAGATCGAGGAGAAGACGGGGCCGGTCGAGATCCTCGTCAACAATGCCGGCATCACCAAGGACGCGCCGTTCCACAAGATGACGCCCGACCAGTGGAACGCGGTGATCCAGACCAACCTGACCGGCGTCTTCAACATGACCCACAACGTCTGGAAGGGGATGCGGGAGCGCGGCTACGGCCGGATCGTGACGATCAGTTCGGTCAACGGGCAGAAGGGCCAGTTCGCCCAGGCCAACTACGCCGCTTCCAAGGCAGGCGATCTGGGCTTCACCAAGACGCTGGCCCAGGAGGGCGCCTCGAAGGGGATCACGGTGAACGCCGTCTGCCCGGGCTACATCGCCACAGACATGGTGATGGCGGTGCCCGAGAAGGTGCGCGAGCAGATCATCGGCATGATCCCGGTGGGCCGTCTCGGCGAGCCCGAGGAGATCGCCCGCTGCGTGGCCTTCCTCGCCTCCGACGATGCGGGCTTCATCACCGGCGCGACGATCTCGGCCAATGGCGGCCAGTACTTCGACTGACGCCGACGGCCGGCCCCAATGGCGGGCCGGCCGTTCCCGGCCGGGCCGCCCGCCGCCGCGGTCGCGTCTTGATCGACGTCAAGGCGGGGGCCTCGGCCGGTGGCAAGAGTACGGGCAGGAGGTGACCCCATGTACCACAAGATCCTGATCGCCGTCGCACCGGACCATCCGGAGACCGTCGCCGAACTCGTTCGGGCGGCGCGGGCGCTGGCGGCCCCGGACGCCGCGATCGAGGCGCTGAGCGTCGTGCTGGCGGTCCCCACCTATATCGAGATCGAGATCCCGAAATCGATCTACGAGAAGTCGGTGCAGGAGGTGCGGGCGAAGCTCGACGCGGATCTCGCCGGCGTCGAGGCCGACGACATCCGTCGTGTCGTGAAGATCGGAAATCCGGCTCGCGAGATTGAATCCTGTCAGAAGGAGGGGGGGCACGACCTGATCGTCCTGCGATCCCACCGGCCGGGCATGCAGGACCTCCTGATGGGGACCACCGCGGGCCGGGTCGTGCGCCATGCGCCCTGCTCGGTGCACGTGATCCGGGGCTGACGACCGGACCGCCCCCGCCCGATCCCGCCGTCCCAGTCCCCGCCCGGCGTTGCAAAGCCCGCGCTTTGCTGCGAGGGACGAGGTTCCCGCAACCGAGCAGGGGGCGCGTTCGTGTCGGCCCATGTGCTTTGGCTGGTCGCCCTCGGCGCGGCGGCCGGCGGGCTCGTCAACGGGCTCGCGGGCTTCGGCACCGCGCTTTTCGCGCTCGGCTTCTTCCTCAACGTGATGTCGCCCGTCGAGGCGGTGGCGGTCATCGTCGTGCTCTCGGTCGTCACTGGTCTGCAGGGCGTCTGGGTGGTCCGGCACACGATCGCGCGGCATGTGGGGCGGCTGATGGTGTTCCTCGTCCCGGCGCTGGCGGGCATCCCCCTCGGCCTGATGGCGCTCTGGGTGGTGGAGCCCGCGGCGCTGAAGCTGACCATCGGCGCGCTGATGCTGCTCTATGGCGGCTATTTCTCGATCCGCCGGAACCTGCCGAGATTCGAGCGGCCGACGCCGGTGGGGGACGCGGCGGTCGGGTTCCTCGGCGGAATCCTCGGCGGGGCGGCGTCGCTCTCCGGTGCGCTGCCGACGATGTGGTGCTCGATGCGGCCCTGGCCCCGCGCCGAGACCCGAGCGGTGCTGCAGCCCTACAACGTCGCAGTGCTGAGCGTGACGGCGGTGCTGATCGCGCTCGGCGGCGGGTACACGACCGCGACGCTCAGGACGATCGCGGTCGCGCTTCCGGTCTCGATCCTGTTCTCGCGCCTCGGCATCTTCCTGTTCCGCCGGATCTCCGACGAGCGGTTCCGCCGACTGCTGATCGCTATGTGCTTCGTCTCCGGGACGGTCCTGCTCCTGCGGGAGATCCTTCAAGTCGCCGCGGCCGCGCCGGCCGTCAGTGGCCGGGCGGCGGGAAGACGCCGATCCCGACCGCGTCGCGCAGCGCGGTCACGACCTCGCCGATCACCCGCTGCCGGGGCGAGTTGCGGAGCCAGACGAGCCCCAGCCGCCGCCGCGGCCCGCCCGGCCCGAGCGATATTCGGCGCAGGGGCAGGCGCAGGCGCGGCGGCACGGAGCGCTTGGGAATGAGCGAGATGCCGAGATTGGCGAGGACCATGCTCGAGATCGTCTCGAGCCCCTCGAGCTCCATCGATTCCCGGACCCGGACGCCGTTGTCCTGCAGCCAGGCCTCGATGATCTCGCCCACCACCGCGTCGCGGCTGAAGCGGATGAAGGGTTCCGTATGCAGCAGCTCGAGCGGATCGTCGGAGGCGATCTCCGGCGCGGCGACGAGCTGGATCTCCTCCTCGGCGATGTCGGCATAGTCGAGATTCTTCGGGATCACAGCCGGGCGGGTGACGATGGAGGCCTCGATGTTGCCCCGGGCGGTCTCGGCGAGCAGGTGGTTGGTCAGGCCGGGCCGGACGACGACGTGCAGGCTCGCATGGCGCTCGCGGAGCAACGAGGCGGCGAGGGGGACCAGCCCGGTCAGGCAGGTCGGCAGGGCGCCCAGATGCAGCTTTCCCGCCAGCCCGTCATCGGCGGTGACCGAGGCGACGAGCGTGTCGTAGGCGGCGACCACCTCCCGCGCCTTCGCCACGAGCGCGCGGCCGAGCGGGGTGAAGCGCGGCGAGCGGCGGCTGCGGTCGAAGATCGCGAGCTGCCAGTCCTCCTCGAGCCCTTTCATCTGCTGGCTGACCGCGGCGTGGGTGATGTGCACCGCGTCGCCCGCCGCGGTGAAGGTGCCGTTGTCGTCGATCGCGATGAGGGTTCTCAGGGCCTTGATCGACATCGGCCTCCACCCTCCGGGCCCGCATGTGGCATGTGTAAGCCCCGCTTACGACGAGATAAAGAACAATTCGCTTTGACGGCAGGCCCTCTTACATAGGATGACGAAAAGCCGCGGGCCGGGTCGGGAGGACTGGGTTCGGTCCGCCACCGGCTGAATGACAGGGAGGAAACTCGATGCTCAAATCCATCGCCGCGTTCGCGTTCGCGGGCGGTCTCGCCGCCGCGGCCTCGGCCCAGGAATATCCGGAGCGGCCGATCAACATGATCATCCCCTATGGCGCGGGCGGCGCGACCGACATTTCGGCGCGCACGCATCGCCGAGCCGCTCGGGCGAGGTCTGGGCAAGCCGCTGGTGATGGCCAACGTCACCGGGGCGGGCGGGGCGACCGGTTCGGTCCGGCGTCGCAGAACGCCAAGCCCGGACGGCTATACGATGCTGTTCGCCCGCGTCGGCTCGCACACGGTGAACCCGGCGATGAAGGCGACGCTGCCCTACACGCTCGACGATTTCCGCTTCGTGGGCGTCTACGAGATCAATCCGGTCGCCTGCGCCGTGGCGGCCGATTCCGACATCAAGTCGATGGACGACCTGGTCGCCAGGCCGCCGAGGAGGGCGGGGTCAGCTACTCCTCCTCGGGCGTCGGCTCGCTGCTGCACCTCGCCGGCGTGATGGTGCTCGACGAGTTCGGCGTCGAGAATCCGCTCGACAAGGCCGACCCACATCCCGCTCAAGGGCGGCGGCGAGGCGGCGACGGCGGTGCTGAACGGCACCGCGACCTTCATCTGCACCAACACCTCGGCGCTGGCGAGCTTCGTGCGCGAACGGGCAGCTCAGGCCGCTCATGGTCACCACGCGCCGAGCCGGTGGAGGGCTTCGACGCGCCGACCGCCGCCGATCTCGGCCAGCCGAGCGCTGGAGCAGCTCGTCGGCTGGACCGGCATCGCCGGGCCCGAAGGCCTGCCCGAGGACGGCATCGCCGAGCAAGTGGGGCGAGTGGCTCGAGGCGGCGACGGCCGACGAGAAGTTCGCGTCCGCGATGGAGAAGCGCGGCTCGGTCATCGAGCTGATGGCGCCCGAGGAATCGCGCGAGTTCATCCAGACCCAGTACGAGACCTTCCGCACGCTCGTCGACGAGCTCGGGATGCGGATCGAGGGCTGAGCGGAGGCACCGCCGACCGAATCCGATGCGAGCGGGGCGGTGCGCCGCCCGGCCCGCCGGCAGCCCCGGGGGAGTGGCGCCATGACGGACGAAGGCCCTGGAATTCAGGCTCGCGCTCGCGGCGATCGCGGCGTCTGCCCTGCTCTATCTCTACCTGATCCCGACCTGGATCGCGGCGCCGGGAAATATCCGCAACATCGTCCTCTCGCCGCTCTTCTGGCCGCAGGTGCTGGCGGGGATTCTCGCGCTGACCGGGCTCGGCCTGCTGTCCGTTACACTGAAGCGGCGCCCTGACGACGACGGGACCGCGGAGCAGCCGCCGCACGACCTCGGGACCGGCGGCCCCGCCGCCTATGCGCGGCTCGGCCTCATGGCTCTCGTGATGGTCGCGACGATGTACGCGATCCCGCGGCTCGGCATGGTCTGGACCTGCGCCCTCGCCTTCGTGGCAACGGCGTTCCTGATCCGGACCCGCCATCCGGTCGCGGCGCTGGTCTCTGCGCTCGCCGTCCCGCTGGTGCTCTACGCGTTCTTCGCCCATGTCGCCGGGATCGCCATTCCGCAGGGCGATTTCGTGAGGCTGCCGTGAGCTTCGCCGACAACCTGATGGCGGGCCTCGCGCTCGTCGCGAACATCGAATGCGTGCTGGCGCTCGCGCTCGGGGTGGCGATCGGGATCGTGGGCGGCGCGATCCCGGGCATGTCGGCCACCATGGCGGTGGCGCTGACGCTGCCCTTCACCTTCGCGCTGCAGCCGATCACCGGCATCCTGCTGCTGCTCGGCGTCTACAAGGGCGGCATCTTCGGCGGCTCGATCCCGGCGATCCTGATCAAGACGCCCGGCACGCCCGCCTCCTCGGCGACGGTGCTCGACGGCTAGCCGATGGCCGAGAAGGGGCAGGCGGGCAAGGCGCTCGGCATGGCGCTCTGGGCCTCATGCACGGCGGACGTGATCTCCAACCTCGCGCTCATCCTCTTCGCCGGCTGGCTGGCGAGCTTCGCGCTGAGCTTCGGCCGCCGGAATTCTTCGCCCTGATCCTGTTCTCGCTGACGATCATCGCCGGCGTCTCGGGCGAGAGCCTGCTGCGCGGCATGCTGTCGGCGATCCTCGGCCTGCTGCTGGCGACGGTGGGCCTCGACCTCGTCTACGGCACCAACCGCTTCACCTTCAGCGATCCGAACCTGATGGGCGGCCTGAACTTCATCGCCGTGCTGATCGGGCTCTTCGCCATCCCCGAGATCCTCGCCATGGTCTGGAACCCGGAGATCGACGACGCGGGCAAGCGCTCGCTCGGCGGCAAGTGGGTGACCTTCGCGGAATACCGCCGGTGCTTCCCGACCATCGTCCGGGGCAGCCTGATCGGCGTGGTCCTCGGCTCCATCCCGGGCATCGGCGCCGCGCCCTCGGCGTTTCTGTCCTATTCCGAGGCGCGGCGGCGCTCGCCCAACAGGGAGAATTTCGGCAAGCGGCGAGATCGAAGGCGTCGCCGCCTCCGAAGGCCGGGAACAACGGCGTCGCCGGCGCGACGCTGATCCCGCTGCTCGCGCTCGGCGTGCCGGGCGACGTCATTACCGCGATCATCATCGGCGCCTTCATGATCCACGGGCTGCAGCCCGGCCCGATGATGTTCGTCTCCAACGTGGACATCATCTACGGCCTGTTCATCGGGCTCATCCTGAGCTCCGCGTTCCTTCTGGCCTTCGGCTCGGTGGCGATCCGCGGCTTCCGCTACGTCGCCGACATCCCCCGCGGCGTGCTGTTCCCGGCGGTTCTGGTGCTCTGCGTCTACGGCGTCTTCGCGGTCAACAACAATCCCTTCGACGTCGGCGTGATGTTCGCCATGGGCTGGGTCGGCTACTTCATGCTGCGCTGCAACGTGCCGGCGGCGCCGTTCCTGATCGCCTTCATCCTCGGGCCGCTGCTCGAGGACAATTTCCGCCAGGCGATGCTGATGTCCGGCGGCTCCCCGCGATCCTCTTCCGCAGCCCGATCACCTGGTTGTTCTGGACCCTGACGGTGGCGATGGTGGCGGCGATCCTCCTCGCCCGGTCGCGGCGGGCGAAGCTGGCGCGGGAGGCGGCGCCGCGCCCGGCGGAATGACGTGCTTTCGGTTATTTCAGCTTTCGGAAATGGTAAGAAATCATCGCTTTCCGTTAGCTGGACATTCAGTAATCTGCCGGCGAGGCGAACGAACCCGCGAAGGTAGCCCGGTTTGAGCGATGCGAGCGACATGCTGGAGATCTCGGTCTGGCGCGGCGACGCGGCGGGCGGCGGCTACGAGCGCTTCGAGGTGCCCGCCCACGAGAACCAGACCGTGCTTGATGTGGTGTCCTGGATCCAGCAGAACGCCGACCCGACCCTGACCTACCGCTATTCCTGCCGCGTCGGCATGTGCGGCTCCTGCGCGATGACGGTCAACGGCAAGCCGCGCTGGACCTGCCGCACCCATGTCAGGAAGGTGCTCGACGGGACCGGACTGTCGGTCGCGCCGCTGCGCAACCTGCCGGTCATCAAGGATCTCGCGGCGGACATGGATCCGTTCTTCGACAAGTGGGTGGCCGCGGAGGCGCGCCATCACCCTTCGGCGACGCGGCAGGACCCGATGCCGGTGGTCCGCCCCGACGACGCCGACCGGGAGCAAGGTGAACAAGGCCATCGAGTGCATCAATTGCGGGATCTGCCACGCCGCCTGCGACACCGTGGCTGGCAACCCGGACTATCTCGGGCCGGCGGCGCTGCAGCGGGCCTGGACGGTGTTCCTCGATTTCAGGAACGCCGACGGGCAGGCGGTGCTCGACGCGGTGTCGGGGACCGGGGGCTGCCACAATTGCCACAGCCAGGGCAGCTGCACGCTCTACTGCCCGAACGGGCTCGACCCCCTGAGCGCCATCGCCGGGCTGAAGCGGGAGAGCGCGAAATCCTTCTTCGGGCGGGGGCGCTGAGCCGTGCTGACGCTGCGCCTCTACATGCTCCAGCGGATGACGGCGCTGCTGATGGCGCCGTTCGTCGTGGCTGCATCTGGCGGTGATGATCTACGCTATCCGCGGCGGCCTGTCGGCGGCAGAGATCCTCTCCCGGACGCAGGGGCTCGTGCTGTGGCTCCTGTTTTACGGCGTGTTCGTGGTGACGGTCTCGGTCCACGCGGCGATCGGTCTGCGGGTGATCGTCCACGAGTTGGCGGGGCTGACGCGGGCGGGGGCTCGATCTCCTGACCTGGGGGATCGGCGCGGTGCTCCTCGGCATCGGGCTGCGGGCGGTCCTGGCCGTGACGGTGGCGCCGTGAAGGCGCCATCGCGACCATCCGCTCTGGATGCCTACGCGCTGCACCGGGCCTCGGGGCTCGGGCTCGCGCTCTTCCTGCCGGCGCATTTCTGGGTCCTGTCGCTGGCGATCGACCTCGGCCGAGCGTCTGGACGGTATCCTGCACTGGACCGAAGCGCCGCTCGTCAAGCTCGCCGAGTTCGGGCTCGGTCTTCCTCCTGGCGGTGCACTTGTTCGGGGGCCTGCGTCTCATGGCGCTCGAGGTCCTGCCGTGGAGCGGCGCGGCAGAAGGCGCTGGCCGCCGGCGCGCTCGCCGGAGCGTCCTCGTCTCCGGCTCTCTTCTTCCTGAACGCGGTGTGAGGCGATGGCGGGCATGAACGGGATCGAGCGCGAGGAGACCGACATCCTGATCGTCGGCTCCGGCGGCGCCGGGCTGTTCGCCGCGCTGCACGCCCAGCAGGCGGCGCCCGAGGCGCGACGGATCACCGTCGCGGTCAAGGGGCTGCTCGGCAAGTGCGGCTGCACGCGCATGGTGCAGGGGGGCTACAACGTGGCGCTCGGCAACGGCGACAGCGTCGAGCGGCACTTCATGGACACGATCAACGGCGGCAAGTGGCTGCCGAATCAGGACATGGCCTGGAAGCTCTGCGAGACCGCCGTCGAGCGCATCCACGAGCTCGAGAACGAGATCGGCTGCTTCTTCGACCGAAACCCGGACGGCAGCATCCACCGCAAGGCCTTCGCCGGCCAGACCGCCGACCGCACTGTGCACAAGGGCGACCTGACGGGAATCGAGATCATCAGCCGGCTGATGGAGCAGGTGCTCGCTCGGCCGATCCGGAAGATGCAGGAGCACCGCGCCGTCGGCCTCGATCCCGACGCCCGACGGCGGGGCGCTCTCGGGCGTGCTGTTCATCGACATGCGGACGGGCGCGCTTCCGCTTCGTGCGCGCCAAGACCGTGCTGCTGGCGACGGGGGGCGGTCCGACGATGTACAAGTACCATACGCCGTCGGGCGACAAGACGATGGACGGGCTGGCGATGGCGCTCCGGGCGGGGCTGCCGCTGCGCGACATGGAGATGGTGCAGTTCCACCCGACCGGCCTTCTCGCCGGCGACCATACGCGGATGACCGGAACGGTTCTGGAGGAGGGCCTGCGCGGCGCCGGCGGGCACCTGGTGAACCACGCAGGGCCAGCGCTTCATGTTCGACCACGACGCCAACGGCGAGCGGGCGACGCGCGACGTGGTCAGCCGCGGCATCTATTCGGAGATGCGCCGGAACAACGACCCGGATCAGGTGGGCGTGTTCATCTCCATGGCCCATCTGGGGCCGGAGAAGGTGGCGAAGATGTTCTCCGGCATGGTCAAGCGCTGCGCCGATTGCGGCTTCGACCTGGCCGCGGGCAAGGTCGAGGTGGTGCCGACGGCGCATTACTTCATGGGCGGAATCGTCGTCGATCCCGACACGCGCACGGCGCTCGAGGGGCTCTACGTGGCCGGCGAGGATGCGGGCGGCGCGCACGGCTCGAACCGGCTGGGCGGCAACGGCGTGGCCAACTCGACGGTCTTCGGCGGCGTCGCGGGAGACGTGATGGGCGCCGACATGGCCGGGATCGGCGCGTTGCGCGAGCCCGACGAGGCGGTGCTGGCCGCCGAGGTCGAGCGGGCGCGGCACCCGCTCTCGAGGAGGCCCGGCAACATCCGGTCCCTGCGCGACGCGCTGCAGGAGATCATGTGGGACGACGTGGGCGTGATGCGGACCGGAGCGGGAATGGCGCGCGGGCTCGGCCGGCTCTCGGAGCTGCATGCCGAACTCCTGGAGACGGGGGTGGACGGATCCGAGCTCGCCTTCAACCTGACCTGGCACGACTGGCTGAACATGGCCTCGCTGACCGAGATCTCCGAGGTGATCGCCAAGGCCGCCATCGCGCGCGAGAATTCCCGCGGCGCGCATTACCGCGAGGACTTCCCCGAGGCGGGGGATCTCGACGCCTCCTACTTCACGGTCGCGCGGTCGCCGAGTGGCGCCGTGGAGGTCGCGCGCGAGCCGGTCGCCTTCACCATCGTCCGCCCCGGCGAGACCATCCTCGCCGCGGACGAGCCCGAAACATTGGTGGGAGTGAACGCATGATACCGATCAAGCTGATCCAGGAGACCGCCGAGACCCTGATGGACAAGGCGGCGATCGAGATCCCCGACGATTACCTGACCGGGTTGAAACAGGCAGCGGAGACGGAGGACGGAGACCTGTCCTCCTTCGTTCTGGAGGCGATGCTGCAGAACTACGAGGCCGCGAAGGAGGACCGCCGCGCCATGTGCGGCGATACCGGCACGCCGCGCTGGTACGTCAAGATGGGCAACGACACCCGGATCGAGGGCGGGCCGGTGGCGCTCGAGGCGGCGCTCCGGCGCGCCACCGCCAACCGCACCAACGGCGTGCCGCTGCGCCCCAACCGCGTGCACCCGCTCTGGCGCACCGACCACGACAACAACGTGGGCATCGGCGCGCCGGAGATCGAATACGGCTACGAGCCCGGGGGCGAATGGATCGACCTCATCACGGTGCACAAGGGCGGCCTCTTCGGCACCGATTACCGGATGCTCTTCCCCTCGGATGGGATCCAGGGGATCAAGCGCTTCTACCTTGATAGCCTGGTCTCCTTCGGCAAGCGCGGCCTGGCCTGCCAGCCGGCGATCGTCGGCATCGGGCTCGGCGGCTGCAAGGATACCTGCATGGTGCTAGGCAAGCGCGCCGCCTGCCTCCGCACCGTGGGCAGCGAGAATCCCGACCCGAAGATCGCGAGGCTGGAGCGCGAGTTCAAGGAACTCGGCAACTCGATCGGCATGGGGGCGATGGGCTTCGTCGGCAAGAACATGGTCGTCGATTGCAATATCGAGGTCGGCTATTGCCACACCGGCGGCATGCAGATGTCGGTGCACTGCTTCTGCCTGTCGTCGCGCCGCGCGGTGGCGCGGGTCCATGCCGACGGACGGGTGGAGCATCGCACCGATCCGGACTGGTTCACCCCCTACCAGCGCCGCGAGACGGTGGAGTGGGAGCCGAGCCTGGAGGCCGCGGAATGACGCCCGCCGGTCCCCGCGCGAGCGGCCCGCTCCTGTCCGGTCTCGGGCACGATGCAAAGGACTTCGCGGCGCGGAAGGCCCGTACCATCCTCCACGACGGCTTCAACAGGAGCATCTGCCGATGAAACCCCGCGAGTTCCGCATCTCCACCACGCCCACCGACGCGGAACTGGCCCCGCTCGGCCTCGGCGACATCGTATATCTCGACGGCCTGCTCTACACCGCCCGCGAGGGCGTCTACATGCGGGTCTGCGACGAGGGCGAGGCGCTGCCGATGAACCTGCCCGAGGAATCGGCGGCGAACTTCCACTGCTCGCCTGCCGCGAACATCCGCGAGGACGGGTCGTTCGACATGGGGGCGGTGACGGCGACGGCGTCGTTCCGCTTCGCCAAGTGGCTGCCGGACTGGATGGAGAGGACCGGCGCGCGGCTGATCCTCGGCAAGGCCGGGATGTCGTCGAAGGACTACAGGAATTACTTCGTTCCGAACGGTGCGCTCTATCTCTCGACGGTGGGATACGGCACCGGCGCGCTCCTCGGGCGGGGGGTCGAGTCGGTCGAGGCGGTGCACTGGCACAGGGAGCTCGGGCTCGCCCAGGCGATGTGGGTGATCCGCTGCCGGATGATGGGGCCTTTCGTGGTCGCCTCGGACCACGCGGGCAACTGCCTCTTCGAGCGCGAGAACGCGCGCATCGCCGAAGGGCTCGCGAAGGCCTACGAGGGCACGAAGCCGGCGGTCCTGCGCCGCTTCGGCGAGACCGACGACCGCAGCGACGAACTCATCGGCTAGGCCGGTCCGGGAGGGGAGAACGGGACATGCGCGGGGCAGACCTGCTGGTCCGGACGCTGAAGCGGGCCGGGACGGAGCGGATTCTCTCGCTCTCGGGCAACCAGATCATGCCGGTCTACGACGCCTGCCTGGAGGCGGGGGTGGAGATCGTGCATGTCCGCCACGAGGCGGCGGCGCTCTACATGGCCGAGGCCCATGCCCAGCTCAGCGGCACGGTTGGCGTGGCGCTGGTGACGGCCGGGACGGGCGCCGCGAACGCGATGGGGCCCCTGGTCACGGCACGGGAGAGCGACACGCCGATCCTGCTCCTGACCGGCGACAGCCCGGTCGCGCAGGACGGCCGGGGCGCCTTCCAGGAGATGGGGCAGGTGGCGATGGCGTCGCAGCTGGCGAAGCTGTCTCTGCGACCGCGATCGGCGGCGGAAATGGGCGAGGCCGTGGCGCGGGCGCTGCGCACGGCCCGCTCGGGGCGGCCGGGGCCCGTCCACGTCTCCCTGCCGGCCGACGTGGTGGAGCAGGAGGCGGAGACCGGGGAGCCCGCCGCCGCGGCGCTCGACCGCGAGACGATGCCGGCGGGCGCCGGGGAACTCGACGCGCTCTGCGCGGCGCTCGGGGGCGCGGAACGGCCGGTGATCCTGGCCGGGCCGGCGCTGAATGCGACGCGGTTTTCCGACCTGCCGCGCCTCGCCGAGACGGTCGATGCGCCGGTGATCCCGTTGGAGAGCCCGCGGGGGCTGAACGATCCGGCGCTCGGCGCCGTCGCTGAGGTGCTCGCCGAGGCGGACGTCGTTCTCTGCCTCGGCAAGCGGATGGATTTCACCCTCGGCTTCGGGGCGGAGGCGCGGTTTCCCGAGGTCCGCCAGTGGGTTGCGGTCCATGCGGATGCGGAGAGCCGCGATCTCTGCCGGCGCAACCTGGGGGGGCGGCTGACCCGGGCCACCGCGGCCGACCCGCGCGACGTGGCGGGCCAGCTTATCGCGGCGGCGCCGGGGCGGGGCCTCCGCGGGGCCTGGCGGGAGAGCGTGGCCGGGTGGCTTGCGCGGCGGCAGGAGGCGAGCGCGGGCGCGGGGATCTCGCCGGCGGCGCTCTGCGCGGCGGTGCAGCGGCGGATCGAGGCGGCGGCGGCGGCGATCCTCGTCTCCGACGGGGGCGAGTTCGGGCAATGGGCGCAGGCCGGACTGACCGCGCCGCGACGGATCGTCAACGGGGTGTCGGGGGCGATCGGGGGCGGACTTTGCTACGGGATTTCCGCCGCGCTCCAGGATCCGGGGGCGACAATCTTCGCGCTGATGGGGGATGGGACGGCGGGGTTCCACATCGCCGAGTTCGAGACCGCGGCGCGGCACGGGGCGGCGCTCGTGGCGGTGATCGGCAACGACCGGCGCTGGAACGCGGAGCACCAAATCCAGATTCGGAAATACGGGGCGGAGAGGGCTTTCGCCTGCGAGTTGAGCGGGGCGCGCTACGACCTCGTGGCGGAGGCGCTGGGCGGGCATGGAGAATTCGTGACCGCGGCGGACGGACTCGATGCGGCGCTCGCGCGGGCGGTCGATTCGGGGCGTCCGGCCTGCGTCAACGTGGCGATCGAGGGGGCGCCGGCGCCGTCGATTCCGTTGTCGGATTCCGGTCGGATTCCCGTCGGAGTCCCGTCGGAGTCCTGAGCGCCTACCGGATCGAGATCTCGACGCGCTGGTCGGGGCCCTCGGTGCCGGGGATGCGGAGGTCATACTGCCCCGGCTTGATGGCGAGGAACTCGATCTCCATCGTGCCGGCGCGGTCGAACTCGACCGATTCGAGGCCGAAGGGACGCACCTCCAGCCCGTTGATGACCACCTCGTTCACCCAGATGTTGCGGAAGAAGCCCGAGCCCTCGAGGGCGAGCTCGGCCGAGCCGTCGGCCTCGATCTCGAGCTCGTAGAGCTTTCCCGATTCGAGCTCGAGGGGGGCGTTCGAGACCGGCTTGCCGGAGGCGAGGGTGAGGGTCGGCAGCTCCTCGCCCTGGTTGGTGTTCGACAGCAGGCCGGCGAAGCCGAGGTCGTGGGCGGTGGCGGGTCCGGCGGCGGCGAGCGCCAGCGCGGCGATTGCGTTGCGACAACGTCTCACGACTTGTCTCCTTCCCGCGTATCGTCCTTGTCGGGCGCGACGACCACGCCCCAGGGTTGCTGACCGACCTGGATGGAGCGGATCGCCTCCTCCTCCTCGACGTCGATGACGGTGACGTCGTTGGAGTTGCCGTTGGTGGTGATCAGGTACTTCTCGTCGGGGGTGAAGGCGAGCTGCCAGACCCGCTGGCCGACGAGGATGTAGTCGATCACCTCGTCGGTCTCGCCGTCGATCACCGCGACCCGGTTGGCGGGGCCGAGGGCGACGAAGACGCGGGACCCGTCGGAGGTCGCCTTGATGCCCACGGGTTGCAGCCATTCGGACTGGACCGCCGGGATTTCGAACGAGATCTTCTTCTCGATCGCGGGCTCGCCGGCGGTCATGTCGATGACGCTCACGGTGCCGCCGATCTCGGAGGAGACGTAGAGCTTCTTTCCGTCGTCGGTGAACTCGGCGTAGCGCGGGCGCTGGTCGACGAGCACGTTGTGGACGATCTCGAACGAGTCGGTGTCGATGAAATGCGCCATGTTGGTGGTCTCGGAGGTATTGATCACCGTGCTCGCATCGGGGCTGATCGCCATGCCCTCGGGCTCGACGCCGACCGGCACCTCGGCGACGAGCGAATGCTTCTCGGTATCGACCACGGTGACGAGGTTGTCGTCCTCGTTGGCGATGTAGAGCGGGTTGCCCGACGGGTGGAGGACGAAGAGCTCGGGGTCGGGGCCGGAGGGCAGGGTGTGCGTCTCCTCGAAGGTCTCCGGGTCGAAGACCCGCACCAGGTCGTCGTCGGAGGCGCAGACATAGAGCTCCGAGCCGTCCGGCGCGATGGTGATGCCGCGCGGCCGATTGCCGGCGTCGAACGTGGCCATCACCTCCCAGGTCTCGCTGTCGATGACGGTGATCGTGTTGCCGCGCTCGTTGGAGACGAAGACGTTGTTGGCGAGCGCGGGCGGGGCGGCGAGGGCCAGGAGAAGCAGGTATCTCAGCATGGGACACCTCCCTGCACCGGGCAGGGGCCGGTCTGCCGGACCGGCGCGGATGTCGTCGTCGTCATCGGTGCGTTCTCCCCTTCGGACCGGTCGGGCGCGCCGGGCGTCCCGCCATGCCAGCAATAGGCGGCGGGAGCGGCGTACGCCATCGTCCATCCGTCGCGGTGGACAGGGGAGCGCGGTCATCCGGCGGCGGGCGGTCCGCCGCGCATGGCCCGCCCCGGCGAAAGTATCGGGGGCACCTCCGGGGCGACGCGGCTATGATCGGCCCCGCGAGCGCGGCGAGGGGCGAGCCCATGTCCGACCGGAACCACGTGGCGGAGATCGAGCGCGTCCTCGACGGGGACGCGACCGGGCGCGACGCGCTGGTCTCGGCGTCCTGGCGGCGCTGCGTCGAGCTCTACGGCATGGACCCGGCGCGGCGCGACCCCGCGCATGTGGTGACGGAAACCGAGCTCCGGCATCATCGCCGGCAATCGGAACGCCTGATCGCCGCGGCGCGGTCGGGGCTGCAGATGCTGTTCCGGCAGGTGGCGGGGCAGAACTACGTGCTGCTCCTGACCGATGCGGAGGGCGTCTGCGTCGACCATTTCGGCGATCCGCTCTTCGTCGACGAGCTGCGGGCGGCCGGGTTGTATCTGGGCTCCGACTGGGCCGAGGAGCGCGCGGGCACCTGCGGGGTGGGCGCCTGCATCGTCACCGGCGAGCCGGTGACGATCCACCAGAGCGACCATTTCGGCAATCGCCACACGGTCCTGTCCTGCACCGCCGCGCCGATTTACGACAGCCTCGGCGCGCTCACCGCTGTGCTCGACATCTCGCTGCTGCGCTCGCCGGCGCCGAAGAGCAGCCAGAAGCTCGCCATGAGCCTCGTCACCGCCGCCGCCCGGCGGGTGGAGATGGCCAACCTGATGGCGGAGAGCAGCCGCGACTGGGTGCTGCGGCTCTCCGCGAGCCCGGAATTCCTCGATGTCGACCCCGAGGCGGCGCTGAGGCTCGACGGGTCGGGACGGGTGATCGGGCTGACGCGCGGGGCGCGGCGCGTCCTGCCGGGGGAGGGGCCGGTGCTGGGGCGGCGGATCGACGAGTTCCTCGGCATCTCCATCGACGACCTCCCCGACCTCATGCGCGACCGCCCGACGGAGGACCGGATCGTGCCGATCGCGGATGGCGGTGCCGTCTTCGGCCATGCCATCGCGCCGCGCACGCCGCGCCACGGGCGGGCGGTGCGGGTGCGGCGGCACGAGGGCGCGCTGGCCGGGCTCGCCGGGGACGACCCGGCGATGGCGCGGCTCCTCGACCGCGCGGCGCGGCTCGCGCCGACCGACATCCCGCTCCTGCTCCTCGGCGAGACGGGGACCGGCAAGATGCGCCTCGCCCGGGCGCTGCACACGGCGAGCGGGCGCGGCGGGCTGCATCTCGTCGAGGCGGCGGGGGCGGGACCGGCGGCGCTCGGCCGGATCGACGCTGCGGCGGGCACGCTGGTCCTGCGGCGGGTGGAGGATCTCGCTCGCGGTGCAGAGGGCGCTGCCCGAGATCCTCGATGCGCGGCCCGGTCTGCGGGCGATCGCCACCAGCGCCACCGACCTGGCGGCCGCCTGCCGGGAGGGGCGGTTCCACGCGCCGCTCTATTACCGGCTGGCCGGCGCGCTGCTCGACCTGCCGCCGCTGCGGAGGCGGCGGGATCTGGGCTGGCTTGTCGACCGGCTGCTGTCGCGGCGCGCGCCCGACCGGGTGCGGCTGTCGCCGGCGGCCCGGGCCGATCTCCTCGGTCGGCGCTGGCCCGGCAACCTGCGCGAACTCGAGCGGGTGCTCGACGTGGCGCTGGCGCTCTGCGAGGGGGCGGTGATCGACGCGCCGGACCTGCCCGCCGAACCGGGAGGCCAGCGGGACGAGGAGGAGAGCCTGGAGGCGGTGCTCGAGGCCTGCGGCTGGAACATGGCGGCGGCGGCGCGCCGGCTCGGGGTGAACCGCTCCACGGTGCTGAGGCGGGTGCGGAAGGCGGGGCTGGCGGTGCCGGACTGAGCCGGCGTTGCGCCGCGTTGCGCGCGCAACGCCGGCCCGGCCGGGCCCTCCAACCAAAGTCTCGGGCGCTCGGGTTTCCGCTTGGCCGCCGGCCGCCCCTGTCCGACGATGCGAGCGGGACACCAGAGGGAGGACCCGATGCTCGACACCACCGCCACCGAAGAAACCCGGCAGGTTCTGGACAGCCTCAACGAGGCCTTCGCCTCGGGCGACGTGGAGGCCGCGAAGGCGCTGTTTCTCGACGACAGCTACTGGCGTGATCTCGTCGCCTTCACCTGGAACCTCCGCACCGTCGAAGGGCCGGAGGGCGTGGGCGACATGCTGTCGTCGCAGATCGATCATGTGAAGCCCCGGAACTTTGCCATTCAGGACGGCGAGATCCCGGCCGAGGCGGACGGGGTGACCACCGCCTGGATCACCTTCGAGACCGAAGCGGGCCGCGGCTGGGGGCTGATGCGGCTGAAGGAGGGCCGGATCTGGACGCTGCTGACGACGCTGCAGGAGCTCAAGGGGCACGAGGAGGCGAAGGGGCACGACCGGCCGAAGGGCGCCAAGCACGGGCAGAATCCCGACGCCCTCAGCTGGAAGGAGGAGATCGAGAAGGAACGCGAGGAGCTGGGCTTCACCCGCCAGCCCTACACCGTGATCGTCGGCGGCGGGCAGGGCGGCATCGCGCTCGGGGCGCGGCTGCGCCAGCTCGGCGTGCCGACGATCGTCCTCGAGAAGAACGACCGCGCGGGCGACAGCTGGCGGCGGCGCTACAAGTCGCTCTGCCTGCACGACCCGGTCTGGTACGACCACCTGCCCTACATCAAGTTTCCCGAGAACTGGCCCGTCTTCAGCCCGAAGGACAAGATCGGCGACTGGCTGGAGATGTATACCCGGGTCATGGAGCTGAACTACTGGACGCGGTCCGAGGTGACGAGCGCCTCGTGGGACGACGACAAGAAGGAATGGACCGTCGAGGTCGACCGCGACGGCGAGACCATCACCCTGCACCCGAAGCAGCTCGTCATGGCCACGGGCATGTCGGGCAAGCCGAACAAGCCCGACTTTCCCGGCGCGGAGAGCTTCAGGGGCGAGATCCAGCATTCGAGCGAGCATCCCGGCCCCGACGCCTACGCGGGGAGGAAGGTCGTGGTGATCGGATCCAACAATTCCGCCCACGACATCTGCGCGGCGCTCTGGGAGCACGGCGCGGACGTGACCATGGTGCAGCGCTCCTCGACCCATATCGTCAAGTCCGACTCGCTGATGGATGTGGGGCTGGGCGCGCTCTACAGCCAGGAGGCGGTGGAGGGCGGCATGACCACCGAAAAGGCGGACATGACCTTCGCCTCGCTGCCCTACCGGATCATGCACGAGTTCCAGATCCCGCTCTACGACGAGATGCGGGAGCGCGACGCCGAGTTCTACGCGGGGCTCGAGAAGGCCGGCTTCGACCTCGACTGGGGCGCCGACGGGTCGGGCCTGTTCATGAAGTACCTGCGCCGCGGCTCGGGCTACTACATCGACGTCGGCGCCAGCCAGCTCATCATCGACGGCGAGGTGAAGCTGGTGAACGGACAGATGAAGGAGTTCACCGAGACCGGCATCCGGCTGAAGGACGGCACCGAGCTCGAGGCCGACCTGGTGGTGCTGGCCACCGGCTACGGCTCGATGAACGGCTGGGTCGCCGATCTGGTCTCCCGGGAGATGGCCGACAAGGTGGGCAAGGTCTGGGGGCTGGGCTCTGACACGCCTAAGGATCCGGGCCCCTGGGAGGGCGAGGAGCGCAACATGTGGAAGCCGACCCGGCAGGAGGGGCTGTGGTTCCACGGCGGCAACCTGCACCAGTCGCGGCATTACTCGCTGTTCCTGGCGCTGCAGCTCAAGGCCCGGATGGAGGGGATCGAGACCCCGGTCTACGGGGTGCAGGAGGTCCACCACCTGAGCTGACGGACCGGCGGGGGCGCGGCGCCGCGCCCCCGCCTCGCCACGGCGGACAGGTCGGCAGGCCGACGATTGCGCGCCGCGCCGGCCCGGATGCCGGGCCCGGCGGTCCTCCCCCGCCGGGCCACGAGGCCCACGGGACCGCCGCCAGCCCGCCCGGGGCGGCGGCCGCGAGAACTCTTGCAAGGAGACACATCATGCCCATCGACGGAAAGGTCGCGCTCGTCACCGGCGGTGCCCGCGGCATCGGCCTCGGGATCGCGAAGCGGCTGGCGGAGGACGGCGCCGCCGTCGCGCTGGTCGACATGCTGGGCGACAGGCTGGCCGAGGCCGCGGCGGAGATCGACGGCGGGGTCACCACCTTCGTGGCGGACGTGACGAAGCGCGACGAGGTCGCCGCCGCCATCGACCATGCCGAGACGGAGCTCGGCGGCTTCGACATCATGGTCAACAATGCCGGCATCGCCCAGGTGCAGCCGATCGCGGAGATCACGGAAGAGGAGATCGACCGCGTCCATGCGGTGAACGTCAAGGGCGTGCTCTGGGGCATCCAGGCGGCGGCGGCCAAGTTCAAGGCGCGCGGCCACGGCGGCAAGATCATCTCCGCCTGCTCCATCGCCGGCCACGAGGGATACGGTATGCTCGGCGCCTATTGCTCGACCAAGTTCGCCGTCCGCGCCCTCACCCAGTCCGCGGCGAAGGAGTTCGCGGGCGACGGGATCACCGTGAACGCCTATTGCCCGGGCGTGGTGGGAACCGAGATGTGGGAGGAGATCGACGCCCGCTTCGCCGAGCTGACGGGCGCGGGCAAGGGCGAGACCTTCGACAAGTTCGCCGGCACCATCGCGCTCGGCCGGCCCGAGACGCCGGAGGACGTGGCGCGCCTCGTCTCCTATCTCGCGGGCCCCGACAGCGACTACATGACCGGCCAGTCGATCCTGATCGACGGCGGCATGGTCTACCGGTGATTTGTCTAACAGGAGGAGAACAGCCATGAAAGCCGCCCGCTGGCACAAGGCGAGGGACATCCGCGTCGAGGAGGTCCAGGAGCCCTCCGCCGGCCCCGGAGAGGTGAAGGTCAAGGTCGCCTGGACGGGGATCTGCGGCAGCGACCTGCACGAATACCTCGCCGGGCCGATCTTCATCCCCGTCGGAGCCGAGCACCCGCTCAGCCACGATGCCGCGCCGATCACCATGGGGCACGAATATTGCGGCGAGATCACCGAGCTCGGCGCGGGCGTGGAGGATTTCTCGGTCGGCGATCGCGTGGCGATCGAGCCGATCTTCAACTGCGGTACCTGCGCCCCCTGCCGTGACGGGCGCTACAACCTCTGCGAGCAGCTCGGCTTCGTCGGGCTCTCGGGCGGGCATGGGGGCTTCGCCGCCTATTCCGTCGTGCCGGCCGGGATGTGCCACCGGATGCCCGAGGGGCTCTCGGTGGAGCAGGGCGCGCTGGTCGAGCCCGCCGCCGTCGCGCTCCACGCCGTGCGGGTCAGCGCGGTGAAGGCGGGCGACAAGGCGGCGGTGTTCGGCGCCGGCCCGATCGGGCTCCTGGTGGTGGAGGCGCTGCGCGTCGCCGGGGCGTCGGAGATCCACGTGGTCGAACCGTCGGAGACACGGCGGCGGAAGGCGATGGAACTGGGCGCCACCCGGGCGCTCGATCCCGGCGCGGGCGATCCGGCCGAGGACATCCGCGAGGCGACCGGCGGCGGCGTCCATGTGGCCTTCGAGGTCACCGGCTTCCCGGCCGTGCTGCCTCAGGCGATCCAGTCCACCCGCTACGAGGGCCAGACCCTCGTCGTCTCGATCTGGGAATCGGAGGCGTCGTTCCAGCCCAACACGGTCGTGCTGCGGGAGCGGCGGATCCAGGGCACGATCGGCTACCGCAACGTCTATCCGGCAGTGCTCGAGCTGATGACGCAGGGCTACTTCCAGGCCGACAAGCTGGTGACCGACCGGATCGCAATCGACGACATCGTGGCGAAAGGGTTCGAGGCGCTGGCCTCGGAGAAGTCGCAGATCAAGATCCTGGTGGAGGCGCCGGCCTGAGGGTCGGCGTTCCGCAGGGCGGGATCAGTCGTCCGCGGCGAGGCGCAGATCGGGGGCGACGCTCTCCGCGATCACCAGTTCCGCGTTGGGAAGGTCGTTCCCCTCCAGCTTCCGCGCCGCCGCTTCCGGCCCGAGACGGCGCCAGCGTTCCGCCAGCCGGGTGCGGAGCGTTGCGACCGGCACGTCGAGGAACACCGTGAGGTCGCAGAGGGCGCGGATCTCCGCCCAGCCAGGGCGGTCAAGAAGCAGGTAGTTGCCCTCCACCAGGACGAGGCGGATCTCGGGGCCGATGATCCGCGCGCCAGCGCGCGCGATCTCGATCTCGCGGTCGAAGACCGGCACCGCGACGGGCTCCGTTCCCTCCGCGAGGCGCGCCAGTGTGGCGCGGAGCCCGCCCGTGTCGAAGGTCTCCGGCGCGCCCTTCCGCGGCAGGAGGCCCCAGGGCTCGAGAAGCATGTCGTCGTAGTGGAACCCGTCCATCGGCAGGATCGCGGCGCGGCCGGGACAGGCCGCCTCGATCCGCGCGAGCAGTTCCTCGGCCAGGGTGCTCTTGCCCGACCCGGGGGCGCCGGCGATGGCGACGAAGCGGCGCCTCTCCCCGGCGGCGAGCGCGGCGAGGCGGGTGGCGAGCTCGTCGGGGCCGATGCGCGTCGTCATGGGAGGAATATCTGGCACAGGCCCCGACCCGCGGCAATGCGGCTGCGAGCGGGCCCGGCGGCCAGAAGCGGCGCTTCTTTCGGCAATTCGGCGCGGTCCCGGCCCAAGGCGGCGAAAATCCGTTCCCTTCCGGCGGGCGCGCGGGGTTAGGATCGGGGCGGCGCCCCCGTCCGGCGGCGCCTGTCCCGGAGGAGGGTGAAGAATGCTGAACCGCGTGAAGTCCATGGGGCCGGGCCTGCTCGTCGCCGCCGCCTTCATCGGGCCCGGCACCGTCACCACGGCGAGCGTCGCCGGGGCGTCGACGGGATTCGCGCTGCTCTGGGCGCTGGTCTTCTCGATCTTCGCGACGATCGTGCTGCAGGAGATGGCGGCGCGGCTCGGCATCGTCGCCCGGCGCGGACTGGGCGAAGCGATGCGGCACGCCTTCGACAACCCGGCCGGGCGCTGGGCGATGATCGCGCTCGTCATCGTCGCGATCGGCTTCGGCTCGGCGGCGTTCCAGACCGGCAACGTCTCCGGCGCGGCGCTCGGGCTCGAGGCGGTGACCGGGATCGGCACCGGAATCTGGGCGGTGGTCGTCGGCCTCGCGGCGGCGGCGCTCCTCGCCTCGGGCGTCTACAGGGTGATCGAGAAGGTGATGGTGGGGCTCGTCGGCGTGATGAGCGTGGTCTTCCTCGCCACCGCCATCGCCGTGCGCCCCGATCTCGGCGCGGTCGCGGCGGGGCTCGTTCCGAGCATGCCGACAGGCGCGCTGCTCACCACGATCGGGCTCGTCGGCACCACGGTCGTCACCTACAATTTCTTCCTGCATTCCGCCTCGGTGCAGGACCGCTGGCCCGCCTCGCGCGATACCGACGAGGCGCTGGGCGAATCGCGGTTCGACACGATCGCCTCCATCGTGCTGGGCGGGTTCATCACCTTCGCCATCCTCGTCACCGCCGCCGCCGCCTTCTACGGGACCGGGATCGCCATCGAGAATGCCGGGCAGATGGCCCGCCAGCTTGAACCGGTCCTCGGCCGGTTCGCGACATGGTTCTTCGCCATCGGCCTCTTCGCCGCCGGCATGACGAGTTCGGTGACCGCGCCGCTCGCGGCCGCCTATGCCGTCTCCGGCGCGCTCGGCTGGCAACGGGACCTCAGGAGCGCCGGGTTCCGCACGGTCTGGGCGATCGTCCTGGTGACCGGCACGGTGCTGGCGGCGGTGGGGACGAAGCCGGTCCAGGCCATCCTCGTCGCGCAGGCCGCGAACGGCGTGCTGCTGCCGGTGGTGACGCTGTTCCTGCTCGTGGTGATGAACCGCAGCGACCTGCTCGGACACCACGTGAACGGCCGGGTGGGCAACGCGCTCGGCGGCCTGGTCCTCCTGCTCTCGGGGTTTCTCGGGGCCTGGACGCTGCTGAAGGTCGCGGGCGTCGTCGGCTGATCCTCAGACCCGGCGCGAGCGGTCCTGCAGCGCGTCGATGAGCTTCGACGCCTCGGCCTTGGTGAGCGCGGGATCGAACTCCTCGCCGCATTCCTCGCAGAGCGTCTTCAGGTAGGAGGCCTGGGCGCCGGTCATCCCCTCGTCGCCGGTGGTCCATTGCTCCACCGGCTTCTCGGCGTTGGAGGGCGCCTCGGTCTTCGGGCGGGACATCGCGTCGGCTTTCATGTGGTCGTCGGTCATGGTCAATGTTCCTGCATTGTTCGCAGAGACGAACGCGAGGTCCGGCGGAGCGGTTCCTCAGCCTTGCTTCAGTGCGGCAATGCGCGCATCCGCCTGTTCGCGGGTGAGATTGCCGTCGTAGACCTCGTCCTTCTCCTCGCAGAGCTGCCGCAACTCGGCCGCCTGTTCGCGGGTCATCGGGTCGTCGGCATCCTCGCGGCGGCCGCTGAGCACCGCGCCGCCGATGGGGAATTCGGCGGTGTCGGGGCCGCCGCCGCGGCCGGTCTCGCCCTTCGGGTGGTCTCCGGGTTGCGTCTTGGGGTCTCGTGCCATCTCGCACCTCCTTTCCTTCGGGGAGTCAATGGCGGCCCGGCTGCCGGGGTTCCGCTTGCCAAGAAGGGGGCCGCGCCGCACCATGGCGCGCATGGATGACCTGATCGCCGCCGCCGCCGCCGTGCGCGAGAACGCCCATGCGCCCTATTCGGGATTCAAGGTCGGCGCGGCGCTCCGGACCGAGGACGGCCGGGTCTTCGCGGGCTGCAACGTCGAGAACGTGGCCTATCCCGAAGGCACCTGCGCCGAGACCGGGGCGATCGCGGCGATGGTCGCGGCGGGGGCGCGCGGGATCGCCGGGATCGCGGTGATCGCCGACAGCCCGGTGCCGGTGCCGCCCTGCGGCGGCTGCCGCCAGCGGATCGCCGAATTCGCCGGCGCGGACGTGCCGGTGATCCTCGCCACGACCGGGGGGGCGACGCTCTCCACCCGCATCTCCGCGCTCCTGCCTGGCGCCTTCGGCCGTGGCCACATGGAGGCGCCGTGAGCGTGCGCGATCTGCTCCGGGAGCTGCGCCGGGGCGGCAGGCCGGAGGCCGCGGCGCTCGCGGCCTTCGCCACGGGGCTCGCCGAAGGCTCGGTCAGCGACGCGCAGGCCGGCGCCTTCGCCATGGCGGTCTGCACCGGGCCGGGGCTCGGCGAGGCGGGCCGGGTGGCGCTGACCCGCGCCATGGCGGAGAGCGGCGAGAGGCTTCGCTGGGAGGCGGGACCCGTCCTCGACAAGCATTCGACCGGCGGGGTGGGAGATCCGGTCTCGCTGGTGCTCGCCCCGGCGCTGGCCGCGCTCGGGGCGGTGGTGCCGATGGTCTCGGGGCGCGGGCTCGGCCATACCGGTGGCACGCTCGACAAGCTGGAGGCGATCCCGGGGCTCTCTGCGGAGCCGGACGAGGCGGGCTTCCGGCGCATCGTCGCCGCCTGCGGCTGCGCCATCGTCGCCGCGACCGACGCCGTCGCGCCGGCCGACCGGCGGCTCTACGCGATCCGCGACGTGACCGCCACGGTGGACCAGATCGACCTGATCACCGCCTCGATCCTGTCGAAGAAGCTCGCCGCGGGGCTGGACGCGCTGGTGCTCGACGTGAAGGCGGGGCGGGGGGCGTTCATGGCGGATATCGACTCGGCGCGCGCCCTCGCCGGCGCGCTCGTGGACACGGCGCGCGGTGCGGGATGCCCCGCCGTGGCGCTGCTGACGGCGATGGAGGAGCCGCTCGCGGCCGCCTGCGGCAACGCGGTCGAGCTGCGCGAGGTGGCGGCGCTGCTGGCGGGGGAGGAGGGCGACGGGCGGCTTCGGGAGGTGGTTGTCGAACTCGCCGCGGAATGCCTGGTGCTCGGCGGGCTCGTCACCGATCTCGCGGCGGGGCGGCGCCACGTGGCGGACGTTCTGGCGAGCGGCGCGGCGGCGGAGCGGTTCGGGCGCATGGTGGTGGAAATGGGCGGGCCGGCCGATTTCCTCGAGCGGGCGGAGGCGCATCTCCCTGCCGCGCCGGTGATCCGGGAGGTGGCGGCACGGCAGGCGGGCACGATTTCGGGCCTCGACGGGGCGGCGCTCGGCCGGGCGGTGGTGGCGCTGGGCGGCGGGCGCGCGCGGGAGGGGGACCGCATCGACCCCACCGTGGGCCTCGACCGGATCGCGCGGATCGGCGCCTCGCTCGGGCCGGGCGATCCGCTCTGCCGGGTGCATGCGGCGAGCGAGGACGCGGCCGATGCCGCCGAGGCGCGGGCGCGCGCGGCCGTGACGTTCGGGGCAGCGCCCGGCGAGACGCCGCTGATCCTGGAGCGGCTGGCATGAGCCGGGCCTTCCTCGTCGTCCTCGACAGCGTCGGCATCGGCGGCGCGCCCGACGCGGAGCGGTTCGGGGATGCGGGCGCGAACACCGTGGGCCATGTCGCCGAGGCGCTCGCCGGGACGGGGCGGCCGCTCTGCCTGCCCCATCTCGACCGGCTGGGGCTCGGGCGGGCGCTGACCCTCGCCTCGGGGGGCGAGGCGCCGGGGCTCGGGGCGGAGCCGGAGGGGCTCTGGGGCGCGGCGACGGAGGTCAGCCCCGGCAAGGACACGCCCTCGGGCCACTGGGAGCTCGCCGGGCTGCCGGTGCCCTGGGAGTGGACCTATTTTCCGGCGGCCGATCCCTGTTTCGACGAGGCGCTGGTGGCCAGGGTCTGCCGGTTCGCGGGCACCGACGGCATCCTCGGCAACCGCCATGCCAGCGGGACCAACATCATCGAGGAGGAGGCGGAGGCGCATCTCAGGACCGGCTGGCCGATCTGCTACACCTCCACCGACAGCGTGTTCCAGATCGCCGCCCACGAAGAGGCGTTCGGGCTCGACCGCCTGCTCGCGCTCTGCGCCGATCTGGCGCCGGAGCTGCATGCCCGCCGGGTCGGGCGGGTGATCGCCCGGCCGTTCTCGGGCGATGCCGCGACGGGCTGGACGCGGACGGGAAACCGGCAGGACTTCGCCATCGCGCCGCCGGCGCCGACGCTCTGCGACTGGGTGCGCGGCGCGGGCGGCAGGGTGCATTCGGTGGGCAAGATCGGCGACATCTTCTCCATGCGGGGCATCGACTCGACGGTGAAGGGGGCGGATGCCGAGCTTCTCGGGGCGCTCGCGGCGCGGGTGGAGGAGGCGGAGGACGGGTCGCTGACCTTCGCGAACTTCGTGGAGTTCGACAGCAAATACGGCCACCGCCGCGACGTGTCGGGCTATGCCCGCCATCTCGAATGGTTCGACGGCGAATTGCCCGGACTCCTTGCGCGGCTCCGGGAGGGCGACATGCTGGTCGTCACCGCCGATCACGGCAACGACCCGACCTGGCGCGGGACCGACCACACGCGCGAACGGGTGCCGGTGCTGGTCGCCGGGCGCGGCGCGGGGCCGGTCGGGCAGGTCGCCTTCGCCGATGTCGCGGCGAGCGTCGCGGACCATCTGGGCGTGGCGAACGGGGGACCGGGGAGGAGCTTCCTGTGAGGGACATCGCGAAGCTGGAACTGCACCTGCATCTCGAGGGGGCGGCGCCGCCGGCCTTGATCCGGGGCCTCGCGGCGGAGAAGCGGATCGACCTCTCCGGGCTCTTCGACGAGGCGGGAAACTACCGGTTCCGGGACTTCCGCGACTTCCTGCGGGTCTACGAGGCCGCGACCGAGGTGCTGCGGAGACCGGAGGATTTCGCGCGGCTGACCCGCGCCGTGCTCGAGACGCAGGCCGGGGAGGGCGTGATCTACACCGAGATCTTCCTCTCGCCGGATTTCTGCGGCGGCCGCGACCTCGCGGCCTGGCGCGACCATCTGGGCGCGATCCGGGAGGCGGCGGCGGTGGCCGAGCGCGCGGCGGGCATCACCATGCGCGCCGTCGTCACCTGCATCCGCCATTTCGGACCCGACGCGGCGCGGCAGGCCGCGCGCTGCGCCGCGGAGTCGGCGGGGGATTTCGTGACGGGTTTCGGCATGGGCGGGGACGAGCGCGCCGGCCGGGCCGGGGATTTCGCCTATGCCTTCGACATGGCGCGGGAGGCGGGGCTGGGACTGACGGCCCATGCGGGCGAATGGGCGGGGCCGGAGAGCGTCAGGGAGACGCTCGACGCGCTGCGCGTGACCCGGATCGGCCACGGGGTGCGCGCCGTGGAGGACCCCGCGCTCGTGGAGCGGCTGGCGGAGAGGGCCGTGGTGCTGGAGGTCTGTCCCGGATCGAACGTGGCGCTCGGCCTCTACGGCTGGGCGGACCATCCGATCGAACGGCTGCGGGCGGCGGGCGTGCCCGTCACCGTCTCGACGGACGATCCGCCCTTCTTCGGCACCAGCATGACCATGGATTACGAGCGGCTGGCGGATACCTTCGGCTGGGAGGAGGAGAGGTTCCGCGGCCTCGCCGAGGTTGCCGCGGGGGCCGCCTTCTGCGACGAGGCGACACGGGCAAGGCTCAGGGAAAGGATCGGGGCATGAGCGACCACCTCCGGATCGTCGACCATCCGCTCGTGCAGCACAAGCTGACGATCATGCGCGACCGCGACACGCCGACGGCGGTGTTCCGGCAGCTGCTGCGGGAGATCAGCCAGCTCCTCGCCTACGAGATCACGCGCGATCTGCCGATGACGACCACCAATGTCGAGACGCCGCTGATGGAGATGGAGGCGCCGCGGCTCGCGGGGCGCAAGCTCGCTCTCGTGTCGATCCTCAGGGCGGGCAACGGTCTGCTCGACGGCATGCTCGACCTGATCCCGTCGGCGCGGGTGGGCTTCGTCGGGCTCTACCGGGACGAGGCGACGCTGAAGCCCGTGGAATACTACTTCAAGGTCCCCGCCGAGCTCGACAAGCGGGTCGTCATCGCGGTGGACCCGATGCTCGCCACCGGCAATTCCTCGGTCGCCGCCATCGACAGGCTGAAAGAGGCCGGGGCGCGCGACGTGCGCTTCCTGTGCCTGCTCGCGGCGCCGGAGGGGGTGGCGCGGATGCGCGAGGCGCATCCCGACGTGCCGGTCGTCACCGCCGCGCTCGACGAGCGGCTGAACGAGAAGGGCTACATCGTGCCCGGCCTCGGCGATGCCGGCGACCGGATGTACGGCACAAAGTGAGCGGCCCGTGGCCGGGCCGCCCGGCTCCGTCTCGGGGTCAGGCCGCCTCGGCGGCGCTGCCGTCGCCGAAGCGGCCGTAGAAGGTCGCGCCGCTGTCGGCCATCCGGCGCAGCAGGTCGGGGGCAGCGAAGCGGTCGCCTTCCTCCGCCGTCAGCGTCTCGCAGATCTCGACCGCCCGGCCCGCGCCGAGGATGTCGAGCCAGGAGAACGGGCCGCCCGACCACGGCGCGAAGCCCCAGCCGAGGATTGCCCCCACGTCGCCCTCGCGGATGTCCTCGAGGACGCCCTCCTCGAAGGCGCGCACCGCCTCGAGAACCTGCGCCATCATCAGGCGGTGCTGCACGCGGGTCAGGTCGGGCTGATCGACGGAGACGGGATAACTCGCGGCGAGCCCGTCCCACAGCCCCAGGCGCTTGCCGTCCTCGCCATAGGCGTAGAAGCCGGCCTTGGCCTTGCGGCCCATGCGCCCCTCATCGGCCATCCAGAACAGCACCTCGTCCACCGCCTCGTCGGGGTAGTCCTCGCCCATCGCCGCCTTCGTCGCCTTGGCGATCTTCACGCCGAGATCGATCGAGGTCTCGTCGATGAGCTGCAGGGGGCCGAGCGGGAAGCCGAGGAGCTTCGCCGCGTTCTCGATCAGGGCCGGTTTCACGCCCTCCCGCACCATGCGGACGCCCTCGTTGACATAGGGGATGATGCAGCGGTTGGCGTAGAAGAAGCGCGCGTCATTGACCACGATCGGCGTCTTTCGGATCTGGCGCACGAAGTCGAGCGCCTTGGCGACGGCGCGGTCCTCGGTCTTCTCGCCCTTGATGATCTCCACGAGGGTCATCTTGTCCACGGGCGAGAAGAAGTGGATGCCGATGAACTGCCCGGGGCGCGCGCTGGCCTGCGCCAGGTCGGTGATCGGCAGGGTCGAGGTGTTGGTGGCGAAGATGCAGTCCGGCCCGGCGGCGGCCTCGGCCTTTGTCGTCACCTCTGCCTTGATGCCCGGATCCTCGAAGACCGCCTCGACGATCAGGTCGCACCCGGAGAGCGCCTCGTATTCGGTGGTGGCGTTGATCCGGCCGAGAACCTCGTCCTTCGTCTCCGGGGTGACCTTCTTCCTCTGCACGCCCTTTTCGAGCAGGCTCTCGGAATGGGCCTTGCCCCTGTCGGCGGCCGCCTGTTCCTGGTCGATCAGCACCACTTCGATGCCCGCCTTCGCGGCGACGTAGGCGATGCCCGCGCCCATCATGCCGGCGCCCATGATCCCGACCTTCGAGACCTTCTGGTCGTCCACCCCCCGGGGCGGTTCGCGCCCTTCTCGAGCGCCTGCTTGTTGAGGAAGAGCGAGCGGATCATCGCCGAGGAGGAGGGGTTCATCAGCACGTTGACGAACCAGCGCGCCTCGATCCGGAGCGCCGTGTCGAAGGGCACCATCGCACCCTCGTAGACCGCCGACAGGAGCGCCTTGGCGGCCGGGTAGACGCCCTTGGTGCGCCCGTTCACCATCGCCGAGGCGCCGACGAAGGTCATGAAGCCCGAAGGATGGTAGGGCTCGCCGCCCGGCATCTTCCAGCCCTTCTGGTCCCAGGGCTTGACGATGTCGGCGTCGGCGGCCGAGAGCACCCATTCCTTCGCCCGGTCGAGCAGGTCGTCCGCGGGAACCACCTCGTCCACCAGGCTCGCGCCCTTGGCCTTGACGGGCTCCAGCATCTTGCCCTCGAGAAGCACGGGCGAGGCCGCCATGGCGCCGACCATGCGGCTGTAGCGCGTGGTGCCGCCGCCGCCGGGAAAGATGCCGACGAGGATCTCGGGCAGGCCGATCCGGCCCTTGCCCTCGGCCATGAAACGGCGGTGGCAGGCGAGCGCGATCTCGGTGCCGATGCCGGCGCATGTGCCGGGGATGGCGCAGGCGACGGGCTTGCCGCCGCGGTTGCGGTCGTCCATCCCGGCGCGCTCGAGCTTGCGCAGGATGCGGTGGCCTTCCATCGTGAAGTCGAAGAGGCCCTGCGCGGGGCTCTCCCCGGCCTCCTCGCGGATGCGGGCCAGCACGTTCAGGTCCATGCCGCCGGCGAAGTCCTTCTTGCCGGAGGTCACGACGATGCCCTTCACCGCGTCGTCGGCCAGCGCGTCGTCGATCATCGCCTCGACCTCGGCGAAGGCCGCGCGGGTCATCACGTTCATCGACCGGTCCGGCATGTCCCAGATGAGGACCGCGACGCCGTCATCGTGTTTCTCGAGTGTGAAATCGCTCATCTCGTCATCTCCTGCCTGCAAATGCCGCCGCGGGGGGCGTCAGACCCGTTCCAGAATCGTCGCCGCGCCCATGCCCGACGCGATGCAGAGCGTCGCCAGGCCGGTCTCCCGGTCGGAGCGCTCCATCTCGTCGAGGAGCGTGCCGAGGATGATCGCCCCGGTCGCGCCGAGCGGGTGGCCCATGGCGATGGCGCCGCCGTTCGGGTTGAGCCTGTCGTGATCGACGCCGAAGGCCTGCATGAAGCGCAGCACCACCGAGGAGAAGGCCTCGTTGACCTCGAAGAGGTCGATGTCGCCGATCTCCATGCCGGTCTCCGCCAGGATCTTCTCGGTCACCGGCACGGGACCTGTGAGCATGATCGTCGGGTCGGTGCCGATCTTGGCGGTCGCACGGATGCGGGCGCGGGGTTTCAGGCCCCGGCGCTCGCCGAACTCCTTCGAGCCCACGAGCAGGCCCGCCGCCCCGTCGACGATGCCGCTCGAATTGCCGGCATGGTGGACGTGCTCGATCCGCTCCAGATGCGGATACTTCATCAGCGCCACCTGGTCGAAGCCGGGCATCGTCTCGCCCATCTCCTTGAAGGAGGGATTGAGAGCGCCGAGGGACTGCATGTCGGTGCCCGGCCGCATGTGCTCGTCGCGGTCGAGGATCGGCAGGCCGTTGCGATCCTTCACCTCCAGGATCGACTTCGCGAAGCGGCCGTCCGCCCAGGCGGCGGCGGCGCGCTTCTGGCTCTCCACCGCGAAGGCGTCGGCATCGTCGCGGGAGAAGCCGTATTCGGTGGCGATGATGTCGGCCGAGATGCCCTGCGGCACGAAGTACCGGCTCATGGCGACGGAGGGATCGACGGCGATCGCCGCGCCGTCCGAGCCCATGGGCACGCGGCCCATCATCTCGACGCCGCCGGCGATGTAGCCCTCCCCGGCGCCGCCGCGGATCTGGTTGGCGGCGAGGTTCACCGCCTCGAGGCCGCTGGCGCAGAAACGGTTGATCGACAGGCCGGGAACGGATTCGTCGAGCCCGGAGGCCAGGACCGCGGTGCGGGCGAGGCAGCCGCCCTGCTCCTTGACCTGGGTGACGTTGCCCCAGATCACGTCCTCGACCGCGTGGCCGTCGAGCCCCGAGCGCTCCTTCAGCGCGTCGAGGACGAGCGCGGAGAGCCGCACGGCGGTGACCTCCTGGAGCGCGCCGTCCTTGCGACCCTTGCCGCGCGGGGTGCGCACCGCGTCGTAGATGTAGGCCTCGGTCATCATCTCCTCCTTCACGCCGCTCGGGGCATCAGGTCGTAGGGGTGCTTCCAGCCCGGAAGCGCTTCGATGCGGCCGAGCCAGCTGTCGATCCCGGGCCAGTCGCCGCGGTCGAATCCGAAGGGCTCGGGGTAGAACAGATAGGAGCAGCAGGAGAGGTCCGCGACGGTGACGTCCCGTCCGACGATCCAGTCGCGCCCAGCGAGATGGGAATCGAGCACGCCGTAGGCCGCTTCCAGCCGCTTCCGCGCGAAGTCGATCACCTCCCGCGGGCGCTTCTCCTCGGGCAGGAAGTTCATCAGGAAGCGCGTCATGCCGGCCTGGGAGGAGAGCTTGTGGTTGTCCCAGAACTGCCAGCGCAGAACCTCGCGCGCCTCCTCCGTCGTGGCGCCGCCGAACCGGCCGGTCGTCTCCGCCACGTAGTGCTGGATCACGCCGGACTGGGTGAGCCGCAGGTCGCCGTCGGTCATCACCGGCACCTCGCCCATCTCGTTGACCTCGGCGCGCCAGACCTCGCTCCGGGTCTCGCCGTTGAAGAAGTCGACGAAGACCGGCTCCCAGTCGAGACCGGCCAGCTCCAGCGCCAGCGCCGCCTTGTAGGCGTTGCCGCTCTCGCCGAAGCAGTGCAGTCGGATGGTCATGGATGTCCTTTCCTACGCGCGACGGACCGGGGGCGTCGCGCCCCCGGGCCCCCGTGGAGTATTTGCGAAAGGATGAGCGGGCGGGAGCCCGCGTCAACCGGTCGGTGTCGGGAGCGGCAGCGCGGGACAGGCTGGAGAGCCGATGGCCGCGAAGGGTGAAGCCCCGCGTGGGGCGTCCCGGCCGGGCCGCATGTCCGGGGTGGGGTGGACCCCTGCTTCATCCGTTCGAAAATCCTCCCGCCGGAGGCGGCCGGAGGCCCGAAGCCGCGCCCGGCCGGCATCTTTCAGAAATTTGCCGCGTCGAGGGCCATGACCGGCTCGGAGCCGCTCTCGATCCGGGCGCGGTGCATCGCCGTGGCGGGGAGCTGGCGGGCCATGTAGTAGCGCCCCGTGGCGAGCTTGCCCTCGTAGAAGGCCGTGTTCCCGGACCCCGCATCCAGCGCCGCGTAGGAGGCCTTCGCCATCCTGGCCCACATCAGGCCGAGGCAGACATGGCCCAAGAGGTGCATGAAGTCGTAGGATCCCGCCAGCGCCTCGTTGGGATCCTTCATGCCGTTCTGCATGAAGAACATCGCCGCCGCCTGCAGATCCTTGGAACCCGCCTTCAGGGGATCGAGGAAGTTCGCCTTGAGCCGCGCGTCCTGCTCGTTCTCGGCGATGAATGTCTTCACCTGCTCGAAGAAGCCCATCATCGTCTTGCCGCCGTTGAGGCCGAGCTTGCGGCCGACGAGGTCGAGCGACTGGATGCCGTTGGTGCCCTCGTAGATCATGGTGATCCGGGCGTCGCGGACGAATTGCTCGAGCCCCCATTCGGCGGTGAAGCCGGAGCCGCCGAGGGTCTGCTGGGCGAGCACGGTGGTCTCGAATCCCTTGTCGGTCAGGAACCCCTTCAGCACCGGCGTCAGGAGCGAGACGAGCGCCTCCGAATCCTCGTCGCCGGCCAGTCGCGAGCGGTCGATCAGATGCGCCCCCCAGAGGGCGAAGGCCCGCGCGCCCTCGACGAAGCTCTTCTGGTCGAGGAGGTTCCGCCGCACGTCCGGGTGGACGATGATCGGGTCGGCCGGGCCGTTCGCGTTCTGCGGGCCGGTCAGGTCGCGGCCCTGGAGCCGCTCCTGGGCGAAGCCGAGGGCGTTCTGGTAGGCCACCGCACCCTGCGCGTAGCCCTGCACGCCGACGCCGAGCCGCGCCTCGTTCATCATCGTGAACATGGCGCGCATACCGTTATGCTCCCCGCCGATGAGATAGCCGATGGCGCCGTCGTAGTTCATCACGCAGGTGGCGTTGCCGTGGATGCCCATCTTCTCCTCGAGCCCGCCGCAGGACACCGCGTTGCGGTCGCCGAGCGAGCCGTCCTCGTTGACAAGGAATTTCGGCACGATGAAGAGCGAGATGCCCTTCGTGCCCTCCGGGCCGCCGGGAATCTTGGCCAGCACCAAGTGGATGATGTTGTCGGTCAGGTCGTGCTCGCCGGCCGAGATCCAGATCTTCTGGCCGGTGATGGCATAGGTCCCGTCCCCCCGCGGCTCGGCCTTGCTGCGGATGAGGCCGAGATCGGTGCCGCATTGCGGCTCGGTCAGGTTCATCGTGCCCGACCAGACCCCGTCGACGATCTTCGGCAGGTAGGTCGCCTTCTGGGCGTCGCTGCCATGGGTGTGGATCGCGTTGTAGGCGCCGTGGGAGAGGCCGGAATACATGTTAAAGGCCATGTTGGCGGAGACGAATATCTCGCCCACCGCCGAGTTCAGCAGGTGCGGCATTCCCTGGCCGCCGTATTCGGGATCGCAATCGAGTCCGAACCAGCCGCCGGCGCGCATCTCGTCGTAGGCGGCCTTGAACCCCTCGGGGGTCCGCACCACGCCGTTCTCCAGGCGGCATCCCTGGACGTCGCCGACCTTGTTCAGCGGATGCAGGACGTTCTCCGCGAGCTTGCCCGCCTCCGCCAGCACCGCCTTGGTGAAGTCGCGCTCCAGTTCCTCGTATCCCGGCACGTCGGCATGGGCGACGTCGAGTATCTCGTGGAGGACGAACTGGATGTCGTCGACGGGGGCGGTGTAGGTGGTCATCTATCTCTCCGGTTGGGTCAGGCCGCCGAGGTCTTGCGCAACTCGGCCAGGTTCGACGACACGAAATCGAGCTGTTCCTCGAGATCCACGATCGCGCCGTCGAGCTCGGAGCGCCGCGCCTTCAGGTCGGCGAGCCGTTCCCGGGCGAGCTCGTAGGTCCGCGCGAGCTGCGCTTCCTGCTGGTCGCCGCGGCCGTACAGGTCGAGCAGCTGACGGATCTCCTCGAGGCTGAAGCCGAAGCGCTTGCCGCGCAGGATCAGCTTCAACCGGGCGCGGTCGCGGCGCGTGAAGAGCCGCTTCTGCCCCTGCCGATCCGGCGCGAGCAATTCCTTGGATTCATAGAACCGCAGCGTCCTCGGCGTCACCTCGAAGGCGTCACACATCTGCCGGATCGTCATGTACTCGGCGGACATCGGCATCACCTCTTTCAGTCTTCCCTGGTCACACAAATGCGATGCACACCCGTCCCCTACAAGATCGGTGACGTTTACGTAACCGGAACGTCACGTCACTCCCCGGGCGCATTTCCTTCCGCCAGAGCGCGGGCGGATCTCTCCCGGGTCTGGCGGAGGCTGGCGATGGCGTCGTCGAGCCGCGCCCGCTCGGTCTCGAGCACGGCGATCTGGCGGTCGGCAAGGTCGAGCCAGGCGCGCGTCTGCGCCTCGGTGCCCTGCCGGTCGTAGATCAGCAGCCATTGCCGGATCTCCTCGAGGCTGAACCCCCAGTTCCGCCCGCGCAGGATCAGGGTCATCCGCGCCACGTCGCGCGGCCGGTAATAGCGCGCGCGTCCCTCCCGGTCGGGAAAGAGCAGCTCGATATACTCGTAGTATCGAAGCGTCCGCGGCGTCACCTCGAAGCGCGCGCACATCTCCTTGAAGCCAAGCCTCGGCTCTTCCTCGGACATCGTCGGTTCCCCGTGTGAGTTCCCCGAATCTCCCCGAGAAGCATTCTAGCGTATCGTCGCCGCCATGAGATGCCGCGCCGATTCCTTCGACGCCTCCTCGCGGCGAGCGAGCGCCGGGGTGCGCCGGATCCATTCGCCGCTCTCGACGCAGCCCAGCATGAAATCGGCGAGATCCGCATGGCGGGTGCGGATCAGCCCCTCGGCGATCACCTCCGGCGTCACCACGTAGTCGCCCGTCCGCTCGCCCTCCATGAGCCAGCCGGGGCGCACCGCTGTCCAGTCCAGGTCGGAGGCGCGAAGCGCCTGCTCCATCTCGCCCATCTGGGTGAAGATCGATTCGAGCGCCGCGGTGGCGGCGACCCGGAACAGCAGCGGGCCGCGGTCGCGGGTCGCCACGAAGCTCGCCGAGACCACGACGAGGCGGCGCACGCCGGTCTCCCGCATCGCCGCGAGATAGGCGGAGACGCTGCCGGTATAGAGCGGCGGCGGGTCGAGGGCGGTCTTCACGGTGAGCGGCACGCCGATGCAGGAGAGAACCGCGTCGCAGCCGCGGATCACCGGCGCGAGGTCGTCCGAGAGGACGTCGGCCGTGTACCGCTCCGCCCCGTCCGGCAGGCTCGCATCCTCGGGCCAGCCGGGTTCCACGGCGCGCACGGCGTGGCCGCGCGCCACGGCTTGGGCCACCGCGTGGCGGCCGGTGGCGCCGTTGGCGCCGAAGATCGCGAGGGTCCTCGTCTGGCTCATGCCGTGCGAACAACCGGAGCCTGCACATGTTCCCCTCCCGCGACGTTTCGCTTGTGAGCGACCGGGGCCTCCGCCTAAACGGGAGCGTCTCGTGGGAGGGGAGCCGCCGTGCCGGACCGCAGGGAAGAAATCGCGCGCCATTTCATGGATTCGATCCCCCATGCCCGGGATCTCGGCATGGAGATCGTCGAGATCGGATCGGGCATCTGCGAGGTGAGGATGCCCTACGACGAGAAGCTGGTGGGCGATCCGCGCAGCGGCGTCGTCCACGGCGGCGCGGTCTCGGCGCTGATGGATACCTGTTCGGGCGCGGCGGTGATGTCGCATCCGACCGAGCCGGCGAGCACCGCGACGCTCGACCTGCGCATCGACTACATGCGCGCGGCCACGCCCGGCCAGGCGATCCGGGCGCGGGCGGAATGCTACCACGTCACGCGGTCGGTCGCCTTCGTGCGCGCCCGCGCCATGGACGACGATGCCGATCGCCCCGTCGCCACCGCCTCGGGCGCCTTCACCCTCGAACGGGGAGAGGAGACATGAGCCGGCCCGCCCCCGAGCCCGTCCAGGTCATCAAGGAGCGCCGCGATGCCGCGCTGGCCGCGCTCGCCGACGGCATCCCCTATATCCGCTATCTCGGCGTCCGCTTCGAGCGCCGGGGGGACGAGTTGACCGCGCTGCTGCCCTTCTCCGAGCGCATCGTCGGCAACCCGACGCTGCCGGCGATCCACGGCGGGGTGACGGCGGCCTTCCTCGAGACCACGGCGGTGATCGGCCTGGCCTGGTCGCGGCTCTGGGAGCAGGTGGAGCGCGAGCGGATGGAGCCGCGCGACCTGACGCCGGAGACCCGGCCGCGGATGCCGAAGACCATCGACGTCACCATCGACTACCTGCGGCCCGGCCTGCCGCGGGACGCCTATGCGCGGGCGCGAATCGTGCGGTCGGGGCGCCGCTACGCCTCCGTGCAGGTCGAGGCCTGGCAGGACAATCACGCGCGCCCCTTCGCCTCCGCCATCTGCCATTTCCTGATCCCCCCGGACGGCGATGGATGAGCCCCGGCCGGTCACCCATGTCCGGGTCCTCGCCGTCGCCCTGCCGATCGTCCTGTCGAACGCCACCGTGCCGATCCTCGGGGCGGTGGATACCGGCGTGGTGGGCCAGATGGGCCTGCCCCAGCCCATCGGCGCGGTCGGGATCGGCACCGTCGTCCTGACCGCGATCTACTGGATCTTCGGATTCCTTCGGATGGGCACGACGGGCTTCGCGAGCCAGGCGCTCGGACGCGGCGACCACGACGAGGCGGCGGCGATCCTGTCGCGCGGGCTCGCCATCGCCGCGGTGGCGGGGCTGGGCATCATGGCCTGCCGGGCGCCGATCTTCTGGGCGGCCTTCCAGGTCTCCCCGGCCTCGCCGGAGGTCGAGGCGCTGGCGCGCGACTACATGGCGCTCAGGGTCTTCTCGGCGCCGGCGATCATCGCCATCTACGCGGTGACAGGCTGGCTCATCGCCGCGGAGCGGACCCGGGGCGTGCTGGCGATCCAGCTCGCCATGAACGGGATCAACATCGCGCTCGACCTCTGGTTCGTGCTCGGTCTCGGCTGGGGGGTGACGGGCGTCGCCGGTGCCACGGTGGTCGCGGAATGGTCGGGCGTGGCGCTCGGCCTCTGGCTCTGCCGCGACGCCTTCGCCCGCCCCGCCTGGCGCGACCTCGCCCGCATCCTCGATCCCTCCAAGCTGCGCCGCTTCGCCCAGGTCAACACCGACATCCTGCTGCGCTCGCTGATGCTGCAGGGGGTGTTCGTGAGCTTCCTCTTCCTCGGCGCCCGCTTCGGCGACGTCACGCTGGCGGCGAACCAGATCCTGCTGCAGTTTCTCCAGATCACCGCCTTCGCCATGGACGGCTTCGCCTTCGCGGCGGAGGCGATCGTCGGCTCCGCGCTGGGCCGCGGCCGGCGCGATCTCTTCCGCCGCGGCGCGGTGCTGGCGAGCTTCTGGGGCGCGGTCTCGGGGATATTGCTCGCGGTCGCCTTCGCGGGCTTCGGCGGCACGATCATCGACGTGATGACGACAGCGCCGGGCGTGCGCGAGGTGGCGCGGGGCTTCCTGCCCTGGATGGTGCTCGCGCCGCTTCTCGGCTGCGCCGCCTGGATGCTCGACGGGATCTTCATCGGCGCGACGCGGACCGGCGACATGCGCAACATGATGGCGCTCTCGGTGGCCGTCTACGCGCTCGCGCTCGTTGTGCTCCTGCCGGTCTTCGGCAATCACGGGCTCTGGCTGGCCTTCCTCGCGAGCTTCGTCGCGCGCGGCCTGACCCTCGGGTCGCGATACCCCGCTCTCGAACGGTCCGTGGTCTGAGTCAGAGCCAGCGGTCGCGGTCCGTGCCCACCGCGTCGACGACATCGCCGTAGCCCTCGGAGGCGAGGAGCGCGTCGAGCCCCCGGGCGATCCGGGCGCCGAGCGAGAGCCCGTCGTAGACGAGGCCGGTATAGAGCTGGACCGCCGTGGCGCCGGCGCGGATCTTGGCGTAGGCGTCGGCGGCGCTGGCGATCCCGCCGACGCCGACGAGGGGCAGGTCGGTCAGCGTGGAGAGCCGCGCGAGAACCCGCGTCGAGCGCTCGAAGAGCGGCGCGCCCGAGAGCCCGCCCGCCTGCCCGCGGTGGCGCGAGCGGAGCCCGTCGCGTGCCAGCGTCGTGTTCGTCGCCACGATCGCCGCGATCCCCGCCGCCTCCGCGACGCGCACGATCGCGGGGAGGTCGGCTTCCTCCAGATCGGGCGCGATCTTGAGGAAGATCGGCCGCCCGGCCGCATTCGCCGCCTGCACGCCTTCGAGCAGGGCGGCGAGCGCCTCGGGTCCCTGCAGGTCGCGCAGCCGCTCGGTGTTGGGCGAGGAGACGTTGACGGTCGCGAAGTCGATATGGGGACTTGCGACCCGCAGCACCTCGGCGAAATCCGCGGCCCGGTCGGGGCTGTCCTTGTTGGCGCCGAGATTGAGGCCACGGGGGATGCTCGTCGGCGCCGCCGCGAGCCGTGCCGCGATTGCCGCCGCACCCTCGTTGTTGAAGCCGAGGCGGTTGATCGCCGCCCGGTCCTCCGCCAGCCGCCAGAGCCGGGGGCGCGGATTGCCCGGCTGCGGCCGGGGCGTCGCCGCGCCGAGTTCGAGGTAGCCGAATCCGGCGCGGGAGAGCGGCGCGACGGCCTCCGCGTTCTTGTCGAATCCGGCGGCGAGCCCCACCGGGTTCGGCAGGCCGAGCCCGGCGAGGCGGGTGCGGAGCCGCGGCGTGGCGACGGGTCCCGGCAGCGGGACGAGCCCCGCCCGAAGCCCCCGGAGGGCCGCACCATGCGCCGTCTCCGGGTCGAGCAGGCGGAGCGCGGAGAGGCCGAGCCGTTCCGCGACGTTCATTCCCCCACACTCATTCGTCGCCGAGCGCCATCCCGTCGCTGCCGCCGCGGGGCAGCTCCCGGTGCCAGAGCACTTCGTCGCGCTTCAGCTTGCGGTAGAGATGGGGATGGGCTTCCTCGCCTTCCCATTTCAGGTTCTCGCCCATGTCGTCGCTCTCGCAGGCGGCGAGGATCAGCCCGCTCTCGCCCTTGAAGTGTTTGGCCAGCGTCGCGCCGACCTGCTCCTCGCTGGAGAAATGGACGAAGCCGTCGCGCTGGTCGTCCGGGGAGCCCTCGGTCTCTCCGGCGCGGTCGAGCTCGTTCCATTCGCCGCCGCGGAACACCTTGTAGATACGCATGAGCCTCTCCTCGTCTCGCCTTTCCTGCCGGGCCGACATAGGCCGCGCGTCCGGTGAGGGGAGGGGCCGGAGTGCTTTGACAGCCCCGACCGGCCGCGCCAAACTTCGCGCGACAAGCCCCCTCCCCGGAGAGATCGCGATGATCCGATGCCTGCCAATCGCCACCGCCCTCGCAACCCTTGCCGGAGCGGCGCAGGCCGAGTACGCACTCACCATCCTGCACACCAACGACTTCCATTCCCGCTTCGAGCCGATCAACGGCTACGATTCGACCTGCAGCGAGGAGGAGGGCGCCCAGGGCGCGTGTTTCGGCGGCACCGCCCGGCTGGTCACGGCGATCCGCGAGGCGCGGGACGCAGCCCAGGGCGCCACCCTGCTTCTCGATGGCGGCGACCAGTTCCAGGGCACGCTCTTCTACACCTACTACAAGGGCAGCCTCGCCGCCGAGATGATGAACCGGCTTGGCTACGACGCGATGACCGTGGGCAACCACGAATTCGACGACGGCCCCGAGGTTCTGGCCGAGTTCGCCGGCGCCATCGACTTCCCGATCCTGATGTCGAACGCCGACATGTCCGGCGAGCCGGCGCTGGCGGACGCGATCCGCCCGGCGACCGTGATCGAGACGGGCGGCGCGCGGATCGGCCTCGTCGGCCTCACCCCCGAGGATACCGGCGAGCTCTCGAGCCCCGGTCCGAACGTCTCCTTCAGCGACCCGGTCGCGGCGGTGCAGGCCGAGGTGGACCGGTTGACCGGCGAGGGCGTGGACAAGATCGTGGTGCTCTCCCACTCGGGCTACGGGATGGACCAGCGCCTCGCGCGGGAGACGAAAGGCGTCGACGTGATCGTCGGCGGCCATAGCCACACGCTCCTCGGCGACATGAAGGGGGCCGCGGGCCCCTATCCGACGATGGTGAACGGCGTCCCGGTCGTGCAGGCCTATTCCTACGGCAAGTATCTGGGCGAGCTGCAGGTCACCTTCGACGACGCGGGCAACGTCACCGGGGCGAGCGGCGCACCGCGCCTTCTCGACGCCTCTGTCGCCGAGGACCAGGAGAGCCTCGGCCGCATCCGGGAGGCGGCCGAGCCGCTGAACGAGATCCGCGAGGAAGTCGTGGCCGAGGCGGGATCGGAGATCCTCGGCGCCCGCGACGAATGCCGCGCCCGTGAATGCCCGATGGGCAACCTGATCGCCGATGCCATGCTGGCGCGGGTAGAAGATCAGGGCATCGTCGCCGCGATCCAGAACGGCGGCGGCATCCGCGCTTCGATCGATGCCGGTCCGGTGACCATGGCAGAAGTTCTGACGGTGCTGCCGTTCCAGAACACGCTCTCGACCTTCGAGGTGGACGGCGCCGCGCTGCAGGCGGCGCTGGAGAACGGCGTCAGCCAGATCGAGGAGGGGGCGGGGCGCTTCCCGCAGGTCGCGGGGATGACCTTCACCGTCGATCCCTCCGCCGAGCCCGGCGGCCGCATCTCGGACGTCACCGTGGGCGGCGAGCCCCTCGACCGGCAAGCGACCTACGGACTCGTCTCGAACAACTTCGTCCGCAACGGCGGCGACGGCTATTCGATGTTCGTGGACGCGGCGAATGCCTACGATTACGGCCCCGACCTGGCCGAGGTCACCGCCGAGTACATGGCCGGGATCGACCCCGTCGAGCCCGGTAAGGACGGGCGGATCACGGTGACCGGCGAGTGACGGGGCGCGCCCTCCGGGCTGGCCTGCGCCGACACCGCCCAGGTCGACGTTAATCTCCTGTAAACCAAAAAATACCCATCCTGCGGCGAGGCCGGGGTGCGACGGCCTGCCGGCCCTGGGCCAGAGTTCGGGGAAGAGAACGAGCCGAAGAGATGAATCACCGATCCGCTCGCCGTCAGACAGAACCTTTCGCTCCTCGATCTGCTCGACGTTCCGGTCTTCGCGGTTCAGGCGGAGGCGGAAAGCTATGTCCTGCGCTTCGCCAATCCCGCCTATCGGCGGGTGACGGGACTTCTCTCCGGTCATGTCGGGTTGCCGATTGCCGAGTTCCTGCCGCCCTCGCTCGTGGCGGCCGCGGAACGCATCTACGATACCTGTGCCGATCCGGGCGATTCGACCGCCTACGAGGAACGGGTCGTGCACGAGGGTCGCGAGACGTGGTTCCGGACGACCCTGACCGCCATGCTGTCCGCCGCGGGGGGCGGGTTGCTCCTCGTCGGCGTCGCGGCGGACGTCACCGAGGAGAGGAGGCGCATCACCCGTGACGCCGAAAGCCTCGCGGCTCTGACGCAGCGCAACGAGGATCTGCGCTCCTTCGCCGGCCTCGTCGCACATGACATGCGTTCGCCCCTGGCGACGGTCCGGATGGCGGCCGGGCTGCTGTTGCGGGAGCCGGAGGCGCTCGGAAAGGACAAGCTCGGAATGGTCCGGATGTGCGAGCGGGTCGCCGACAATTGTCTCGCCTCCATTGACGAGGTCATGGACGAGATCAGCCGGCAAGAGACGCCGGGACAACGGGAGACGGAGTTCGATATCGGCGACCTCTGCCGAGAGATCGCCGATATCGTCGATCCCGAAGGCCGGCTCGTCATCGCGGTGCCGGAGGGTCGGGTCCGATCGGAGAAGGCCGTCCTGCAACTCGCGCTCCGGAACCTTCTCGACAATGCCAGCCGCAGCGCGCGGTCGCGGATCGACATCGACATCGAGATCGACGATCCCGGCGCCGGGCGCGGCATGCTCCACCTGATCGTCTGCGACGACGGGTCGGGTCTGCCCTCCGGTTTCGATTTCGAGCGCCATGTCGAGCCCGGCCGCGCCGTCGATGTCAGCCGCCACGGCTTCGGCCTCCGCGCCGTCGTCCGTCTTCTCCGCAGCCGGGGCGGAAATCTGTCCTGCGAGTCGGATGCCGCCGGAAGCCGCTTCGAATTGACGGTACCGGGTGGCCTCCTGCGCGACGCCGGACGGCGCGAAAGGAGCGTCGCCTCAGCAGCGCTGGAGCGAGGCGTTGTAGTGGGTGAGGTCCGCGGCGACGTCGCCGACGACGTCGAGCCGCTTGCTGCTGACGGGGGTCAGCGTGAAGGTCGCCGTCGCGTAGTCCAGGAGGCGGCGGGCGGTCACGTCGATCCGCGCCGGGCTGCCGGCAAAGGCTAGAAGCTCGTAGGCCGTGCCCTCGGCGATGATGTATTTCGGCGTCAGCTTCCAGTTGCCGAGCACGCCGAGGCAAGTTCCGTTCGCATCCGCCTTCCACATTTCGGTCAGGCTCTCGTCGTAGTATCCGCGGGCGACGGAGCCCTGATCGCTGCCGACCGTCCCGCCCGGCCAGCCGCCCGTGGCCGCCGGCGGGGTGGCGGCCGCGCGCGGCCCGGCGAGGCAGTTCGCGTCGCAGATGCCGCCCGCGCGGGCGGCGCTCCAGCCGCAGGCGGTGGCGAGGATCAGGAAGAGGGCGAGCATGCGCGTCATCGGGTGGGACTTCCTCGGGGCGGCTCTGCGGCGGTCGCGCCACTATGCCCGCGAATGGTTTCGGGAAGGTTGCGGCCGGGCTCAGCAGCGCGTAAGCGAGGCGGTGATTGCGGAGCCGCCGACGATGCGGCCCTCGACGCGGGCCGTGGAGGGACCGGTGCGGGTTACCGTGAAGGTCGCGGGCGTGCCGTCGTCGCGCAACGCCTGGATGCCGATCCGCGTGGCGTTGCCGGAGAAGTTCACCACCTCGAACCCCTCGCCGCCGGCGAAGATGCGGTCGGAGCCGAGGCGCCAGTCGCAGGCGCCGGCGGAGCCGCTCCAGGGGCCGGCGAGCTCGGTGGCGAAGCTGGCCTCGGCCGCTTCGCCGTCATCCTCGGCGAGGGGCGGCAGGCCCGGATCGGGCGGGCCGAGCGGCACGTCGGTGGCGAGCCCGGAACCGGGCGGGAAAGGCTCCAGCCCGAAATCCGGGTCGATGCGGACCATCCGGTTGTCCTCGGCTTCGCAGGGAATGAGTACCGTGGAGATGCCGCTGCCGCGGACGCTGAGGCCGTCGCCGGAGCGGGTGACGGCGAGGGGGGTGCGGCGGCCGGTCAGGCGGTCGACGAGGTCGAGGCGGACGGCGCCGGGGCTGCCGCCGATGCCGATGAGATCGAGCACCCGCGACCCGGCCCGCACCCCGTCCATCCCGAAGGCCCAGGTGTCGGCGGGGTTGGCGCAGGTGAGGCCGGGCGCGATCCAGGCGCCCGACAGGCTGGCATAGCTGGTCCGCGCCTGGCTCAGCATGTCCTGGCCCGCCGCCGGGGCGCCGTCCAGCGCGGCGGCGAGGAGGGACAAGGCGATGGGTTTCATGGATTTCTCACGGCACGTCTTGGTCGCGGGCGGGACGGAGTCGCAATGCCACGGCGGGTGGCGGTCATGCGATAGCAGCTCGCCTCTACCCGATCCGGCCGCGGGAGTCCCGCGCCGGCGTTCAGGAAAAAGGCCACGCCGGGTTGGCGTGGCCAGTCTATCAGGGAGAAAATCCGTCGGGCCACCGCGCCCACCGGAACACCAAGTGATCCTAGGTTAACGTTAAGGAAGGTAAAGATGCAATCGCAGATCCTTAATCGGAAGTGGCGGCCGGAAAGCGTGGCAGTTTTGCACCACCATACGGCGAGCCGGATCCTCAAAAAAATGCAAGTCAATCGGTAGGGTTGTGCGCCCCGGGCGCCGGGCCAGGGCTTCCGGGCGGTCCGTTGCGCCGGTCTTTTTTTCACCGTCCCGCGGCCTGAAGAGGGGCCGGAGGCTCCGATACGGGGTGTCTGAATCCTGTCGGAGTCCCGTCGGTTTTCCGTCGGAATCGCAAATCGGGTCGGAGCGCGCCCGCGGATGAATGAACCCGCCGTGCGCGGGGGCGTTCGTCCGGCGTCTCGCATCGGAAGACCGCAAGCGATGGGGTGGACGCCCCCCGGCGGCATCGATGTGGCAAGGTGGCGGGTGTTGAAACGCCGCTACGGAGGGGAGCGTCCATGGGAGAGGTTAGCATCATCGGTCTGGAATCTGGCCAAGAACGTGTTTCGGGCGCATGGCGCCGGTGCGGACGGGTCGGTGGTCTTCCGTCGGAAACTGTCGCGCACGCAGCTGCCGAAGTTCATGGCAGCACAGCCGCCCTGCGTGGTGGCAATGGAG
>CAVZOA010000032.1:0-58617 GCA_963776705.1 uncultured Alphaproteobacteria bacterium
GTGTGTGGATGGCTCCCGCGTGGCAAGGGCGTTGTTAGGGTCTGGCACTTGGTCGGTCGCGGCCATGTGTACGGCGTCGAAGATGCAGCGCCTTGGCTGCGCGCCCTGATGAAGTCCGCCGGCGGTCGGGTCCAAATCAATGGCACGCGCTCGAAGGCGCGTCGGTCCGAACTGGGTGTCCCGAATGCCGTGTCGCCGTCCGTTGCCATCACCTCACGTCGCGCCTCACCGTCTCGATGCCGGAACGGACCCCGGCTGTTTCGTTCAGGCCGTACCGGCCCGGTAACTGTCTCCGGTCTTGATGAGCGCCCAGACGATCCGCGCCATACGATTGGCCAGCGCGACGGCCACCACCTTCACCGGTTTGCGCTCCAGCATCCGCCACAGCCAGTCCGTACCTGGCTTGCCGGAACGTCTTGCACTGATCTGCGCCATCGCGCCCAGGTACAGAAGTCGCCGAAGATAGCGGTTGCCCGCCTTGGAGATCCGGCCAAGTCTTTCCTTGCCGCCGCTCGAATGGGGCCGCGGGGTGAGGCCGAGCCAGGCCGCGTAATCCCGCCCCGTCCTGAAGGTCTCCACCTCCGGCGTGGTGGCGGCGAAGGCGCTCGAGGATAGCGAGCCGATCCCGGGGATCGTCGTCAGCCGCCGGGCGAGCGGATCTTCCTTCTGGGCCGCGGCGATCCGATCGGTGACCGCCTTGATACGATCCCGGGTCTCGCGGAGCTGTTCGGCCAGGAGGTCCAGAGCGGGTCGCGCCGCCTCCGGCGCCTCCGCGATCAGGGCGAGCAGGCGATCTGCATTATGGAGGCCGCGGGCACAGACCAGCCCGAACTCGGCCAGGTGGGCCCGGATCGTGTTCACCAGCTGGGTCTGCTGGCGAACCAGGAAGTCCCGGGTCTTGTGGTCGACCAGTGCGCCCTGGCGCGCGGCCGACTTCACCGGGACGAAGCGCATCGTCGGGCGCGTCACCGCTTCGCAAATCGCCTCGGCGTCAGCAGCGTCCGTCTTCCCTCGCTTTACATACGGCTTCACGTAAGCCGCCGGCATGATCCGCACGTCGTGGCCCAGGGCGATCAGTTCGCGGGCCCAGAAGTGCGCACCACCGCAGGCTTCCAAGCCGACAAGGCAGGGCGGACAGGCCTCGAAGAAGGCCAGAACCTGGCCGCGCCGCAGCTTCCGGCGCAGCGCGACCGTACCGTCCTCCCGGACGCCGTGGATCTGGAAAACGCTCTTGGCAAGATCGACGCCGATGGTGGTAATCTCGTCCATGGATGGCTCCCTCGATGGGTCTGTGACAGCACCCAATGTGGCACATTGCGATGCCGGGAGCGGGAGCCATCCACCCCATCAATGGCGCCGCGAAGGGCGACCGCTGGAGGAGACGCATGGCGTGTCGGTGCAGCTCTCGTCGATCCACCGGGCCCTGGTCAGGGCGGGGTTCTCATATAAAAAAAGGCCTGATCGCTCAGGAACGCGACCGGGCGGATATCAGGCTGGCCCGGCATGACTGGACCGTCCGCCGGCAGCCCTTCATGCGGGACAGGGTGCATCGGCTGGTCTTCCTCGATGAAACGTCGGTGAAGGCGAACATGACCCGCTTGCGGGGCAGGAGTGCCGTCGGCGAACGTCTTTTCGGCACGACCCCGTTCGGTCGCTGGAAGACGCAGACATTCATCGCCGGGCTTACCTGCGACGCGTTGATTGCGCCCTGGGTGATCGAGGGCGCGATGGACCGGGCCGCTTTCGACCTCTACGTCGAGACCCAGCTCGCACCGGCCCTGTCGCCAGGCACCGTCGTCATCCTCGACAACCTCTCGACCCACAGGAGCCCGAAGGCCGCCGAGATCCTGAACGTCCATGGCTGCCGGTTCCGTTCTCGGGGAAAGACGTCCACTGGACGCCTTTCGATCCCTCGAACCTGCCGGCCTACTCACCCGATCTGAACCCGATCGAGATGGCCTTCTCCAAGCTGAAAGCCCACCTCCGCCGCATCGGCGCGCGGACCTACGATACGCTCATCCGGGCGCTCGGCGACATCTGCGATCTCTTCGAGCCCGAGGAGTGCTGGAGCTTCTTCAGAGCAGCGGGATACGCGTCGTATTAAAAGCAAACCGCTTTAGGTCTCTTGCCGTCGGGTTGGGCGGGACGCTCGCTCCGCCCGGCGATCGCGCTCCGAGCCTCGCGCATCAGCGCAGGATCACGTCGGCGATGCGGATCACCTCGAGGATGTCGCCGGTCGTCCTGTCCACGAGATAGACGTATTCGTCGGTCCTGTAATATCCGAGATCTCCCTTGACCCGCATGAGATCCATCCCGGGAAAATAGGGGCGGAGGACGACCTTCGTGGCGATCGTGTCGCCGACATCGAATTTCGGCGCGTCCGCCGGGGAGAGACAGGCCGCGGTTGCGGCGGAATGTCCGGCCGGGCACACGAAGCGGACCTTGTCTGCCGAGAAGGTCCGTGCCTCGCGCTCCCCGGCGACCAGGGCCGTCGCGCAGCAAAGCGATGCGCAGATCAGGGCGCTTGCGTATCGCGGCATGGCGCGGGCTCCGTATCGTTTCACCCCCGCAACGCACGGCGCCGGATTCGGTGGCCAGAAAACGTGGCGTCTTTCTGAACCGTGAACGATTCGTTTCCGCTACGCGCCCAGATCGACCCAGACAGGAACATGGTCGGACGGCTTTTCGCGGCCCCGCAGCTCGGCCTCGATGCGACTGTCGGTGAGCAGATCCGCCGCCTGGGGCGTCAGGAGGTGGTGGTCGATCCGGATGCCGTCGTTCCGGTTCCAGGCGCCGGCCTGGTAATCCCAGAACGTGTAATGCCCCCCCGTCCGGTGCCGGATCGCATGGGCGTCGGTCAGGCCGAGCGCCAGAAGCCGGCGGAACGCGGCGCGGGACTCGGGACGGGCCAGGGCGTCGTCGCGCCAGGCCTCGGGGCGGTGGGCGTCGCGGTCCTGCGGGACGACGTTGTAGTCGCCGCAGAGGATCGCCGGCCCCTCCTCGGCGAGGAGCGCACGGGCCCGGTCCTCGAGGCGGCGCATCCAGTCGAGCTTGTAGTCGAATTTCGGCCCCGGCGTGGGATTGCCGTTGGGCAGGTAGAGACAGCAGACGCGCACCGCCCCGTCGCCTTGGATCGTGGCCTCGATCCAGCGCGCCTGCACGTCGTTCGTATCGCCGGGAAGGCCGCGGGCAACATCCGTCATCGGCAGCTTCGACAGCAGGGCGACGCCGTTAAACCCCTTCTGTCCGTGGGTCTCCACGCGGTAGCCGAGATCCTCGATGGCGGCGCGCGGAAACCCCTCGTCGACGGACTTGATCTCCTGCAGGCAGGCGACGTCGGGCGCGGCCTCGGCGAGCCAGTCGAGGAGGATCGGCAGGCGGGCCTTCACGCCGTTGATGTTGAAGCTGGCGATGCGCATGGTCCCTCCCCGCCGGTGTCGCGCCGCACCTTAGTCGCGGTGCGACGCGCGCGCCACCGCCAACCGGCCGGCGACGCGCCGACCGGGGGGACCGGCTAGCGGTACGGCTCTGCCTTCGGGGGGAGAATCACGTCCATCGCGGTGTCGAGGCGGACCGGGACGGTTTGCGGACGCTCGCCCGCGGGGGGCCTCGTATCCGGAGAGCCGCGGCGGAAGGGGGCGTCGAGATCGTGTTTCATCGGTAAGACTCTCTCAAACTGCTTTCCGGAAATGTCGCCCGGATGATATCAGCTTACCAGAAATTTCAAAGATTGGGGTGGAAAAGCAATTATGACGCTACGTCCGGTGTACGGATGAGGCTGGACCGCGACATTGATGCCGCACCGGGAACAGCGATCCGGGTTTCACATCGCGAAACTGGTGCCGCAGCCGCAGCTCGACGTGGCGTTGGGGTTGTCGATGGTGAATCGCGCCCCGATCAATTCCTCGGTGAAATCGATCGTCGCGCCGGCGAGGAAGGGCAGAGAGACCTGGTCCACGAGAACGCGTTCGCCGTCCTTCTCGAGAACGAGGTCGTCCTCCTCGGGCGTGTCGAGGGTGATCTCGTACTGGAAGCCGGAGCAGCCGCCGCCCTCGATGGCGACGCGCAGCGCCTGACCGTCGGCCGATGCCCCGATCTCGGAGAGGCGGGCGAAGGCGCGGTCGGTGACTTTCGGGGGCAGGTTCATGGTTTGATCCGCCTGTATCCTGGCAACGCCCCGAATATATGGGAGACGCCTGTCGACAACAAGGAGACGGCCGTGCCAGACGCTCCCGCGCCCTACGCATCCTGCCCCCCGGAGACGCGCGGTCGCCTCTATCCGGAGGAGTTGAGCACGTTCCGCTCGTGCTTCCAGCGGGACCGGGACCGGATCATCCATGCCTCTGCCTTCCGCCGGCTGAAGCACAAGACGCAGGTCTTCATCGAGCACGAGGGCGATTACTTCCGCACCCGGCTCACGCACTCAATCGAGGTGGCGCAGGTCGCGCGCACCATCGCCGGGGTGCTGGGGCTGAACGAGGAACTGGCGGAGGCGGTCGCGCTCGCCCACGATCTCGGGCATCCGCCCTTCGGGCATACCGGCGAGGAGGCGCTGCACGATCTCATGGCGCCCTATGGCGGCTTCGACCACAACGCGCAGGCGATCCGCATCGTGACCTCGCTCGAGCGGCACTACGCGGAGTTCGACGGTCTCAACCTGACCTGGGAGACGCTGGAGGGCCTCGCCAAGCACAACGGGCCCGTCGCGGCGCCGATCCCCTACGCGCTGGCGGAATACGACGCCCTGCACGACCTCGAACTCGACACCCATGCCGGTGCGGAGGCGCAGGTCGCGGCGCTGGCCGACGACGTCGCCTACAATCATCACGACCTCCATGACGGGCTCCGGGCGGAGCTCTTCTCCACGGACGAGCTGGCGGAACTGCCGCTGCTCGACCGCTGCTTCGCGCGCGTCGACGCGCTCTATCCCGGCCTCAACTACTACCGCCGGCGACACGAGGCGCTGCGGCGCTTCTTCGGGCTTCTCGTCGAGGACGTCGTCGCCGAGGCCCGGGCCCGCCTCGCGGAGATCGACCCGCGCTCCGCGGCGGAGGTGCGCCGGGCCGGGCGGCCGATCATCCACTTCTCCGACCCGGTCCATGCCGATCTTCAGGTGATCCGCACCTTCCTCTTCCACCGGATGTACCGGGCCCCGGACGTGGTCGAGACGCGGGCCAAGGTCACGCGGGTCGTCCGCGAGCTCTTCCCGCTCTTCATGGCGCGGACCGAGCTGCTGCCGAAGCAGTGGCGCAAGGACGTGGAGGAGGCGCGGGGCGAGACCGATCTCGCCCGCATCGTCCTCGACTACATCGCCGGCATGACCGACCGCTTCGCCATCGAGGCGCATGGCCGGCTGATCGGCGGGAATCTGGCGCGGGCGATCTGAGGCTCAGGGCGCGATGATCACGCCCTTTTCCGGCAGGAGCCCGTCCTGCTCTGCCAGGTCGCGGTCGGGCCGGTCGACAGGAGCGTCGCGCCGGGGACGGGCAGGGGCTTCGGATCGGAGGAAAAGTTTAGGGCGACGCGAGGTGCCGGGCGCCGCGGGCTTCGGCATAGGCCAGGAGGCCGCCCCCGGCATGGAGCCGCTCGAAGCTGCCGAGGGGGTCGGCGCGGTGGAGCGGCACGAGCGCCTTGACGAGGTGCAGCAAGGATCCCCGATCGCGTTCCTGCGCGGCCGCGGAGGGGCGGAGGAGAGCGGCAGGACGGGCGCGCCGGAGGGGGAGCCGCGGCCTGGCGAGTTGTCCTCCCACAGGATCGGGATGCGGACCGGATCGCGGCCGGCGCCGGTTCCGGGATTGTCGATCGCCCAGGGGTCCCGCAGCATCTGCCCGGGACCCGCGTCATGCACCATGCCGAGCGTGTCGCCCTGCCACATGGTCGGCGTGCCGCGAAGGGTCAGCGGCAGCATCCGCGCCGCCCGCGGTCGCGGGGTCGATCATCCGGAACTCCTCGGGATGCCTTGCCTTTGGCGCTGACGGATGGCGGTGAAGCGGACGATCGAGGGCGATGTTCCCTTTCGCCGCGCCGCGCCTAGAACTCTTTCCCGGTCAGGACGGAAGGAGCCCCCGATGGCGGTGGACACGGCAGCCGGCGCGATCGACCCGATCGCCGCCGTGGCGATCATCGGCGCGCTCGGCGTCGGATCGCAATGGCTGGCCTGGCAGCTCCGCATGCCGGCGATCGTGCTGATGCTCGCCGCCGGGTTGATCGTCGGCCCGGTGCTCGGGATCTTCGAGCCGGCCCGCGATATCGGGCCGTTCTACATCCCGATGATCTCCATCGCGGTTGCGATCATCCTCTTCGAGGGCGGGCTGACGCTGAACTTCCACACGCTTCGGGACGCGGCGGAAGGGGTGAAGCGGCTGGTCTTCATCGGCGCCCCGCTCGGCTGGCTGTTCTCGGCCCTGGCGCTGCGCTGGGGGGCGGGCCTCAGCTGGGAGAGCTCGGCGGTCTTCGGCGGCATCATGATCGTCACCGGCCCGACGGTGATCGCGCCACTCCTGCGCTCGGCGCGGCTGGCGCGCCGGCCCGGCGCGCTGCTGCAATGGGAGGCGATCCTCAATGATCCGGTGGGCGCGCTGGCGGCGGTGCTGGCGCTCGAGGTGATCGTCGTCCTGCGCACCGCCGAGGAGATGCAATCTGCCTTCCTCTCGCTGGCCTTCGGCATCGCCGTCGCGGCCGCGCTCGGCGCGCTCGCCGGCTATCTCCTGAGCTGGGCCTTCAGCCGGGCGAAGGTGCCCGAATACATGAAGGTGCCGGTGCTCTTCGTCGTGGTGCTGGCGATCTTCGCGCTGTCGGACGCGATCCTGCACGAATCGGGCCTGCTCGCGGTCACGGTGATGGGCACGGTGATCGCCAACGCGAATCTCGCCTCCTTCGACGAGTTGCGGCGGTTCAAGGAGCACGCGACGATCCTTCTGGTCTCGGGCGTCTTCATCCTGCTCGCCGCCTCGCTCGACTTCTCGGCGCTGCAGCAGCTCACCTGGCGCTCGGTCCTGTTCGTGATCGTGGTGCTCTCGGTGGTACGCCCGGTCACGGTCCTGCTGGCGCTCGCCTTCACCAAGCTGCCGATGCGCGAGAAGATCCTCGTCGCCACGACCGGCCCGCGGGGCGTCGTCCTCGTCGCCGTGGCCGGGCTCTTCGGCGAACGGCTGGTGGCGCTCGGGATTCCGGACGGCGCGCTCCTCGGGCCGCTGGCCTTCATCCTCGTCGCCGCCTCTGTGGTGGTCCACGGATTCACCCTCGCTCCCCTCGCGCAGCTTCTCAAGGTCACCGCGGCGGAGAGGCCCGGGGTGATCCTGGTAGGCGGCAGCTACTGGACGACCGGGCTCGCCGAGACCTTGAGGGAGGCGCGGATACCGGTCCTCGTGACCGATCCGAACCGGGGCCACCTGAGACGCGCGCGGGAGCTCGGGATCGACACGTTCTTCGGCGACATCCTTTCGGAGGGCGCCGAGCTGCGGGTGGAGATGAACGGCTACAAGATCGTCGTCGCGGCGACCGACAACGACGCCTACAACACGCTCGTCGCCACCGATCTCGGCCCCGAATTCGGCCGCGAGAACGTCTATCAGCTGGCGCGAGAGAAGGCGGCGACGGCCCGCCACGCGCTGCCCTCGACGCTCGGCGGACGCAAATTCGCGGGGGCGGCGACCTACAACGAGCTCAACCGTCTGATGTGGAAGGGCTGGGATTTCAGCACCACGAAGCTCAGCGAGGAATACGACATGGCGGCCTGGCGTAAGCGCCGGCCGGAAGCGCGGCTGCTCGCCTATATCGACACGTCGGGCGAGATCCACTTCGTCTCCGAAGACGCGGAGGTCGCGCCGGCGCCCGGCGTGCGGCTGGTGTCGATGCTGCCGCCGGAGGAGAAGGCGCAGGCCGCCTGAGCCGGCCGTTGACGCCCAGCAGGACGGGGACTAGACCGCCCGGGTTCTCCCAAGGGCGCTGCGACATGAACCTCTTTGCCGACATGCGGGACCGGGTCCTCGCGATCCTCGCGGACATGCAGGAGGCGGGCGAGCTGCCGCAGGGGCTCGCCCTGTCGAACGTCGCCGTCGAGCCGCCGCGCGACCCCGCCCATGGCGACATGGCGACGAACGCGGCGATGGTCCTCGCCAAGCCAGCGGGCCTGAAGCCGCGGGAGATCGCCGAGGCGCTGGCACGGCGGCTCGGGGAGGACGGGACCGTCGAGAGCGCCGCGGTCGCGGGGCCGGGATTCCTGAACCTGCGCCTCGCGGCGCCGGTCTGGGGCGCGCTCCTGACCCGTGTCACGGGCGCGTCCGATTTCGGCCGGTCGGCGATGGGGAAGGGGGCGCGGGTCAATGTCGAGTTCGTCTCCGCCAACCCGACGGGTCCGCTCCATGTCGGCCATACCCGCGGCGCCGTGGTGGGTGACGCGCTGGCGAGCCTTCTCGACTTCGCGGGATACGAGGTGACGCGGGAATACTACGTCAATGACGGCGGGGCCCAAGTCGACGTGCTCGCGCGGTCGGTCTATCTGCGCTACCTGCAGGCGCATGGCCGGGAGGTGGCCTTCGAGGAGGGCACCTATCCCGGCGACTACCTCATCGCCGTCGGAGAGGCGCTGAAGGCGAAGGCCGGCGACGCCTATCTCGACGCGGGCGAGGAGACGTGGCTGTCGGAGATCCGGGACTTCGCGACGGCCGCGATGATGGATATGATCCGGGCCGACCTCGCGGCGCTCGGGGTTGAGATGGACCACTTCTTCTCCGAGCGCGCGCTCTACGGGACAGGCCGGATCGAGGAGGCGCTCCGGGCACTGGACGGGCGGGGCCTGATCTACAGCGGCACGCTCGAGCCGCCGAAGGGCAAGCTGCCCGAGGATTGGGAGCCGCGGGAGCAGACGCTCTTCCGCTCGAGCGCCCACGGCGACGACGTGGACCGCCCGGTGCGGAAGTCGGACGGCTCCTGGACCTATTTCGCGCCCGACATCGCCTATCACTGGGACAAGATCGACCGCGGCTACGAGCTGCTCATCGATGTATTCGGCGCCGATCACGGCGGCTACGTCAAGCGGATGAAGGCGGCCGTCTCCGCGCTGTCGGACGGGCGGGTGCCGCTCGACGTGAAGCTCTGCCAGCTGGTCCGGCTCTACAAGGCCGGCGAGCCCTTCAAGATGTCGAAGCGGGCGGGCAATTTCGTGACCCTGCGCGACGTGGTGGAGGAGGTCGGCCCGGACGTGACCCGCTTCGTCATGCTGACGCGGAAGAACGACGCGCCGCTCGATTTCGACTTCGACAAGGCGGTGGAGCAGTCCAAGGACAATCCCGTCTTCTACGTCCAGTACGCCCATGCCCGGATCCGCTCGGTGATGCGGAAGGCCGAGGCGATGGGGGTGGAGCCGGGGGTGCCCGCGCTCGACGATCCCGCCGAGATCGAGGTGGCGAAGAAGGTGGCGGAGTGGCCGCGCATCGTGGAGACCGCCGCGCGGGTGCACGAGCCCCATCGAATCGCGTTCTATCTCTACGATCTGGCGCAAGCCTTCCACGCGCTCTGGAACAAGGGGAACGAGGATCCGACCCTTCGTTTCCTCAATGAGAGTGACCCGAAGGCGACAGCGACCAAGATTCCGCTGCCTCTCGCCGTATCCGTTGTGATTTCGGCCGGTCTGGGTATTCTCGGCGTGACCCCCGCGGAAGAGATGCGCTGATCTGGAATGGCGCCGGGCGGGAGTCACGAGGCGGATCGGTAGCAAGGACGCGGCGCGATCAACGACGCTGCGGCAAGAGGCAGACATGATCGAGGATATCCACGAGTCCGGCGGGACGCTTTCGGAGGGCGCCGGCGCGCGCGCGCAGAAATTCGTCAACCTGACGGGCGCGGCGGTGTCGCTGGCGCTCGTCCTGGGAATGGGAATCTGGGGCTACAAGCTGATGGTGCGCGACGTCAGCGGTGTGCCGGTGATCGAGGCGCTGGAGGGTGCCTTCCGCACCGAGCCGGAGGAGCCGGGCGGGATGCAGGCCCCCCACCAGGGGCTCGAGGTGAACGAGATCGCCGCGGTCGGCTCTGCGAGCGGCCCGGCCGAGGCGGTGCGCCTCGCCCCGGATCCCGAGACTCTGGAGAGCGAGGATGCGCCCTGGGGCGAGCTGCTCGAGAGGGCGCCGGATCCCGGCACGCGATCCGCCGCCGCCAAGGCGACCGACGGGGCGGAGGACCGGGAGGAGATCGTCGCGCGCGCCGATCCGGCGCAGTCGCAATCGCGGGTGATCGACGACCAGCCGGAGGATGCGCTGGCGACGGATTTGGCGGTGGCCGAGGCGATGGCGGGAATCATGGCCGAAGCCGGCGCCGGACGGAGCTTCGAGAGGGCGACCGGCTCGCTGATGATCCCGCGGCCGGAGCCGCGCCCGGAAGACGAGCCGCTGCAGGTCTCGGCGGATGCCGGGCCGTCCGGCGTGGGGGCCGGCGAAGTCGATATCGGGACGCTCTCCAAGGGCACGCGACTTGTCCAGCTCGGCGCCTACGAGGACGCTTCGGCGGCGCGGGAGAACTGGGCCGCCATCGGGTCGCGGTTCGACGAGGTCTTCGCGGACAAGCGTATGGTGGTGCAGGAGGCGCAATCCGGCGGCAGAAGCTTCTTCCGCCTGCGCGCCGAGGGCTTCACCGACTTGGCGGATGCGCGGAAGTTCTGCTCCAGGCTGATGGCCGCGCAGGCGGATTGCATCCCCGTCGAGGTGAGGTGAGCCGGGCCTGCATCCTCGGTTGCGCGGGGCCGCGCCTGTCCCGCGACGAGTCCTCCTTCTTCCGCGAGGCGGATCCCTGGGGCTTCATCCTCTTCGCGCGCAACGTGGAGGCGCCGGACCAGGTCCGGCGGCTGACGGACGAGTTGCGGGCGGCTGTGGGGTGGAGGGCGCCGGTCTTCGTGGACCAGGAGGGCGGTCGCGTCCAGCGCCTGCGGCCGCCGCATTGGCGCGACTGGCCCCCGCCGCTCGACCACGTGCGGGCGGCCGGTGATCCCGCCCGCGCCATGTGGCTTCGCGCCCGGCTGATCGCCGCGGAGCTCAACGGTGTGGGGATCGACGCGAACTGCGCGCCCACCGCCGACGTTGCCCGACCCGAGACCCATCCATTCCTCCGAGACCGCTGCTTCGGCACCGATCCGGCGGCCGTGGTGGAGGCGGCGCGGGCGACGGCGGAGGGCTTCCTCGCCGGCGGCGTCCTGCCGGTCGTGAAGCACATGCCGGGCCACGGCCGCGCGAGGGTCGACAGTCATCTGGACCTGCCGGTGGTCGAGGCCGAGCGGGAGGAGCTGGAGGGCGACTTCGCGCCGTTCCGGGCGCTCGCCGGCCTGCCGCTCGGGATGACCGCCCATATCCGCTACAGCGCCCTCGGGGGGCGACCGGCGACGCAGGACCGGGCGGTGATCGACCTGATCCGCCGAGAGATCGGGTTCGGCGGCCTCCTGATGACGGACGACATCTCCATGCAGGCGCTCGGCGGCAAGATCGGGGACCGCGCCCGGCAGGCGATCGCCGCGGGCTGCGATGTCGTCCTGCACTGCAACGGTGACCGCGCGGAGATGGAGGAGTGCGTCGAAGTGCTCGGTGCGCTGACCGGGCCGGGGCTGGAGCGAGCCGGGTCCGCGCTGGCCCGGCGTCGGCCCCCGGAAGCCGCGGACCTGCAAGCGCTGGTTGCGGAACTGTCGGACCTGACGCCGGGAGCGGTTCATGGGTGACGTCGAGCCCCTGTCCGTGCATGCGGCCGACCGCGTCGCCGCGGAGGCGCTGATCGTCGACGTGGAGGGGTTCGAGGGGCCTCTCGACCTCCTGCTCACGCTCGCGCGCACGCAGAAGGTCGACCTCCGGGGGATCTCGGTCCTGGCGCTGGCGCGGCAATATCTCGACTTCGTGGAGCGCGCGAAGCGGCTCCGGATCGAGCTCGCCGCCGACTACCTCGTCATGGCGGCGTGGCTCGCGTTCCTGAAGTCGCGTCTGCTGCTGCCGCCCGATCCGGAGGAAGAGGGGCCATCGGGCGAAGAACTGGCCGCCCATCTCGCCTTCCAGCTCGAGCGGCTGGAGGCGATGCGGAAGGCCGCCGCCGAACTCATGGCGCGCGACCAGAAGGGCCGGGACTTCTTCGCGCGGGGCCTGCCGGAGAAGCTCGAGCGGGTGCGCCGGGTCACCTACTCGGCTAGTCTCATGGACCTGATGCAGGCATATGCGCGGATCCGCACCAAGGACGAGTTCCGTCCCTACGTCATGGACCGCGACCGGGTGATGACGATGGAACAGGCGCTCGAGCGGATGCGCGAGCTGATCGGCTTCGCCGGAAGCTGGACCTCCCTCGCCACCTGGATGCCCGAGGGCTGGAGGGCGGATCCGGTCATGCGGCGCTCGGCCACGGCGAGCCACTTCGCCGCCTCGCTGGAACTGGTGAAGGACGGACGGATCGAGATCCGGCAGGGCGAGAGCTTCGCGCCCATCGAGATACGCCGCCGGAATGGCTGAGGACGAGGATCCGCCGCTCTTCGATGCGCCCCTTCCGGCCGAGCAGGAGCGGATGGTCGAGGCGCTGCTCTTCGCTTCCGCAGAGCCGATGAGCGTCGGCGATCTGAACGCCCGGATGCCGCATGGCTCCGACGCGGCCCCCGCCCTAGAGGCGCTGCGCGGCCGCTATGCGGGGCGGGGCGTGGAGGTGGTGCGCGTGGGCGAGGCCTGGGCGATCCGCACGGCGCCGGATCTCGGGGTTCCTGATGAGCCGGGAGACGAAAGAGACGCGCAAGCTCAGCCGCGCCGCGATCGAGACGCTGGCCATCGTGGCCTATCACCAGCCCTGCACCCGGGCCGAGATCGAGGAGATCCGCGGCGTCGCGGTCAGCCGCGGGACGCTGGACCAGCTCCTGGAGCTGGAATGGATCCGCTTCGGTCGCAGGCGTCAGAGCCCCGGCCGGCCGGTGACCTTCGTGGTCACGCCGGAATTCCTCGACCATTTCGGGCTGGAGGGCGCCCGCGACCTGCCGGGTCTGAAGGACCTGCGCGCCGCCGGCCTGCTGGAGAGCCGCCCGGGCCCCGAGAGCGGAGAGGAGGCCGATGGCGAGGATCAGGGAGAGATGTTCGGCGGGAAGGACTAGGCTCCGGCCGTCGCAATCCGCCCGCGGCCCGATCAGCGCGCGCCTTCGCTGATCCGGGTGACGGCCTCGGCGACGCCGGGGCGGCCGCGGGGCCGCCAGCCGAGCGCGCGGAGCCGGTCGGTACGCATCTCGCTCAGGGCCGTGGCGTCAGCCCGGGCCGGCAGGGGGGCGTCGATACCGGCGATCCGGGCGTAGAGCGCTAGCAGGTCGCGCCGGTCGAGCACGATGTCGGAGACGTTGAGGATGCGATGGTGCGGGCGGTCGAGGTCGAGCGCGAGACGGACCGCCTGCGCGAGATCGTCGGCATGGAGTTCGGTCGCGACCCGCGGCGCGATATCGCGGCCGGCGGCGAAATCCGCGAATAGGTCGGCCCATTTGTGGGATCGGCCGGGGGGCGGCGGGCCGTAGATCCCGGTGGCCCGGAGGCAGATGCCATTCGCCGCCGCCACCGCGGTCTCCACTTCGCGCTTCATCCGTCCGTAGAGCGTGTCGGGCCGCGGGGCCATCTCTTCCGAGAGGCGCGTGCCGGGGGGATACGCGCCGTAGATCGCGCGACTCGACAGGAAGACCACGCGGCGCGCGCCGGCAGCCTCCACCAGACGAAGGGATCCGTCGCGGTTCAGCCGCAGGAACCCGTCCGGATCGTCTCCCTCGCCGCCGCGGTAGCGGCCGGGTTCATGGGAGAAGGCGGCATGGACGAGAGCGTCGAGGCCCGAGAGATCCGGCCGCTCCCCGAGGCTCCAGTCGCGATGCTGCAAGCCGAGCGCGGACGGTCGCCGGCCGTGCGTCACGACCTGGTGGCCCGCCGCGCGAAGCGCCAGTCCGATCGGGTGGCCGGCGAGCCCCGTCGCCCCGGTCAGCCCGACGCGCATGGGCCAGGCAGGGCGGAGAGGTCGGGGGGCGGCCTTCCGCGTAGCCGTGCCAGAGATCAACGAGCGGGCCGAGCCGGTCGCGCTTCGGATGCGGGTCGGCCCAGGGCTTTTCGTACTGGTAGTGCAGGACCCGGATGGTCTCCCAGTTCCAGAGCCCCGGCAGGTTGAACCAGACGTATTGCAGCATGTTCATGATCACCGGCAGTCCGTGCCAGGCGGGAAAGACCTCCTGCAGGAAGGTCTGGTCGGTGCGCCGCCAGAAGGCGCCGGGACGGTCCAGCCGCGCGAGCATCGCGTCGAAGGTGGCCGGATCGGGCCGGGCGGTGAAGACGCCGGAATTCAGGCGGTGGAAGTCCGCGAGACTCTCGTAGACGTTCGGCGCGGCGCAGAACTCCGGGTAGTCGAAGAGCCGGTCGATGTTGCGCAGGACCAGCGTGTCGGCGTCGAGGAACACCACGCGATCGTAGTCGAGCTGCCAGAGGCGGAGCTTGGCGAAATTGTCGAGCGGCGTGTGGAAGGCGGGCTTCTCTCCCTTGGTGAAGGGGGCGGCCCCGTGCAGCCGGTCGCGCGCATGGGCGGAGTTGAATGCCTCCGAGGTCGGCAGGAGATCGACCTCGACCAGCCGCGCACCCCGAGCGGCGATGGGCGCAAGAGCGGCGGTGTCAACCCCGCCGGTATGCATCACCACCCGCTCGGCCCGGCTTTCGGTCAGCTCGAGAGATGTCAGGAGCGCATCGGCGCCACGCGCGAAATCGGCGTTGCTGACGAGCGTGACATAGGCGTCCCGGGGCATCGGCGTCAGGAGACGGACTTGAGCGCCTTGCCCTCGGGATCGCGATTCACCTTCCGCCCGAGTTCCTTCGTCCACGCGGAGACCGCCGGCACGCGCGACCGGTCGATCCGGTGGGCGAACCTTTGGCGACGTCCACGACCTCCTCGAGCAGGCCCTCCGCCAAGGTCGTGGGCTCGAGTCCGAGGGCGAGGAACTGGTCGTTCTTCACGACGAGGTCGTTCTCGGCGGCCTCCTTCCGCGGGATTGGGGAGGTAGGCGACCTTGGCGTCGGCCAGTTTCGCCACCAGCTCGGCCAGGTCGCGGACGCGATGGGTCTCGGTCATCTGGTTGAAGATCCGCACCCGCTCGCCCGCCTCGGGCGCGTCGCCGAGAGCGAGCTCGATGCAGCGCACCGAATCCTGGATATGGATGAAGGCCCGGGTCTGGCCGCCCGTGCCGTGCACCGTCAGCGGGTAGCCGATCGCCGCCTGGATCAGGAAACGGTTCAGGACGGTGCCGTAATCGCCGTCGTAGTCGAAGCGGTTCACCAGCTGGTCGTGAAGCGCGGGTCTCCTCGGTGTGGGTGCCCCAGACGATCCCCTGATGCAGGTCGGTGATCCTGAGGCCGTCGTTCTGGGCGTAGAACTGGAAGAGGATCTGATCGAGCGACTTGGTCATGTGATAGACCGAGCCGGGCCGGGTGGGATACAGGATCTCCTGCGCCTTCTTGCCCGACGGCGTGTCGATCTCGATGTCGAGATAGCCCTCCGGGATCGGCGCGCCGACCGCGGAATAGCCGTAGACGCCCATCGTTCCGAGATGCACGAGGTGGGCGTCGATCCCGGTCTCCACCATCGCGGCCAGGAGGTTGTGGGTGCCGGTCGTGTTGTTCTGGACCGTGTAGACCTTGTGGCGGTCGGATTTCATTGAATAGGGCGCGGCGCGCTGCTCGGCCAGATGGACGATGGCGTCGGGGCGTTCCTCGGCGAGCCAGACCTTCAGCCGCTCGTAGTCGGCGGCGAGATCGAGAAGGTGGAAATGGATCGATCGCGCCCGAGACCTCGCGCCAGATGCGGCAGCGTTCCTGGATGGAGTCCATCGGTGTCAGGGACTGCACGCCGAGTTCGGTGTCGATCCAGCGGCGCGACAGGTTGTCGACGATGTGGATCTCATGTCCCTGCGCGCTCAGATGCAGCGTCGTGGGCCAGCCAACGAAGCCGTCCCCTCCGAGAATGGCGATCTTCATGGACGAGGTCCTTTCGTCTAGTCGGGGTGCGGGCTGTTGGTGGCGTCGATAAGCCGTCCGCGCCGCTCGTCAAAGGGGAAAGGTGAGGCCCCTCGCGGATCGTCGCTCAGTTTCGGAAATGCTTCGCGAGCTTCAATCCCTGTCCCTGGTAGTTCGACGCGATGTCGCGCCCGTAGAGGCGCGCCGGCCTCTCCGCCATCCGTTCGTAGATCAGCCGCCCGACCCCCTGTCCGTGCTCGAGGACGAAGGGCGCCTCGTGGCAGCGCACCTCGAGAACGCCGCGGGCGCCCGATCCGCCCGCCTCCGCATGGCCGAAACCGGGATCGAAGAACCCGGCGTAGTGCACCCGGAACTCCCCGACCATGGCGAGATAGGGCGCCATCTCGGCTGCGTGGTCCGGCGGAATGCGCACCTCCTCCCGGCTGACGAGGATGTAGAAGGCGCCCGGATCGAGGATGATGCGTCCGTCCGGGCTGTGGAGCTCCTCCCAGAACTCCGAGGCGGGATAGGCGCCGATGCGGTCGAGATCGACGACGCCCGTATGCGGCTTGGCCCGGTAGCCAACAGGCCCGCCGGGGCTCGCGGTCAGGTCGACGGAGAAGCCGAGTCCGCCATCGATCACCGGGGTGCCGTTGACGAGAGGGTCCTCTGCATGAAGCGCCGCGAGCGCCGCGTCGTCGAGCGTTGCGGCACCAGTCCGGAAGCGGATCTGGTTCAGCCGCATTCCCGGGCGAACGAGCACCGAGAAGGAGCGCGGGCAAATCTCGGCATAGAGCGGGCCCCGATAGCCCTCCCGCACGCGGTCGAATTCCGTCCCGCCATCGGTCACGACGCGGGTCAGGAGATCAAGCCGCCCGGTCGAGCTCTTCGCGTTGGCCACCGCGCGGAGGCCCTCGGGCAGGGCCAGCGCCTCCATGAGCGGGACCAGATAGACGCAGCCCTTCTCCAGGACGGCACCGCCACGAGCGAGGTCGATCTCGTGCATCGAGAGGTCTAGCAGCCGGTCGCCGACGCGCCGGTCCCCGCCGCTGAGGAAGGAGGCGCGGATCCGATAGGCCCGGTCGCCCAGCCTGAGATCGAGGGAGGCCGGCTGGATCTGCGCAGGATCGACCGGTACGGCGGCGGAGACGCCCCGGGACGCGACGAGACGTTCGATCGCCTGCGAGGGAAGCACGCCGATCATCGGGAGGGGTGGATCATGCGGATGTTGGTCGGGCTAGCAGGACTTGAACCTGCGACCTTCCGTCCCCCAGACGGACGCGCTACCAGGCTGCGCCATAGCCCGACTGGGGCGTCTTCTATCGGATCGCGCGCCGGTGGCAAGGGGCGGATCGCCGATTTTCCCCAAGGGTCACTCACGCGCGTCCATCGCCCGAAGGAGCACCCTCGCGCGGCCCAACGCCTCCTCCTCGCGTGCGGGTCTCCGGCCTTCTCGGAGACGCGCGAGCAGCGCTGCGAGGACCGGCGCCGCCAATTCGGGGCAAGGATCGCCGAGCGCATCGGCGCCGCAATCCGCGTCGGTCTCGGTGCCCGTTCCCGCCGGCGCCCCGGCGCCGTTGAGCGCGGCACCCGTTCTCTGGTCACGCCGGTCGCCCGGATCGCGTCGGTCGCGCCGCGTCTCCCTTCGCGCCTCTGCGTCCGGTGCCGGGCCTTCGCCCGCGCTGTCCGGAGCGCGGGTCGGACGTCCGGCACCGTTCCCGCGCAGCGCAGCGCCCCTCGGCGCTTCGCCGGGGCCGAATGCCGGTCCCCCCGCGATGTCGAGGGGCGGGGACATGGCCGCGACATGGCGCACGCCATCTTCGCGCAGGATCTTCTGGACGCCCCGGATCGTGACGCCGTCCTCGTGGAGAAGCCGCTTGATCCCGCCCAGAAGCACCATGTCCGCGGGGCGATAATACCGGCGACCGCCGGCCCGCTTGACCGGCTTCACCTGCGCGAAGCGCGACTCCCAGAACCGCAGGACATGCGCCGGGACGTCGAGCCATTCTGCGACCTCGCTGATCGTGCGGAAGGCCTCGGGCGATTTCGCCATTTCACGCCTTGTTGCCGTCCGCGACCTTGTCCCGCATCAGATGCGACGGGCGGAAACTCAGCACCCGACGGGGATGGATCGGAACTTCCTCCCCGGTCTTCGGATTGCGGCCGATCCGCGCCGCCTTGGACCGCACGCTGAACGTCCCGAACGACGATATCTTCACCGTCTCGCCGCGCGCGAGCGCGTCCGAGACATGCCCCAAGACGGATTCGACCAGCTGCGCGGATTCGTTTCGGCTCAGTCCGACTTCACGATGTACGGCTTCGCACAAGTCCATGCGCGTCAGCGTCTTACTCATCTCCACACTCCCCGATCACCGCAAACAGCATGGGGTCAGCCGGATTCAAAGTCAATCCAATGACTTGCCCAGACATTCGAAACTGACGGATGAAGCGGCCTACCAGCGAAGGACGACAGCTCCCCAGGCCAGACCGCCGCCGATCGCCTCCGTTACGAGCAGATCGCCCTCCGCGATCTGGCCGCGCTCCTTTCCCACCGACAGGGCGAGGGGGACCGATGCGGCCGAGGTGTTGCCGTGGTCCTGGACGGTCACCACAACTCGGTCCATGCCAAGTCCCATCTTTGCCGCCGTGGCCTTGATAATCCGTAGAATTCGCCTGATGGGGCACGATCCAGTCCACGTCCGCACCGGTAAGTCCGACCTCGCCGAGGGCGTCGTGCGCGGTTGCCGCCAGCTTCTCGACGGCATGGCGGAACACCTCCTTGCCCTCCATGCGGAGATGCCCGGTCGTCTGCGTGGACACCCCCCCGTCCACGTAGAGGATGCCCCGGTGACGACCGTCGGAGTTCAAGTCGCAGGACAGGATGCCCCGATCCCCGGTCCCCCCGGTCCCTTCGGCCGCCTCGAGGACGAGCGCGCCGGCCCCGTCCCCGAAGAGGACGCATGTGGACCGGTCGGTCCAGTCCATGATCCGGCTGAAGGTCTCCGCGCCGATGACGAGGATGCGGCGGGCCTGCCCCGATACGATCATCGAATTGGCCGTCGCCATCGCGAAGATGAATCCGGCGCAGACGGCCTGCACGTCGAAGCCGTAACCGCCCTCCATGCCGAGTTTCGCCTGCACCATCGTGGCGACCGAGGGGAAGGTGAAGTCGGCTGTCGAGGTCGCGACGATCACCGCGTCGATCGCCGAGATCTCGAGGCCGGCGTCGGCCAGCGCGGCGAGGGCGGCCTCGGTCGCGAGGTCGGAGGTCAGTTCACCCTCGGCGGCGATGTGGCGCCGCTCGATGCCGGACCGCGAGCGAATCCAGTCGTCGGTCGTGTCGAGCGTGGACTCGAATTCCGCGTTCTCCATAACGCGCGCGGGCAGGTAATGGCCGACGCCGGCGACGCGGGCACGCATGACGCTCATGCCGTTGCCGCCCCCTCTTCGGCGTCCTCGCTGGCGACGGTGGAGGCGACGCGGGCCGCGAGCCGGCTGTTGAAGTCGCTGTCGGCGAGCTTGAAGGCGAGCTTGATCGCCGCCGAAACCCCGGTCGCGTCGGCCGAACCATGGCTCTTCACTACCGTTCCGTTGAGGCCGAGGAAAACCCCGCCATTGACGCGGCGCGGGTCAATCCGCTTCTGCAGCCGTTTCAGGGAGGTGAGCGCCAGAAGCGCGGCCAGTCGCGAAAGAACGGAGTAGCGGAAGGCGTCGCCCAGGAAATCCCGTATCAGGGCGGCGGTGCCCTCGGCGGTCTTCAGGGCTATGTTGCCGGTGAAGCCGTCGGTCACGATCACGTCGACCCGATCGGAGGGAATGTCGCCGCCCTCCACGAACCCGACGAAATCGAACCCGGCCTCGTCCGCAGCGCCCCCGATCAGGTCGTGGGCCTTCTTCAGGACGGCGACGCCCTTGTGCTCCTCGGTGCCGTTGTTCAGCAGACCGATCCGCGGCCGCTCGAGTTCCTGCCCGTTTCGCGCGTAGGAACAGCCCATCAGAGCGTATTGCAGTAGGTCCCGGGCATCGGCCTTCACGTCCGCGCCGACATCGAGCATGACGTTGAAGCCGGTGGCGTTGCGGGAGGGCCAGAGGCAGGCGATCGCGGGGCGGTGGACGCCGGGCAGCTTTTTCAGCCGCATGATCGACAGGAGCATCAGCGCGCCGGTATTGCCGCAGCTCACGGCGACCTCGGCCTCCCCGTTCCGCACCGCGTCTATGCAGGACCACATGGAGGTCTTCTGCCCGTTCCGCATCACGTTCGAGGGCTTGTCGGTCATCGACACGACATCGTCGCAGTCGCGAATCTCGACGATTTCTCCGAGCTTGCGCTTCTGGACCAGCGGAGCGAGATCCCGTTCTCGGCCATGCACGACGAAGCGGATGTCGGGGTTCTTCTGAGCGGACTTGGCGAGACCGGCCACGACCGTCGCGGGGCCTTGGTCGCCTCCCATGGCGTCGACGGACAGAACGAGCGGACCGGCGAGGCGGCCGGCACCGGTCGACAATCTCTCCGCGCGGCCTGCCATGGTCCGGCCTCCGGAATTCTCAGGCCGCGTCGTCGTCGAGATCGATCTCGTCGGTCCGGGCGATCACCGCGCGTTCCGCATAATGCCCGCAGGCGCCGCAGACATGGTGCGGACGTTTCAGTTCGCCGCAATTCGGGCACTCGTTCGGATTGGCGGCGGTGAGGGCGTCGTGGGCGCGACGCATGTTGCGGCGCGACTTCGTGACCTTGTTCTGGGGGACGGCCATGATCGGTCCTTCTCTAGCAGATTTTCGGGTTCGGACCCGGTGCGCGGGGTGTCCCCGGACGCTGTGCGTGAAGCCGCGCCATACGCCTTCGGCGCCAGAGGATCAAGCCCTGCGACCCCCCCGCCGCTACGTCTCAGCCGAAGGGCGAAACCCCGCCTCGCCCCTGATACTGCGCGGAAATCAAGAGTGAATGGGGGCGGCGCAATCCGTCCCGGTTGCCGGGGTGCTCGAACCGACCGACAGCGGCGCCAGAAGCCGCGATGTCCTTCCCCGGCATCAATTCCGCCGATCGGTACGACGACGTGCTTCCTGCCCGAATTGCGCAAAGGCGGCGGCGCCACCTGCTCGAAGGTATCTGCTCGAAGTGTTTATAGACCGCTCGGCAGCATCCCCGTAAATTCGACCCGTTATCTAAAGTGCTTTTCAGCGTCCGATGGTGGACGCAGAGCCTCGATAGCGGGGACATCTCATGAGGCCTGGCGCGCGCCGTCACCCTGACTTTCATCCACTTTGTCCGACATGGCTGGGCGCGATCGCGGTGCTCGTCGCCTCGATGTTGGCCCTCGTCCCCTTCCAGGTTCGCGCAGCCGGGATGGCGGACTACATCATCACGGTCGACGACGAATTGCGGCTCGACTTTCTCGACGACGACGCCGAAGCGCAGTTTCTGAAGGTCGGAAGTGCAGGACTGGTCCAGCTCCCCTATCTCGGGTCGCTCACCCTGGCCGGGCTGCCTCTCGCCGAAGCCAGAGATCTGGTTGCCAAGTCGTATGTCCAGGAGGAGATCTTTCTTCATCCGAGCGTCGACCTCTCCGTCGTCAATCATCGCCCCGTCTCGGTCCTCGGCGACGTCCAGAAGCCGGGCTTCTACGACTACGTGCCCGAACTTTCGGTGGAGCAGGCCATCGGCCTGGCGGGGGGGCTCCTCCGCCAGACGGACAGCGAGTCTCAGCGCGCGATGCAGCGGATCGCACTCGAGGGGGAACTCGCCAGTGTCGACACTGCCCTCGCGCTCGAGGAGCTGACGACGCTCCGGCTCAAGGCCCAACTCGCCGGGCGCGACTCGATCGACATTCCCGAGGCCTTTCGGGCCGGAGACACCGTGGATGCCGAGATGCTCGACATGATGGTCGCCCAAGAGGAAGAGATCATTGCCGAAGAACGCGACTTCCATGGTTCCGAACGCCAGCTCCTGGAGCAGTCTATGCAGGAGACAGCGCTGCAGATCACGCTCACCGAGAAGCAGATCGAGGCCCAGAAGGAGCAGATCACCTCCTACGAGGGCGAGGTGCAGCGATCCTCCAAACTCGTCGCACGGGGTCTTCTGGCCGAGCCCGCGCGGGCTCAGACCTTGAGGCAGATGACCGACGAGCGGTCGGTGCTGCTCCAGCTCGAGGCGGCGCTGTCGTCTCGCCGGAGGGAGCTGACCGGGCTCAATCGGGAGCTGTTGCAGCTCGACTTCCAGCGGATGCAGACTTGGCGGCAGGAAATCGCCGACAGCCACCTGCGGGCCGCGGAGCTTCGGGAAAACCGGAAGTCGCTGCTCGAGCGTCTTGCGCTCCTCAAGGGGTGGTCGCTGCAGGCCGAGGACGTCGAAGAGACCACGAAAGTGGTTACCCGCATCCGCAGGCGCGGGGCGAACGGAACCCTCGAGACCCGCGCGGTTGACGAGGTCGACGCGCTCCTGCCCGGCGATGTTCTGATCGTCCGCATCGATCTGCGTGAGCCATCCCTTGCGGAGGTCAGCCTTCGATGAACCGTATGTCCTCGAGCCCGCGGCCAATGCCGCAGCTGCCGGCACGGAAGGAACAACCCGCCGAGCCCGATGGCCTCGACCTCGAGGCGATCTTCGGTGCCCTGCGCCGCAGCAAGTGGCTGATCCTTGGATGCACGGCGGGGGCGGGTATCGTGGGTTATCTCGCTCTCGCCGACATCGCGCCCAGCTACAATTCCTCGGCCGAAGTCCTTCTCGACACGCGTCAGGAGCGCGTCGTCGGCGTCGAGCAGGTGGTCTCGGACCTGAACGTCACCAATTCCGTGGTGGCCGGCGAGATCGCCGTCCTGCGCTCGAACCTGCTTCTGAGCCAAGTGGTCGACGAACTCGACCTCATGTCCCATCCGAACTTCAATCCATATCTGATCGACGAGCCCGGTCGGATCGGCCGCACGATTGACGCAGCGCGCACGTGGCTCGCGGGAATGGGGATCGGCGGGTCAGCCCCCGAACCGATGCCGGAGACGGAGACATCGCCTGACGATGCAGGAGGCCTGAGCGCGGTCGACGCCCGCAACATCGTGATCTGGAAGGTGCGACGCGGTCTTACCGTCTACCAGAGCGGCATCTCCTACGTGATCTCGATCTCGATGGAGGCTCACGACCCGGACGTGGCCGCCGAAATCGTCAACTCCGTGGCGCGCCAGTACATCCAGGATCAGCTCAACGCCAAACAGGCCGCGACCCAGCGCGCCATCGAATGGCTCGACAATCGGCTGATGCAGCTCGAGACCCAGTTGCGCGAGGCCGAGGATGCGGTCGTCGATGCGCTGGCCCAGCAGGTGATGGAGGAGGGCGGCGATCAGGACGGTGTCGCTCTGCAGCTCGCCGAAATGAATTGGGCGGTCGTCGCCGCGCGCAACGACCGGGCGGCCGCGGACGCCCGGCTCGCGCATGTCAGGCGTCTGCTCGCCGAGGGCGGCCCCGAGGTCGCGGCCTCGGCGATGAACACGACGCGCCTGACTGCGCTCGACGCCGAACTCGCGAATTCCGAGCGCAGGCGGGCACAACTGGCGACACGGCTCGGACCCCGCCACCCCGACATGCTGGCCCTGAATGTCGCGCTCGACGATCTGATGCGGGACAGAACCGCGGCGATCGCGTCGGGTGTGCGGGAACTCGAAGCCGATGTCGCCGAAGCGGGGGGGCATGAGCGGGCGGTCGAGCGCGACATCGCCGACGCGCAGATCCGGCAGGTGGAACTTCTGCGCGCCTCGGTCCGGATGAACCAGCTCGAACGCGCGGCCAACGCGATGCGGCAGGTCTACAACAGCTTCCTGTCGCGGTTCCAGGAAACGACGCAGCAGCTCGAGTTCCAACGTGCCGACGCTCGGATCATATCAGAGGCGCAGCCGGCGCTCGCTCCATCGCGGCCACGCAAGAAGCTGGTGCTGGGGGTGGCGGTCACGCTCGGCGCAATCCTCGGCATTTCCATCGCGCTGATCCGCGAGGCGCTGAACCGCTCCGTCCGGACGGCGTCGGAGCTGTCGAGGCTGACCGGCCTTCCGGTGCTCGGCGCGCTTCCGAAGGTCCGCTGGCGCGGACGGGGCGCCGGCTGGCAACGCGTGCGGCTCGGCTCGCCGAAGGTTTCCGGATATGCCGAGGGGCTCCAACTCCTGCGTTTCGGCCTCATGAACGAACTGAATACCGGCCGACCCCGGATCGTGATGATGACCGGCACCGAGCGCGGCGCGGGATGCTCGACCACGGCGCTCGGACTGGCCCGGACGCTCGCCGATATCGGGCAGCGGGTGGTTCTGCTCGACGCGGATTTCCGCAACCCGTCCCAATCGCAGCTTCTGCAGGACGCGACGTCTGGAGCAGGGGTGGCGGAGTATATCGCCGGAACCGCGAATCTCGCAGACATCCTCATTGAGGACGTCGAGCCCGGCCTCGCGCTCGTCCGGGTTTCCGCCAGTGCCGGTAGCGCCGCCGACACGCTCTCGACCCGGCGGTTCGGCGAACTGCTGGAAGAGCTCGCGAACGGCTTCGACGCCGTCGTGATCGACGCCCCGCCGGTTCCGGGGCTGGCGGACGCCGCCGTGCTCGCCGGCCTGACGGACGCGATCGCCGTCGTGGCGCGCGCCCATTGGTCGAACCGTTCGGCCGTCTCCACCTCGATCGCGGCGTTGCGGAACGCGGGCGGGATGGTCGCCGGGGTCGTTCTGTCGCATGCCGACGGTCGGACGACCTCGACCGAAACGGTGCCGACGTCCGAACCGCCGGTCATGAGGGAGCCCGTGTTCCATGCCTGACGGAATGCCAATCGACCCCGGATCGGGGGCTGACGGAGGTCTGCTGGTGGACCCCGTGCCGCCCCCGCGTCGCGTCGCGCTCGTGCATTACTGGCTGATCGGTATGCGCGGGGGAGAGCGGGTGCTCGAGGAGATGGTGAAGCTCTATCCCGAGGCGGACATATTCACCCATGTCCTCGACCGTTCGAAGCTCACTCCGGAGCTCGCTGCGCGATCCATCACCCAGACTTTCGTCGGACGGCTTCCTGGCGCCCGAAAACATTACCAGAAATACCTCTCGCTCATGCCCCGGGCTCTGGAGGAACTGGATCTTGGCGCTTACGATCTCGTCCTGTCATCGGAATCGGGACCTGCGAAGGGCGTGGTGTCACGTCCCGACGCGACCCACCTGTGCTACTGCCATTCGCCGATGCGCTACATCTGGGATCATTATCCCGGCTACCGGGCGGGGCTCGGCGGTCCCCTCGGAGGGTTGAAACGGCACTACTTTTCTCATCTCGCCCATCGGCTGCGGCAATGGGACGTGGCTTCGGCCGCGCGGGTCGACAGGTTCGTGGCGAATTCTCGCTTCGTCGCTGGCCGGATCGCGCGGGTCTACGGGCGCGAGGCGGGTGTGGTGAACCCGCCCGTCGATCTCGACCTCTATCATCCCGGCGGGAAGGGCGGCAGTTGCGTTCCTCAGGTCGGCCGGGGTTATTACCTCTTCGTCTCCGAACTCGTCCCCTACAAGCGGGCCGATATCGCGATGGAGGCGTTCCGCGGGCTGGACCTGGATCTCAAGGTCGTCGGTCAGGGAGAAGAGTCCGAGCGTCTCTCTCGGCGGGCGCCCGCGAACGTGGAGTTCATGGGCCGCGTCGCTTCCCTGGCCGATCTCTATCGCGGGGCGCGCGCGCTCGTCTTTCCCGCCGAGGAGGATTTCGGCATCGTCCCGGTCGAGGCGATGGCCTGCGGCACCCCGGTCATCGCCTACGGACGCGGCGGTGTGCGCGACTCGGTGCAGCCGGGCCTCACCGGCTCGTTCTTTGACGAGCAGAGCGCCCCCGCCCTGCGCGATGCGGTCATGGATTTCGACGCGCGGCGCCACCTGTTCGATCCCGACGAGATCGCACGGCACGCACGCCGTTTCGGCGCCGCGCGGTTCCGGCGCGAACTCGCCGCCGAGATCGAGACGGTACGCGCACGTCAGTTCGCGCGCTTCGAGGCCGCCTGATCTTGCGGCATGACCGGCAGCACCAGCGAAGAGCCCAGCACGCTACCGAAATGCACCCTGTTTGTCGCGACAAGTGGCGTGTCGGCGAGATGGTTCGGCGCGCCGGTATTCAGATTGCGTTCAAGGCGCGGGAAGCTTGCCGAACTCAGATGCAGTCCGATGCGGTGGCCCTTCGGGATTTCGTAGGCGATGGGGGCGAATGCGACCTCTGCCATGGCAATTTCTCCGGGCCGCAGCGGGGCGGGGGCGTCGAACCCGTTTCGATAGCGCAGTCGCAGCGCGCCATTCTGGATGGCCAACTGGGTGCCGTCCGGGTCGATGTCAAGCAGAATCGCCACCAAATCGGTGTCGGGTGCGTCGGAGGAGAAAGCGATCTCGGCGCGGACGTCGCCGGTGATCGTCAGGTCCGCCTCGAGCGGACGGGAGGTGAATGCGAGAACGTCCTCCCGATGCGCGTTGGCAGATTGGTCGAGCGGCCCCGCCGGAAGGTCGAGGCCACCGGTACAGCAGATCGGGCCGCCGATCGACGGCGTGGGATCCGAGGGATCGTAGATGTAGGCGAGAGCCCCTGCCGCAGGGGGTCGTCGGCTCAGCGTTCCCGCTCCGCCGGCACCGGCGCCCAGATGGAAGCGAAGCGGTCGGGCCTCTTCCGGCGGCCACGTCTCCGATTCCTCCCAGCGGTCGGCGCCGAGAACGAAGTAGGTGTATTGCGCGAGGCTGGGCAGCGGCGCGTCGAGCAGCCAGTGGTCGAGCCAGGCGTCGTAGGTCTCCTGCACATCGAGCACGTTTTCACCCGCGACGGGCAGGTCGCCCACCCGGCCCTCCAGGAACGGTGCATCGAAGGCGCAGTGCAGGCCCGGTCCGACGAGAACGTGCTGATGCGCGCGGGCGCTCTCGGTCACCGCGTTCTTCCGCATCAGCCGGGCGGATTCGAACGTGCCGCGGACGGCAATGTCGTGCCACGTGTTCACGTGCAGCGCCGGCGCGCCGAAACCGTCCTCTTCGGAGAGGTAGCCGAGTGCGCGCCAGTAATCATCCTCCTCGAAACTTGCGAGGAAGTCTTCGTAGTCGGTGGGATCGTCTCGATGCCGCGAGACCAGCGTGCCCGATGGCAGTTCGGCGATGACGTCCGCCGGATCCGCGCTCGCAGACGTCATGTGCTTCGCAGTCTTGCCGCCGGCTTCGGAGAACCACCCGTAGGCGGCCGCGAGGTTCGGGATGCCGCCCTCGAAGAGGCCGAAATAACTGCGGGAGGCGCCGCCCGAGCCGATCGCTCCGCCTGCGCCCTCCGCAATCATCGCGGCAAGATGCGGATTGCGGGTCTTGGCTTGGATGAGCTGGATCTCGCCCAGTGCCGAACAGCCCGCGGTCGCCACACGGCCGTTGGACCAGTCCTGTGCCGCGATCCAGTCGAGTGTCGTGGACCCGTCCTCCGCGCCGTGGCGGTAGGGCGCGAAGACGCCCTCCGAGCCGTGGCGGCCGCGCAGGTCCTGAACCACAACGGCATAGCCACGCGCGCCGTAGGCCCAAACCCACCACATAGCCCCTTCGAATTCCCTCTTCCCGTAGGGCAGGCGGATGAGAAGGGCGGGCAGCGGGCCGGTGCGCCCCCGAGGCAGATAGACATCGGTGGCGAGCCGGGTTCCGTCCGGCATTCCGATCATCGTGTCGCGCCGGAGTTCCAACCCGGCGCTGAGCAGACGGGCCTGAAGGACGGCACCGTGTCCGAAGGACCGGAGCTTGTCGGACCAGGAGGGCGCCGCGAGCGCGACACCGGCCAGCGCGAGGCCGGTCACCATGGCGAGGCCGAGGCGCGCGACCCGCATCAATCCGGCTTCACCCGGGGGGACCCCGCGTGATCGCGGAGGTCGATATCTGGAGCTGGCGGCTCGAAGGTGGCGACAGCGAAGTTTTGTCGCCCGACGAGCGCCATCGCGCGGCCCGGTTCGTCTTCGACAGGGATCGGGACCGCTACGTCGCTGGCCGGGCGGGGTTGCGGACGATCCTCGGGCGCTACCTCGGCCAGCCACCCGAGCGGGTCGGCTTTTCCTACGGCGCGCATGGCCGGCCGGATGTCGCGGATTCCACATTCAATCTCAGCCACACCGGAGATCTGGCGGCGCTCGCCGTTCTTCGCGATCCCGCAATGGAGCTTGGACTCGACATCGAGGCAGTGAGGCCCATCGAGATGGCGGTGGCCGAGGCCCATTTCGCCTCGAGCGAGATGGCAGAGCTGCGCGCGCTCCCCGAAGCCGAGCGCGTGGCCGCCTTTCATCGCTGCTGGACGCGGAAGGAGGCGTATCTCAAGGCGCGGGGAAGGGGGCTCACGACGGATCTCCAGAGCTTCGGCGTCACGCTCGCGCCCTGGAGACCTCCCCGCCTGACCTTCTGCCATGGCGACGAGGCGGCGGACTGGACCTTGCGCGACCTCGACGTGGCCCCGGGGGTCGCCGGAGCTCTGGCCGTGCGGTCGTGCGGGCAGCCGGTACGCATGGTTCGGAACAGCCATTAGATCGTGCTCAAGAAGGGATTCGCAATTTCAACCGTGCCGTCGATCGCGGTGAGATCCAGCATCAGCGCGACGTTCTCGCACCCCTCGGGCATCCGTCCGCACGTTCCGGCGGAGGGATGGGTGTCGCCACTGTCGCCAAGGAACATCTGCCATTCCGGTCCCACGTCCAGCCACCAGCCTTCGCCGATCGGATTTCGGTCCTCGCCGGACAAGGCGTGGAGCCTGGCGTGAAGCGTGCCGGCGACATCGGACCACACCCGAAAATGGACGCCGACCTCGCTTCCCGGTCGGGCGCTTCCCACGACCCAGAGGCAGCGGAAGCTTGGGGATGCCTTGAATGTCGGTGAGGCGGTCGGGAAGAACTGGAACCCGCCCTTCGGTCCCTCGCTCGCTCGAAGGTCGAGAGGCAGGGGGCCCAGCAGGTTGCGGCTCGCGTCGAACTGGACGATGGGCGCAAGGTGACGGGGCCGATGGCCCCGAATCAGCGCCGTGTCAAGCCTTCCGGGTCCGCCGGCCAGCGCCCCGCTCGTGCTCCTCAGATTGTACGTCGATACTTCCCGCATGGAGGCCGTAGCGCCGCGTGATCGCAGCTCGAAGATGTGCTCGCAGAGATTGCCGGCCTCGAAATTGCTGCCCGTGACGCTGAACGATCCGCCATCGATCGTGACGTTGCCCGCGCCGAGGTCGACCAGCGGCTTGTCCCCGGATTTCGGTCGGTTGACTTCGAGATGGCATCCCTGAAGGATCAGTCGGCCGGATCCCACGAAGACCTGATCGACGAAATCGATCGAGGTTCCGAACAAGGCCACCTCCGCGTTATTGTTCAACACCGCGATCCGGCCGCCATCGATCACGCTGCCTTGGAGTGTGATGAGTTCACCGGCATCTTCGAGTGCACCGAGGAAATGCATCGCCACATCGCAGGCGATGCGCAGGGCGGCGCCGCGCACCAGATAGGCCCGATGCGAAAAGATCAGGCCCGTTCCGAAGCCCCGCACGGTGACATCGCGGATGTCGATACGCGAGGATCGGGACATGGCGTGCGTCTCGAAACGTATCCCCTGCAGCGACGAGTGGTTGCCCGGCCCGATGATCTCGAGTCCCTCGATCCACTTGTGGCCATATTGCGGGCTTGCCTCCTTCGCGGCGACGAGTACGCATTCGCGCCGCCCGTGATAAGTGATCCGCAAGCTGTTGATCCGCGCCGCCGCGTGGGTCTCGATTACCAACCTCGCGGCCTGCTGGAATCCTTCGACCTCGAAGGTGTAGGGACCGGGCGCGACCGCGGTCAGCTTTGCCAACTCCTCGCGTCCCGCGCCGAGAACGGAGAGGTAGACTGCGGGATAGTCCGTTGCGCCATCCAACGCCCCGATCTCGAGCGTGAACCGGTAGCGCCCCTCGCCAGGCAACGCCAGATCCCGGGCAAGCGCGATTTCGGAACCTTCCTCGTGCACGAGCGCGAGGTCCTCCCTTCGCCACCCTTCCGTCGGCGGGATATCGTCCAGCGTGGCGATGGTCCGGTCGGGAGGTTCGGGCATGTAGGAGTAGTCGAGACGTGCGCCCGCACCGCGCAGCGCCACGCGGGTGGGGTCGATCCTTATTGGCGTGAGGCAACGGTGATAGGTGCCTCCGAGTTCGATCGAGTAGGGGCCGAACCGCGCGGCATGGTCACAGGCGCGCTGGATCGCGAGAGCCTGGTCCAGTCCGTCCTCCGCCCGCGCGAACCAGTCGGGCCGCAGCGCACCGTCGAAACCGGTGCGGCACCAGTGGCGGCCGTCCGGGCCGGCAATGCGCACGACACCGTCCGATTCACCATCGGCGAGGGTACTTTCAAACCATCCGTGGCCGGGAATGAACACTGGATTGTCGACACCCGGCATTCCCTTCAGATTCTCGAGCGCGGCGATGCCGGGCGACTGCGCCGCGGCGGCCGGGCGAACGCTCCCCGCGGCTCCGAGCGCGGCGGCAAGGAACCCTGCACCCCGGATGATGCTCCGGCGCGTTGTCATCTCGGACCCTCAGGATGCGATGCGGGCAACGCGATCGCCGGCGTGGCCTTCCGCCGGTTCCGCGAGCTGCGCGTAGAGCCGCTGATGTGTTTCGACCCAGTCGGACAAGTCATGTCCAAGTCTCCCCTTGTTATCGCACGCGGCCCGCGCAAGACGTGCGACGAGCGCGTCGTCGTCCCGGAGCCGCCCCATGATGTCGGTCAGCGCTTCAATGTCGCCGGCCGGAAACGTTTTGGCCGCACCCGTCTGCGCGAGATCGTCTGCCGCCAGTATCGCGTCCGAGACCACAATCGGCACTCCCATTGCCACGGCCTCGAAAGCGGCGAGGCAGAACGGCTCGGGGCTCTTCGTGCCGACGAGAACGGCGCGCGCCTCCTGGAGCGCCCAGCCGATCGCGCGCCGGTCGGTCCAGCCATGATAGACGTGTTCGGGATGCAATTCGCGGAGCTGGTCGAGATCTTCGCCCCCTCCGAAAAAGTCGATCCTGAGCCCGAGGCGGCGACCGGCTTCGGCGATGTCGTAGACGCCCTTCAGCTTCTGCACCTGCCCGATATGCACGAACCGCCGCTGCGCGTGGGGCGCCGAGACGGGCATTCCGAACGGAGACACGGGGTTGCGGATGATCGCCATATGCGCCGGCCGGATGGCGCGTTCGAGCCACGGGACCATGGCTTTGTGGATCGCCACGAAGGTCGCCTCATGCAAGAGCGGCCGCAATTTGTGCGCGACGATACCCTGCCGTGCCGCGCGCCATAGCTTGTGAGCGTAGTTGCGCTTGTCGCAATTCGTGGCAAGGCAGCTCATCGAGAGCGGCGTCCGGTCGCAGACCTCCCTGCGCCGGAAATCGAGATACGTGCCGTTCGGGCAGGCGAGGAAGAAGTCGTGTGCGTGGATGGCGCAGCGCATGGCGACCGGTGCAAGTGCGTCGAAGACCGAAGGCGAGAAGATGTTCGACCAGTTGTGCAAATGATAGACGGTGCGTGGCGTGTCATTCCGCTCGATCCACTGGGCGATCTTCGTGGCAGCGGACCGGTCGTTGAGCCCGCGGATCGCTGCGCGGCCCGCCGACCCCTCGAGCAGGGCGTGCCCGCCGATCGAGACGAGCTGTACGCCAGTCGCGAAGACGCGCGAGGGAGTGTCGCCCGAGATGAACGTCACCGGCACGCCGCGTCCGGCGATCTCGTCGGCGAGGGTCGTCGCGAGATAGCTCGACCCGCCCTCGCCCGAGGAGAAATCGTTCAGGATGACTACGCGGTCAGGAACGGTCATCGTTTCGCCCGTCCAGTTTGAGTACCCGCATCGGATCGCTGCGTCCGCGCAGCAGATCACCGAGGGCCAGGAGGTTGCCCTGGAGCCTTCCGCGACGGTCCACCCACGGCTCCGGCCTAAGGGATTTCGCAAGGTTGGCGAAGATGTTTCGGCAGATCAGGCGCAAGGCATGGGAGGGGCGCATCGTGGCCTGTCTGATGAGGTATACCGGGTTTGCGACCTGACTGTAGCCGAGCCGCAATCCGTTCTGCCGTCCGCCCTTGATCCCCAGATGGACGCCCCGCAGCGCAAGGCTCCGGACGCAGCGACCGTAGGCGGCCACGCGGCGAGAAAAGTCGATGTCCTCGAGCCAGCCATAGAGCGGAAGGCTCTCGTCGAAGCGCAGACCGTATCGGTGGATCGGGTCGCAGCGGAAAGCGACATTGCAGCCGTAGCCGTTGTTGACCTCGTGAAGATCGCCAACGCGCGGCGCGGTGCCGGCCTCTGCAAGCAGGCACCGTGCCCGATCGAACGTGATCCCCCCGTTGCCGATACCATCGGCGAGGACGTCTCCCGTAGCCACGCAGATGTCCGGTTGGTCGCGGAACAGGCGCTCGAGTTGCTGGAGATAGTCCGATGCCATGACGAAATCGTCGTCGAGAAACAGGACGATCTCTTCCTCGGCGTCGAGAGCGCTGAGGACGGCGTTGCGCTGACGGGTCAGACCTTTGTCTCCGACGACCTGGTCGACAGGAAAGGGGACGCGGGCCAAAGCATCGCGATCCACATCGTCCGGCTCGGCGATCGAGATGATCGTCCGGTCGGGCGGCCGGGATTGCCGACCGAGATCCGAAATTGCCTCGCCCAGAGTGACGGGTCTGCCCGTGCTCGCGAATGCCACCGTGATTCTCATTGAGACCGTCCCTCCAAATTCCATCGCTTTGCCGCCTGATTTCGTTCGGTGCCGCGTGGATGATAGATTAATGAAGACCGTAATCGCGATCGAGCTTGTTTCGAATATCGGCTTTGGAAGCGAATATCAGCCATTCTATTTGCAAAATACGCCGGCGATTTCCCTGCGGATAGACCGTTTTCCAATTTGCAGAGGGAATTAGGATCCTGTTCCAATATCGAACGACGGACATCCGATATTCCGGCTCTGCGTCTCTCCACGCGGTCTCGGACCTTGGGATCGACGTTCACCAGATCGGGGGCGGGCAAAATGGCCGTTCTTGCAACTTTGTCGTGTAGAGAATCGGGCTTGGCTCGGTGCCGATCAGGCCCTCGGCAGAACAACTTTCTGGGCATATGTCTCACGTCGCCCATGCCCGCGCCGATCCCGTCACCTCTCCCGCCAGCTCGCGACCGACCGGTCTCGGCTGTTTGGCCGCTACGGCCATCGCCGCGAGAAAGATCAGCGGCACGCCCGGATCGGGCACCGTGGCCGCCAGCATCATCGATGTCAGAGTGGCCAGCGCAGCGACGCGGGCGCTGGACAGGATGGCCGTCTGTTCGGGGGATGCGTGTCCGCAGAAGGCCAGCCACAGAAATGCGAAGAATGCGACGGTCCCGATCAGGCCGACGCTGCCCAGCATGACGAAGAGTAGTCCGTTCGAGCGCAGCGAGCCGGTGCCTGCGCCGAGGCCCCACGTGTCTCGAAACGCCTCGAGCCCCCCCGTCGCCCATGCGGCGCGTTCCATTCCGGACGAACTCTGCGACTTGTCGAGGATCAGATCCTGGATGACCGCCGTAATCATGTCCGGCGCACTGGTGGCAAGGAGAAGCACCGCCACCGTCGTGGAGACGAGAAGGAAGCCGGTCGTGCCAAGGAGAAGGGTCTTGCGCGGGATTTGCTGCCGTATCAGCGCGAGGCTTCGCGGAGCGAGCACGAGGCAGACCACGCCGAGCGCGAGGATGCCAGTGGAGGAAAGCGCAAGCGCCGCGAAAGCGCCGTTGCCGAGCGCGAGGGCGGCGTCACCGGCGCGCCGGTCGTGGAGGAACGCGGTGGCAAAATACGCAAAGAAGACTGCGCTGCCTGCCCCGAAGCTCGAGGCTTCGGAATAGCCACCGATCACCCGCGACACGCCGTTTACAGTGGCCTCGTTGGCCAGCGAATAGCTCGCGGTCCGGATGACCGTGAGGAGTTGATCGAGCGCGAGGAGGTCAAGCAGTCCCAAGAGGACGTTCACCGTGGCCGCAACCGCCAAGCATTTCGCGCCGAAGGCGACACCATGACGATTTAGGATGTGGGATACAATGACGAACAGTCCGCAGGCGAGCAGCACGTAGAAGGTCTGTGACAGGTTCGAGTTGCTGGGGCCGAGCCAGACTTTCTCCCAAGAGTAGAAGACGCTCACCTTCACGCCCACCGCCCCGCGGGACAGCGCAAAGACCATCGTGTCGCCCTGAAACAGACGGACGAGCACGGTCGCCGAGAAGATGTTGTACGCCGCGAAAAGTGCGAGCACCAAAGTCGCCGGCTGCACGGGAATGCGCCGTCCCCGCAGCAATCTTGAAAGCAGAGCGATCGCTCCGAGTCCGATCAGTGCGGCCGCGCCGACATTGACCGCCAGAAGCGACAGGCCTCCCACGGAAGGCAACCCGATCACGGCAAACATTCCGAATGGAATCATCGCGATCGTAAGCATCAGTACGTTGTGCATGCCCCGGGTCATGCAAAGGCCCAGGACCGCGAGAAACACGAAGGAGGCGGGATAGATTTGCACACCGAGTTCCCGAACGAAGTAGGCAGACCCCTGCGGATACGGCCCAATTCCGAAGCGGATCGGTGCGCGAGCCAATCAGGCTTCCGAACCGCACAATCGCCCGGGCGCCATGATCAGACGAACCGATCCACGCCGATTGGCGCGTCCATCACGGAAACTACACGACGGGGATGTGTCGTAAATAACCCAATATATTAGGTTGATTGATCGATCCGTCCGCAGCGCGAAGGGGCTAGGCGCAAGCTGTTAATTTTCGAAAGTTTATTGCTGAAGATGGGCGGGACACGAGCGCTCTGATGCATCATTCGATCTACATCCGAGTAATCCTTTGTTTAGCTTCCCAGATGGCGCGGCTTTGGACATTATCCCAATACGGAATTCGATCGGATCGATTTGAGTAACATGAGTTCATACTCGAAAATTTGAACGAGCCAACTGTACAAACATCCGCGCTCGATAATCGATGTCTTCAGAATATCGAGCCTGTGCTCCGGAACAGATGCTGTTCGGAATATGGAATAGAATGACAATGGGGGATGCCAAATTGAGTTCACTTATTGACCAGGAGCCGGTTCATTCCCATCGCTCGTACAATCCGTCATTCACGATTTCGCAGCTCTTCATTTCGCAGCTCCGCTCCAGGCCCGAATCGCTTGCGGTCATAGAGGACACGGAACGCCTATCCTATCGCGAACTCGGCGCGCTGGTTCTCCAGCTTCTTGACGAGCTTCGCGACGCCGGAGTGCGAAGCGGCGATCTGGTTGGTCTTGTTTCGCGACGCAGCATCGAGTTGGTCGCCGCGCAGATCGCGCTCTTGTGCGCAGGCGCCGCGTTTGTTCCGCTCGATCCCGGTGCGCCGGAGCGACATCACCGGGATGTCGTCGACCAGGCCGGCGTCGAGGTCATACTGGCGCATCCGCGCGATGCCACCACGGCCGGCCGGCTGACCTCGCAGGGTCGCGAACTCCGCGTCATCAAACGCGCGCGAGCAGCCGAACTGACCGACGTGGACACCATTGCCGTCGAACTCGAGAAGTCGGCAGGGCGCGTCGCTGCGGATCAGCTTGCCTATGTCATCTTCACATCCGGCTCCACGGGGCGGCCTAAGGGTGTGATGGTGGCGCATGGCGGCGTCTGTCGGCTGGTCCGAGGTCAGACCTATGCGGATCTCGGACCGGACCAGGTCATGCTCTGCATGGCGGCGGTCGGTTTCGATGCTGTGATCGGGGAGGTCTACAGCGCGCTGCTGAACGGCGGTGCCCTCGCAATCCTGCCGGACACCGCTCCGTCGCTCGACCGCATCGCCGAGGTGATCGCGAGGGATGGCGTGACCATCGCCTATATAACGGCCGGCCTGTTCCACATCATCGCCGAGCACCGGCCCGAGATCCTCGCGCCTCTCTCGCAGGTCTTTCCCTGCGGCGACGTGCTGTCCGAAGTCCATGTCAAGCGGATGCGCGAGCGCTTGCCGCACCTGCGGATGATCAATGGCTACGGCCCCACCGAGAACACCGTCTTTACCTGCTGCTACCCGATCGACGAGGACTGGACCGGCGGGCCCGTCCCCATCGGCCGCGGACTCGCGAACGACCGGCTGTTCGTGCTGGACGACGACCTGAGGTCCGTGGCCGACGGCGAGATCGGACAGCTGGCCGCAGGGGGCGCAGGGGTAGGCATCGGCTATCTCGGGCGGCCCGACCTGACCGAGGCGGCGTTCCGGAGGCTGCGGATCGGCGATTTCGAGGGCCGCGTCTATCTGACGGGCGATCTCGTCAGTCGCCGACCCGACGGGGTGGTGTGCTTCCACGGCAGGGTCGATCGGCAGGTCAAGATCAATGGTCAGCGGGTTGAGCTCGACGCGGTCGAGCACGCCATGCGCGCCAGCCCCCTCGTCGAGGACGCGGTGGTCGTCTCCGTGCCGCGGCCGGGCGGCAGCCGCCGCATCGTCGCGCTCACGAAGCCGGTGCTGACGCCTGCAGATGCCGATGCGGTGCTTGCGGGGCTCTGCGCGCGCCTACCATCCGCCGCCATTCCCTCGGAAATTCTCTCGCGCGACGGCTTTCCGCTGACGAGTTCGGGGAAGGTCGACCGCCGCCGTCTGACCACAGAGATAGAACGGGCCGCGGCGCCCAGGCCGGAATCCAACGTGGTCGAAACGACCCGCGAGATCATCCGGCAAGTCTGGGAACAGGCGCTCGGGGTCGAGGTCCGTGCCTACGACAAGACGTTCTTTGATCTGGGCGGCACCTCCTTGCAACTGATCGGGGTGCACGCAGAGCTCCAACGCCGCCTCGGCCGCCACTTCGATATCGCCAAGATCTTCGAGGCGCCTCGCATTCGCGATCTCGAGCGCCTCCTAGACAGCCGCGCCCTCCAAGGCGCCGCCGACCCCGTCGCGGCGCGCCGGTCTGCCATGGCGCGCGCCCGTTCCCGGAGGATTGCCCAGAGATGAAAGACCTCTCGATGTCCGATGCGTCCATTCCGGGCGCCATTGCCATAGTCGGCCTCGCAGGTCGCTTCCCCGGCGCCAATTCGGTGGAGGAGTTCTGGGCGTCGGTCCGCGCTGGCCGCGACCTGATCGAGCCGCACGCGCCGAAAACCCTGGCCGACAACTTTACCGACGCCGAACGCACCAGCGACACGTACGTGCCGGTGCGCCCGGCGCTTCGCGACGCGGAGATGTTCGACGCGCCGTTCTTCGACATGCTGCCGCGCGAGGCGGCGCAGACCGATCCGCAATTCCGGGTGTTCCTCGAGAGCTGCTGGCAGGCACTCGAGGATGCCGGCTGCGACCCGAGCCGCCCGCCCGGGCCTGTGGGCGTGTTCGGCGGTGCCTCGATGTCAACCTACTTCCTGAACAACATCCTGACCGACCGCGGCCGTATCGAGGATTTCGTCTCGACCTACCAGCTCGGCGACTACCAGCAGTTCATGGGCGCGCTCGGCGACACGCTCGCTACGCGGGTCGCGTTTCGGCTCGGTCTGACCGGTCCGGCGATGACCGTGGCCAGCGCCTGCTCCACGTCGCTCGTCGCCGTCGCGCAGGCCTGCCAGAGCCTCGAATCCTTTCAGTGCGATCTCGCGCTCGCGGGCGGGGTCTCGATCACCTTTCCGCAGGAGCGCGGTTACCTCTACCAAGAGGGCGGCATGGTCTCTCACGACGGTCATTGCCGCCCGTTCGACGCGGACGCGACCGGAACCGTGTTCGGTCACGGCGCGGGCGTCGTGGCGCTGCGCCGGATGGAGGATGCGCTCGCCGACGGAAATCACATCTACGCGCTGATCCGCGGCTGGGGCCTGAACAACGATGGTGACGACAAGATCGCCTTCACCGCGCCGAGCGTGGCCGGACAGGCCGAGGCGATTGCCATGGCCCAGGGCTCTGCGGGCGTGGACCCCGCGAGCATCGGCTACGTCGAGTGCCACGGCACGGGAACTCCCCTCGGCGACCCGATCGAGTTCGAGGGGCTGAAGAGAGCCTTCGCGGGCGTCGACAAGGGCCGGGTCTGGCTCGGCTCGTCGAAGGCCAATATTGGCCATTGCGATGCCGCGGCAGGAGTCATCGGTCTGATCAAAACGGCGATGTCGTTGCGCGATCGCGTGGTTCCGCCCCTGGCGAACTATACCCGCCCGAACCCCAATATCGATCTCGGAGCGAGCCCGTTCCGAATCCCGACCGCTGAGACGCCCTGGGACGGCGACGGACCCTTCCGCGCCGGGGTGAGTGCGCTCGGCGTCGGGGGCACCAATGCCCACGTGGTTCTCGAGGAGGCGCCGCATCGCGCCTCGGGGGGGGGACTGGGCCTGTGGTGCTGCCGATCTCGGCCAAGACGGAGAGTGCGCTCGCGGCTCAGGCCGCGGCGCTTGCAGACGCACTCGAGCTGTCGGACGCGCCCGGGCTGGAGGACGTCGCGTTCACCCTACAGGAGGGGCGCAGGGCGTTCGCCCGCCGGGCCGCCGTGGTCGCGACAGATCGGGTTGAGGCGGTGGAGGCACTCCGGGGCAGCCTCCGTCCGATCGCCGCTGCCGATGAGGCTCCTCCGGTGGTCTTCATGTTTCCCGGACAGGGGGCACAATATCCCGGCATGGGGCAGGGACTCTACCACCAAGAGCCCACCTTCTCGCGGATTATCGATGCAGGGAGCGAGGTTCTCGCACCGCTTCTGGGCCTCGATCTCGCCCATCTCATCTACCGCGAAACCGACGCCGACGCCGCCGCGTGGGTGCTTCGCGATACCGCCATTACCCAGCCGGCGCTCTATCTCGTCGAGTACGCGACAGCGCGGCTCTGGCAGGAGCGGGGGCTGACGGCGTCCGCGATGATCGGCCATTCGGTCGGCGAGTTCGTCGCGGCGACATTGTCCGGGGTGATGTCCTTCGAGACCGGGCTGCAACTCATCGCCGCGCGCGGCCGGCTGATGCAGGAACAGCCATCTGGCACCATGCTCTCGGTCCGGGCCGGAGTCGAGGCCGTGCGGGAACTGGCGCCCGCGGGCGTCGACCTTGCCGCGCGGAACGCTCCGAAATTGACCGTCTGGGCCGGTCCCGAGACCGCCATCGGCGCCTTTGCGGCGCGGCTCGATGCCGCGGGGATCGTCTCCAAGCGGTTGCACACCTCCCATGCCTTCCATTCCGCGATGATGGATCCGGTCGCGCTGGCACTGGAGACCGAAGCCGCCCGGCACGCATTCCACACGCCGGAGTTGCCCTATGTCTCCTGCGTCACCGGCACGTGGATCACCGAGGCGGAAGCCACTGATCCCGGCTACTGGGCGCGCCATTGCCGCGCCGCGGTCGACTTCGAGACCGCCGTGCAGACGCTCTGCACCGATGGGGCGCCGCCGGTGCTGCTCGAAGTCGGTCCGGGGCGTACGCTCGGCGCGTTCGCCGGGCAGGCCCTGAATCGAGATCGACGCGCCGCAATCGTCCAGTCGCTGCCCGACCACGAGGACGCGGCGCGGGATCGGCAGGCCATGGCCGCCGCTGCCGGCGCGTTGTGGAGCGCGGGCGTGCCCACCGACTGGTCCTCGCACCGTCGCATCCCCTCCGGATTCGTCTCCATCCCCGGCTACCAGTTCGAGCGCAGCCGCCACTGGATCGAGCCCCCCGTGCCGATTGCCAGACAAGCCATAACACCGCAGGCGGTCACGTCGATCGCCCAGGCCGAAACGATAAATCAAGAGAGGTCTGTCATGCAAACTCCCCCCGCACCGAGACCCTGACGGCTAAGATCCTGGAACTTCTGGGAGATCTGTCCGGCGACACTTTCTCCTCAAGCGACGCCGGCGCCTCCTTCCTGGAACTGGGCTTCAACTCGCTGCTGCTTGGTCAGGTGACCCAGCAACTCGCGAAGGATTTCGGCGTGTCGCTCACCTTCCGGAAACTGATGAAGGAATATCCTAGCGTCGAGGCGCTCGTGGCGCATCTCGATGCCGCCCTTCCTCCCGAGGCCGCGCCCGAGCCCGTTGCCGTCGTCCCCGACCTGCCCGGAAATCCCATCGCACCGACCGTCGCCCCGGCGGTTGCGGTTGCGGGGGACCTCGGATCTCTGATGAGCTCGCAGACGCAGGCAATGCTGGCGCTGTTTGACACGCAGCTCCGGGCCTGTGGCGGCCAGGCTCCGGCGCCCGCTTCTGCAGCAGCGACTGTGCCGGCTTCGTCCCCCCCTGAAGCAACGCTGGAGACACGCAAGGGCAGAGCGCCGGTCGCGGAGAGTTGCGACGACAGCCCCTCGCGCCATGACACTGCCCGCCGCTCGTCAGCGCAGACCGAATTCACCGAGGCCCAACTCAGGCTGATCACAGAGATGGTCGCGGAGCACGACGCGCGATTCCCGTTGTCCAAGGCGCGGGCGCAGGAGAACCGCAAGCGGCTCGCCGATCCGCGCACCGCATCGGGGTTCCGACCAGAATGGAAGGAACTGGTTTACCCCGTCATCGCGGAGACCTCGAAGGGTGCCCGCATGACCGATCCGGACGGCAACGAGTTCCTCGATCTCGTCAACGGGTTCGGCCAGACCGCCTTCGGCCATGCGCCCGATTTCGTCACCGCGGCGGTGGCGGCACAGATGGGCAAGGGCTTCGCCATCGGGCCGCAGACCCCGCTCGCTCACGAGGTGGCGCGCAAGTTCCTCGCCGTGACTGGACATGAGCGGGTCACCTTCTGCAATACGGGGTCGGAGGCGGTCATGGCCGCGATGCGGCTGGCGCGGACAGTCACCGGTCGCGACACGATCGTGTCCTTCAAGGGCGACTACCACGGCCAGTTCGACGAGGTGCTGGTGAAGGGCCGCAAGTCGGGCGATCCCACCGCGTTGCCGGCCGTCGCCGGCGTGCCTTCGCACTCGGTCTCCAACATGGTGGTGCTGAACTACGGAAGCGACGCGGCGCTCGAATGGATCCGGGACAACGTGGAGGAGATCGCTGCGGTCCTGATCGAGCCGGTCCAGAGCCGCCGACCCGACCTGCGTCCGCGGGCCTTCTGCGAGGAGCTCCGCCGGATCACCGCCGGCGCCGGCGCGGCGTTGATCCTCGACGAGATCGTCACCGGGTTCCGCGTGGCCCGCGGTGGCATCCAGGAACTCTGGGGAATCGAGCCCGACATGGCGACCTACGGCAAGGTCGTGGGTGGCGGCATGCCGGTCGGCGTCCTCTCGGGCGCTGCCCGCTTCCTCGACGCGCTCGACGGCGGCCACTGGTCCTTCGGGGACGACAGCGTGCCCGAGGTGCCGCCGACCTTCTTCGCGGGAACCTTCGTGCGTCATCCGCTGGTTCTGGCGGCGATGTCGGCGGTTCTCGACTACATCGACGGCGAGGGACGGGCGCTCTACGAGCGGGTCGCGCCCCTCACCGACAAGCTTTTGCAAGACATGAACGACGCGCTCGAGACGCGCGGCCTGCCGCGCGCGGTGACCGGCTTCTCAAGCTGGCTGATCGTCAATCTCTCGGCGCTCGATCCGCGCGCGGCTCTCATCTATCCGTTGATGCGGCTGGGCGGGGTGCATGTCCACGATGGCTATCCGTGGTTCTTCACCACGGCCCATGAGGAGGCGGACTATGTGCGCGTCCTAGAAGTCTTCATCTCCGCGATAGATCGGCTGCAGTCGGTCGGCATCCTCGAGGGGAGGGGCGGCGGGAAAGCAGCCGACGGTCCGGCGACGATCCCGCTAACCGCGCCGCAGAAAGAAATCTGGATGGCCGCCCAGCTCGGCGACGCGGCATCCGGAGTCTTCACCGAGAGCATCAGTCTGAGCTTCGGTGGCCCTCTCGATGTCGGTGCTCTGGAAGGCGCTCTGAACGAGGTCGTTGCGCGCCATGATGCGCTTCGACTGCGCTTTTCCGCCAGCGGCGAGGCGGCGGAAGTCATGCCGCGCCTGCGCCTGTCGCTGACGGCCGAAGACACCGACGAGGCCGGCCTCGACGCAATGATCGCCGCTGATGCGCGCCAGCCTTTCGACCTGATCGAGGGTCCGCTCATCCGCGCCCGTCTCGCCCGGCTCGATCCGGTGCGCCATGTCCTGAACCTCACTACCCACCATATCGTGTGCGACGGCTGGTCCACCTATCTGATCCTTGAAGACTTGGCGGCGCTCTACAATGCGCGCAGCACGGGGGCGACGGCATCGCTGCCCGCTCCCGCGAGCTTTGCGGATTTCGCGCGAACCGAGGAGGGCCGCGCGCCGACCGAGGCCACGCGTACCTTCTGGACAGCGGAATTCTCCGCCGCCCCGGACCTGCCGGATCTCCCGACCGACACTCGGCGGAACGGTCGCCGCAGCTTCGACGGTGCCACCCATGTCCACAGGATCGAGGCCGATCTCGCCCGGACGCTGAAACGCACCGCCGCCAAGGAAGGGGTGACGCTCTTCGCCGCGCTCTCGGGTGCCCTTGCGGCCATGCTGGCTCGCATGGCCAGGACGGAGGAGATCGTGCTCGCGGTTCCGACCGCCGGACAGACTCTGCTGCTCGACGACCGGCTGGTCGGGCACTGCGTGAACCTGCTGCCTATCCGGCTCACCTGCGACCGGGAGGTCCGCCTCGCAGACCACCTGAAGGCCGCGTCGGCGAAGGTTCTGGAAAGCTTCGACCACGGCGACACCACGTATGGCGACATCCTTCGCACCGCCGGCGTCCGGGGGGCGGTGGACCGCCAACCGCTGACGGAGGTCCAGTTCAACCTCGATCAGCAGCCAGACGATTTCGGCTTCGCGGGCCTCACGAGCGCAGTGGCGTCCAATCGGCGGGCTCATACGAACTTCGATCTAATCTTCAATGTCACGGAAAGCCCCGACGGGCTCCGGATCGACCTGACCTACGCCACCGACATCCTATCCGAAGAGACCGTCGCGCGCTGGTGCCGGCAGTATCACCGTTTTCTCGCGGCGATCGTGGAGGGGATGGAGGCGCCGGTCGGTGCGGCGGCCCTTCTCTCTGACGAGGAGGCGGAAGCGCTCGCGAGCTGGGGCAACGATACGGTTGCTGATCTGCCCATCGAAAAGCGTCTGGAGGCGTTGATCGAGTCTCAGGCGGCCGCCTACCCCGACGCGATCGCAGTGGAGGACGGCGACGGCCGGATGACCTATGCCGAGTTGTCGCGGGAAAGCGACCGGCTGGCCTTCGGGATCCGCGAGCAACTGCCGGAACCCGGCGGCCGCGTCGCGGTCATGCTGGACCGGTCGTCACGCCTCGTCGTCGCCCTTCTCGGCATCCTGAAGGCGGGTCACGCCTACGTTCCGCTCGACCCGAAGCACCCCGAAGCGCGCAACCGGCTGGTCCTCGAGGCCGCGGACGTGATCGGCCTCGTGTATTCGGGCGAGCATCCGGTGGCGGCGGAGGGACTGGACATCGCGTTCCTGCCAATCGAGCGTCAGCCCTCGCTGCCCGAAGGTGGACTTAAGCCGGTTGCGGTCGCGCCCGGCGACGACCCGACAGCCTATGTCATCTTCACCTCCGGCTCGACAGGGGTGCCGAAAGGTGTCGAGGTACCGCATTCCGCGCTCCTCAACTTCCTCGCCTCGATGGCCCAACGGCCCGGCTTTGCCGCCGAGGACGCGTTGCTCGCAGTCACCACGGTCAGCTTCGACATTGCGGGGCTTGAACTCTTCCTGCCGCTGACTGTCGGCGGCCGGACCGTGATCGCGGCCGAAAGCGAGGTACGCGAGGCCTTCCCGCTCGTCGAGCGGATTGGCCGCGGCGACATCACCGTGCTGCAGGCCACGCCGACGCTGTGGCAGATGCTCGTAGAGGCCGGGCTCAAACCCGATCCGCGGCTGAAGATGCTCGTGGGCGGCGAACCCCTACCGCGCGACCTGGCGGATCAACTGCTCGGGCTGGGGGGCGAGGTTTGGAACATGTACGGTCCGACGGAGACCACTGTCTGGTCCTCCTGCGGGCGCGTCGGAAGCGGGCCGATCGACATCGGCGCTCCGATCGCCAACACGGTGATGCATGTCCTGGACGGCGACAGCCAACTCGCGCCCATCGGGGTGGCCGGCGAACTCACCATTGGCGGCACCGGCCTCGCGAAGGGCTATTTCCGGCGCCCCGATCTGACCGAACAAGCGTACCGCATGACCGTGCTGCCGGGAATGGGACGGGTTCGGCTGTATCGCACCGGCGATCTAGCACGACGCAACGGCGACGGGTCGATCACGCTCCTTGGCCGCAGCGATGGGCAGGTCAAGCTGCGCGGTTTCCGCATCGAGCTCGACGAGATCGAAACCGCGATGCGCCGGCTCGACGGCATCTCCGCTGCCGCCGTCTCGCTCCGGGAAGGACCGTCCGGGCCGATGCTCGCGGGCTTCTACGTGGCCGACCAGATCGCGCCGAACGCGGCAGGGATCGCGGCGGCGCTGCGCCGGTCGTTGCCCGACTACATGGTGCCAGCGCGCTTCCAGCGAGTCGACGGACTGCCCAAGACCGGCAACGGGAAGCTCGACCGCAAGCGTCTGCCGGCCCTCGAACCAGCGGGTCCTCAGGGCCTTGTGCGCGAAGTCACCGCACCGGAGACCGAGCTCGAGCGCACGCTCGTCGGTATTTGGCAGAAGGTGCTCGGCACTGATGCTGTGGGTGTGACCGACGACATCTTTGATCTCGGCGCGGACTCGCTCAGCATCTTCCGGATCGCTGCGCGGATGCTCGACCGCGATCTCGGGATCGAGGCACGCCATCTCATGCAGCATCCCACGATCCGCGACCTCGCGGCCTTCGCCGAGACCCGCGTCGACGCGCCGAAGACGCCGTCGCTCAAGGACTTCCGCAAGGGGGCGCGACGCCAAGCCGCGGTGTCGGCATGAACGCCCCGGTGACCCCCTCCGTGTCAGGAGGTCCCGTCGACGACGCGGTCGCGACCGAGTGTCTTCCCTGCTCTGCCACCCAGGAGCGCTGCTGGTTCCTCGATCAGATGAACCCGGGCACCACGGCGCTGAATGTCGCGATCCGCTGGAACATCACCGGTCGGTTCAGCGCTGCGATGTTCGAGTCCGCATTTCGCGAGGTGATCGCGCGCCACGAAATCCTGCGCACCCGCTTCGTGGATCACGGCCGCGGACCGGAACAGGAGATCGCGGAAACGGCCGAGTTCCGTCTGTCCGAGATCGACATCCGCGCAACCCCCGTCGAAGAGCAGGAGGAGAGGGTCGAGGCGATCGCGAAGGAGAGCGCCTCGCTGCCTTTCGATCTGTCGAAGCCCGGCCTGCTCCGTGCAACACTGATCCGCCTCGGCAACGATCGCGCGATCCTCGCCATCACAATCCACCAGATCTGCTTCGATGGCTGGTCGATCCGCAATCTTGGTCGCGAGATCGGCGAATGCGCGGCGGCGCGGGCGACAGGCGAGGTCGCGGAGTTGCCCGACCTGCCACTGCAATACGCCGACTATGCCCTCTGGCAGCGGGCTTATTTCGACAGTCCCTCTTTCTCCGAGGAGCTCGCCGCCTGGCGCGATCGGCTCGACGGCGCGCCGTATTTCGAGCTGCAGCCGGATTTCCCGCGACCGCTGCCGCGCAGCGATCGGTGCGCGATGGTCAAGTGCGACCTGCCGCCGGCCTTTGGCGCGCGCCTGAACGAAGAGGCCCAGAAGCGGTCGATGTCGCCCTTCGCCTACGGCTCCGGCGTTTTGAGCGCCATGCTCGCCGGCTGCGCCGATGCGCCCGAAGTGACGATCGGCACTCAGGTCGCGGGCCGGACGGAGGTCGATCTCGAGCCGCTGATCGGCGCCTTCATCAACAACGTGGTCATGCGCTTCCAGACCCCGCCGACCGCGACGCTTGGCGAGCATCTCGACCGCGCAAAGGGCATCGTGCAGCAGGCCCTGATGGGCCAGCAGGTCCCCTTCAACAAGCTGGTCGAAACGCTTAACCCGGGCCGCGATCCCTCGCGGACGCCGCTCATCTCGATCAACTTCATCCTCCAGCACGCCTTCATGGAAACCTCCCGCTACGGAGATTTCGAGCTCTCGAGCGCGCCGTCACACGCGCCCGGAGCGATCTACGACCTGAGCTTCGTGCTGATCGGGCGCGCGTCGGGTTGGCGGATGACGCTGGAGTACAATTCCGACCTGTTCGACCCGCACACGGCCGAAGCGCTTCTGGCCCTCTGGCGCGAGGCCTTCACCGTCGCCTTTGATATGCCCGACCGGCCGCTCTCAGAGATGCCGAAACCCGCGATCGACCGGGACGCGTTGGCGGTTGATGCGCGCCGGCTCGCCGAAATCGAGACCGCCCTCACCGCGCATCCACATGTCGAGGAAGCGGCGGCCGTGCAATATCTGGACGCGGAAGGCCGGCGGCGCGTGCACGCATTCGTTTCGCCATCGGTGACGGCACCGCTGCATCCGCTCGAGACCTTGCCGACGAGCCTCTGCGACCACTTGCTCGACGCGTTGCCGGGCCGCGACCGGCCCGACGCGATAAGCGTGCTGCGCGACTTGCCCCGCGATGCCGCACATCGCGTCGAGAGGGCGCAGCTACCGCTCGCTGCGGCGGCGAGAGCCGCGGCTCGGGTCCCCGGGATCGAGGATGCCGAAGGGTTCGGTACGTCCGTTGATGCCGTGGAGGCGCGGCTGGCTCCGATCTGGGCCGAACTCCTCGGGCTCGACGACGTACCACCCACGGCGAACTTCTTCGACCTCGGCGGGCACTCGCTCCTCACGGTACGGATGCTGGCGCGGATCGAGCAGGAATTCGGCCGCCGCGTCAGCCTCGCCACAGCCTATCACAGCCCCACCCTCCGGGCGCTCGCCCGTCATCTGGCCGGCGACACCGACCCGGAGGAGGTGCAGGAAAGCGGGGCTGATTGGCGCATCCTGCAGATGAATGAGGGTGGCGAGGGGATACCACTGATCGCGATCAACAACGCCCAGACGGTCTACGCGTTGTCGCAGAGTTTCGCCCGGCCGCGCTCGGTTCTTGCTGTCCGGACCTACGATGCCGAGCGCGACATCGAACTGCCACCGCGCGGCTTCGACGATATCGCGGCCGAATACGTCGATGCCGTCCGCAGCGCCCAGCCGCACGGTCCCTACGCCCTCTTCGGCAATTGCGTCCACGGCAATCTCGCGCTCGAGGTTGCCAGGCAGCTGCGAGAAGAGGGCGAGGATGTCGCGGCGGTCATCATGAAGGATGTCTGGGAGCCGCGCTACGCCCTTCGCGTGGGCGCCAGCCGGCGGTCGTGGTTCCTCGCCCGGTGGCATTTCCTCCGCACGCGGCTGCGGTTCCTGCGGCGCGGAGACATCTCGCTTCAGTCTTTCCTGGGGACCTTCCGCATGTTCCGGCGACCACTGGAAATTGTGGCGCGGGCGGGATTGATTGCGCGGGTGCGCAACACCGATCTCGACGAAGAGCAGGAGAATTTCATCGCCTATCTGACCGAGGCGCGCAACCGGCATCGCCCGGAACCCTATGGCGGTCGCGTCCTGCATTTCGTGACCTCGGAAAGCCCGTCGGGAAGTGCCTTCGAGCGCGAGATGGGATGGGACCGGATCGTCACCGGGCCGCTCGAGACGTTGCGGATGCAGGAACTCAGTATCGCGAAAGGGCGTAATATCGGGGTCGCGGAGGCGGCGCGGCAGATCGAAGACGCGCTTCTAGATTGCGAAGCGGAGCGTGGACCAGACTCGGAGGATCAGTGCGATGCTCCGTAGATCACCGCCGTCCAGACGAGAATCGCAAAGAGCACGGCGGCGAGTTCGTATTTTGCGGCCGGCAGCCGAATCCCGCTCCTCGTCTCGATGCGTATCCGGCAACATGTCATCGCTTCGGGTCACGTCGTCACGCTCGTGTTCCGGTTGAGACACTGCACCACGCTGCTCCTTCGTCAGACACGGACCTCGGGTCGGCGATCACGTCCGCCGGACGAACCGGAGTTTCTGGTCCTAGGGTCATCATCCACATCTTATGCGACGTAGTGGACACGGATGGAACGGCAAGCGCCCTCCGGGTTGCACATCTGTGCAGGCTCGGTGCGGACACGCCTGGGCGGAGGTGGGGCGGCGGGACGGACGAGGAGGAGACGAAGGGGTTCGAGCAGCGGGGATTGCTTGCGCGGACGTTAGACATGGCAGCATTTGATGGGGGATTGGGGCCATGAAATACGAGATCAAATTGGAATCGCTCGGCAGCGCCTCGCCGGCACTTGAGCAGCCGGCGGCCATCGACGAACGACCAGAGCAGAAACAGCCGCTGCCGCGCAAGCCGTTGCGCGCGCGGTTGAACGAGTTCTGAGGCGGCGAAACGGGCGATGGATGTCGTGGGGTCGCTGTTTCTGATCTTCTTCTTCCTTCCCGTCCTGCTGCTGATCTCCGTGGTCCTGTTCGTCCTATACGGGGGACCGGTCCTATTCAGCCATCCGCGGGCGGGACGAAACGGCGAAACGTTCGGCTGTCTGAAGTTCCGGACCATGCACAATGACGCCGACGCCGTGTTGGCCAGATGCCTTGAGAATGATCCCGAACGCCGGCGCGAATGGAATGAGACGCAGAAGCTTAAGCGGGATCCGAGGGTTCATACCGTCGGCAGGATTCTCCGCAAATCGAGCCTCGACGAACTTCCGCAGCTATTCAATGTCCTCGCCGGACAGATGAGCCTCGTCGGGCCGCGTCCGATCATCGATGCCGAAGCGTATCACTATGGACCCTATCTTCCCACATACTTCGCGCTGCAGCCCGGGATCACCGGTCTCTGGCAGGTCAGCGGCCGGAACAACACGACATATGCGGAGCGCGTGGACTACGACGTCACATACGCAAACCGGCGGACGATCACGGGGGACGTTCGCATCCTGATGCGGACGGCGCGGGTAGTGCTTACTGGATACGGTGCCTACTGACATGACCAACCCATTTGTTAGTGACCCGTCTCTTCCCGGTGTGGGAGCGCGGCCCGAAGAGATCGCAGGGGCGCCGCCCCCAGGCGGCGGCCGCGGAACAGCCGGTGACGCTGCGGCAATGGTCGCCGAGCGCGTGGTCTCGCAGGTCGCGCAATTCCTGATCTTCGTGATCGCGGCCCGGATCCTCGGCCCGACCGAGTTCGGCGTCTTCGCGCTCGCCTCGGCCTGCGCCATCCTTCTCTTCCGTGTCGCCGAGATGGGCTGGTCGCCGTTCATCCTCTCCCGTGACGACGAATGGCTCGTAGTCCAGCAGGTCCTGTTCGTCGCGATCATGGCCGGAATCGGCATCGGGGCGGCGGGGGTCTGCGCGGCTTGGGTCGCGGGGCTTGCCGGGCTGTCGGACGATCTCGTCTCGCTGATGATCCTCTTCGCGATCTGGGTCGCGCTCGCCAACGCCGCGGTCGCGCAAAAAGGCATTCTCACCTGGGCCGGCCGGATCCGGAGTGCCGTCGTCTCCGAGATCGCTGGTGAAGTCGTCGGACTCGTTGTGGCGATAGCGGCGCTGATGCAAGGGGCGGGAGTATTCGCGCTCGTCTACGGTCGACTGACCTGCCAGTTGACGGTGCTCGCGGTCACCTTCGCGGCCACGCGTCGCGCGCCGAGGCGCGGACTCCCGCGCCCCGTCATGCAGGAACTCGTGGTATTCACCGCGCAGATCTTCTCCAGCCGGATGTTGATACACATGCGGCTTCATTTCATCACGCTCATCGTGGGGGCCTTTCTCGGGCCGACAATGGTCGGATTCTTCCGCGCCGCCGACAGGGTCGTCGGCGCCGTCACGGAACTGATCTGTGTTCCGGGTCAGATGATTGCCTGGCAGCATCTGCGGCGGGCACGCAACGCCGGAGCACCCGAGACACGGAACGCCCGCATTTCCGAAACCCTCGCGCAGCATCACAGCGTTTTGGTTGCCCTCGGAGCGCCCCTGTTCCTTTGGCTGGTCGTGTTCGATCAGGAGATCGTTCGGGGCTTGTTCGGTGAGGGTTGGGGACCTGCCGCGACGCTGATGGCGATCCTCGCTCTTGGCCGTCTCTTCATGTTCCCGAGCATCTACATCGAACCGCTCTTGTCTATCGCCGGTGAGGCCCGCCGGTTGCCGGGATTTACGCTCGCGATCTTCCTGGTGTCCGTCGCGCTGATTCTCGTCTTCGCACCGATGGGTGCCGTGCCGCTCGCCTGGTCGCAGGCCGGGATTTCGGTGTTCGGGGCGATCTGGACTCTGAAAGTCTTCCGGTATCGAGCCGGTATCTCGTTGCTCGAACTTGGCTTGAAACTGCGCGGAATACTCTTGGCTCTGGCCTGTGGAACGATGGCTCTCATGGTCTTCGACCAGGCAACGCGGTCCGTGCCGATCCACGACCTCGTCAAGGCCGCATCCTGTGGGCTGGCATCGGGAGGGTTCTATGTTTGCCTCCTTCTTCTTTTCGACCCGTCGTTCAGGACACTCATCGCCAAGACGCCGAAACTGGCCTCCAACACTGGGAAGATGGCATCATGAGTCACGCCGCAACCATAACGCAGGAGGTTCACGCTCCAGGACGGCGCGAGCGTCTCCGCCGGTCGCTCAGTCTGGCGCCGGCTCTACCCGTGGCGTTCCTCGCGCGGACCGCCGCCCGGACCCGGTGGTCCTCCCGCTTCGCCGGGCTCTACGGCAGTCGCGAGGACGCGGAGCGCGCGGCCCGCCGCATTGATCCGAAGGGGTACGACTTCGAGGACATTGCAGATATCTCTTTCGAGATGATGTCTCGCCGGGCATCATGGGATTATCCGGTTCTTTTCTGGTTGGCCCGGCTGTTGCCAAACCGGTTTTCGGTCCTCGATGCCGGCGGGCATCTCGGAACCAAGTATATCGCTTTTTCCGACGTGCTCGATGTCGGGGCGCTCGATTGGACCGTCTACGATCTGCCCGGCATCGTTCGCGCTGCGCGGAAGCGCCAGACAAGCGCCGAAATACCTTCCGAGATCCGTTTCGTGGACCGGCTTTCCGATGTTCCGCCATGCGACGTTCTGCTGGCCTCGGGACTTCTGCAATATTTCGACTCTCCGTTTGCCGCATTCGTGGAGTCCATGTCTCAGCGGCCGAAGATCATTCTGTTGAACAAGGTGGCCCTCCGCGACGGACCGGGGCAGTTCACGCTCGAACGGATCGGCCGCGGCCGTGTCACCTACCATATCCGCTCCCGGACGGACTGGGCCGCGGAGATCGACGCGATGGGGTACGACATGGTCGACGAATGGCGCATACCCGAACTCGCGCACGCGGTGCCGACGCATCCCTGGTTGCCGGCGAGCGACAGCCGCGGTTGCGTACTGATCTGCCGCGAGGCACGGGACGCGCTTAGCACGGATTTCGACCTGTCGTCTTGCGTCCGCGTCGGAGGCGGCCCCTATCGCCGCGGACCGACCCGACCATCGACGGACGCTGGGGGGGGGCAAAACGCCACCCCGACCGAACCCCCTTTCTGGAGAAAACCGATGCCACGAGTAGATTTGAGCGAACTCTACGCCTTGGGACGCGTCGTCGCGAATGGTCAACTCCTGCGCTATCCCCGCGGCGAGAGGGGCTATACGCACCGCTTCGAGAAACGGCTGGCGGAGATGGTCGGGGTCGAGCATGTCCTGACGGTCAACAGCGGCACCAATGCGCTGGTTACCGCTCTTGCAGCGGCCGGTGTCGGCCCGGGGGACGAAGTCCTCGTGCCCGCCTATACATGGATGGCGACCGCGATCGCGCCCCTCGCCGTCGGCGCGGTTCCGGTGCTCGTCGATATCGACGAGACGCTCGCCATGGATTCCACGGGATATCGAGCGCCGCATCACCCCCCACACCAAAGCGATCATCCCGGTGCATATGCTCGAATCTCGTCTGTGACATGGACGCGATCATGGACGTCGCGCGACGACACGACCTCGTCGTGGTCGAGGACGCCGCTCAAGCGGTCGGAGTCACTTACAAGGGCCGGCGCGTCGGCGCGATCGGTCATCTCGGGGCCTACAGCTTCAACCATTTCAAGAACATCACCTCCGGCGAGGGCGGCGCCGTCCTGACCAACGACAGGCGGTATTTCGAGCGCGCGCGCATGTACCACGATCCCGGCAGCTTCATGCGCGGACACGAGCAGCCGACCGAACCGCTCTTCGCGGGACTGAACTTCCGCGTCTCCGAACTCACGGGCGCCGTGCTCTGGGCGCAACTCTCCAAGCTCGATCCATTCCTGCGGCGGCTGCGCGCGCGCCATCCGATGGTTGCGCGAACCTTCGCCGATCTGCCGCATTGCCGCCTTTCGCCGCACAACGACCCCGACAATGCCGTGGCGCTTAGCGTGATCTTCGACGACCCCGAAGAGGCGCGCACATTCGGCGGGACGCGGGGCGGAGCGCCTGCTCGACACCGAGCGGCACGTCTTCACCAACTGGGAGCCAGTGCTGGCCAAGCGCTGCTTCCATCCCCGGATGAACCCGTACCAGTGGGCCAACCGCGAGATCACCTACCGGCCCGAAGACTACGAGCGGACCCTCGACATCCTCGCGCGTACCTGCAGGGTGTCGCTTGGTGCGCAGTATCCGCTGCCGGTCATGCAGTGGCAGAAGCGCATCCTGCGCAGTGCCGCGACGAAGGGGATCTCGCCCGTGCCCGCCCCGGCGATCCCGGCCTGATTCCCGCCCGATGCTGACCTCCATCTGAAAGGGACGGACCTTGAATAGAAATCCGGTCGAGATCGCGTGATCAGCCTGCAGCGGGCTGACGCCCGTCGCCGGCTGATCACGGCGCAATTCGGGAAGCTGTCGTTGCCCTGGTCCTTCTTCGACGCACATACCTCTCTCGAGAACCCCGTGCTTCGCTATGACCCGGAGGCGATCCGCAAGAGCTTCGGCCGCGCGCTATCGCGGCCCGAACTCGCGGTGTGGTCGAGCCATTACAGTGTGATCAGAAGTTCCTCGCGGAAGGACGAAGCGAATACCTCCTGGTCTTCGAAGACGATGTGATCTTCGATGTGGCCTTCCCGGTCCGCGCGATGATCGACCTCTGCCGGGACCGCGACATCCACTATATCCGTCTCTTCGGGATGTACTACGCCGACGCGGTTAGGCTGAGCTTCTTTTATGATCGCTCGATCATTCGCTACAAGTCGAGTCCCCGCGGGCGCGCAGGCCTATATCGTCTCGCGGACCGGCGCGGAGCAGCTTCTGCGCGCCTGCCGCCGGATCGAAGCGACGGTGGATCTCGCGATAGACCATTTCTGGAAGACCGGGTTGCCCATCTATTCGGTGTTTCCGTTCCCGGTGATCGAGCGCTATTCGCCGACCTCGGTGCCGATGCAGCCGAGCGAGCCGCTCAGTCGCCGCGACAGGGCGATCTGGACGGCGAACAGGGTGCGCGAGCGGCTCCGCAAGGAGCGCGAGAACCGCGGCCTCGCCGCGGCAGACGGGCGGTTCCGGAAGGCTGCGCTGGAATTCCACCAGATCGACGTCAAGGACGTCGCGGGACGGAGCGTGTGATGGAGGGGGCGATCTGCTCTGAACTCTCTGCGGTCGAGAGAGAGGAGCGGCTCGACTGCGACGTCCTAATTATCGGCGGCGGGCCCGCGGGGCTCACCGTCGCGCGCGGGGTCTCGGGAGAGGGCCGGAAGGTCCTGGTTCTCGAAAGCGGCGGACTGACGGAAAGCCCTAAGTCCGAGGAACTGAATGCGGTGGTCGGCGATCCGGGCGACTGGTCCGAGGAGCAGGCGCGCCGCCGCAGGACCTTCCACGCGCCGCAAGCCCGCCACTGGTCCCACGAGCGGCAGAGCTTTGGTGTAAGGTGTCGGGCGCTGGGCGGCTCGACCGCGGCCTGGGCAGGCAAGTCTGCCGCCTTTGACCCCATCGATTTCGCCGCGCGTCCATGGGTTCCCCACAGCGGCTGGCCGGTATTCCCGCAATGTCGAGGCGCATCTCGTCCGGGCGGCGGAGGCGCTCAATCTCGGTACGATCTGCAATGGCGACGACTCTGGGAAGTCATGCGCCGCCAGCCGCCCGAACCGCGCCCCATCCCGCCCGGCTCGGATATTTTCTTCTGGCAGTTCGCGCGATCCACGGTCGACCCAATGGACATCATGCGTTTCGGCGCCGAGTTCCTGAAGAATCCGCCCTCGGGTTGCCGGATCCTGACTGGGGCGACCGTGCTGGAGATCCTCACCGACGAGACCGGCTTCCGCGCCCGAGGGGTCGTGACGGCCGACGGGGCGGGGAATCGCCACGAGATCAAGGCGAAGTTCGTCGTGCTTGCGGCAAGTGCGATCGAGATGCGCGGCTGCTGCTGAACTCCCGTAGGTCGCACCCGGGGGGCCTTGGAAATCGGCACGACACGGTCGGCCGCTACCTGATGGACCACCCCGGTGCGGTCGTCGCGGAATTCGAACCCGACGCGATCCAGCGCATGGTTCGGCTGTTCGTTCTACGGGTCAAGGGCCCTAGAGGCGCGCACATGTACATGCGCGGCCTTGCCCCGAGCCCGCGACGCAGGAGGCCGAAGAGCTTCTGAACTGCGCTGCCTACATGCCCGGAGAGCGTGTCGCCGGACGATCCTTGGGAGGCGGCGCGACGGCTTCTGAAGGGCGGCAGCGACGATCGCATCAGTGATGCCCTGGCGATCCTGCGTGCCCACGCCTCGTGGCTGTGGGCGCCGGGCGGCTCGCCTTCCAGAGCCGGCGGATCCCCGAATGGCTGAGGCACGCCGCCATCGACACCATTCTGCGGCTCCGCCCCGGTCTGGCGGTGGAAGAGTATCTGACCGGAGGGGTCCCGCACAAGCTGGTAACCCTACAAATCCACGCCGTCTGCGAACGGGTGCCCCGATCCTGAGAACCGGGTCACGCTGTCGAGGGAGCGCGACCGCTTCGGCAACGCCTCCCGGCAGTGCGCTGGCGCCTGGGCGAGGCGAGACCCGGACGCTCATGCGGCTCGCCGAGCTGATCCAGGCCGAATTCGCGGAGCCGGCCTCCCGCAACCGGTTCTCGCGGACTGGGTCACGCGCGGGGACGGTCCGGCCTCCGCTATCATCGACATGGCGCGTACATCGGGAACGCCGCGCATGTCCGCAAATCCGCCGCCAAGGAGTGGTCGATACCGATTGCCGGGTTCACGGCGTCGCCGGGCTTTTCGTCGCCGGCGCATCCGTCTTTCCGACGAGCGGCCACGCCAATCCGACGCTGATGATCGTCGCCTTCGCCGACCGCCTCGCTGCGCACCTGCGCCGCGAACTGGCGCGTGATTCTGAACGAAAGATTCTCCGTCGTCCATTACCTTCCAGACGAAGATTCGTCGCGGCCCGTGCGGCTCCTCGATCCTCGCCTCCGTCCTGCGGGCCTCGACCGGTCAGGGAGGTGGGAACTGGCTGCGGCAAGAAATCCGGTCTTACCAGGTGACCTCTTCTCGTTTCCGGGTAGCGCGTCTTCCGCCGGCAATGCCGCCTGCAGCGCATCCGGCGGGAAGGGAACATGCATCGGCAGGGTGCCGTCGATGCCCTTCTGACGGCGCCCCGGTAGTCCAGGGCAAGCGATCTTCCGAATTTCATAACGTCCCGATTGGCACCGCCTGCCTGAGGGCGGCGTGAGGGCTAAAGCGGTTTGCTTTTGGTACGACGCATATTCCGCTGCTCTGGAGAAGCTTCAGACTCTCGGGCTCGAAGAGATCGCGATGTCGCCGAGCGCCCGGATGAGCGTATCGTAGGTCGCGCGCGCCGATGCGGCGGAGGTGGGCTTTCAGCTCGAGCAGGCCAGCCTCGATCGGGTCCAGATCGGGTGAGTCGGCCGGCAGGAACATCGTCCAGGCAGCCATGACATTCCGCAGATCTTCGAGCAGCCTTCGGCTCCTGTCGGTCGAGAGAGGTTGTCGAGGATGACGACGGTGCCTGGCAGACAGGGCCGGGGCGAGCCGGTCTCGACGTGGATGTCGAAGAGCGGCCCGAGTCCATACGCGCCCTGGGTCAGCCAGGGCGCCAATCGATTGGCGTCGCCAGGTAAGCCCGGCCGATGATGTCTGCGTCTTCCAGCGACCGAGACGGAGTTGTGCCGAAAAGACGTGCGCCGACAGGCCACTCCTGCCCCGCCATGTAGAGCGTCAACCTCGAGTGTCCTCTGCCCGTCAGCCAGGTCGCCGGTCTGGCCGCTGCGGCAGGCTTGGTTGGCGTGGGCTCGTCCTCCTTGATGTTTTCGGCGGGGATGTAGGCGAGCGGCTCGCGTTGGGTGTCGCCGAGTCGCTGTCGTTGGAGGGTTTCGCTTCGAGCGTCAGCCTTTGGAACGGCGCGCCCGTCTACGGCAGGGCGCAACAGCGATAGCTTCGGTGTTCCATCTCGAGGATCGGTCGCGTCGATGGACGAGACCTGTGCCGATAGCGGCGACGGTGACGGCCTGATCGGGGAAGACGCCGCCCCATGCGCTGAAGGAGCTAGTTGCGCGCGGCGATGGCGAGGCTGCGGGTCTCGTAGCGCCGGGCGATAAGCTCGAAGAAGAGGACGGAGGTCTCGGCCTGATCCTTCCGGGCGTAGCTGATGTCGTCCAGGATGATCAGGTCGAAGCGGTCGAGCTTGGCGAGGGGCCGCTTCGAGGGCGAGATCGCGTCGGGCGGCCTCGAGCTTCTGCACCAGATGGGTAGTGCGGATGTAGAGGACGCGCGCGGCCGGCCTCGACGAGGGCGTGGCCAACGGCGCGGAGCAGGTCGGGTCCTTGCCGGCGCCGCTGTTTGCCGATGGCGATGAGGTTCGCCGGTCTCGAGCCCAGTCGCCGGCGGCGGAGCGCCTCGACGCGGCACGCGGGACGCCTGGCAACGCCTTGAAGTCGAAAGTCGCCAGGGTTTTCCGCCGGGCAGGTGAGGAACTCGATCGGTGGCGGCGGATGCGGCGGGTCTCTCGCTCGGCGAGCTCGAGCTCGGCGAGGAACGGCAGAGAAAGCGGCCGGCGGGCCGATCCCCTCCTGTCGGCACGTTCGGCGAGAGCGTGGACCGTGGCGATGGATGCTGGGCAGGCGCAGGGCGGTCAGCTGATCGGCGGGCACGCATGGACGTCCACCGGCGCCCAGGTGTCGGACCGAGGTCATCGGGCCAGGACCTCGAGCAGGGCGTGGAAGAGCTGGCGAGCGTGGTCGAGCGCGGAGCCGGGGTGTCGGCCAGCAGGCAGCGATCGTCGTCTTCGGCTCGAGGCGCGGCTTGAGGTCTCCGCCTCCGGCAGGCGGATCCACCGCGAGGTCCTCGGCGATCGGCGCGGCGAGTTCGGCCTCGCCAGGTCTCGTCATGGGCGAGCCACGGCAGATCGAGAGGTGCGGCAGAGCAGGCGTCACGCTGGGCAGCGTCGCCGACGGGCGCTTCCAGGCCACGGCGTACTCCAGTGCGCGGGAACAGGCCGTCACGATAGACCGAGCCCGGCCCAGCGCCTCGAGGCTTTTCCGGCGCAGGGCATGGATGAGATGGCGATCATGTCCAGCCTGATCGACGCGGCCGCCGTTCTCCTTGCCAGGCGCGTACGTCTTCGGGATGGCTGACGACGCGGGTGGACGCCGAGGAAGGCCTCGATCCAGTCATCGTAGACGTCCTCGACCCTAAGAACGCTGGCCCGATCAGGCGCGAGGGCGCCCGCTGTTGAAGACGCTGTGCGCCAGGAAGCCGCCGGTCCTGGTCGACGCGCACGACGGTTTCGGTGAAGTCGGTTATGCCGGCGGACGGGCAACGGGCGCAGGACCAGCGGCCTCGATCCTGACGGCGTTTATCGCGGCGGCGAGTTGCAGCGGCCGACGACCTGGTCGACGAAGCACCGCCAGTCGGCGAGCGAGTACGAAGTCGCGCGAGCCGCGCAGGATCAGCGCCTGGTCGAGCGCCGGTCTTGAGGTGGCGGTTGTCCAATATCCGCGACGCCGTTCTCGTGCGGGCTCGCCAGGGACTTTGCAACGGCTGGCGGAGCAGGCCGGGATAATGTGCGCGCGGAAGTTCGTCGTAGCGCCTGGTCACGTCCTTCGCCGCTCGCCTCTGTCGAGGTTGCGATGTAGGCTGCGGAGAGGCTGCTCGGTGCGATGCTCCGCGGCGCGCCGCCGAGGTTCCAGAGCGCATTCTGGAGGTTCTTCGGCAGCGCGGTGTAGCTCTCGCCGCCGAGCGCGACGGCAGCGTGCTCCCGAGCCCGCTGTCGAGGCGAGAACGAAGATGGAAGAGGGCGATGCGCGGAACGGCGCACCGGCGATGGTGACGCCGAGTTCCGTGGCGTCGGTAGAAGTCCATCAGCGCCATGCGGCCCGGCTCGGGCGTGTGCCGGAAGATCGCGTCGTGTGCCACGCCATGGAGCGCCGCTCAGTCGCGCACCCGCCGCTCCAGGCGTCGCGGCGGACGCGGATGGTCGGGAAAGGCGTCGAGGTCGGTCATCTGCGGATGAGCCGCACAGCAGCGTCACCGCCTGCCACGGCGGGGTCAGCGCTCGAGGATCTTTCGCAGCGGCACCGCCCTCCCGTACCCGCCTCGAGGCGGAGTCGGCGACGGTACGCCCGCGCTCGGGCTCGCGCTCGGACGGCAGGCGGGGATCGGCGTCGATCCGGCGTGCGGTGCGCTCGCTGAACCCGGTCGGGCAGGAGCGGCCGCGTTGCTGTGACGATAGCGGTATTGCATGTACGATCTCACTTGTGGTGGGGTGACGGGTTTGCCCGGCGCCGGCGGGGCCTGCCGTTTCGTGCGGCGAGGAATCCCTGTCGTACTCGCCCGCAGCGGCCAGCACCCGCACCACGTCGCCCACCAGGAAGACGAGCGCGCCGCTGTCTCCAGCCTACGGCCGG
>CAVZOA010000033.1:0-73548 GCA_963776705.1 uncultured Alphaproteobacteria bacterium
CAAGCCAGCGCCCGTAGCGGAGCTGGAGCGTCTCGCGCGAGGTCTGCCGCAGGTGGACGAGAGGACCGCGATCGTCGAGCGGGTTGCCTTCGGTGAAGAGGCTCTCCCAGAGCGCCCGGTCCGTGGCGGGCCAGTCCTCGAGGGGCAGGATCAGGCTCATTTCCGGCCCTTCTTCTTCAGGTCCGCCACGAAGCCGGAGAAGGCCCGCGTCGCCGAGGTCACCTGCAGCCCGGAATAGAGGTTGATCGTGTGGCTGAGACTGGAATGGCCGAGGATTTGCCGGCAGAGCTCAAACCCGTCCGGGTGGGCGTCGAGCCAGAGCATCACCGCGAAGTGCCGGAAGAGATGCGCGTTCATGTCGTGCCCGATCTCGCGCCGTATCCTTTTCGTGATGCGCCCCGCGAGGCCGCTCGTGTTGACGGGCGTGGTGCCGTCCCGACGGGGAAAGAGGAACGGTGTCCCCGGCGGGCAGAGGAGAGGTGCCCGCGTCTTCAGGTGGACGTCGAGCAGACGTATCAGGTCGCGGTCCAGCTCGAACTGGATCGGCTGTCCGGTCTTCGTGTCCTCCTCCTCGAGAACCAGGTAGACGCGCCCGTCTCCGGGTCGCTGGATATGCCTGCCAAGCTCGAGCCCGGCGAGGTTCTTCACCCGGATCGGACAATTGAGCAGGATGGCGATCGCGAGCGCGTCCTCGCGGTCGAAGAGGGCCGCCTTGCCGGGCTTCTTGTCGATCGGCCGGGCGAAGATGCGGTCGGGCAGGGTCAGGACCTTGATCTGGTTGTTCGGCTCCTGCAGCACCCGGAGCCGCTCGCGGTTCTTCCGGGTCATGCCCTTCTGGGGAGCGACGGAAAGCTTGCGGGCGATCTTCGACAGGCCCTTCTTTGTCTCCTCGTCCGCACCGAGCTTGTTGGCGAGGTTGCGCAGGAGCCGTGCCGTCTCGGAGATCTGGCGCGAGGTCTTGCCATCATTCCGTCCGAGCATCTGCCGCAACCCGTGATCGGCGCGAACCGGGTCGAGGAGCGCGGTGACAGAGGTCAGCTCCTCCGCCGGCACGCCGGCATGGACCATTTCGGCGGCAAGGCGGAGAAGCCGAGTGCGGTACTGTTTGCAGGTCTCCGGCTTCAGTTTCCGGGTATGGCTGTCGTCGTCGAGCGGGTGCGGCGTGCCGAGCCAGGCGATCAACCGGTCCAGATCGGCCACGAAGGCGGCCGGGAAGGTCTCGAGGGGCAGCTGGTAGACGACCTGCCGCGACGGCTTCTCGAGCCGCTGCTGCGGCCAGCCGGGCACGCGGAGGGTGGCAAGGTTCCAGCCGTCGACCGCCGCCCGGAACGACCGCTCCGGGTCTTTGCCGATCCTGTTCCGCGCGAGCATCTCGCGGTAGGCGACGGTATCTTCGATGGTGACTTCGTCAGGCGCAATGGCGTCGTCGCTCAGGAAATGCACGAAGCTGCGGATTGCAGCGTGGAGGGGCTGCTTGTCCAGACAGAGTGCCGCCTCCCAGAGCGGGCGCCACGCGTCGTTCAGATCCCCGATCCGTCTGGTGCGGCGCTCGACGACGCCGCACGTCACCATTGCGGCGCCGGCATTGCTGAGGATGTTGGTCCAGGTCTTCTGCGCGATGCCAAGCCGGGCAGGGGCGATCTTCCCGAGCCGCGGCTGCAGCCATCGGGCATGGGCAAGGACATCGCACGGCTCGAGACCGAGCGCCTTGGCGATCCGGTTCAGCGCGGAGACCATGTCCCGCTTCCGGGAGGGAAACAGCTCGCCCTGTCGGGTAATACCAACGGCCCTACGGATTGACCTGTGCCCATTGCCTGGAGGTGATGGAGGAGACGACTTCGGGCTTTTCTGCGAAACGGCTCCACGCGTTGCAGCAGGCATCGACGATGGCGTCGTAGTTGTCGAAGACGCTGATCGCGAGCCAGTTCGCCCGCAGGTACTGCCAGACGTTCTCGACCGGGTTCAGCTCCGGGCTGTAGGGCGGGAGCATGACGAGGGAGACGTTGTCGGGGACGACCAGCGCGTGTCCGCCGTGCCAGCCGGCACCGTCGAGGACGAGGACGGCATGGGCGCCGGGGGCGACGGTGCGGGCGATCTCGGCGAGGTGGTCGTTCATCGCGCCGGTATCGGCGAAGGGCATGACGAGGCCCGCGGCGACGCCGCGGCCGGGACAGACCGCGCCGAAGATGTAGGCCCACCGATAGCGGGTGTCGCGCGGCGCACGTGGGCGCGTGCCGCGCTTCGCCCAGACCCGGGTGAGCGTGCCCTGTTGGCCTACGCGCGCCTCGTCCTGGAACCAGACCTCGAGCGGTTTGCCCCTTGCAGTCTCGGGGACCGCGGCGGCGACCGCCTCGGAGAAGTTTTTTTGAAAGCTTCCTGCGCCTCGGGGTCGGTCTTCGGATGGCGCGGGCGCACCGAGAGCCGCCGGTAGCCGAGCGCCGCCAGGTACTTGCCGACCGTCCGCTCGTGCAACTCCACCCCGAACGTCGAGGCAATCCGGGCCCGCAGGTCCTGCCGCCGCCAGCGTACCACCCCGTCCACCGCCGGATCGGGGCCGGCCTCCAGCCAGAACACGACTTCGGCCACCTGGCCAGGATTAAGCCGCCGGGTTCGCGGGGCGCCTCGCCGGTTCGAGAGCCCGGCGAGCCCTTCGGCGTTGTAACGATGCACCCAGTCCCGGAGCGTCTGCCGGTCCATGCCGCAGGTCTCCGCCGAAGTCTTCCGATCGGCGCCCTCCAGCACCAGCGCTAACGCCAGCATCCGGCGCGCCGCCTGCCTGTCTCGGCTCTTCACCGCCGCCGCCCGCAGCTCCGCTGCCGTCAAATCCGTCCGCGTGATCGCGATCGCCACCATCTGCTCCACCTCCTGCCCTCAAGGCAGAGAGTCAGAAAGCAACCCGCTTGGGAATCCCCTTCGGGAGTCAGGCGGAAGGGCCGCTGGTATCAGTCGAAGCGTTCGGGACCAGGTCTGCATCTCCGGCGAGAAAAAGCCTGGCGATCGCGGTCGTTTGCCTTTCTCTTTGTCCGCACTGCGTGGCAGCGTCCCGTCCAAGGTCCCCGGGTTCGTACGTCGAGGGCGGTTTGCCGCAAAAGCTCAACATTCTCCTTGTCAATGATTACGGCCGCGCGACCGGCGGGGCAGAATTGCAGATGCTCGCGATCCGCGACGGGCTTCGGGCCCGGGGGCATCGGGTAAGGCTCTTCTCGTCCGACGCCGATCCGGTAGGCGGATTTCCCCTCGAAGCGGATGCGGCTTGCCGTGGTCGCACGGATATCGTCCAGGTATTGAGCCAGACGGCGAATTTCGACGCGGCGCGTCGGCTGAAGGCCGAGATCCGCGACCACCCGCCCGATCTCGTCCATATGCGGATGTTCCTGTGGCAGCTATCGCCGCTGATCCTTCCGATCCTGCAAGGTGTGCCGGTGCTCTACCAGGCGGCTGTCTACAAGGCGATCTGTCCGAACGGACTGAAGCTCCGCCCCGACGGCAGCATCTGCACCACACCGGCCGGGCTGGTCTGCCGGACATCGGGTTGCCTCGCGACGAAGACGTGGCTCTCCACGATGGCGCAGCTGGCGCTTTTGCGGCGCTGGCGGAGTTCCATCACCACCACCGCCACGCTAAGCCGGCGGATGGCGGAGATGTTCGAGGCGAACGGCTGGCCGGACGTCCGCGTCCTGCCGAACGGGATCGACGAGGCGGCGCCGGGAGGACCCTTGGTGGACACGCCCCTGTCGGTCTACGCGGGGCGGCTGTCGCGCGAGAAGGGGGTGGCCACGCTTGTCGAGGCTTTCGGCGCGGTGGCGCGGCGCCTGCCCGAGGCGCGATTGCTGATCATGGGCTCCGGCCCCGACGAGGCGCGACTGCGCGTTCAGGCGGCGCAATCGGGCGCGCGGGTCGAGTTCGTGGGCCATCTTCCACGCGCCGAAATGGAGGCACGCCTGTCGGGCGCCTGGGTTCAGGTGGTTCCCTCCCTTTGGCACGAGCCCTTCGGCAACGTGACCACCGAAGCGATGATGCGGGGCACGGCGGTGGTCGCGGCCGATGTCGGCGGCCAGTCCGACCTGGTGCGGGAGGGGCGGACCGGCTATCTCGTCCCGCCGGGTGACGCAGGTCGGCTTGCGGACCGGCTAGTCGACGTCCTCTCGGACCGGGATCATGCAGGAGCCCTTGGCCGCATCGGCCGGGAGGTCGCCCGGACGGAGTATTCCCGGCGAGCCGCCCTTGACCGGATCGAGGCGATCTACGAGGACACGCTGGCAAAGGCAGGCTCCCCGCGCCTCCGCACGGACGAACCCGGAGAGACGGCATGAGCGTCGCGATCGTCATCCCCAGCTACAATCGCCCCGCCAAGATCCGCGCGTGCCTTGCCTGTCTCGAGAAGCTCGACGGCGGGCCCTACCGGACGATCGTGGTCGATGACGGCGGCGATATGCCCCTGGCCCCGGTGGTGGGCGAGTTCGGCCCTCATGTCAGCTGCCTGAGGCTCGAAAATTCCGGTCCGGGCGCGGCCCGCAACGCCGGCGCGAGGGCCGCCGAGGGGGCCGAATTCTTGTGCTTCCTCGACGACGACTGCTTCGCCCGGCCGGATTGGGCGATGCGTCTCCTGGCCGCCCAAGGGGGCGTCGAGAAGCGCCTGGTTGGCGGGCGGGTCGAGAACGCGCTGGAGGAGAACGTCTATTCCTCGGCCAGTCAGTCGCTGTCGAGCTTCCTCTACGAGTTCTACCAGTCGAGCGGCAGCGACATGAACTTCTTCACCACCAACAACATGTGCTGCCGGCGCGCCGACTTCCTCGAGATCGGCGGGTTCGAACTCGTCATTCTCTACCGCCTCCGAGGATCGCGATCTCAGCCTGCGCTGGAAGGATTGGGGCGGGACGCTCGCCTATGCGGAGGGGGCGGTGATCGACCATGCCCACGATCTGACGTTCCGCAGCTTCTGGCGCCAGCATGCCAACTACGGCCGGGGGGCGCGGAAATTGCACCTCACCATGGACGGCCGCGGCGATGCGCGGCCCAAGATAGAATCCGCGGCGTTCTATTTCGGCATGGTCAGCTATCCGGTACGGAGAAGATTGCGGGGCGGCACCGCCCAGGCCGTTCTCGTGGGGCTCAGCCAGGTCGCGATGGTGGCTGGCTATCTCGAAGCGATTCGAAACGACCGGCGCGACCGACGGACCACCTGAGAGGAAGATGACGTGACTATAAGAGTGGGATTGTTCGGTTGCGGCCGTATTGCCGGTTTCTTCCACGGACCGATCCTTGCCCGGCTCCCGGAGGTCGAGGTCACGGCCCTGATCGACGTTGATGCGGCGAACCGAAAGCGCATGGCGGCGATCCTTCCGGGCGCGACCCTCTATGCCGATTGGCAACGGCCGCTCGATCTGGGCGAGATCGACGCGGCGGTCATCTGTCTGCCGCCGAAATTGCACGCCTCGGTGGCGGTCGCGGCCTTCGAGGCCGGGTGTCACGTCTACGTGGAGAAACCGCTGGCGATGAATTCGCGGGACGCAGCGCGGATGATCGCCGCCCGGACCGCCGCCGACCGGGTCGGCATGGTGGGACTGAACTTTCGATACCACCCGCTCTACCGCGATGCGAAGGCCCGGATCGACGCCGGCGAGCTCGGTACGATCCAGGCCATCCAGACGATCTTCACGTCAGCAGCCCGGGCCCTGCCGGGCTGGAAGGCAGAGACCGGGGCAGGGGGAGATGCTCTGACCGATCTCGCCACCCATCATCTCGACCTCGTTCCCTTCCTGGCGGGAGAGGTCCTCGCGCCGGGAACGGTGTCGATGCAGCAGACGCCGCGGCCATCGGGAACGATGACGGCGCTGTCCGCGCGGCTCGATGGCGGTGCGCCGGTGGGCATGATCGTCGGCCAGTCCAGCGGCCTCGGTTGCCACCGGATCGAGATCATGGGGGAGAAGGGTCACCTGAACGTGGACCTGTCCCGCCGCCGTGCCGCGCCCCTCGCCACTCCGGCCGAGGCCAGCGGGCGGCGGCGGCTTCTTCGGGCGATCACCGGACTTCTGCCGGAGAACCTCCGCGGTCCGGGCCAGGATCCGTCCTTCGCCCGGGCCCTGCAGGCGTTCGTCGAGGCGGGCGGCGGGGGCGCTTCGTCGCCGGAGCCGTCTTTTGAGGACGGCGCGCGGGTCGTTGAACTCATCGAGGAGGCCCGCCGCACTGACGGCGCGGCCGCCAACATGAATAGGGAGAGCGCGGCATGAACCTGAACGAGCCCCTGATGAGCGTGGTCACGGTAAGCGCGCTCGGGACCGCCTCCATTCGCCGCACGATCCGGGCCCTGGCGGCGCAGACGATCGCGGACCGGCTTGAGGTGATCCTCGTCGCGCCGGACGAATGCGTGCGCGCCGAGCTCGGCCGCCTGCCGGAAGTTTTCGGCAGCTTTCGCATCGTCTCTGCCGGAGCCATTCCGGACGTCGACAGGGCGGCCGCCCGGGCCATGCGCGAGGCGCGGGGGCCGATTATCGGATCGATCGAGGATCACGCCTTCCCCGACGCGGATTGGGCCGAGAATGTCCTGCAGGGCTATGACGGGGACGATGTCGTCGCCGTGGGATCGGCCGTGCTGAACGCCAATCCCGGTCCGGGGCTGAGCTGGTCGAACATTCTTCTGGCGTACAGCCAATGGAGCGAATCCACCCCCGAAGGCCCCATCGGCTGGGTCAGCCATCACAACGGCACCTTCCGCCGGGCAGCGCTCGAGCGATTCGACCCCCACGCCTACGTCACCTGGTTCAACCGCGAGGGCGAGATCATGCGCCGGCTCGCCGAGGGCGGGGGCCGCTTTCGTTTCGTCCCGACCGCCCGGGTCCGCCACATCAACCCGTCGAGTCTCAAGGCGACCGGACGGCTGCGGATGGATGCGGGCCGACTCTACGCCGCGAGCCGGGCGCGGGATGAGGGGTGGTCACGGCCGAAGCGCCTGCTCTACACCGCCCTCGGCCCGCTGATCCCGGCGGTGCGCTACCTCAAGATGCGCCGAACGGTCTTCGGCCCCGAACTGCCGGAACGGCGCTATGGCCCGGCGATGCTTACAGGGCTGTTGTTCGACGGAATCGGACAGATGACGGGCTTCCTCATCGGGCCGGGACGCGCCCGGGAACGGCTCGCCACATTCGAGATGGACCGCCTGGATCATCTCAATGCCGAGGACCGGAGGATATTCTCGGCCTGAGTGATCGGGGGCACGAAGGGCGAACAGGACGCGGGCCCGCACCGCATGACGCAAGTGCTGCAGGGCTTAAGGCCGAAGGAGAAGTGGCTATGCGAATACCCGGCGCGATCGGCGTTCGGATCGAGGCCGCATTACGTCGCCGCACGGACCAGCGCGACGTTGCGGATCGCGACATCGTCTTCGTCATGCCAGTCTACCGCGATGCGGAGGTCGCGGGGAAGGCGCTCGCGCGGCTGCGGCGCCACTATTCCGATTCCCGGGTCGCCTTGATCTCCGACGGCGATGCGGAGTTTCCCGGCGCCGGTTTCAGGGACCTCTACGGGGTCGAATACGTGCGCGGAGAAAATCTCTATGCCATGGATCGCGGGGGCGAAATGATCCACCGGATCCTCGACATCTACATGTCGGCGCCCGCCCGTTGGCTCGTGAGGCTCGACAGCGACGCGCGGATAGATCGCCGTTTCCGCCGTTTGCCGGGGGCGCCCGGACTCTACGGCACGATCGGGAAGCGGTCGGGCACGGTCCAGGGCGGGTGCATCCTCCTACCGCACGAAAGCGCGGCGCATCTTCACGCGAGCGAGGTGTTTCTGCGGCCCGAGCTGCGCGATCCTGCGCAGAGCTGGGGCCAATTCAGCACCGAGGAGAACCTTCAACGCAAGATCGACCAGAACCGCGTAGCCTACGACAAGGCCCTGCACTGGGGCTGCGTGGAGGAGGGAGTCCCGATCCGCGCCTTTCCGGAAATCTACTCGGTCTGGAAACCATCGCCGGCCGTTGCCGCGGGACTGGCGAACCGCGCGGGGCGCCATGCCATCGTCCACCCGGACAAGATGGAAACGGAATGAGCCACGAGGATTTCGACCTATACGATGCCGGCGCGATCGCAGCGCTGGCCGGGGCGCGCGTTCTGGTGACAGGGTGCGCGGGCTTCATCGGTTTCGCGGTCGCGCGCCGGCTTGCGGCTGCCGGTGTCCCTGTCTTTGGGATCGACGATCTGAGCGAGCTCTACTACTCGGCCACGCTAAAGCGTATACGCTTGGCGGAACTCGAGCGGCTGGAGATTTTCGGCTTCGCCGAGCTCGATCTGTGCGAGGCCGAAGCGGTCTTCGCCGTGGTGGAGCGGGAGGCGCCGACCCATATCGTGCACCTCGCCGCACAAGCCGCCGTGATGCCGTCGTTCGAGGCACCGTTCGACTACGTCCGCAGCAACCTCCTCGGCACGCAGGTGGTCATCGAGGCCGCGCGGAGGCAGGACGTCCGTCACCTGGTCTACGCCTCCACCTCCTCGGTCTACGGGCGGGCCAAGGAGGGCGCGCCCTTCCGCGAGAGCGACAAGCTGGATACGCCGATCTCCGTCTACGGGGCCACGAAGATCGCCAACGAGGCGATGATGCAGGCCTATGCCGACCGCTACGGCATCCCCGTAACGGGGTTGAGATTCTTCAAGGTCTACGGCCCCTGGGGGCGGCCCGATACCGTGTTCTTCAAGTTCGTCGAGCGGGTGCATGCGGGGTTGCCGGTGTCGCTCCACAATCACGGCCGGATCCACCACGCCTTCACCTATATCGACGACATCGTCGGCGGCGTTGTCGCGGCGCTGACCCGGCCGCCGGGACCCCTGGATGGGCGGGCACACCCGGTCTACAACTTGGGAAATCCGACCTCGCAAGATCTGGGCCATTGCCTCGACCTGATCGAACAATCCTTGGGTCGCACCGCCGAGAGACGCATGATCGACCTGCCTCCGGGCGACAGGTTCTTCTCCATCGCCGATACATCTCGGGCGGAGGCCGAACTCGGGTACCGCATCGCCGTCCCTGTGGAGGTTGGGATCCCGCGGCTGGTGGCGTGGTACGAGAACGTCTGCGCACCTCTCGGCCGCTCTCTCGCGGAGGGCGGGGCGCCGTCCCGAACGGCATGACCCGGCGTCTGACGGGACCGGCCGGACGGCGGAGGGTCCAGCCGTGAGCGCGGGGCGCACGGCCCTCACCCAAATGCTCGTATCGCGGCTCGTCGCGCTCGCCGCGATGACGGTCGGGTTCGCGGTCTTGGGGCGTCTCCTTTCGCCTGCCGATTTCGGCTATTTCGCCATCGCGGCGGCGGCCTTCCAGGCCGTCAAGGGGCTCGCGAATTTTGGCCTCCGGCAATACATCATCCGCTCCGAGGAGGAGCTTGACCCGACGACGCTCTCTTCCGCGGCGGGTCTCTCGCTGGCCATCGCGGCGGCCGGCTGCATTGCTTTCCTGGCGGCTCCTTGGATCCCCGGCGGCCTGATCGCGCCCCAGATCGCCTGGGCGCTCGCTCCGCTCGGAGTAGCCCTGCTGGCGGGGCCGCTGATCCTCGGCGTCGAGGTGCAGCTTCAGAAGGCGATGGCATTTCGGCTCCCGGCCTATGCCGCGATCGCCGCCTCGATGTCCGAGATCGCGGTGGCTATCGGGATGGCGCTCTGCGGCCTCGGCGTCAGCTCGCTCGCATTGGGCCTCATGACGTCGGAGATCGTCTCTGCCCTCGTTCTTGTGCTGTTCGCGCCGGTCGCGTATCGCACCATTCCCCGCATGCGACGCGGCGACAAGGTCGGGATTTATCTCGGCTTCGGCGGCCGGTTGACGCTGATCAATCTGCTTCCCAATCTCGTCGCCCTCGTTCTCGTCTCCTGCCTCGGCGCTTTGGCGGGACCGGCGGCGACGGGCCTCTACAACCGCTCCAAGACCGTGCTCGATCTGCTCGACCGGATCGTCTTCGACGGGGTCGGTCCGGTAATCCTGCCGATGATCAGCGGCGCCCTGCGTGACGGCATCCCGCCGCAGAGGGTGCTGGCGATGAAGCTCGACTACCTCTCCGTCCTCTGCTGGCCGGCCCTGGCCATGATCGCGCTTCTCGCCGAGCCGCTGGTCCTCCTGATGCTCGGGAACCAATGGCTTTCGGCGGTGCCCGCCGTGCGGCTCCTCGCGCTGAGCGGTGTGGCTCTTCCGCTGACAAAGATGAGTGTGAAGTTCTTCACCGCCATCGACGCGCTCGACGCCTATCTACAAATCCAGATCGTCTTCCAGATCGTCACCCTGGCGGCCGGGATCGCGGGTGCTGCGTTATCGCTGGAAATGTTCTGCGCGGCGATTTCGCTGGCCCTGATTTTCAAGGCGGCTTGTATCGGAATCTGGCTGCACCGACATTTCCCGCCCGAGAATGGCGAGGTCGCGGCAGCGTTCGGACGGGGGGGCGTGGTGACATGCGCCGCTGTCGTTCCGGCCGGGCTGCTCCTGGGAACGGGGGCAATCGAGGGGATCGAACTTCTCTTGGCGGGCGGGGTCGCAGCGGTACTCGGCTGGGCGGCGGCGCTGCTCGTCCTCGGTCATCCTCTGCTCGACGATCTGCGCCAAGTCGTTGTCCTGCCCTGGCGCCGGGTCGCCGGGCGTCTGTTCCGCTGAATTCAGCCGCCCGCCCGGACCGTCGCGCAGAACTCCGCAATTGCCGCCGCCCGCCTTTCCCACGAAAAATCGCGGGCCCGGGCCCGCGCCGCGGCGCCGAGACGCGCGGCCAGGCGCGGCTGCGCCAGCAACCTCTCGGCGGCCGCCGCAATCGCGTGGGGGTTCGGCGGGAGGAGAACGGCCTCGATCCCGTCGCGGCACACATTTCGTACGCTCGGAAGGTCCGAGGCCAGGATCGGCATCCCGATCGCCATCATCTCGAGGAGCTTCATGGGGCTCGTGAACCTGTGGGAGACGCTGTCAACGTCACCCGGCAGGAGGCACGTTCCAATCCGCGCCCGAGCCAGTTCCGCGCCGATCAGGTCGGAGGGGCTGTATCCCGCGACATCGACCCGCTCGCCGAGACCGTCTTTGCGAACTCGGTCCCGCAGGGCGTGGAGATCGGCTCCGTCGCCGATCAGTCTCAGGTTGCGCCCGGGCAGCTGGTGCATTGCCTCCAACAGCAGGAACACCCCCTTTCTCCGTTCGATCTTGCCGACATAGATCAGGTCGACGTCCGGCTCCCGTGTCGCCTTGGGACAAAGCGTGTCGGTGCCGGACGGCACGACGACCCATGGTGCGCGAGGCGTTCCGAACACCTCCTCGGCCGCATCGCGCAGACCCGGCGTCAGGAACATCAGTCCGTCCGCGCTGTGAAAGGCTCGCGCCTCTCGCCGGTACAGCCGCCCCTGCGCGGTGTCCCGCGGATCGAGCCTGCGCCCGGCCTCGCGCTCCGCCTGATCGAGATAGCGCAGCTTGTGAAACTCCAGGATCCGCCGTGTCCCAGCCGGCATGGTCATGTTCGCAAGGGCCATGCCGGTCTCCCCGCGACTGAGGAGGATGTCCGGCCGTTCCCGCCTCAGAGCGGCGCGTGTCCGGTGTCGCAGGATCCACGGTCTGAGGGCAGGATGCTTCGGCCGCTCCGGATAGATCGGCCGGTAGGGAGCATCTCCCGGTTCGCCCCCGCCGAGCGAGGCGGGGCCGCACCCGAACGTGACCGAATGGCCCGATGCGCGGAGGGCCCGCCCGGTCTTCGTGATCTGGATCGTCGCGGCGAACCTATTGGGAAACGGAATGTCGTAGGCATAGAAAAATCGCATGGCGGCTCCGACGGCTGCGTCTGGACCAGATGCAAGGAATTCGGTGGCGTGGCCGGAATAGGCGAGAATTCTCGCCAGTTCGACGGGGAAATGCTTTGGGGGCGAGGGGGGCATGGTTGGCGCGGTCTGACTTCACCGCTGCGCACGCGCATGATCGAGGACTTGCGCGTTCCGGGGGGTGGGTGGCAAGGCTCGAATGGAGGGTGTCCGATCTTCCGTGTATGACCCCCCCTATCCATGCTGAGGCCGGCCCGTGCCGAGAGCGGCAGGAGCTCGGTCCATGAGGAAGAAGATCGACGACGACCTCCTCGACGAGTTGCCGGAGGGATGCGAGCGGGCGGAAGACTTGCCTGGCGAGGGCGGGCTGATGCAGGGTTTGAAGCGGGCGCTGATGCAGCGCATGCTGGGGCCGAGCTCACGGATCGCCTTGGCCGTGACCATTCCCTACCGCGGCTCGCAGGGGCCGCTGAACCTGCTGATCGACAGCACCGGCATCAAGGCCGAAGGTGAAGGCGAGTGGCACGCCCGCAAACACGGTGGCGCGAAACGCCGCCTATGGCGCAAGATCCACATCGGCGTCGACGAACAGACGCTGGAGATCCGAGCCATCGAGATCACTGGCGATTCCATTTGCGGGAGCACCGTCGGTGACGCGCCCATGCTGCCCGAACTGCTCAGCCAGATCCCGCCTGATGTGGAAATCGGCTCGGTCACCGCGGACGGTGCCTACGACACGCGCAAGTGCCACGACGCCGTCGCCGACCGAGGCGCCCATGCGGTCATACCGCCGCGCAGGAACGCCAAACCGTGGAAGCCTTCGACCGCGGGCGCCATCGCCCGGAACGAGGCCCTCCGAGCATCGAAATACCTCGGCCGCGCTATCTGGCGAAAATGGAGCGGGTACCACCGCCGAAGCCGCGCCGAGACGAAGATGCACTGCGTGAAGCTCTTGGGGCAGAGCCTCATGGCACGCGACTTCGATCGTCAGGTCGCCGAACTTCAGATCCGCGCCGCCGTCCTGAACGGCTACACCGCGCTCGGCATACCTGTCACAGAGCCCGTGGCATAAGTGCGTCTGGGGAAAGGGGAGGTCCGCGCTTCACGTCCTTTGCGCAACAAAGCCCCTCGTCGGCGATGGCGTTCCAGGCGACGCAGCAGGCATCGACGATGGCGTCGTAGCCTTCGAGGACGCGCAGGGAGAGGAAGCGCTCCCTCAGATAGAGCCAGACTCGCTCCATCGGATTGAGCTGGGGCGAATAGGGTGGGAGCGGGACGAGGGTGATGTTCCGCGGGACCGCGAGCGCCTTGGCGCCATGCCAGCCGGCCCCGTCGAGGACCATGACGGCGTGCTCACCCTCGGCCAGGGTTGCGGCGAAGCGGTCGAGGAAGATCTGCATCGTGTCGGTATTGACCGCGGGCAGGACCAGCGCGAAGGCGGCCTCGCCGCCGGGCCGGGCGGCGCCAAGGAGGTAGGCCCATTCGTGGCGCTGGTCCTGAACTCCGGGCGGGCGCTTGCCGCGCGCCCACCAGCGATGACAGAGCCGCCCCTTCTGGCCGACGCGCATCTCGTCCTGGAACCGGAGGGTCAGCCGCTTGCCGGGATGGGCCTCGGCGGCGGCCGCCAGCGCCGACCTGAGCCCCCTTCTCCGAAGCGGTGCTGCGCCTGCGCGTCGGTCTTCGGATGGGTCGGCCGGGTCTTCTGCCGTGAGAAGCCCTCACGCCTCAGGATGCGCGACAGGCTCTGCGGCGGCAGGCGCTTGTCGAAGCGATCCTCGATCCAGCGGCAGAGGTCCGGCAGCGTCCAGCTGCTCACGCCGTCGGTCTCGGGATCGGGGCCGCAAAAGAGGCGCGCCGACAGCAGCGCCCGCTCGGCTTCCGTCAGCGCGGGCGGGCGGCCCGGGCCCGGACGGTCGTGGAGACCGTCGATCCCTCCGGCGTTGCAGCGCACGACCGCGTCGCGCAGCGCCTGCCGGTCCATCCCGGCGGCGCGGGCCGCGGCCGCCCGGCTCATGCCCTCCAACGCGGTCGCGATCGCCAGCATCCGAAGCGCCGCGCGGGTCTTCTTCTCCCGCGCGGCAACTGCCCGCAGCTCCGCCGCGGTCATGTCGTCCTGATCTCGAGCGCTCGTCCCATCCCAACCTCATGATCCGTCTTCCAGAAGGGAATCACGGATCACGAAGGCTCGGAAGCCCCCGCAGAGCCAGGCGTTTCGCGCGGCGGTATCAGAACAAGTAGCCGACGTTGAGGCTCAGCCCCACGGCATTGTTGTTGCCGAAACTCGAAGTCACGCCGTTCTCTATCACGCCAGTATCGGCCAGCCAGTAGTATGCCGCGCCCGCGGTGATCGCGAGGCCCGTATCGAACGTGTAGGTTCCGCCCACGCCGAGTGAAGCGTACCCGTCTTAGGGTTGCCGCGCTCCCAGCACCTCGTCTTCGGCCGGAAGATACGACGCTTCGTCGGCACCGGCGAACTTCTCCGTAAGCTGGCGGCCGACGCCGATCGAGGTATGCGCGAAATTTGGTGACGCGTGATCAGGCGGCGGTTTGAAGGTGTCGCAGACCATCGCGGAACTCAACCCCAGCAATGACCTCTGGAAGGCGGTTCCGGCCGTCGAGCTTGCGCCATTTCTTCTGCGCCGACATCATCAATCTGAAGGCCATGGCGAGCCCGGTCTTGCGGCTCAGGCTGCCTTTGGTTCGCCTGGTGCGGTGCCGGACGGTGGCGAATGTGCTCTCGATCGGGTTCGACGTGCGGATGTGTTTCCAGTGCTCGGCCGGGAAATCATAGAAGGTCAGAAGCACGTCGCGGTCCTTGACCAGCTTGGCAACCGCCTTGTCCCATTTCACCCCGTAGGTTTCGACGAAGAAATCGAAGGCGCTCTCGGCATCGGCGCGGGTCTCGGCCTGCCAGATGTCGTGCAGGTGCCCCTTTGCCTTTGACTGCACAGACTTGGGCAGCGCATTCAGCACGTTCATGGTCTTGTGAACCCGGCAGCGTTGTTCCTTTGTCGTGGGGAACACCTCGCGCAGGGCCGTCCAGAAGCCAGGAGCGCCGTCGCCGACGGCCAGTTTCGGATCCTGTTTCAGGCCGCGGCGCTTGAGATCGAGCAGCACCGCGCGCCAGTTCTCGGCGCTTTCGCGGAAGCCGTCGGTCATGGCCAGCAGCTCCTTGCGGCCGTATTCATCCGCACCGACGATCACCAGAACGCATTGTTTTTCTTCCGCCATGCGCGGCTTGAAGTAGACGCCGTCCGCCCGGATGTAGAGGAACCGCCGCGTGCCGAGGTCGCGCTTTTCCCAAGCCTCATACTCGACCCACCAATCCGCCTTGAGCCGGGTGATCGTCTTTGCGGACAGACCCTTGGCGTTCGAGCCCCGCAATGCTTCCAGCGCCTCGCTGAAATCGCCCGTCGACACGCCCTTGAGGTAGAGCCAAGGTAACAGCTGCTCGACCGATTTCGTCTTGCGCAGGTAGCGCGGCAGGATGCTGGGCGTGAAGGTGATCCTGGTCGCGCCGGGCCTGCGATCCCGCACACGAGGCACCTTCACCGGCACTGGCCCGACGCCGGTCAAAATCTCACGCTCCGGCAAGTGACCGTGCCGGACCAATCTGGCACGTCCGTCATCCAGCTTGTCCGAAGCGAACGCGGCCAACAGCGCGGCCAGTTCCGCCTCAAACGCCTGTTCGAGCAGCTTGCGCGCCCCATTCCGGATGAGATCAGTCAAAGGGTCCGGTGAAAATCACGATGGATCGGGCAGCGTGGCGATGGTAGTCTCCGACATGTGGCATATCCCTTTCTCGGCAGAGAATTGACGGCGCTTCGACACCGCCATGATATGCCGCCCCTCAGGGCATCACCAACTTTCGCGCGTTTCTCACGCCGATCTTGAAACGATAAGTGTCGGAATCGTCGTCGGCGAGCGCTGCTCGGGAAAGGTCGTCGAGGAGGTCCTGCGCGATCGTCCATCCTTCCCAATAGACCCGATGTACCGATCGGAAGAGCAGGGTGGTCTGGTTGAGGCCGGTCTGGAAATAGAGGTTGATCGATTGCGGCATCGTCACGTCGGTGGTCGGGTTCACCCTTCCGAGATTCGGAACGGTCTCCGGGCTGGCCAGGTCGCAATCCACCTCGGAGCAGTAGGTCAGCGCGACGCGCAGCGCCAGTTCGGGGTTCTCTTAGGCGCCGCCGGCGACGTAGCCGACGCTCCATTCGTAGTCGCCGTTCCATTCATAGCCAAGGGCGACGGAGACGCTCAGGACCCGGCGGCGCTCGTCCGGCCCGATGCCTGCGGCCGAGAGCACGGCCGCATCGCGCACGATCCCGCCCTGACGGAGCTTTTCGGATCGGGCGTCGAGGATCAGGCAGGTGATCCGGCCAAGAGGCCGGGTCCGCCAGGCTTCCAACTCCTCATCGAGCAGCTTGGCCGCACGACTGACCTGCGACGAGGACAGGCTCTCGAGACCGAACTCGGTCATCACCCGCTCGGCGTCGCGCGTGGACACGCCTTTGACGTACATCTCGGCCACCGCCAGCATCACGGCGCGGACCGACCGACGACCGCGCTCCAGCGATTGCGGATAGAACGGTGTGCCGTCATGGCCGGCGGTCTTGGGGACATCGACGGCGACCGTGCCCGCCGGCGTGTCGATCCGCTTCGGCTTGTAGCCGTTCGCGTAGCCCCGGCGCTCGGCTGTCCGCTCGTAAAGGCCAGCGCCGAGGTACCGCTCGCGCTCGATCTGCATCGCCAGTTCGAAGGCCCGACCGAAGACCGTGGCGATGGTCCGCCATGATGGCCGCCATCGGTCGGAGGCTCATGGCGGACAGGCCCGTGTTCGATCAGCTGTTCCATGAGGGCCTCGAGCGTCCTATCCTTCTGCCCGTCCATTCGCCTGTCTCCATGGTGGTGTCGCAACTCCATGGAATACCGGAATGGATTGCCCCTGCCGGGGCGGCCCCGGCAGGGGCTCACGGCGCCATCGCCAAATGAAATTCCAGACGTCAGGTTGCAGTACCTCGACAAGGGCGTCCGGCAGTTGGGCACCCAGTCGCTCTCGCAGTTCGCGGGCGAGCCCGTCCAGGGCCGCATCGAAGGCACCGCCCTCGAGCAGTCGGTCGCGCCCCTCGCCGACCGCCGGCCCAGCATGCCCTCGGTCTCGAGCCCGGCCACCATGTCGTCGAAGGCGGTCGCGAACTCGCGGCGCAGACGGGAATCGGTCTCCTGCAGGTCGTCGAGCATCGACAGGTCGGCGCTCACGACGAAATCAGCGATCTGCCGGTCCAGCCGGGAGGCAATCCGCCATCGGCTGTTCTCCTGTACCAGCGCGACCGCGACCTCGCGGTTCTCGTCGATGGCGCGCCGCACGACTCCAAAGACCTGGCCCCCGACGCCACCGCGCATACCGGCCTTCACGAGTTCGGCGACCTGACCGGCGATGGCAACGTCGAAGCCGATTTCAGACTCCTCGCGGCGAGGGCGGCTGGCGCAGCAGAATCTCGACGAGGCGGCTCGCTTGCCGCGCCACCCTTTCGGTGTTGCCCGGCCGGTCCAGCCAGTCGGCGATCGTGCCGGACGGCGCCACATCGCCCATCCGCGCCTCGATCTGCGACGCCTGCAGGAAATGGAACTCGGGAAACCGCCCGACATTCGTCGCGGCACGCGCCTGATGACGCGGCAGGAGTGCGGTGTGCGGAATGGGCAAGCCGAGCGGGTGGCGGAACAGGGCCGTCACGGCGAACCAGTCCGCGAGCCCGCCGATGATCCCCGCCTCGGCCATTGCCCGCAGCAGCCGGAGCGGCCCGGCCGGGTCCGCGACCATATCCGTGCCGAGAAACGTGGTAGCCATGGCCGCCATTACGCCCGTAGCCATGCGTCGCGTGCGGGCGAGCGCGTCCCGCGGCTCAGGCTACTTTCGCCCTGGCTTCGCCGCGGAGAAAGCTCTCGACGGCGTCGGCGGTTCCGGCGGGGTCGGTGAGGATGAAGAGATGCCCGCAATCCATCACTTTCAGCCGCGCGTCGGGCAGCCGCCCTGTGAGGATCCGGCCATTGACCACTGGCACGATCGGGTCGTCGCCGCCCATCATGCCCAGAACTGGCAGCCTGAGCTGCGGCAGCCACAGCCAGCTGGTCCAGCCGACCCCGGCCAGCAGCTGGTAGAGATAGCCGCGCTGCGAGCTCGATTTCAGGGCGGCCGCGTGTTCGCGCAGCAATTCGCGGTTGAACCGCAGCTGGCCGCCATAGATGTCGGGGCCGATCTCGAGCATGTGCCCGGGATCGGTGTAGCGCTTCGGCGTGGCCATCTTCATCAGCACGCGCAGGTTGCCCTGGATCATCACGAAACCGGCCGACGTCGCCGCGAGCGTCAGGCTGCGGCTCCGCCGAGGGAAATGGCGGACGAATTGCTGCGCCGCCGCCCCGCCCCAGAGCGACAGCAGCAACGCCGCGGTGATGCCGCCGGAACAGGCGCCGACGATGTTGAGGTCGGGCGAGCCGGAGATCTCGCAGGCGACCTCGGTCGCGCGGTCGAGCACCGAGACGTAGCTTTCCAGATCCCAGTCCGACTGCGCCTCGCCCGGGTTGCGCCAGCTGACGAGGAAGACCTGGTGGCCCTGGCTGACCAGTTGCTCCACGATCGACCGGCCGGGCGCGAGATCCCAGACATAGGCCTTGTTGATCTGCGGCGGCACGATGAAGACCGGCCGCGACCAGACCTGCTCGGTCTTTGGCGCATACTGGATCAGCTCGAGATGGTCCTCGGCATGGACGACCGCGCCCTCGGTGACCCCGAGATTGGCGCCGATCTCGAACTTCGACTTGTCGACCATCGACGGCAGGCCGCCGTTCCCGGTCAAGTCGGTGACGAGGTGCCGCAGGCCGGAGACCAGGTTCCGGCTGCCCTGTTCCAGCGTCGCCTGCATCGCCGCCGGGTTGGTGAGCACCGCGTTGGTCGGCGCCAGCGCGTCGGTCGCCAACCCGGCGACGAGCCGCGCCCGCAGCTTGTCGCGGGGTGGCGCGTCCAGGCTGTCGACCCAGCCCATGATCGCGGTCAACCATGCGAGGTAGGACTGCATCAGCGCCCGGTAGGCCGGGTTCGAGGTCCAGACCGGATCCTTGACCCGCTTGTCGCCCTTCTCCGGGGCAATCCTGCCCTGCCCGGTCAGACTGCGCAGCATTTCCTGGCCCGCTTCAAGCGAGTGCGACTAGGAGTTCATCGGCCGGGTCAACGCGGAGGCGTGGAGTTGGGTCATCGACCTCGCCAAGTCGACGGCGTTTTCGACACGCTTGGCCATTTTTCTCTCCCCATCCGATCACGAGGGCGAGGATTTCGCCCGCAATAACTGACTCGTCGGAGCCGTCGATGCGTGCCTCGGCGGCCAGCCGCAGCAGGTGCCGGCCCTGTCCCTTCTCCTCGACCGAGAGTAGCCTGAAGGCGCAGGCGACGCCCTCGCCGGCCGGGACCGGCGACAGGAAGCGGATCCTGTCGATCCCGTAACTCGCGACGCCCTTCGCGTCGGCGGGCACGCAGCCCACCTCGTTCACCGGGGCTGCCAGAAGCGACAGCGTCAGGTGGCCGTGGGCGATCGGCCCAACGAGCGGGCTTTCAGCCTCCGCGCGTTCGACGTCGGTGTGGAGCCACTGGTGGTCGCCGGTCGTATCGGCAAAGCCGTTGATCCGGTCCGGTCCGGGCCGACCGTGACCGGGGCCGAAGCTCCGAAATCATGGCCGACGAACGCGCCGAGCGTTGCAGTTGTGTATCCTTCAGTGGCAGCAGTCTCTTCCTCCCTCACGTGCGGTCGCGCAGTCCGTGCCGCAGGATCTTCCCGACGTCAGACTTCGGCAGAGCGCCGAGGAAGACGATCTGCCTGGGCACCTTGTAGCCGGCGAGATCCTTGCGGCAGTGCGCGATCAGGTCGGCATCGCTCAACTGGGCTCCCGCCGCCTTGACCGCGAAGACGCGCAGCGCCTCGCCTGTCTTGGCGTCGGGGACCCCGATGCACGCGCATTCGGCAATGCATCTCGCGCAGGCTCTTCGCCCTCACGGATGCTCGGACATGATCGCCCGCCTCGGTCAGCACCTCATGGCCGAAGCCGCCGAGGGTGCGGCCCAGTTCCATGATGCCGGTGTACTAGGCCTTGCCGCCGGTTGTCAGGGCGCCGCCGACATCGCCGGCAACGTCCCGAGCCGAACTCGATGCGGGCGCGAACGTTCGGCTGATTGGCATCGGAGGTGGTCTGTATGGTCTTCGTGGTCATGATTTCTCCATTTCTACCGACGGTCGACCCGGCGCCACTCGTGGAGCCCGTGCCATACCCGTTGCAGGTTCGCGGAGAAAAAGATGGCATCCGCATGGAAAATTACGTCTGGACGATAACAATTTGACTTCAGTCGCTAGGTGTCTCATCCCGGACGATCACATAGACCCTCGCCGGTCTGCTCTGTTCATGGCAAGATCGATCCTGCGCGAGGTTCGGGACGGGAGGCGAGCATGCGGATCTCTCTTCACAAGCAGGCGACGACGACGCCGAAGGTCCGGGCAGCGATCCAGGCGAGCACCGAGCCCGCCTGGATGCTGGCGGAGCGCCACGGCATCTCCGAGCAGACGGTCTGGAAGTGGCGCAAGCGCGACGGCGTGCATGACCGCAGCCACACGGCGCATCGGTTGCAGACCACGCTGACGCCGGCGCAAGAGGCGGTCGCAGTATCGCTGCGCAAGACCTTGCTGCTGCCGCTGGACGACCTCCTGTCGGTGGTGCGGGAGTTCTTGAACCCGAACGTCTCGCGCTCCGGCCTCGACGCTGTCTGCGTCGTCATGGTGCTGGTAACCTGCGCGCGCTGAAGCCCGCAGCGCCGCGGCCCGGGCACAAGCCGTTCAAGGCCTGCGAGCCGGACTATCTGCATCTCGACGTGAAATACCTGCCGCAGATGGCGGACGAGGACCGCCGCCGGGATCTGTTCGTCGCCATCGGCCGCGCCACGCGATGGGTCTTCGTGCGTATCTATCCGGCGAAGACGGCCGCCAACGCTCGCCGTTTTCTCCGCGACCTGGAGCGCGCCGCGCCAATGCGAATTACCCGGGTGCTTACGGACAATGGCAAGGAGTTCACGGATAGGCTCTTCGGCCTGCGGAAGCGCGCCGCCACGGGCAAACACGAGTTCGACCGCCTCTGCGACGCGCTCGGTATCGAGCATCGCCTGGCCCCGCCGATGCATCCGCAAACCAATGGCATGGTCGAACGCTTCAATGGCCGGATCGAGGACGTCCTGCAAAGCCACCGCTTCCGCAGCGGCGAGGACCTCGAACAGACGATCCTTCGCTACGTCCGGCTCTACAACGGCCAGCTGCCGCAATCAGTGCTGAAGGGCCGAACACCGATCGACGCCCTCAAGGACTGGCAGCGACAACGACCGGACCTCTTCAAGAAGCGGCCGTATAATCACGCGGGATGTGACAGCTAGGGCCTGACGTCCGCCGCACTCCGGCACTGACGCCGTTTGTCAAAAACCGATCGTTCCAAGGCAAACCTCGGAGATCTGCCCGAGAGAGGCTCGGAAGAGTCTACACAGGAGGAAACGATGACCGAGACGGCAACGACATGGCCCGGAGATTTCTATCAATTGCAGGAAACGCTCCCCGCGGCCGACCGCGCTTTGCTTGCCGATGTGCGTGCGTTCATGGAGCGAGAGGTTGCACCCGTCATCAACCAGTACTGGACCCGCACGGAGTTCCCGCACGACCTCGTCCCCGGGATGGCCCGTCTCGGCATCGCCGGCGCGTCCTACAAGGCGCACGGGTTTCGCGGCCGTACCGCATTGCTCGACGGCTTCATCGCGCTCGAGATCGCCCGGGTCGACCCGTCCATCGCGACCTTCTTCGGCGTGCATGGCGGGCTGTCCGCCGGCTCGATCTATCTGTGCGGCTCGCGCACGCCAACAGCTTTGCCGACACGGCCAAGGTGATCAGGATGACCCGAGGCTTCGTCGCCTTGCAGGCCACCGGCCGCGCGCTTGGCGCGTTCGAGCATGCGCTTGAGTATTCCAGGCGGCGAGAACAGTTCGGGCGGCCGATCGGCAGCTTCCAGCTGATCCAGGACCTGCTGGTGCGGATGATTTCGAGCATTACCAGCTCGATGACCCTGTGCCACCGTCTCGCGCAACTCGACGACGAAGGTCGCGCGAGCGAAGAACAGGCTTCGCTGGCCAAGGCGTATCACACTGTGTCGGCGCGGCAAACAGTCGGCTATGCGAGGGAACTGCTCGGTGGCAACGGCATCCTGCTCGAGGAACAGATCGGCCGCTTCGTCGCCGATGCCGAAGCCATCTACTCCTATGAGGGCACGCGTGAGATCAACACCCTGATCGTTGGGCGCGCCCTGGCGGGCACCGGCGCCTTCGTCTGAGGCAGGAGAGGAGAGACAGGAAGATGAAGACCACATTCGACTACGAGGGCGCCGTCGTTTTCGTCGCCGGCGGCACGAGCGGGATCAATCTCGGAATCGCCAAGGCGTTCGCGGCACGGGGTGCGCGGGTCGGCGTGGGAAGCCGCAGCCGGGACAAGGTCGACGCAGCCGTCAGGGACCTCGGCAGCAGTGCCGGTCCGGCGCTCGGATACGCCTTCGACGTGCGCGATGCCGCCGGTGTGACAGCCGCCCTCGACGCCTTCGCCGGCGAGACCGGGCGGATCGATGTTCTGGTCTCCGGCGCCGCCGGCAACTTTCCGGCCCCCGCCAACGCGATCAGCGCGAACGGCTTCAAGTCGGTGGTGGACATCGACTTGCTCGGCACGTGGCACGTGATGAAGGCGGCCTATCCCCACATGCGCCGCCCGGGCGGCAGCATGATCAACATCTCGGCCCCGCAGGCGTCGATACCGATGGCCATGCAGGTCCATGTCTGCGCCGCCAAGGCCGGAGTCGACATGGTGACACGCTGCCTGGCAATCGAATGGGGCGGCGAGGGGCTGCGCGTCAACGCCGTCGTGCCGGGGCCGATCGACGGCACCGAGGGCATGTCGCGCCTGGCGCCCGACGAGAAGTCGCGCGCCCGCGTCGCCGGCTCCGTCCCGCTTGGCCGGCTCGGACAGCCGGACGACGTGGCCGATGCGTGCCTGTACCTCGGTTCCGAGGCTGCCGGCTACGTGAACGGCGCGATTTGCCGGCCGATGGCGGCTGGTCCCTGCGCGGCGCGCCCCTCGGCGATTCCTGAAACTGCCTCTCGAGGAACAAGCCATGAGACGATCCTTTTCAGCGTTGCCGACGTCGCCACGATCACGCTCAATCGGCCGATGTCATGAACGGCCTGTCGGCTGTCCCCTGGAGAGCGGTCCGCCCTGAAGCAGGCTTTCTAAGCAGTTGAAGGAATGACGAAACGGCGCAGATCGGAGCCGGATCAGGTGTCGATCCCCTGGATCGATCCCCCGGCGGAACGCACGAGCCGGAAGAAGTCGTCGCGTTGCTCCGCCAGGTCGCCGTGCTGGTATCGTGAGGGTCGGTCGGTGACCGAACCGGCGAGATCGATCGGGGGATGCGGCGCCTTTCTGCATAGCCTCTCCCGCAGGTTGCCCTCGACCGTCGGTGTCGTCCGGCGCGGTGCGACCGGACACCTGCGGACGGCACGTCACGGTGGCCCTTGATCCGGTCGGCGAGTTCGTGAAGCTCGTTCGCGGCCCGAGCGGGAACTTCCTGCGACATCGAGGCAGCCGGATCCGTCAACACCCCCGTCAGAACTCCGGCAGACCCGCGGGCGGCCCGATCTCTCGCGGGAGGAACTCGGCGCGCTTGCCTCCCATCTCCTTCACATCCGTGTCCGCGGCGTTTAGCGGCCCGAGGAACCCGCCGCTGGACCGTTGCATTGCGCACGAAAGGAGGGCCAGCCGATCACATTTTTCCAGAGCCTGTCCGCAGCCGGATTCGCGGCCACCGCCATCAGCTACGGACCCGGGCGCATGGGATTTGGCCTGTTCGTGCCGGAGTTCAAATCGGCCTTCTCGATGTCGTCCTCCGCGGTGGGCTTGGTCTCGAGCCTCGGCTTCGCGGGTTTCTTCGTGGGCCTCCTGATCGCGCAGTTCTTTCTCAACCGCAGGGGCCCCGAATTTCCTGTCCTCACCGGATTGGCCGCCGCCACGATCGGAATGGGAACCGTCGCGCTCGCCCCTGGCGTGGTGGTGCTCGCGATCGGCGTCTTCCTTGCCGCCTCGAGCGCCGGCTTTGCCTGGACGCCGTTCAACGACGCGGTCCATCGCAAGGTCCGGGACGTGGATCGGCCGACGGCGCTGTCGGAGATCAGCACCGGGACCAGCGTGGGGATCGCCCTCGCAGGCGCCGTCGCCCTGGCGATGGTGTTGCTGGGTTTCGACTGGCGTTTCTGCTGGGCCGCCTTTGCCGGGGCGAGCGCCCTGGCACTCGTGGGCAACTGGGCGGCACTGCGCCAAGTCGAGAAGGCGCCCGAGGAGGCCCCGGACGAGGGCTGGCGCGACCTCCTGCACCTGGCGGCGGCCCCGCTCTTCGGGATCGCCTTCGTCTACGGCATCACCTCGGCCGTCTACATCTCCTTCGCCGCCGACCGCTTCGCGGAGGAGGGCGTTCCCGGAATGCCGGACGGCTCGACGCCGTCGCTCGTCTTCGTCTTCTACGGGCTCTTCGGCCTGACCGGTCTCCTCACGAATCGGGTGCGGGATGGGGTCGGGCTGACGTGGCTGCTGCGCGCTCTCCTGATCGCCGCGGCGGCATCGCTGGCCGTCGCCGCCCTGTCGCCGGGCAGCTGGGCCGGGCTGATCGCGTCTGCGGGACTGCAGGGAGTGAACGTCATGATGACGAGCGCAGTGCTGGCCTTCTGGTCCGAACGCCTCTTTCCGTCCTTCCCGTCGCTCGGCTTCACGGCCACCCTCCTGGCCACCGCGGCGGGCAGCGTGATCGGGCCGGCGGTGGCCGGACTGGCATCGGACGGATTCGGGCCCGTGGCCATGTTCTGCGGCACCGCCGCGATACCGCTTTCCGCGGCCTTGATCCTTCAGCGCAGATTCGTGGTGGAACGGCCGGCCGACAAGTCCGGCCGGGGCTCACGATGACGCGCCGGTCGATGACTTCCCGGTGGCCGGCGTCGATGATGAAGGCGCCGAAGGCGGATTGCGGTTCCGCTCCTCTAATCGCTCGGGCAAAACCAGCGTTGCTGAACGCGCGCAAGGCGACCGTCGAAAGGCTATGGCCGGGCTCGGCACGGTGCGCTGCCGGCGTCGGCGCAAGCCAGTTGAAAGTGAACCGATGGTGCCTCGAGAAAGGCGGCCATTGCCGAACCGGGCCGGAGGACGATGTCCGCCCGGACCGCAACACGCTTGCACCTTGGAATGCGGCGCTGGTCTCTCGCCAGGTGTCCCTTCGCGAAGAGCTTGGTCGGCCCGTTGCAAAACCTGCACAAGCCAGAAGAAATCCGGTAAAATTCCTGTCTGACCAGGTCGAGCGAGGCGCGCCTGCCTCCGGAGCTGGCACATCGGCGTGAGGGTCGCGCCTGACCGCAGGCGGGGCGGTTGGCGGCTGCCCTCGGCTGACGACCTCCGCCTGCCGCGGATCGCCTGTTCTCGTTCAGCGTTGCCCTGCGAAGGGCATTCCGGTCGCGGTCACTGTCGGACGAGGTCGGGGAGCCAGGTCGCGAGTGCGGGTACGGCAGCCGCGATCAGAAGGAAGGCGACGATTCCGAGAAAGAACGGCGTGTTCGCCTTCATCACGCGGATCTGGTCGACGTCGGCGATCCTGCCCGCAATGATCAGCGCGATCGCCATCGGCGGCGTTACCTGTCCGATGACGACCGCGATCACCATCAGCACGCCGAAATGGACGAGATCGATGTCGTAGGCGAGAAGCGTCGGGAGCAGGATCGGCATCAGCACCGGAATGAGCGGATCCAGGATCATCCCCGCAAGGATCGCCAGCACCAGAAGCGTCAGCAGCCGCAGGTAGTCGCTGTCGACCACCGCCGCGACATCGATCACCTGCACCAGGAATTCGGGGACCCGCGCATTGGTCAGTCCTGCGCCGAGGGCGAAGGAGAGACCGACGATGATCAACAGCTCGCCGCTCAGCTGGACCGCGTTGGCGAGCACCCGATAGAGGCTGCGAAAATCGAGCGCGCGATGGACGAACATGGCCAGCACCATCGAGTAGATGACGGCGAAGGCGCCCGCTTCCGAGGGGGTGAACGCGCCCGCCACCAGCCCGCCGACGATGATGAGAGGCATCCCGAAGGACAGGATCGCGCGGCGCCCGGTCCGCCCGACCTCGGCAAGGGAAAAGACGGCATAGGCCTTCCATCCCCTGCGCCGGGCCAGCCAGGCTACGATCAGCATCTGGCTGAGCCCGAGGAGGAGGCCGGGGATCAACCCGGCGAGAAACAGCGCCCCAAGCGAGACGCCGGTCATCGCGGAATAGAGGATCATCGGCGAGCTGGGGGGGATCATCGGCCCGATCCCGGCAGAGGAGGCGGTCAGCGCCGCCGAGAAATCGGCCGGATAGCCGTTCTTGCGCATTTCCGGAATGACGATGGACCCGGTGCCGGCGAGGTCGGCCGTTGAGGAGCCGATCATTCCGCCGAAGAACATGCTGGTGACGACATTGACATGGGCGAGCCCGCCGCGCAGCGATCCCACGATCGCCCGCGCGAACTCGAACAGCCGTCCGGAAATGCCGCCGGCATTCATCAGGCCGCCGGCCAGCACGAAGAGCGGCAGCGCGATCAGCACGAACCGGCTCATGCCCGACATCATCGTCTGCGGCAGCGTGAGCATCCACGCCCCGGAGAAGAAGTTGTTGAAGAAGACCGCCCCCATGATCGCCACGATCATCGGGATGCGGCACACCAGAAGCCCGCAGAGGAGAAGGATCGAAAATCCGGCACCGACGAGCGGCGTCATCGCTCTTCCCCGTCCGTCCCCGAGCCGCCTGGGCGCCAGGCACCGAGGATGGCGGCGGCATAGGCCATCGCCGCTCCGGCCGCGCCGAAGACCAGCGCGGAGGTGGAGACGCCCATCGGCAATCCGACATAGAGGGCGACGTCGCCGCCGAAGAAGTCGTACGAAGTCGAAGGACACCCAGGCCAGAAGCGCCAGCACGGCGCAGTTGAACGCGAACCCCGCCCGCGCCAGGGCTCCCTGGACCCGGGGGGGCAGCTTCTCGAAGAAGAAGTCGATGCGGATCGCCGTGCCGCGCCGGATCGAGAGAAAGACTCCCGCCATCGCCAGCCAGGGAATGGTCATCTGGACGACCTCCTCGGCCCAGGCGAAGCTGTTGTTCAGGAGGTAACGCGAAGTGGCGTTGACGAAGATGACGCCGACGATGCCTGTCAGCGCGGTGACCCCGATCACCTCGACGCATCTGTTGATCAGGCGATCGAGACGCCCGAGATGGGCATCCGGATCGGCCAGCTCCAGCTGCCGCGTGCTGCGCTCGATCTCCGCCGCGATCGGGCCCGCCTCGCGGTCCCCGTCGGACTCCGTCATGGCAGATCCTCCCGCCGGGCCTCGGTCTGGACGAGCCTCGACCCCGCCTCGGCACGCGAGGGCGCGGCGGCGCGGGCGCCGCCGGACCGGGAACTCATTCCGAGGCCGCGTCGACGAAGCGGGCGGTGAAGTCCTCGCCCGCGATCTCGCCGATCCGCTCGGCGATCGCCTGTGAGGGCTCCCGGAAGGCGGCGCGGTCGATCTCGTTGAAGGCGACGTCCGGCGAACGCTCGCGGATCACCGCCTGAAGCTCCTCGTCGTTCTCCGCCCCGTAGGCGCGGCTCGATTCCACCGCCACGCGTGCGGCCGCATCCACCGCCGCGCGCTGCTCCTCCGTCAGGCTCTCGTAGCGGTCGAGGTTCATGACGAAGGTGATCGGCGTGTAGACGTGGTAGGACAGCGAGATGTAGTCCTGAACCTCGTCCCACGACCACTGCGCGATGTTGCCGAACGGGTTCTCCTGGCCGTCGATCACCCCCTGCTGAAGCGCGAGATAGATCTCGCCGACATTCATCTTGATCGGAATGGCGCCGAGCATCTCGAACGACATGATCCGCGTCCGGCTTCCGGGGGTCCGGATCTTGAGGCCGTCCGAGATCCTCCGGCGTCTCGATCGGGCGAACGTTGTTGGTGATATGGCGGAAGCCGATCTCTCCGAACCCGAGCACCTTCAGCCCGGCATTTTCCTGAAACGACCGGTCGAGCTCCTCTCCGATCGGACCGTCGAGAACCGCCGCGACCTGCTCGCGGTCCGAGAACAGGAAGGGAATGTCGAACACCGCGAATTTCGGATCGAGCTGCACCGCATCCGAGCCGATCGGAATCACGTCGAGCTGACCGGTGCGGACCTGCTGCATGTGCACGATCTCGTCGCCGAGCGTGCCGCTGTCGAAATACTCGATCTCGACCGTATCGCCCAATTCCTCCTTCAGGGCGTCGCGAAACGTGGCCAGTATCTGCTGCGTCGCGGCACCGGGCGTGCTCTCCACCGACATTCGCAGATCCAGCGTGTCCTGCGCGGCAACCGGCACGCCCCATAGAAGCGCGCCGACCGCCAGCCCGCGGACGGATGTCACCATGGCCTTGATCATTCTTTCCTCCTCCCTCGACTTGGTGCTTCGTTTGCCTCCATCCCCGTTCACCGGGGCGCGGCTCACGCCGATCCATCCCCTGCCGATCGTTGCGCCGGAACCGCCGCGAGGAAATAGGATTCGTTGCCAACTTCCCGCACGGTCGCGGCAATTTCGCCTGTCTCCAGATCCAGGAGCCAGAGCAGGCTGCTGCCGGGCCCGTCCTTCGCGCCTCCGACGATGCCGGCATATCGTCCCGCGACCGCGATCCCGCGCGGACGGGCGCTGCCGCCGTCGGGAACCTCGGGGTAGATCCGGTGAAGTTCGGCGGGCCGCCCTGCCAGGGCCGCCTCCACGTCGAGGATCGAGATCGCGTTGGTGCGGAAGCAGGAGGCGATCAGTTTCGATCCGTCCGGCGTGAACGCCACGCCGAAGGGGCGGCTGGGCTGCGACCCGTCCGCGCCGCCCACGGTCACCCGCGCCGCCTCGGCGCGGCCGCCCGTCCGGCCCGCCTCGGCAACGTCGATGAGCGACACGGTGCTGCCCTCGTAGGGCTCCGACATGCTTTCCCGGGCGGCCACCGCCACGAGGGCGCCATCGGGGCTCACCGCCATCCCGAACGGTCCCGTCTCCACCGCGACGCGATTGATCTCGGCATTGGACGCGCCGGCAAGCGCGGCCTCCAGATCGAGGACCGAGACGTCGCCGAACCCGCCATTGCCGACAAAGGCCCTCCCGTTGGCCAGCGGCGACACAACGATCCCGGTGGGATTGGGATAGCGGCCGAAGGAGCGGTGCGGGCTGTCATGGCGGCTCGGGCCGGTCGCCGGATGCTTCCTGTTCACGGCGAGCAGGATGCGACCGCAGACCGTGCGGGAGGCCGCATCGATGACGGTGACCTCGTCGCCCCCGTCCTCGCTCTGCGCGGCTTCGCCGCAGTTCACCAGCAGCCTCTCCCCGCCGGGCGTGAAGGCGCAGCCCACCGGGCCGGTGCGGCCGGTGGGCACGAAGTCCACCACGGCGCCCAGCGTGTCGTCATGTGCCGGGTCGGACGCGGCCGCGATGTCGAGGACGGTGACCAGACCGGGATGCCCGTGCTGGAAGGCCCCGGCTGCCGCCGGCGTCGCGTTCCCCGAGTGGCAGACCACGTAGGCGAGCCGTCCGGGCGGGTCGACCGCGATCGCGACGGGCTGCCCGCTGGCGCGCGCGTCGGCGCGCCCGTCCCCGTCGAGATCGAGATCGGGGGTCACCCGGGGCCGGGAGACGACCGCCCTCGGCGAGCCGTCGCTCCCGGGGTCGAGCGCGCGATCGATGTCGACGACGGCGACGTTGTCGTCCCAGCGCCCGCTCACGATCAGCCGATCTCCTGCTGGGCTCATCGATCGGGTCTTTCCACGTCGGGGGCTTCGCGCGACATCTCTCCGCCGGGCGCGGGCCCGGCGATCCCGGTCGGCGCACCGGAGGCCGATCGGATCGATCTGCGGAAGGCGTCGGCGGACGCCTCCACGTGCCGGACCATCTCGCGACCCGCCCGGTCCGGATCGCGATCGAGCATCGCTCGAAGGACCGCCCGGTGCTCCGCGGCGCGCAATTCGGAGGTGCGGGCCGCCGCGATCAGCATCCGGTAGCGCACGATCCGGTGGCGGACGGAATCGATCGTCTCGCCGAGCGGGGCGTTCCCGCATCGCGCCTGGATCGCCGCATGGAACTCGGCTCCGGCCTCGAGTGAGCCCCGGACGTCCCCGGCCGCCGTCCGGGTCTCCATGCGGGTGATCGACCCGGCCATCGCGTCGAGATCCTGCATGGTCACGCGCGGCGTCGCGAGACGTGCCGCGAGCCCCTCGATGGCGGCCCGAAGCACGTAGAGATCCTCGAGCTCGGAGATGTCCAGCGGCGCGGCCTTAAGCCGACCCGTCTCGGTGCGCGTGACGAACCCTTCGACCAGGAGCCGGTTCAGCGCCTCGCGGACGGGGCTCCGGCTGGTCGCGAGCTGTTCGGCGATCTGCGGCTCGCTCAGCGACGAGCCCGGCGCGATCTCGCCCTTGATGAGGGCGGCGCGCAGCGACTCGTAGGCTTCTGCACCCACACTCCCGCGGGCTCGCGAGGAAATTGCGTCGGGCATCGTCCGTCCCCGAGCTCGATTTTACGTTTCTGTCGACAAGTGTTGACAGATGTCGACAGGTAGGTCAACTCTTCCGCCGCGCCGATTTCGCCCCGTCCGGCCGCCATGGCGCCAGGGAGGAGGGAGGCATGACCGAAACCCGCATCACCGCCGAGGCGGCCGCGTTCGTCGCCTCTCTCCGCTACGACGACCTTCCGGAGACGGCGCTCGGGATCGGTCGGCGTTGCATCCTCGACGGTCTGGGGCAGATCGCGGCCGGAGCCGATACCGCCGCGGTCCGGATCCTCGCCGAGGACGCCGCCGAGCAGGGCGGCCGGGAGCAGGCCGCCCTGCTCGGGCGACCGGGCATCCGCGTCCCGGCGGCGCTCGCGGCGCGCGTCCTGGGAACGGCGGGCCACGCGCTGGACTGGGACGACACGCAGGCGACACGGGACCCGCGCCACACCTACGGTCTGCTCACCCATCCGACCGTGCCGCCGCTCGCCGCCGGGCTGGCGCTGGCCGAGGCGGTTGGCGCGATTTCGGGACGCGCCTTCATGACCGCGTTCCAGGCGGGCTTCGAGGTGGAGTGCAAGATCGCCGAGTGGATGCTGCCCGACGCCTATCGCCGGGGCCTCCATGCCAGCGCCTCGGAGGGCACGCTCGGCGCCGCCGCCACCTGCGCCAAGCTGCTCGGTCTCGACGAGGACGGCACCCGCCGGGCGCTCGGAATCGCGGCGAGCCTCTCGTCGGCCGGCATCCGCGCCAATGTCGGCACCGAGACCAAACCGCTGCATTTCGGGCGCGCCGCCGAGAACGGCCTGACCTCGGCTCTTCTGGCCCGGGGGGGGCTCGAATGCGGTCCTGCGCCGCTCGACGGCGCCTACGGGTTTCTCGGCGTGTTCGGCGGCGGATGGTTCGAGGAGAAACCGGCGGAAGGCTTCGGCCGCAGGTTCTCGATCGTCGATCCCGGGGTCAGCGTGAAGCCCTATCCGAGCGGCATCCTCTCGCATCAGGCGATGGACGCGATGCTGAGGCTGGCGGACCGCGAGAACCTGCAGGCCGATCAGGTCGAACGCCTGCGCTTCCTTGCCGGATCGAACATCCTCAAGCCGCTCGGCTACAGGCTCGCGACGGACCATCTCGAGGCAAAGTTCTGCATTCCGGCGCTGCTGTCGATGATCCTTCTGCGGCGGCGCGCCGGAAAGCGGGAATTCACCGACGAATTCGTCGCCTCGCAGTCCATGCAGGACCTGCAGCGCCGCTGCGAAACCGTTCTCGACCCCGAGATCGAGGCCCTTGGCTTCGACCGGATCAGGTCCCGGATCGAGGTGGTCACCCGCGACGGTCGCCTGCTCTCGGAGACCTCCGACGAGCGCTATCGCGGCAGCCCCGAACAGCCGATGACCGACGCCGAACTCGAGCGCAAGCTGCGCGAGGCGACCGACGGCGTCCTCGATCCCGGCGCGCAGGATCGCCTGATCGAGGCGGCCTGGGCGATCGACGCGGCGGCGACGGCGGATGTCGGCGGGATCAGGCCCCTGCTGGACCCGCCGCGGCGAGTCCGCCTTGGGTCGTGAGGGGCGGGACCGGGAGAGAGCCGCATCGGTGAGCACCGCACCCGCTCCTCGAAACGGGTCTTGCGCGCCGTCTCCCCTCGGCGATCTTCCCCTCTGCCACAGGCGACGATGCGGTCGAGACCCGTCGCGGGGCCGGGACGGTCCCCGAGCCCCGGCGGTTAGCGTCCTCTCCGCCACCCCGCCGGAGAACCCGCCGTCGCCGCCCCGATCGCGGGAGGGATCGGATCGGCCGCTCATGCGTCTTGACCCAGCATGACCGTCCTCGACATCTCCACCGTGATCATCGTCGCCGCGGCCGGCTTCGCGGCGCTGAACGCGATTTTCCTGCGGCTGCCGGCGGGGATCGGCGTCCTGGCGATCTCGCTCGGATGCTCGGTTGTGGCGCTTCTCGTCAGCCGCTTCGTGCCCGGGCTGGCCTTCGCCGAGGATGCGGCCGCGGCGGTGGAGGAGCTCTCCTTCGACACCACGCTGCTCGAGGGGATGCTCGGGCTCCTGCTCTTCGCCGGCGCGCTCCACGTCAAGGTGGAGGAACTGAAGCGGCAACTCCCCGTGGTCCTGCTCACCGCCTCCCTGGGCGTCGTGGTGTCGACCCTCGTCATCGGCACGGGGTTCTGGGCGCTGACCGGCATCCCGCTCGCCGCGGCCCTCGTCTTCGGCGCCATCGTCACCCCGACCGACCCCGTGGCGGTCATGGGCGTCCTGAGGACCGCCGGCATCAGAAAGAGCCTCGAGACGGTGATCGCGGGCGAGTCGATGCTGAACGACGGCGTCGCCTACGTGGTCTATCTTCTGCTCGTCGCGATCGCCTTTCCCGGTCTCGCCGGCTCGGGCGAGGCGGGCCACGCGATCGGCCTCGCCGACGGGGCGCTGCTTTTCGTCCGCGAGGCCTTCGGCGGCGCGATCCTGGGCCTCGTGCTCGGCTGGGTCACGTTCCGGGTGATGCGCAAGATCGACGATTACGCCGTAGAGGTCCTCCTGACCCTGGCGCTCGTCATGGGCGGCTATCTCCTGTCGCTCGAGCTGCACCTTTCCGCACCGATCATGGCGGTGATGGCGGGTCTGCTGATCGGCCATGTCGGGATGGAGGGCGGCATGTCCGAGACCACCCGCGAGCATGTCGACGCCTTCTGGCGGATCGTCGACGAGCTCCTGAACATCGCGCTCTTCGTGATGATCGGCTTCGAGATCTTCGCCGTCTCCTTCACCGGACGGACCTTCTGGATCGGCGCCGTCGCCATCGGCCTGTCCCTCGCGGGTCGTTTCGCCGCGGTCACCCTGCCCCTGCTGATCCTGAGGCCGTTCCGCGTCTTCGACCGGGGCGTGGCGCGCGTCCTGACTTGGGGCGGCATCAAGGGCGGCATCTCCATCGCCCTGGCGCTCGGCCTTCCCGCCACGGGCGAAAGGGACCTGATCCTCGGCGCCACCTACCTCGTCGTCGTCTTCTCCGTTATCGTCCAGGGCCTGACGGTCGCGCCGCTCGCGCGGCGGTTCGCCACCTGAGGTCGGGACAATTCAGTGAGACAGGGAGAAGACCCGGCGATCACCAAACTGGCGGCGCCGGGCGTGCTGTCATGTCGGTCCTGGCCGTTCGCCGTTCTATTCGAGCCGTTCGATCTGTTCCTTGAGGCGGAGCTTGCGGCGTTTCATCTCCTGGATCGCCAGAGCGTCGTAGGCCGGGCTGCGCTGGGCGGCCTCCACCTGCGACGAGAGAGCCTCATGCTTCTTCCGCAGTTCCTGAACGTGCGAACTCACAGACATGCGTCACCTCCGGTTTGCTGAGAATCTCAACTTAGGCGTGATTGCGCAACTTGTCATCCGACCGTTGCGAAAAATGCGCCGGGATCGCCCCGGGCGGCAAGAAATTACCCAAATGCCGCGCAGCCGCGCAGGATCGCGCGGGCGATGGTCGAATAATCGTCACCGTCGCGACCATGCGCCGCGCCGTCGTGGAGGACGAGAGAGGGCGCGATCCGGAAGGGCGCGCGGCCGCCCTTGACCCCCGAGAGGATGACGAGCGCCGCGTCCCGTCCCTCCCGCGGCCGGATCGGGCGGAGGACCAGGCTGCCGAGCCGGGCCGCCATCGCCACCAGCAGGTCGGGCAGGCGATCGGCCTTCTGGATCAGGGTCATGCGGCCCCGCGGCGCCAGTCTGCGACTGCCGGCCTCCACCCAGCCCTCGAGCCCGAGCCGCTCCCCGAGCGCCACCTCGCGGTCGGCGTCGCGCGCCGGTGTGCCTCGGCGCCGGTCGAAATAGGGCGGGTTCGAGAGCACGTGGTCGAAGCGCCGGGCCTTCAGTCCCCCGGGCATCGCGCCGACATCGCCGGTGACGATCTCCGCCGCCAGTCCGGCCTCGGCCGCGTTCCGCGCCGCCAGATCGGCGTAATCGGGTTGCAGCTCAACCCCAGATAGTTCGAGCCTCGGCACCCGCCGGCCGAGACAGAGGAGCGCCGCGCCCGTGCCGGTGCCGAGATCGAGCACGCTCTCGCCCGGCTTCGCGGGCACCGCCGCGGCCAAAAGGACCGGGTCGATCCCCGCGCGATATCCCCGCCGCGGCTGCCACAGATAGAGCCGCCCGCCGAGGAAGGCGTCGCGGGTGAGGTCAGCCTCCGGGATCGACATCGTTGTCGCGCAGGATCGCGGTGGCGAGGAAATGGTCCCGTGCGGCGACCATGAGCCGACGCGGCAGGATGCCGATGGAGCCTTCGAGGACGCTCGTATGGACGTCGAGTTCGAACACCTCTATCCCCTCGCCGGACAGGAGCGCCTTGGCGAAGGCGAGGGTGGCCGGGTCGTTGGTCCGCAGGAGTTCCTTCATGTCGCAAGGCCATAGCGGTGGGCCGCCACGGACGAAAGGGGGCGCGATGGCGCGCGGAACGGAACCGCAGGAGAGGCTGGCCGAGGCGCTGTCGGCCGAGCTCGCCGAGGTGGACGCGACGATCCGGGCGCGCATGGCCTCCGAGAACGCGCCCCGCATCCCCGAGATCACCGCCCATCTCGTCGGCGCGGGCGGCAAGCGCATCCGGCCGATGCTGACGCTCGCCAGCGCCCGGCTGATGGGCTATTCGGGCCGCAGCCACGTCTTCCTGGCGGCGACGGTGGAGTTCATCCACACCGCCACGCTCTTGCACGACGACGTGGTGGACGAGAGCGCCACCCGCCGCGGCCGCCCCACCGCCAATCTCCTGTGGGACAACAAGTCGAGCGTCCTCGTCGGCGATTATCTCTTCGCCCGCGCCTTCCAGCTCATGGTGGAGACCGATTCGATCCGCGTGCTCGGCATCCTGTCGGACGCTGCCGCCACCATCGCGGAGGGCGAGGTGCTGCAGCTCAGCGCCGCCAGGGACCTCGCCACGACCGAGGACACCTACCTGAAGATCGTTCGCGGCAAGACCGCGGCGCTGTTCTCCGCGGCCACCGAGGTCGGCGGCGTCATCGCCGGGGCGAGTGCCGCCGAGACCCGCGCGCTGTGGACCTACGGCGACGCGCTCGGCGTCGCCTTTCAGATGGCCGACGACCTCATCGACTGGATGGACGGCACCGGCAAGGGCAGGGGAGACGACTTCCGGGAGGGCAAGATGACCCTGCCGATCATCCGCGCCGTCGCCGCCGCATCGGAGGAGGACCGGGCCTTCTGGTCCCGCGCCATCGGCAAGCGGCAGGTCCGGGACGGCGACCTAGAGCGGGCGGCACGGCTCTTGGACGAGACCGGCGCGCTGGCCTCGGTGCGCGAGACGGCGCTCGCGCGGGCCGATGTCGCGAAGCAGGCCCTCGCCGGGTTCCCCGACGATCCGATCCGCGACATGCTCTCCGATCTCGCCGATTACGTGGTCGCGCGGATCAGGTGAGCGACGCGGCCGCGACCCACCAGCCGGGATGGGCGGCGGACAGGGTCCGCGCCGCCGCCTCCGCCTCGGGCCGGGTGGCGTAGAGACCGAAGCAGGTCGCCCCCGAGCCCGACATCCGCGCGAGGAGGCAGCCGTCCGTGGACCCGAGGCGGGAGAGCGCGACGCCCACCGCGGGCTCGATCCCCCGCGCCGGCGCCTCCAGGTCGTTGCGCTGCAGGCCGAGCCAGCGGGCGAGGGCGGGCGCGTCGGGGAGGGGGGGCATGTCGGGCAGGGCGGCGTTCTCGGCAGAGGCGAGCGCGCCGAAGACCGCCGGCGTCGAGAGCGCCCGGCCCGGATTGACGAGGCAGAGATGGGCGGGCGGCAGCGGCGGCACCTCGTCCAGCACCTCGCCGACGCCCCGCATCCGCCGCGTCCGGCTCTCGAGGCACACGGGTACGTCCGCCCCGAGCGCCAGCAGGTCCGCCGGGACCGGGCGCCCGTCGAGCGCGGCGAGCGACCGGAGCGCCGCCGCCGCATCCGCCGATCCGCCGCCGAGGCCGGAGGCCACGGGCAGCCGCTTCTCGAGCCGCAGTGCCGCCGGTCTGCCGCCCGCGAGCCGCGCGGCGCGGCGCACCAAGTTGTCCTCGCCGGTTCCGAGCCCCGCCGCGAACGGTCCCGTGATCGCCAGCGACCAGGCGTCCGCCGCCTCCGCCGTCACCCGGTCGCCGACATCCGCGAAGGCCACGAGGGAGTTGAGCAGGTGATAGCCGTCGGCCCGGCGGCCGGTGACGTGGAGGCAGAGATTGACCTTGGCCGGTGCGAAGGCCTCAGCCGCCATCTGCGACCTTGACGGGCGGCGCGCCTTCCTCCTCGAGCACCCGGTCGAGCCCTACCTCGAGCTTGCGCCGGATGCGGTCGGGGTCGACCTCGTCGTTCTGGTCGTTGTGCACGAAGCTCAGCGCGCGCTGCCACTGGAAACGGGCCTCGAGCTCGCGGCCGACCGCCCAGAGCACGTCGCCCAGATGGTCGTTCACCACCGGATCGACGGGCATCAGCGACACCGCCTTCTCCATCGGCTGCACCGCCTCCTCGTAGCGCCCGAGCCGGTAGAGACCCCAGCCGAGGGAATTGACGATGTAGCCCGAATCCGGGGAGGCTTCGACGGCGGTCTCGATCATCCCGAGCGCCTCGTCGAGCTTCTCGTGCCGCTCGAGGAGCGAGTAGCCGAGATAGTTCAGCACCTGCGGCTGCTCGGGGCTGAGCTCCAGAGCCTGCCGGAAATCGGCCTCCGCCGCCTCCCACTCGTCGAGCCGCTCCTCGGTGATGGCGCGGGCGAAATAGACCTTCCACTGGCTCTCCTGCGGCTCCCCGAAGAGCGCGATCGCCTCGTCGTAGGCGTCGCGCGCCTCGGCGAAGCGGTCCTCCTCCCGGAGTGCGTCGCCGAGGCTCACGTGAACGACCGCCCGGTCGGGATATCCCCGCGCAGTTGCTGCATCGTCTCGATCGCCTGGCCCTTGCGCCCGGCCGTCATCTGCGCCTCCGAGCGGCCGAGCCGCGCGGCGAGATAGGCCGGGTCGTCGGCCGGCACCCGGTCGTAGCTCTCCACCGCCAGGTCGTATTGTTGCATCTCCTCGAGAAGGATGGCGGAAAGCAGCGTCGCCTCCGTGTGGTCGGGGCGCAGGTATTCCGCCATCCGCGAATAGAGCAGCGCATAGGAGGGGGCCGTCTGCCCGGTCACCGCGTTGGCGATGTCGAAGCTGACCTCCGCGACCCCCGCCGTGGCGTCCGGCGCCACGGTGTAGTCGAGCGTCTCGCCCGCCTCGATCGCCTCGCGGACACCGGCGAGCGCCGCGTCGAGATCGCCGCTCCCGCCCCCGGTCAGCAGGTCCGCCGCCGTCTCGTTCCGGCCGAGCTGGGAGAGGATCTCCGCCCGCGCCCGGAGACCCCTCCGGGTGAGGCGCAGGCCCTCCTCGCCGGCCAGCAGATCCTCCGCCTCCCCGAACCGCCCCAGGGCGGCGAGGGCCAGGGCCTTGTGATAGGCGCCGTAGGCGGCGACCGAGCCTTCCGTTCCGACCGCGTCGAATGCCGCGAGCGCCTCCTCCGGCCGGCCGGCGCCGATCAGCGCCCAGCCGCGCACCAGCCCGTCGTAGAGCGGCCCGACACCGACGCCGTCGTCCAGGCGGGACAGCACGCCCTCCCAGTCGCCGGCCTCGACCCGGTCCGAAAGGATAGCGAGCGCGCCGACCTGGCTCTCGCCGCCGGCCTCGAGGAGCTTCTCCGCGACCACATCGGCCTTGTCGACTTCCTTCAGGGACAGGTAGGCACCGGCGAGCGCCTCCAGCAGCGGAAGATTCTGCGGGTCGCGCGCCATCGCCTGCGAGAGATAGCGGGCGGAGGTGGCGAAATCGTCGCTCATCTGCGCCGCGCGTCCGGCGAGATAGGCGCCAGCATCCTCCTGCGCGGCGGCCGGCAGGGCGCCTAGGAGGAGTCCGGTGAGGATCAGCGGGCGGAACATGGGATCGCGTCCTTTCCGTGGTGTCCGGCGGAGCCTAGGGAGGGCCCGACGCCGCGGCAACCGTGCCGCGCGCGCCGGCGGCTCACATATTCGGGTAGTTCGGCCCGTCGCCCCCCTGCGGCGTGGTCCAGACGATGTTCTGCGACGGGTCCTTGATGTCGCAGGTCTTGCAGTGGACGCAGTTCTGGAAGTTGATCACGAACCGGTCCTTGCCGGTCTTATCGTCCTTCACGAACTCGTAGACCCCGGCGGGGCAGTAGCGCTGCGAGAGCCCCGCATATTTCGGCAGGTTCACCTCCACCGGCACGTCGGGGTCCTTCAGCTTCAGGTGCGAAGGCTGGGTCTCGGCGTGGTTGGTGTTGGCGAAGCTCACGTTGGTCAGCCGGTCGAAGCTCAGTCTTCCGTCGGGCTTGGGGTAGGCGATCGGCTTGTGCTTCGAGGCCTCCTCGGTCGCGGCGGCGTCGGTCTTGCCGTGCCGCATCGTGCCGAAGAACGAGAAGCCCAGCGTGTTCGTCCACATGTCGAGGCCGCCGAGCAGGAGCGAGGCCTGGAGCCCGTATTTCGACCAGATCGGCTTCACATTGCGCACCGGTTTCAGGTCGCGCCCGATCGCGCCCTCCCGCACCTCGATGTCGTAGGCGTGGAGCACGTCGCGCGCCCGGCCCGCCTCGATCGCCGAATGGGCCGCCTCGGCCGCCGCCTTGCCCGACAGCATGGCGTTGTGGTTGCCCTTGATCCGCGGCACGTTCACCATCCCCGCCGCGCAGCCGAGCAGCGCGCCGCCGGGAAACGCGGTGCGGGGCAGGGATTGCCAGCCGCCCTCGGTGATCGCCCGCGCGCCGTAGCTCACCCGCTTGCCGCCGGTCAGCAGCTCCCTGACATAGGGGTGATGCTTGAATTGCTGGAAGGCGAGATAGGGGTTCACGTGCGGGTTCCTGTAGCCCAGATGCACCACGAAGCCGACATAGACCTGGTTGTTGTCGAGGTGGTAGATGAAGGATCCGCCGCCGGCGGAGGATCCGAGCGGCCAGCCCATCGTGTGAACCACCGTGCCGGGCTTGTGCTTTCCGGGCTCGACCTCCCAGAGTTCCTTCATGCCGAGCCCGTATTTCTGCACGTCCCCGTCGGCATCGAGCTGGTAGCGCGCGATCGCCTGCTTCGAAAGCGAGCCGCGGACGCCCTCGCCGAGAAAGACATACTTGCCGTGCAGCTCCATGCCGGGCTCGTAGCTCGCGCCCTTGGTGCCGTCGGCCTCGATGCCGAACTCGCCGGCGACCGCGCCCTTCACCCGCCCCTCCTCGTCGTAGACGAGCTCGGAGCAGGCCATCCCGGGGAAGACCTCCACGCCCAGCGCCTCCGCCTGCTCGGCCATCCAGCGGCAGACATTCCCCATCGAGACGATGTAGTTGCCGTGGTTGTTCATCAGCGGCGGCATCAGCTTCGTTGGCACACCGACCTTGCCGGATTCGCCCAGGTAGTAGAAGCTGTCGCTCGTCACCGGCACGTCGAGCGGCGCGCCCTTCTCCTTCCAGTCCGGCATCAGCGCGTCGAGCCCCGCGGGGTCGAGCACCGCGCCGGAGAGGATATGCGCGCCGACCTCGGAGCCCTTCTCCAGCACCACCACCTCGCGGGCGGGGTCGAGCTGCTTCAGCCGGATCGCCGCGGAGAGCCCGGCGGGCCCAGCGCCGACGATGACCACGTCGTATTCCATGGATTCGCGGGCAGTCTCGGACATCTGTTCCTCCGGCTGGGTGGTCTCCTCGCCTTCGCCGTCCATATCGGCACGCGGCCCGCAGAATCAATCGCGACACCGCGTCCGGCCCGGCAATCCCGCCGAATGGAAGAAAAAATGCGCCGAGGGGTGGATTCGCCCCCCCCGACGACCTTTCTGTAGCCTGTCGGCGCATGTAACGCTCGGCCGATTGGAGTAGACGTGACCGGCCCGCGTCGGGCCAGGACGAGGGACGCGATGGACAAGATACCGCTGACCCGGGAAGGGCACACGGCGCTGAACGAGGAGTTGAAGCGCCTGAAGTCGAAGGACCGCCCGGCAATCATCCAGGCCATCGCCGAGGCGCGCGAGCACGGCGACCTCAGCGAGAACGCCGAGTACCATTCCGCTAAGGAGAAGCAGTCCTTCATCGAGGGCCGCATCAAGGAGATCGAGGGCATCCTCGCCCGCGCCGAGGTGATCGACACCGCCAAGCTCTCCGGCCCGATCAAGTTCGGCGCCACGGTGAAGCTCGTGGACGAGGACACCGACGAGGAGAAGACCTACCAGATCGTCGGCGAGCCCGAGGCCAATCTCGAGAAGGGCAAGCTCAACATGAAGTCGCCCCTCGCGCGCGCGCTCATCGGCAAGGAGGAGGGCGATTCCATCGAGGTCCGCACGCCCGGCGGCGAGAAGGCCTACGAAGTCCTCTCGGTCGCCTACCGCTGATGGCCCCGGTCCCCCCGCTCGAGCGGACCCGCGACCGCCGGCCGCTCCTCGCCATCGCCTGGGGCGCCACCGTGGTCTGGCTGCTGATCGCGCTCCTCGTCTTCTTCGGCATGACCGGCGGCGAGGCCGATCTCGATCCCCTGCGCGTGATGATGGTGCCCGTCGCGGTGTTCGGCCCGGTGGCGATCGTCTGGGTCGCGGCGCTGAACGCCATCCGGCTGGCCGAGATCCGCACCGTGCTCGCCGCCCTCGGTGGCGGCAGCGGCGAGGATCTGTCGCGCAAGCTCGACGCGGTGCTGAAGGCGCAGAGGGAGATCGAGGGTGCGCTGCGAGCGGGGGCCCGCACGCCCCCCGCCGCGCCCCGTCCGGCCGATGCGCGCCCCCCGGAACCTCCCGAGCCGCCGCAGCCCCCGAGGCCCCCGCAGCCAGCGGAGCCCCCGAGGCCGCCGGAGCCGGCGCGGCCGCCGAAGACTGCCGGACCGGACCGGCCCGCCGCGTCTCCCGAAAAGTCGGGCGCCGCTACGGCGTCCGAGCGCCCGCCCGCCGAGACCTCCTCCGACCCGGCCGGGCCCCGGCAGCCGCCCGGCTCCGCGTCCCCCGCCCCCGAAGCGACCGGCGCGGAGGCGCCGGAGCCGGCCGATACCGGGATCCTGATCGCGGCGCTGCAATTCCCCGCCGATCCGGACGACCAGGAAGGCTTCCGCGCCATGCGCCGGGCGTTGCGGCATCCGCAGTCCAAGCAGATCGTCACCGCGGCGCAGGACGTGCTGACGCTTCTCAGCCAGGACGGCATCTACATGGACGATTTCGCCCTGGGCGAGGTCCCGCCCCCCCTCCTGCGCCGGGTCGCGACCGGGGAGCGGGGGGCCGGGGTGGCCGATGCCGCCGCCCTGTCCGATCCCGCCGCGGAGGGGCGGATCGCCGAGCGGATGACGTCGGACCCGATCTTCCGGGACGCCACGGACCATTTCCTGAGACATTTCGACCGGCTCCTCGCCGACCTCGAGCCGCGCGCCGGGGATGACGAGCTCGCCGCGCTGGCCCATACCCGCACCGGCCGCGCCTATCTGCTGATCGGTCGCGCGATGGGCAGCTTCGCCTGACCGCCGGGGCCGGTTCCGCTCTCTCCGTCGCCGGGCGTCCCGGGCCGATCGGACGCCCGGTCCGGGCAATCGGCCTCGGCCGCGAGGCGGGCCCGCTCTCGCGGTCGGCCGCCCGCCGGCTTCGCCTGGACCTCCAGCCGGAAAAGTCCGCCTCCGCCTTTCCGGCCGGTCCCGGCGCCGCCGTCGGGGCGTGCGCTCAGAAGCGGTCCAGCAGCCGGCGCAGGTAGTCGAGCTCGCGTTCGGGGCGTTCCTGCTCGCCGGAGCGGCGGCGGATGTCGTCGATGAGTTCCTGGGCCCGGCGCTGGGCGTCCTCGGGGACGAGGTTCGACCGGTCCGATCCCATCTGGCCGTTCTGCCCCGATTCGCGGCCGAGGGGATCGCGGGCGCCGCCGTCGGGATTGCCCATGGCCTGACCCTGGCCCGAGCCCTGTCCGTCGCGCCGCTCCTCCTCCATCGCCTCGGCGAGGTCGCGCATGCCCTCTCGGAGCGCCTCCATCGCCTCGGCCTGCCGGTCGAGCGCCTCGGGCGTGTCGCCGTCGCGCAGCGCCCGCTCGGCGCCCTCCATCGCCCGCTCGGCGCGCTCGAGCGATTCGCGCGCCGCGTCCCCGCCCTCGGTTCCGGCACCCGGCAGGGTGCCGCGCTGGCGGTTCAGTTCGTCGCGCAGCGCCTGCTGGCGGTCGGCGAGGCTCTGGCCCTGACCCGGCTGGCCCTGACCCGCCTGGCCCTGACCCGGCTGGCCCTCGCCGGGCTGGCCTTGGCCTTGGCCCTGCTGGCCCTGCTGCCCTTGCCGGCCCCGTTGACCCTGTTGCCCCCGCTGGCCGTCCTGCATGCCCCGGAAGGCATCGTCGGACAGGCCCTGCTGGTCGCGCAGCGTCTCCTGGAGCCCCTGCATGCTCTGCTGGCCCTCGCCCTGCTGGCCCTCGCCCTGCGTCACCCGCATGTTCTCGAGCATCCGGTTCAGCTGCTCCATGAGCTGCTGCGCCTCGGCCATCCGGCCCTCCTCCATCAGGCGCTGGATCTCGTCCATCATCTCCTGGAGCTGGTCGCCGGTGATCTCCCGGCTCTCGCCCTGGGCCTGCTGCTGATCCTGCTGGCCCCGGTTCTCCTCGGCGAGCTGGCGGATGTAGTCGTTCATCGCCTCGCGCAGCTCCTGCATCAGCTCGGCGATCTCGGCCTGGTCGGCGCCGTTCTCCATCGCCTCCGAGAGGCGGTCCTGGGCGCGTTCCAGCCGCTCGCGGGCATCGTCGAGGTCGCCGAACTCGATCTCGTTGGCGATCGCCCAGAGTTCCGCGGCGATCTCGTCCTGCACCTCCGCCCCGAGCGATGCGGTCTCCGCGCCCGCCTCGAGCCGGCGGATCGCGACCCGGAGGCGCAAATAGAGCGATTCGGAGGGGAAGAGGCCCTCCGGCTGCCAGGAGACGGCGCGCAGGATCCGGGCCACCCGTGCGGCGTTGTCCCGTGTCCAGAGCAGGTCGCGGCGCTGCTCCACGAGGGCCTGCGCCAGCGGATCGAAGAATCGCTGCCCGGCGAGTTCGGTCTCCACCCGGCCCGAGGAGCCGGTCTGGCCGATCTCGTCGGCCACCTCGTAGGTCACGGTGACCGGCAGGTTGGCCCAGGGATGCTCGGAGAAATCCTCCACCAGCGTGCCCACGAAGTCGCCCCGGTCGCCGGAGATCGGCAGCGGCAGGTCCACGGTGAGCGGCGCGCGCGGTTCGGGCGGCGGCGCGAGGCCGTGGCGCCGCTCCACCCGGTCGAGGTCGAGCACGATCTTCACCCGGCCCGAGGCGACGCCGAAATCGTCCTGCGCGGCGAAACCCTGGCGGTACTCGCCGCCCATCGCCCGTTCCGGCGGGCCGGTGACGCGGACCGAGGGCGGCGCGTCGGGCACCATGGCGATCTGCCAGTCCCGCCCGCCGGTCCCGTCGAGCGCGATCTCGCCAGACCGCGTCACCTCGAAGCTCGCCTCCGGGCCCTCGCGCGGCTCCTCGCCCGAGGCGGCGGAGACGCTCTCGGTGACCCGGAGCGCACCCGGCGCGCCGTAGAGCCGGAGCGTCACCCGGCTGCCCTCGGGCACCGCCACCGCGCTTCCGGGCAGGTCGGCGAGATAGAGCGAGGGGCGGCCGGTATGGGCCGGCGGTTCGATCCAGCCCTCCCAGGCCGGGCCGCCGGCCAGCGCCTGCCCGCCGCCCGGCGCCATCTGCGCCACCGAGCCCACCTTCCACACCGAGCCAAAGAGGAGCGCCACGGCGAAGGCCAGGAGCGCCACGTAGCGCAGCGCGAAGGGGTCGCGGCTCGCCATCCTGAAATCGGGCCGCACGGCGCGCGCATCGCGGATGCGGGCGGCCATCCGCGTCATGTGGGCGTCCCAGATGGTGCGCGAGCCCGCGTCGGCCGCGCCGATCGCCTGGGCGTCCGACAGCGCGGCGATCGGCCGGCCGGGCAGGGTCGCGTCGAGCCGCTCGAGGGCGTCCGCGGCACCCGGCCAGCGGAAGCGCCGGATGCCGCGGAAGGCCGTCCAGAGCGCCCCGCCGATGACCGCGAGCCCGAGGAACCACGCCGCCTCGAGCGGCAGGATGTCCTGCAGCCCCAGCATCAGCGCCGCCAGCGCGGCGAGCAGGATCGACCAGAGCGGCCAGAATGCGAGCGCCGCGCGTTCGGCGGCGAGGCCGGCACGGGTCAGTCTGAGCGGCGCGCGAAGGCCGGCGCGCGCGGCCTCCGGAAGGGGGCGTCTCGGGGTCATGGACCTCCGGGCACTGGCCCGATCGTGGGGGCCCGATGCGGCGGATTCCGCGTTAGAGCCATTCGGGGACCCTATCGCGGGCGAGCATCTCGTCAATCGACGGGCGCGGCCGGATGACGGCGAAGTGATCCCCCCGGACCAGCACCTCCGGCACCAGCGGACGGGAATTGTATTCCGACGCCATCACCGCCCCGTAGGCGCCCGCCGAGCGGAAGGCGACGCGGTCGCCGGCCGCGAGCGGCGGCAGGGCGCGGGCGCGGGCGAAGGTGTCGCCGGTCTCGCAGACCGGCCCGACCACGTCCGCGTCCCGCGTCTCCACGCCCGCCTCGGGCTCCACCAGCGGGACGATGTCGTGATGGGCTCCGTACATGGCGGGCCGGATCAGGTCGTTCATCCCGGCATCGACGATCAGCCAGCTCCGCTCCGCCTCCTCCTTCAGATACAGGATCTCCGCCACCAGCACGCCGGCATTGCCGGAGATCAGCCGCCCCGGCTCGATTTCGATCTCGCAGCCGAGATCGCCCACCGTGCGGCGGATCAGCGCGCCGTAATCCGAGGGCAGGGGCGGCGCGTCGTTGCCGCGGGTATAGGGAATGCCGAGGCCGCCGCCGAGATCGAGCCGGCCGATCTCGTGGCCCTGCTGGCGGAGCCGCCGGGTCAGCGCCGCGACCTTCCCGTAGGCCTCCTCGAAGGGCGCCAGCGACGTGAGCTGGGAGCCGATATGCACGTCGATGCCGACGACCGCGAGGCCCGGCAGCGCGCCCGCCCGGGCGTAGAGCGCCTCCGCCCGGTCGATCGGCACGCCGAACTTGTCCTGGCGGCGCCCGGTGGCGATCTTCTCGTGGGTGCCCGCATCCACGTCCGGGTTGACCCGGAGCGCCACCGGCGCGGTCAGGCCGAGGCCGGCGGCCACCTCCGAGAGCGCCTCGAGCTCGGGCTCGGATTCGACGTTGAACTGCCGGATCCCGGCCCGCAGCGTCTCCGCCATCTCCGCCCGCGTCTTGCCGACGCCCGAGAAGACGATCCGGTCGGCGGGGATCCCGGCCGCCCGGGCGCGGGCGTACTCCCCCACCGAGACCACATCCATGCCGGCGCCGAGATCGCCGAGGAGCTTCAGCACCGCGAGGTTGGAGCAGGATTTCATGGCATAGCAGACGAGGTGGTCCATCCCGTCGAGCGCCTGCGCGAAGAGCTGGAAATGCCGCGTCAGAGTGGCGGCGGAATAGCAGTAGAAGGGCGTGCCGACGCAATCGGCGATATGGTCGAGCTCGACCTCCTCGACCATCAGCCGCCCGTCGCGATAGAGAAAGTGGTCCATCGTTCCCCCTGGTCGGAGCGGCTCCGCCGCCCGCCATCATCCGCGCCCGCGCCCGCGCCCGCGCCCGGGCGGGCGCGGGCTTCCGGCGGGAGTATTTCGCCGAAGGGGGAAGGGCAAGCGGGGGGCGCGCGCGCGGCTCCGGGGTCCCCGCAAGACGAAACCCCCGAACGGCGGTCCGGGGGCTCGATGGTGTCGCGATGTCGCGGGAGCGGGCCTCTAGAGGAGACCTTCGCGCTGGGCCTTCTTCCGGGCGAGCTTGCGCTGCCGGCGGATGGCCTCGGCCTTCTCGCGCGCCTTCTTCTCCGAGGGCTTCTCGAAATGCTGCTTGAGCTTCATCTCGCGAAAGACACCCTCACGCTGGAGCTTCTTCTTGAGGGCACGGAGCGCCTGGTCGACATTGTTGTCGCGAACGCTGACCTGCATGTGGTTTTCACCACCTTTCTAAGTCTGGGGTTTCGGAAGTCGTGCAGGAGGTGGCCGTCTAGCATGGCCGGACCTACCTGTCCAGCGACAGCAGCGAGGAGGCCGCAATGGACGATCCCAGAGACCGGGTGCTTGACGCCGCGCTGGCGCACGTGCCCTTCGACGGCTGGTCGGAGGCGACGCTGCGCCGCGCCGCCCGCGACGCCGACATGCCGCCCGCCGAGGCGCAGGCCCTCTTTCCCCGCGGCGCGGTCGATCTGGCGCTCGCCTATCACCGCCGCGGCGATGCCGAGATGGCCCGCCGGGTGGCCGCCGAGGACATGACCGAGCTGCGCTACAGCGAGAAGGTCGCCCGCGCCATCTGGCTGCGGCTCGAGGTCGTGGACCGCGAGATCGTGCGCCGCGGCGCCACGCTCTTCGCGCTGCCGACGCATTCGCGCGACGGCGCCCGCGCCCTCTGGGAGACGGCGGACGCGATCTGGACCGCCCTCGGCGACACTTCGGCCGACGGCAACTGGTATTCCAAGCGCGCCACGCTCTCGGGCGTCTATGCGAGCGTGGTGCTCTACTGGCTCGGCGACGGCTCGCTCGAGGCGCAGGACACCCGCGCCTTCATCGACCGGCGCATCGACGACGTCATGTGGATCGAGCGCGTGAAGGGAAGGGTGGTGTCCAACCCGCTCGGGCGGGCGATGATGGCCGGGCCGAACTTCGTCATGTCGCGGCTCCGCAAGCCGTTCCGGCCGCCGAACTTCCCCGGCTCCTTCGGGGGGCGCCCGTGAGCGCGAGCCTCCCCGCGGAGATGGAGGCCGTCGAGATATCCGGGCCCGGCGGCCCGGAGGTGCTCCGTTCCGTCCGCCGCGCCGTGCCGGAGCCGGGAGCGGGGGAAGTGCTGATCCGCGTCGCCTGGGCCGGCGTGAACCGCCCCGACGCCCTGCAGCGCGCCGGCGCCTACGACCCGCCGCCCGACGCCTCCGACCTGCCGGGGCTCGAATGTTCCGGCGAGATCGCCGCCGCCGGGGCGGGGGCGGAGACCCGCGTCGGCGAGACCGTCTCTGCGCTGCTTCCGGGCGGCGGCTACGCCGAATACGCCACCGCGCCCGCCGACCATTGCCTGCCCGTGCCGGAGGGCCTCTCCCTGCGCGAGGCGGCCTGCCTGCCCGAGACCCATTTCACCGTCTGGTCGAACGTCGTCGAGCGCGGCCGGCTCGAGGGCGGCGAGACGCTCCTCGTCCACGGCGGCTCCTCGGGCATCGGCACCACCGCGATCCAGCTCGCCACCCTGCGCGGGGCGCGCGTCCTCGCCACCGCCGGGTCGGCGGAGAAATGCGCCAAGTGCGAAGAACTCGGCGCCGAGCGCGCGATCAACTACCGAGAGGAGGATTTCGTCGCCGTGGTGAAGCAGGCCGGCGGCGCCGACGTCGTCCTCGATATGGTCGGCGGCGACTACATTCCCCGCAACGTCATCTTGCCTGAAGACCGGGGGGCGGCTGGTGATGATCGCCTTCCTCGGCGGCGCCAGGGCGGAGCTGAACTTCGCCCCCGTCATGCTGAAACGCGCCACGATCACCGGCTCCACGCTGCGCCCGCAATCGGTCGCCGCGAAGGCGGCGATCGCCCGCGCGCTCGCCGCCGAGGTCTGGCCGCTGATCGCCGCCGGGCGGATGCGCCCGGTCATGGACGAGACCTTCCCGCTCGCCGAGGCCGCGAAGGCGCATGCGCGCATGGAGGGCTCCGGCCATATCGGCAAGATCGTCCTCGAGGTCGCCGGCGGCTGAAGGCCGGTCACGGTCCCGCGACCGGCCCTCGCCGTTCCGCCGGCCCGGCCCACCATCGGCGCGATGACCGACAGACGCCTCTTTCTCGCCGGCGCCGCCGCAAGCCTCGCCGCGCCCGCCCTGCGGGCCGCCGAGCCCGGCGACTGGGCGGCGCTCGCCGACCGCGCCGCCGGCTTCGGCCAGCTCCACGCCATCGCAGCCTGGGTGGACGGCGAAGAGGTGCTCCGCCGCCGCGTCCGGGGTCCGGGCCTCGGCGAGGCCTTCAACGTCAAGTCCGTGGCCAAGACCTGGGTCGCCGCCTGCCTCGGCGCCGCCATCGACCGCGGCGAGGTGCCCGGCCTCGACGCGACGATCGGCGCGCTCGCCCCCGGCCTGATCCCGGCCGGCGCCGATCCGGCCGTCGCCCGGATCACGATGGAGAACCTCGCCGCCATGCAGGCCGGCCTCGACCGCACCTCGGGGTCGAGCTACGGTGCCTGGATTTCCTCCCCGAACTGGGTCTCCGACGCCCTCGGCCGCGACATGGTGGCCGCGCCGGGCGGGCGGATGCTCTATTCCACTGGCTCCACCCACGTTCTCGGCGCGGTGCTGGCGGAGGCCACGGGCCTGTCGCTCCTGGCGCAGATGCGCGACCGGCTCGGCGCTCCCCTCGGCGTCGAGATCCCCGCCTTGGGTGCGCGATCCGCAGGGCTACTATCTCGGCGGCAACCAGATGGGGATGACCCTCGACGCCATGCTGCGCTTCGGCGAGATGCACCGGCAGGGCGGCACCTGGGAGGGCGACCGCGTCCTGCCCGGGGACTGGGTGGCCGAGGCCTGGACGCGCCGCACCCGCTCGCCCTGGTCGGGGCTCGGCTACGGGCTCGGCTGGTTCCTGGGAGCGGAGGGCGGCCGCGATTTCGCCCTCGCCCGCGGCTACGGCGGCCAGCTCATCGCCGTCGGTCCGCGCCTCGTCCTGGCGATCACCTCCGACCCCACGCGACCCGCCCGCTCGGAGGGCTATTTCGGCGACCTGACGGACCTCCTGCGGGCGGGGATGCGCCTCACGGCGGCGGCGTGAAGACCAGAAGCGCCGGCAGCTCTCCCAGCGTCGCGATCCAGGACAACGACCCGAAGACAAGTCCCGAGACCAGCGTCAGCATCGCGCAGAGCAGTGCCCACGGCCGCGCCTGCCGCGGCCCCGCCATCCGCGCGTTGAGCGCCAGCAGCAGGATGAGCGCCGCGAGGAAGGCCCAGCCGCGCCCCGGCTGCGGCAGCAGCCGCAGGAGCGCGGCGAGCGCCGGGGGCAGCGCGACATTGATCGCGATCAGCGCCAGGCGCCAGTCCCGCGGCTCATCGGAGAGGGTCGAGAAGCGCATCTGTCATCGCGCAGTCGCGCACCACGTCCGCCCCGCAACGCCGCGGCGCGAGGTCCTCGCGGGAGAGGCAGATCCGCACCTCGTCGATCCGCCCCGCCTCGCAGGTGACGGTCACCGCGTCGGCAAACAGCGCCGCGTCCTCGGCGACGAACGCCTCCTCGACCACCCGCGCGGGCAGGCGCACGGGCTCCTCCAGCCGCCGGAGCACCTCCGGCCGCGCCACGCCCCCGTAGGCCCGGCGCGACAGCGCGAAGTAGTCCTCCGCCCGGAGTCCGCTGCAGCGTCCGTGCTTCTTCCATGCGTGCCAGGCCAGCCCGCCGGAGCCCATGATGTCGGCCATCGCCCCGGTCTCGGCCCGCGACGGGTCGCGCGCGGCAGTCGAGCAATATTCCGGGTAGCCCCGGTCGTATTGCGGCCAGAGCCCGTGCAGGATCCAGCCCAGATCGCGGTCGCATTGCGCCGCGCCCCGCGCCTGCCCCTCGAGCGCGCACCATGTGGGCGACCAGGAGAGCGCGAGCACCCAGTAGTCGAAATCGCCCGCCTCGTCCGCCGCGAGCGGGCCCGCGAGGCCGGCGAAGGCGGCCAGGATTGCGAAACGGAGGCGCATTTGACCCTTTCCTCACCGGCCGAGGCCGATTATATCCCCTTCGAGTTCCCCGACAACGCGAACTTGGCCCTCGACCCGGAGGGCCGGCCCCGACGGGGCCCGCGCGGAGCCATGCCGAGGGCGAGAAGGAGACGACGAATGGCTGACAAACCGATCATGGCCAAGGCCACAGCGGTCTGGCTCGTGGACAACACCACGCTCACCTTCCGGCAGGTGGCCGATTTCTGCGGCCTGCACGAGCTCGAAGTGCAGGGCATCGCCGACGGCGACGTCGCCGCCGGAGTGAAGGGCTTCGACCCGATCGCCAACAACCAGCTCACCCAGGAGGAGATCTCCAAGGGCGAGGCGGACCCGCTCCACAGGCTGAAGCTCAAGTTCAACCCCGCCGCCGTCGGCGAGGAGAAGCGCCGCGGCCCGCGCTACACGCCGCTGTCGAAGCGTCAGGACCGCCCCGCGGCGATCCTCTGGCTGGTCAAGTTCCACCCCGAGCTCGCCGACAGCCAGATCTCGCGCCTCGTCGGCACCACCAAGCCCACGATCCAGTCGATCCGCGAGCGCACCCACTGGAACATGTCCCAGCTCGAGCCCGTGGACCCGGTGGCGCTCGGCCTGTGCAAGCAGTCCGAGCTCGACCTCGCGGTGCAGAAGGCGGCGAAGAAGCGCGCCGAGGCGGGCGAGGTCATGACCGACGACGAGCGCCGCAAGCTGGTCTCCACCGAGCAGAGCTTGTCCGGGCCGGCCGAGCCGAAGATGCCCTCCGCGATCTCCGGCCTCGAGACCTTCACGCTGTCCGACAGCGGCGAGGAACTCGAGGAGGAGGACGACCGCGACGTCTCCGATGCCGAGAGCTTCTTCAACCTGCCCGGCGACGAGCAGCCGGAGGACGGCGAGGACGAGGACAAGGGCTGAGCGCGGACCTACTCGCCCGCCTCGAGGGCGGGTCCCGCGCCGCCGGCCACGTCGAGCACGCCGAGACCGTCGAGACCGCCGATCACCGAATCGACCGCGATCGTCGCCAGCACGATGCCCATGACGCGGCTGATGATGCTGACCCCGGTCTTGCCGATGAAGCGGTAGACCGCGCTCGCCACGAGCAGCAGCGCCAGCGTCGCCAGCAGGACGAGGACCAGAAGCGCCGCCGTCTGCGCCTGGTCGGCGAGCGATTCGGTATGGTTGTCGGTCAGGACCACGATCGCCAGCATGGCGCCCGGCGAGGCGATCGAGGGCATGGCGAGCGGGAAGACCGCGCCGGCGAGATGGTCGCGCTCCGCCTCCTCGATCTCGCGGGCGGGCTTGGACTCGCCGAAGATCATCGACATCGCGAAGATGAAGAGGATGACGCCGCCGGCGATCTGGAACGAGCCGAGCCGGAGCCCCAGCGTCTCGAGCAGCAGCTGCCCGCCGACGAGGAACCCCAGCAGCACCAGAGTTGCGATGGCGACGGCGCGCAGCGCGAAGCGGCGATGGAGCCGCTGCGGCACGGTCTGCACCGCGAAGATGAAGACCGGGATCGACCCCACCGGGTCGATCACCACCAGGATCGTCACGAATTCGCGAATCAGCGCGGTCCAGTCCACGTCACGCCTCACTTCTGCGCGGGCACGCCCCTTCCGGCGGTCGGCGCGGCGGTGGCCCGCCCTGCCGCTAGCAACTTTCCGACCCGGCGTGAAGCGCCGCCCCGGCTCCCCGTGGACGCCGCCGTCCGCAGCCCCTATCGTCCGGCCGTTCCACGACTGGCGGCGGGCCTCCTCTTCCCATGATCCTCGGCATCGGCACCGACCTCGCCAATATCGACCGCGTCCAGGGCGTGCTCGACCGCTTCGGCGACCGCTTCCGCATGCGCGTCTTCACCGAGACCGAGCGGCGCAAGGCCGAATCGCGCGCCGATGTCGCCGGCACCTACGCCAAGCGCTGGGCGGCGAAGGAGGCCTGCTCGAAGGCGCTCGGCACCGGGCTCCGCATGGGCATCGCCTGGCGGGACATGGCGGTCGCCAACCTCGCCACCGGCCAGCCCGTCATGGCCCTCACCGGCTGGGCCGCCGACCGGCTCGCGGAGATGACGCCGCCGGGCCACGAGGCCGTCGTCCATGTCACCCTGACCGACGACCATCCCTGGGCGCAGGCCTTCGTGCTGATCGAGGCGCGGCCGACAGGGGAGGGGAGGACGGCCGCGCCGCCCTCGGAAAATCTCAGCTGAACCGCTGGACCGGCGGGCGGTCGGTCGCCTTGGCAGCCCCGCCATCCGCGATCACCAGGTCGTCGAGGAAATAGGCCGCGAGCTCCGCCCGGTTGGCGAGGCCCGACTTGCGGTAGACCGACCGCGCCTGCTGCCGGATCGTGGTCGCCGACGTCGCGCGGGCCCGGGCGATCTCCTTCAGCGACATGCCCTTCAGGATCAGCCCCGCGACGTCGCGCTCGGCCTCGGTCAGGTGCCAGTCGTGGAACTGCAGCGAGATCGCCGCGCCCAGACCCTCCAGCAGGCGCTGGCTCTGGCGCCGCCAGGCCGCCCCCGCCGCCGCGGCGTCGGCGACCTCGCGACGCAGGCTCCGCGTCTCCGTCTCCACCTCCCGCAGCCGCGAGACGTAGAGCGCGCTGCTGAATATCGCCCCCGCGATGCAGAGCGCCTCGAGAAAGTCCACGACGACGTCGCCCGGCGTCGGCGTCCCGTCGGCGAGCGCCTCGAGCGCCGCGAAGGTCGCCGTCATCGCGGCCGCCACGAGGAAGATGGCCGCGGCGATCCGGACCCTGACGCGCATGCTCGTCCCTCCTCTCCCGGCAGGCGGAGGGTACCGCGCCGGCGCCGTCCGCGCCATCCGCCTTCCGCAGGATGACCCCGCGCCATCGCCCAGATGGGGAATGGCCAGCGGCTCCGGCACCGGGTCGGCTGGGCGCCGCGTCGCATCCCCGCGGCCCCTACCCGAGGACTCGTCCATGAACCCGACCGTGACCCGCCTTGCCGCCCTGTGTCTCGTCGCGGCGTCCGCCCCCTGCGCCGCCGCCCCCGTCCTGCCGGATTTCGGAGCGGCGAGCTTCGCCCCGGGCGCGGCGATCGACAATCCCTACTTCCCGGTCCGCCCCGGCCCGACCCGCGCCTATCGCGGCGCCAACTCGGAGACCGTCGAGGGGTTCACGCTCGACTTCGCCGGGCCGGGCCGCGCGCTTCTCGGCGTCGGGACCACGGCCCTCCGCGACCGCGCGACCGAGAACGGCCTGCTGGTCGAGGAGACGCTCGACTATTACGCACAGGATACCGCCGGCAATGTCTGGTACATGGGCGAGGACGTGACGAACTACCGCTACGACGCCGCCGGGATGCTCCTCGGCACGGATGCCGAATTCGGCCTGGCTCGCCGGCGCGAACGGCGCCCTGCCGGGGCTCGCCATGCCGGCCGCACCCGGCCTCGGCGACGCCTACTACCAGGAATTCGCGGAGGCCGACGGCGCGCTCGACGCGGCGATGGTCGCGGCCCTCGGCGGCAGCCTCGATCTCGGCTGGGGGAGTTTCGACGACGTGCTCGTCACGCTCGAGACCACCGCGCTCGAGCCCGACGCGCGGGAATTCAAGTCCTACGCTCCCGGTGTCGGCCTGATCCGCGTCGAGGAAGGGCTCTCGCCCGACCTGACCGATCCCGAGCTCACCGTGGGTCTGCTGGCGCCGGTGCCGCTGCCGGCGGCGCTGCCGCTTCTCCTCGCCGGCCTCGCCGGTCTGGGCCTCCTCCGCCGCCGCGCCTGAGCCGGGCGGCCGCGGTCAGCCGCGCCGGATCGCGAGCCGCCCCGCCGCGTCGATCTCCACCGGATCCGGGTCGGTCACGTGGCCCAGAAAGCCGCCATCCGCCCCCCGGTCGGCGAAGCCCAGGAAGCTGAGGCCCGCCTCCGTCTCCAGCACCCGCCCGGCATAGCGCCGGCCGGGCAGGGCGCCGTCGAGGAACGCGCCCCCGGCGACCCGCCAGGGCCCGCGCGGCCCGTCGCCCACGAGGTAATGCGTGCCCGTCACTGCGCCCCCCGGCCGCGCCGCCCGCGCCGCCGACCAATGCTCCGCCGCGGTGCAGAAGAGGCAGTACCACCGCCCCGCCGCGGAGAAGACCTGCGGCACCTCGAACTGGCCGAAATCGCCCGAAAACACCGGCGGCTGCAGCCTCCAGGTCCACAGGTCCGGCGAGGTGGCGAGCCCGATCGCCCCGCCGGCATTGGCCTCCGCCGCCCCCGCCGTCCGCGCGGTGAAATGCATCAGCCAGCCGCCGCCGCCGGGGTCGCGCATCACCCAGGGGTCGCGCATCGCCCGGTCGTGCCAGTGGCCCGCGCGATGCGCCGCCTCGTAGTGCCGCGCCACCGGCCCGAGGAGGTCGAGGCAGGGCGCCTCGCCCACCCGCCGCCAGACGTGCAGGTCGTCCGACACGGCATGGCCGATCCGCTGCCAGAGCCCGTCCTCCGCCCGGCAGGTCCCGGTGTAGAAGAGATGCCAGAGCCCGTCCGGCCCGGCGACTACCGACCCCGTCCAGGTGGTGAAATCGTCCCAGGCCGGCCCCCCGGCGGGCGCGAGGCAGGTGCCGAGATGCGTCCAGTCCCTGAGATCGCGGCTCACCGCGTGACCGACGCTGACGTTCCAGTGCCGCAGCTCGGGGTCGCCGAGCGCCTTCGGGGCCTGCAGGAAGAAGGCGTGCCAGAGCCCCTCCGCCCGCGCGTACCAGGCATCCCAAATCCAGCGATCGTCGAGCGCGAGCACCATTCCCCGCTCCTGCCCGATCCCGGGCGGCGGCGGAAGGGCGGGGAACGCCCGCCGGATGTTCCCCCGCCCTTTCCCCCGCTCCGCGCCACGCCGGGGGGTGATCGCCCCGCCGATCGGTCTATCATCCTGTTCGTGCGGGCCGTGCCCCGCGCCCGTATCCGGTTCGGGAGAGTGCCATGAGTCCCAGAAAGATTTTCTCCATCGTCGCGGCCCTGGCGGCCCTCGCCGGGCTGGCGGCCTCGATCCGCGCCTATCTCTCGCCCGAGACCGGGGTGGACGGCACCGCCGGGCCGCTCCTGACCGCCCTCGGAACCGCCGGCATGATCCTCCTCGCCGTCCTCCTCCTCGTCACCGCCGCCTGGCGCGGCGCCGCCCTCGCGCTCTATCTCCTCGCCGGGATCGCCACCTGTTTCGCGGCGGTCCTGCTGCAGCAGCCGCTGATCCTGATCCCCGCTGTGGTCGCGCTCTGCACCCTGCCGGTCGGCCAGATGCTCGGAGATGCAGGATGACCCGTCTTCTCGCCTTCGCCTTCGCTTCCGTCACCGCCGCCGCCCTGGCCCTCGCCGCCGCGCCGCTCGCCGCGCAGGAGACATGGGACACGTTCCACGGCCAGCTCTCGGCGCAGAAATACGCCCCCGCCGACCAGATCACGCCCGAGAACGTGGGCGATCTCGAGCGGCAATGGACGGTCCATACCGGCGACATGTCGGACGGGTCGGGCGAGCTGCCGCCCACGGTCTGGTCGGCGACGCCGATCTACGCCAACGACACGCTCTATCTCGGCACGCCCTTCTACCGCATCCTCGCGCTCGACCCGGCCACCGGGGAGCAGAAGTGGAGCTACGACAGCCAGTCGCGGCTCGAGGCCCTGACCCAGCCGGCGCTGAAGAATCGCGGCGTGGCCTACTGGGCGGCGCAGGACCCGCAGGACGGGCAGCCCTGCCAGAAGCGCGTCTATATCGGGACGATGACGGCGACGCTGCACGCGGTCGACGCCGATACCGGCCAGCCGTGCCAGGATTTCGCCGAGGGCGGGATCCTCGACGTGAACCAGTGGAACACCACGAACGACCGCTGGCCCTTGTCGCTGCTGCAGCCGCCGACGGTGGTGGGCGACACGCTGGTGCTCGGCTGGGCCGGCAAGGACTGGGCCTACGAGCAGGCGCCGCCGGGCACCGTCTTCGGTCTCGACGCACGCACCGGCGAGAAGAAATGGACTGTCGAGTTCATTCCCGAGAACATCCGGAAGAAGACCGGCACCGCGAATGTCTGGACGGCGATGAGCGCCGATCCCGAGCTCGGCCTCGTCTACATCCCGGTCTCGTCCCCCTCGCCGAACTACTGGGGCGGCAACCGCACCGAGGACATTCCGCTCGCCACTTCGGTCACCGCCGTGGACGTGGAGACGGGCGAGATCGCCTGGTCGCGCCAGCTCGTCCATCACGACATCTGGGATTACGACACCAACGCCGCGCCGACCCTGATCGACATCGAGCGCGACGGCGAGACGACCCCGGCCCTGGTCCAGACCACCAAGCAGGGCTTCCTCTACGTCCTGAACCGCGAAACCGGCGAGCCGATCTTCGACTGGGAGGAGCGCGACGTCCCCGCCTCCGACGCACAAGGGGAGAAGGCTTCCCCGACCCAGCCCTTCCCGACCGCCCCGCCGCCCACGAACGACCCCGAGGCCTGGCCCGGAACCTGGTGGCTCGCCGATCTCGTCTCCTTCGGCGGCTGCTCGCGCCGGGCCGACGCGATGACCTACGAGGGCCTCTTCACCCCGCCCTCGACCGAGGGAACCCTGACCTACCCCGCCACAGCCGGCGGCATGCAATGGGGCGGCGCCGCCGTCGATCCCGAGAGCGGGCTGCTCTACGTCAACGCCAGCCGCGTGGTGCAGGAATACCGCCTCGTGCCGCGGGCGGAATACGAGCGCATCAACGGCGGCTCGGGCAACGAATCGGGCTACTACGCCCAGGAGGGGGCGCCCTACGGCTTCTATCTCGCGCCCTTCGAGAACTGGGCCGGGATGCCCTGCTGGAAGCCGCCCTTCGGCACCATGTCGGCCTACGACATCGCCAATGGCGAGAAGGTCTGGGAAAGGCCCTTCGGCCGGGTGCAGCGCTACGGCTTCTACATGCCCGAGAGCTGGGGCACCCCGACGATCGGCGGGCCGGCGGTGACGGGGGGCGGGCTGATCTTCATCGGCGCCTCGATCGACGCCCGGGTGCGGGCCCTCGACGCGGAGACAGGCGAGCAGCTCTGGTACGACAACGTCATGGCGCCGGCTGTGGCGAACCCGGCGGTGTTCGAGCATGACGGCCGCGAATGGGTGGTGTTCGTGGCCGGGGGCAACTCGATCCTGAAGCCCGAGGTGGGCGACGAGGTGGTCGCCTACGCGCTGCCCGACTAGGCCGGACCGCGCGGATCGGGACCGGTCGCCGGCCTCCGGGCAGGGGGCGGCGCGACCGGCCCCCGGGGCAGGGGGTCGGTCACGCCGGAGTCGCGGCCATCTCAGATTTCGCCGGAGGCCGCCACGTTGCCGTGCCAGTCGATGCCGGTATCGGGCTGCGCGGCGAAGGGGGCGCCGGGCAGGCCGGTGGCGAGCATGATGCCGATGGCGAGCGTGGCGAAGATCATCCCGATCAGCCCCAGCCGGACCAGGTCGTCGCGGGCGGGGGAGTGGGTGCGGCCGGGGGCGGCATGGGTGTCGAAGAAGGTCATCTGGTGTCTCCTTGAATGGGTGTCTGACATCGATCTAGACCCGGGAGACGCAACAGTAAAACGAATGATTGACCGGTCTGACATCACGCAAATCGATGAATTCCTCCGTTCCGGCCTCCGACGGGACTCCGACGGGAGTCCGACGGGAATCCGACAGTGACCTCGCGCCGGTCCAGACCCCGTCCGAGACCCCGGCGCAACCCCGGACCGACCCGTCTCGTGGCCTTCAACAAGCCCATGAACGTGCTCAGCCAGTTCACCTCCGACGGCCACTGGCCGGGCCTCGCGGACTGGCTCGACCTGCCCGGCCTCTACCCCGCCGGCCGCCTCGACCGCGACAGCGAGGGCCTTCTTCTGCTGACCAATGACGGTCCGCTCCAGGCCCGGCTGACCGATCCGAAACACGCCTTTTCAAAGACATATCTGGTCCAGGTCGAGGGCGATCCGGACGCGGCGCAGATCGCCGCGCTCCGTGCCGGCATCCCGCTGAAGGACGGCCCGACCCGCCCCGCCGAGGCGGACCGGATCACGCCTCCCGCCCTCTGGCCCCGCGACCCCCCCGTCCGCGCCCGCAAGTCCGTCCCCGACGCCTGGCTCCGCCTCGCGATCTCGGAGGGCCGCAACCGCCAGGTCCGCCGCATGTGTGCCCATGTCGGCCTGCCCTGCCTGCGCCTCATCCGCTGCTCCATCGGCCTGATAGACCTCGACAATCTGATGCCCGGCGAGTGGCGCGAGGTCGATCCCGCCGAGGTCGTCGCGTCCCGATCGCCCGGCTCTTGAACTATGCTAGGGAACCCCCTCCGGCCGCTCCGTCTTCCCGCCGCATGATTGACTGGATCGCCGCGAACTCGCAGACCCTGAACACCGTCACCAACGCCGTCCTGGCGGTGGTGTGGATCGTCTATCTGAACCTGTTCCTGACGGGGATCCGGCGGACGCGGCGACCGATGCTGATGATCAGCCGCGGCGCGGGATCGAACGAGGACGCCCGTCTCTTCATCTCCAACATGGGCGCGGAGCCCGCCTACATCACCGCCCTGATCGCCGACGTGGAATGCCGCAACGGCAACAAGACCACCGCGACGATCACCCAGAACGACGAACTGGCAGCCGATGACCTTTCCGATCCCAGTGCCGCGACGAACGAGGGGCCGCTCGATTCGGGCGCCTACATGGACGGCGGCAGCTTCGGCGGCCTGCTCACCCGGATCTCGCTGCATGCCAGCGAGCCGGTGGAGGCAGAGGCAATCGACCGGGTGACGCTGACGGTGGTGGCCGCCACCGGTCATTCGGCGACCATCGCCGCCGGGCGGAAGACCTATCGGATCAAGCGGCACGAGGCCGGATTGCTGTTCCATCCCGAGCACTTGTCGACGATCCAGCTCCGCAGCCCCTGGTCGCGGCGGCGGATCCATCGCCGTCTGAACCGCGACCTGCAGGCGGAACTCTGATCAGTCGATGTCCTCCTGTATCCACTCCGCGCTGAGGTGGATGTCGGTTGTCTCCAGGCGGCCGGGCCCGCGGTTCCCGAACCGGTGGGCCAAGCCCGCCGGAGCGAGGAGCACGTCCCCTTCCACGGCCTCGATCCGCTCTTCGCCGAGGACGAACAGCGCGCGGCCTTGGCGGAGGACGAACACCTCGTCATAGGGATGCCGGTGCAGCGTCGGACCGGCCCCGACTTCGTCGGAAGAGAAGAAAAGCACTGTGATTCCCGTGCCGAGGTCGCGTCCTTCGAAACGTCCGATCCAGTGTTGCGGATCGCGCGCCCAGTCGCTGCGGGTCAGCCTTCGTGCCATGCCTCACCCTCCCTCGCGGCAGGGTGGCGTGGCATCCCGACGCGTCAAGGGAACGCGACGGGCCGGCGACGTCTTCGGCTGTCAATCCGACCATTGCAAAGGAGATGGGACATGCCCGACACACCGACACCCGACACGGCGGCCCCCGCCCTGAAGCTGCCGCTGATCATCGGCACCGAGTGGGATTTCGCCGACCAGAGCCCCGGGTCCTTCACCCAGATCATCGTCTATCGCGGGCTGCATTGCCCGGTCTGCAAGCAGTATCTTTCGCAGGTCCGCGAGCTCTACGACCGGTTTCTCGAGAAGGGCGTGGAGACGATTTACGTCTCCATGGACAGCGAGTACCGGGCCCGGCGGGCCCACGAGGAATGGGGCCTCGATCCGATCCCCATGGGCTACGGGCTGAGCGAGAGCCAGGCGAAGGAGTGGGGACTTTACCTGTCCGACCCGATCCAGGACAGCGAGAAGGGACGCTTCGCCGAGCCCGCCGTGTTCTGGGTCCGGCCGGACGGCCGGCTCTACCTCGCCGCCGTGTCGAACTCCCCCTTCGCGCGGCCCGATCTTGAGGCGCTCCTCGAGAGGGTCGATTTCATCCGGGAGAACGAATATCCCGCCCGCGGTCGCGCCGCGGCCTGAGCGCTCAGAACTGCTCGACCCACGGCCGAATTGCGATCTCGTTCGACCAGGTCGAGCGGTCCTGCTCGGCGATCTGCCGGTAGATCCGGGCGAGGGCGGCCGGGTCGAGCATCGCTCCCGGCCGGTCCTCGGACCGGCCGGGATTGCGGATCGCCCCGTCGATATTCACCCAGCAGACGTGAATCCCCTCGGGATGGAGTTCCCGGCCCATGGACTGCGCCAGCCCGCGCTGGGCGAACTTTCCCATCGCGAAGGGGGCGGATCGCGGGAAGCCCTTCTCGCCGGCGCTCGCCCCGGTCAGGAGGATCGTGCCTCTGACCGGCCCCTCCTGCGCGAGCATCCGCCGGGCCGCCGCCTGGGCCACGACGAAGCTGCCGAAAGCCGAGACGTCGAGTGTCCGCCGCACCTCCGCGGGCTCCAGATCGACCAGCGCGCCGCGGGTTCGGGCGGAGGGATGGGCGACCGCGATCGCGAGCCGATCCTCGATTCCCGCGACGATCTCGGCCATTCGCTCGGGGTCGGTGGCATCGCCCTCGCGCACCGCCGCGCCGGTCTCCCGCGCGAGGTCGGAGAGCTTGCCGATGTCGCGCGCCACCAGGGTCAGCGCGTGGTCCCGTGCAAGCTCGCGCGCCAGGGAGGCCGAGAGACCATCTCCGACCCCGACGATCAGGACTGCGTTGTCCATCGGTTCGGCTCCTTCGCTGCCGCACTGCGACCGCACGGGCCGGCGGCGCATGTCGAATCGGCCTTCCGTCCGGTCCGGGCCTGTGAGAGACGATATGCATGCCCCACGATCACGGTCACCACCATCACCATCATGTCGACCCGGACGCTGGCGACACGCGCGTCGGGATGGCTGTCGGCGTCAACCTTCTGCTCACCGTGGCGCAGTTCATCGGTGGTCTGCTCTCCGGATCATTGGCGCTCATCGCCGACGCGATTCACAACCTATCCGATGCGCTATCGCTCGTCATCGCCTTCGCGGCGCGGAAGATCGCGCGGCGCCCGGCAGACGACACGATGACCTTCGGCTACGGGCGGGCGGAGGTCGTGGCGGCGCTCGTGAATCTCACGACCCTCGTCGTGATCGGCCTCCTTCTCGTCTACGAGGGGCTGATGCGACTCGTCGATCCGCCCGAGGTCGAGGGCTGGATCGTGGTGATCCTGGCCGGCATCGCGCTCGCCGTCGATCTCGCCACGGTCCTGCTGACGGTCCGCATGGCGAAGACCAGCATGAACATCCGGGCCGCCTTCCTCCACAATCTCGCCGACGCACTCGGATCGGTGGCCGTGATCGTCGCCGGAACGCTCATCCTGCTCTTCGACTGGCGGCTCGTCGACCCGATCGTGACGCTCGGCATCTCCGTCTACATCCTCTGGCACGCCGGATTCCGAACTCCCGCCGGTAATCCGGCTCCTGATGCTCGGGGCGCCGGGGGAGCCTGACACCGAGGCGGTGCGGCGCGCGCTTTCGGATGTGGAGGGGGTCGAGAGCGTCCACCACGTGCATCTGTGGCAGATCGACGAGCGACGGCGGTCCGTCGAGGCGCATCTCGTCGTGGTCGACCTGACCGCGGCGCCGGAGATCGTCCGGCGGGCGAAGCACGCGCTGGACCAGCGCTTCGACATCGGCCACTCGACCCTCGAGGTCGAGCATCCGGACGGCGAATGCGCCGGACCGGCCCGGCGAACGGCCTGACGATCAGTCCTGCTGCAGCTCGGCCGCCGGGATGATCGGGAAGAAGACGCCCGCCGAGGCGACGCCGAACCACTCCGCCCCCTCGTGTTTCCGCGTCTCGCCGAGATCGACGAGGCGATAGAAGCTCTTGCGGTCGATCAGCGCCGCGAGCCCGCCCCGGACATGGACATAGGGGGAGGGCTCGCCGCGCGCGTCGAGCTCGACCCGAATCGGATGGTCGGGACCGGCGGTGGTGCGGTCCCCCACATTGGTCAGGAAGGTCAGGGCGCCGTCGCTCTCGGTGAATTCCACGGCGACGAACGGCGCGTCCTCCACCTCGATGCCGACCTTCTCGACGGGCGTGACGAGGAAATACCGCTCGCCCTCGCGCCTGAGGATGGTCGAGAACAGCCGTACGAGCTTGTGCCGGCCGATCGGTGTGCCCTGGTAGAACCAGGTGCCGTCGCGGCGGATCCGCATGTCGAGATCGCCGCAAAACGGGGGGTTCCACGCCTCGACCGGCGGCAAACCGCCTTTCGATGCGGCGCGGGCGGCCTCTTCCAGGGCACGGGCGTCGGGCATCACGGCCATTTGTCCCACCTCAGGTTTTGCCGATTGTGCGGGTCGGGATAGGTCTTCATCCTACCGGCACGACCTAGACCCCCGAGGAGGCCTGTCATGTCCGACCCCGTTCTCGACGAGATCGACGCGCTCGGTGCGAAGCTCGGAGAGGCGCGCGAGAGCATCGCGAAGCGCTTCGTCGGCCAGACCCGCGTCGTGGATTTGGTGCTCGCGACGCTGCTCTGCGGCGGGCACGGCCTGCTCATCGGCCTGCCGGGATTGGGCAAGACGCGCCTCGTGGAGACGCTCTCCACGGTGATGGGGCTCGACGGCAAGCGGGTGCAGTTCACGCCGGATCTCATGCCGGCGGACATCCTCGGCAGCGAGGTGCTGGAGACCGGCGCCGACGGGTCGCGTGCCTTCAAGTTCATCCGCGGGCCGGTCTTCTGCCAGCTCCTTATGGCGGACGAGGTCAACCGCGCCTCGCCCCGCACTCAGTCCGCCCTCCTGCAGGCGATGCAGGAGAAATCGGTGACGGTGGCGGGCCAGCCGCATGCGCTCGCCGCGCCCTTCCACGTCCTCGCGACGCAGAACCCGATCGAGCAGGAGGGGACCTATCCGCTGCCCGAGGCGCAGCTCGACCGCTTCCTCGTGCAGATCGACGTGCCCTATCCCGATCGCGACACGGAGCGGGAGATCCTCCTCGCGACCACCGGCGCCACCGAGGAGGCGGCCCGTCCCGTCTTCACCGATCATGACCTGATCGCGGCGCAGCTCCTTCTCCGCCGGATGCCGGTGGGCGACGGGGTGGTCGACGCGATCCTCGATCTCGTCCGCGCCTGCCGTCCCGGCGAGGCGGATGCGCCGGCGGCGATCCGCGACCACGTGGGATGGGGGCCGGGCCCCCGCGCCGCACAGGCCCTGATGCTGACGGTCCGGGCGCGGGCGCTGCTAGAGGGACGTCTCGCCCCGAACGTCGAGGATGTCGCCGACATGGCCGCGCCGGTCCTCACCCACCGCATGGCCCTGACCTTCGCTGCTCGGGCGAGGGGCGAGCGCCTCGACGCGCTCATCGCAGAGACGGCCGAGACGACGCTCCGGCTTCGGCCGGCGGCGTGAGCGATGCCGTCGCCCTCCGGTCCCGTTCCGAGGCGCAAGCGGCGCCTTTTCCTGCCCTGCTCGCCGGGGCGCGGCACCTCGCCTCCTCGGTGATCCTCGGCCAGCACGGCCGGCGCCGGGCGGGGCAGGGCGACGAGTTCTGGCAGTATCGGCCGCTGGTCGCGGGAGACGAGGCACGGGAGATCGACTGGCGCCGCTCGGGCCGGTCCGACGCCCATTTCGTGCGGCAGAAGGAATGGCAGGCGGCGCAGTCGGTCACCTTCTGGGTGGACCCGTCGCGCTCCATGGCCTTCTCGTCGCGGCCGACCCTGCCCGAGAAGCGCGACCGCGCCCGCGAGCTCGCCCTCGCCCTCGCGGTGCTCCTGGTGCGCGGCGGCGAAAGGGTGGGCCTTTCGGGACGGGGCCTGCGGCCCCGGTCCGGCGAGGTCCAGCTCGTGCGGCTCGCCGAGGCGCTGGTGGTCCCGGACGACAGCGAATACGGCTCTCCCGAGGCCCGCGAGATGCCCTCGCGATCCCGCGCCGTCTTCGTATCCGACTTTCTCGGCGATCTCGAACCGGCGCGCCGGGCCCTCACTGAGGCGGCGGATCGCGGCGTCTCCGGGGCGCTGGTCCAGATCCTCGACCCGCAGGAGGAGGCGTTCCCCTTCGACGGGCGGACGATCTTCGAGAGCATGGGCGGATCGATCCGGCACGAGACCCTGAAGGCGGGCGACCTGCGCGATCGCTATCTCGCCAGATTGGCGGAACGGAAGGAAGAACTGACCGATCTTGCCCGTCTGACCGGCTGGCAATACGTCTGCCATCACACCGACCGGCCGGCCTCCTCGGCACTGCTCTGGGCCTATTCGGCCCTCGAACGGGTGGTCTGAGTGCTCGTCCTCGGCCCGATCGGATTCACCGCCCCCTGGCTTCTTGTCGGTCTGCTTGCCCTGCCGGTCCTTTGGGTCCTTCTGCGGGCGGTGCCGCCGGCCCCGATCCGGCGCCGGTTCCCCGGCGTCGCGCTCCTTCTCGGGCTCTCGGACGACGCTCAGCAGAGCGACAGGACGCCCTGGTGGCTCCTGCTCTTGCGCTCGCTCGCGGTGGCCGCCCTGATCGTCGGGTTCGCGGGGCCCGTTCTCGACCCCGAGACGCGGCAGGCTGGGTCCGGCCCGGTTCTCGTCCTCGTGGACGGCACCTGGGCGGACGCCGCCGACTGGCCCCGCCGGCTCGATCGCGCCGAGCAGGCGCTCGAGGAGGCGGCACGCACCGACCGGCCGGCCGCGCTCGTCCTTCTGACCGACCCGCCAAAGGGCGAGCTGCCCTTTCGCGCCGCCCGAAGCTGGGTCTCCGAACTGCCCGGCCAGACGCCCGCGCCCTGGGCTCCCGAGGATACGGCGGAATGGGCGCGGACGCTGAAGGGAGATTTCGACACGATCTGGTTGTCGGACGGCCTGGCCTACGACTGGCGCGAGAAGGTTCTCGCCTCGCTGGAGACGCATGGCGAGGTGCGCATTTTCGAGACCCCTCGGCCCGTCTACGGTCTGCGGCCGCCCCGCTACCAGAACGGCGCCATCGGGATCGAGATGGTCCGGGCCCGAGGTACCGGCGCCGCACGCGTGTCGGTCGAAGCCCTTGGCCCCGATCCGAACGGCGTCGAGAGGCGCCTCGCTGAAGCGGAGGTCACCTTTGCCGACGGCAAGACCGTGGCGCAGTCCGCGCTGTCCCTGCCGCCCGAGCTGCGCAACCGCATGACGCGGTTCGAGATCCCGGGACTCCGCTCCGCCGCGGCCGTCAGCCTGACCGACGATGCGCTGCGCCGTCGCGAAGTGGCGCTGATCGAGGGGAGCGAGGATCGCGAGGGCCTGCGATTGCTGGCGCCCGGCCACTATCTCCGGCAGGCTCTGGCGCCGGTCGCGGATTTGCTCGACGGAAGCCTGGACGAGGTGCTTCTGGCCAACCCTGACGCGATCATCCTGGCCGACGTGGCCACGATCCCCGACGCGCAGCAGGAGGCGCTTCTCGGCTGGATCGACGAGGGCGGGCTTCTCGTGCGCTTCGCGGGACCGCGGCTTGCCGGGTCCGACATAAGCCGCACCGCGGAGGATCCGCTCCTGCCGGTCCGTCTCCGGGCCGGCGGCCGGAGCGTCGGCGGCGCCATGAGCTGGGGCGAGCCGAAATCGCTCCGCCCCTTCGACGCCGATTCCCCGTTCGGCGGCCTGCCGATCCCCGGGGACGTGACGGTGAACGCGCAGGTGCTGGCGCAGCCCGATCCGACCCTGGCGGACCGTACCATCGCCTCGCTCGCCGACGGGACGCCGCTGGTGACCCGCAAGCGCGTCGGCGCGGGCCAGGTCGTCCTGTTCCACGTGACCGCCAACGCGGACTGGTCGACTTTGCCGCTTTCGGGTCTCTTCGTGTCGATGTTGGAGCGGCTGGCGGTCTCCACCCGTTCTGCGAGCCCGGAAGCGGCCGATATTGCCGGAACCACCTGGACGATCGATAGCCGGATCGACGCGTTCGGCCAGATCGACGAGGCAGGAACGCTGCCCGGCGTGCCGGGAGAGGAGCTGGCCGACGCCGTTCCGAAACCGGACACGCCGCCGGGCCTCTATGCCGGCGAGGATCGCCGGATCGCCCTGAACGTGATCGGTCCGGAGACTGTGCTCGCGCCATCTGTCTGGCCCGCGCGCGTGCCGGTGGAAGGGCTTGCCGTGAGCCGTCAGAAGCCCCTCGGCGGGCCGGTTCTCGGCTTGGGCGTCGCGCTCCTCCTTGTCGACGTGATCGCGGCGCTCTGGCTCGCGGGGCGACTCGCGGGGTTCCGCGCAGCGGCGCTGGTGGCGATCCTGGCGGTGGCAATTCCGGCCGCGGATGGCGCTCGCGCTCAGGAATCCGATCGGTTTGCGGGCACCGATACCGAGTTTGCGGTCAACGCGACGGAGGCGGTGACGCTTGGCCATGTCCTGACCGGCAACGCGGATGTCGACCGGATCGCCGCGGCCGGGCTCGAGGGCCTCTCGCTGACGCTGTTCCGCCGCACCTCCGTCGAGCCGCATGCGCCGGTCGGGGTCGACCTCGAGATAGACGAGCTGGCCTTCTTTCCGCTGCTCTACTGGCCGGTCACGGTCGATCAGCGGATTCCCTCGGATGCCGCCTACGCGAAGCTCAACGCCTATCTCCGGTCGGGCGGCATGATCGTGTTCGACACGCGGGACGCCGATGTCTCCGGCGCGGGCAGCGCCACCCCGGCTGGCCGGAAGCTGCAGGAACTGGCGCGTCCGCTCGACGTGCCGCCGCTCGAGCCGATACCCTCCGATCACGTCCTGACCCGGACATTCTATCTGCTGCAGGACTATCCCGGGCGCTACCGCGAGGGAACCCTCTGGGTCGAGGCCTCGCCGGCGGACGCGGTGGCCGTGGAGGGAATGCCGTTCCGCGACCTCAACGACAACGTGACGCCGGTGGTCATCGGCGGCAACGACTGGGCGGCGGCCTGGGCCGTGGACGAGGCCGGCAACAGGATGTTTCCCGTCGGGCGCGGCTATGCCGGGGAGCGGCAGCGGGAAATCGCCCTGAGATTCGGGGTGAACCTCGTGATGCATGTCCTGACCGGCAACTACAAGTCGGACCAGGTGCACGTGCCGGCGCTGCTCGACCGGCTGGGGAATTGAGGGAGTGGGCCGCAAGTGACCGAGACCTTGATCTTCGACCCACTCGTTCCCTGGGCGGTCCTGATCACCCTGGGGGTCGCGGCGGTCCTTGTCGTCGGGCTCGCCCTCTGGCGCGGCCTCTCGGGATGGTGGCTCCGCGCGCTGGCTGCGCTGGCGCTCCTCGCCGCCCTCTCCGGCCCGTCGCTCCAGAGCGAAGATCGCGCCGCCCTGTCGGATATCGTGGTCGCGGTGGTGGACGAGAGCGCGAGCCAGCAGATTGGCGACCGTCCCGACCAGTCGGAGAGGGCGCTCGAAGGCTTGAAGCGCGAGATCGCGACATTGGAGAACACCGAGCTTCGGGTCGTGCGGCTCGGGGATGGGGAGGAGGACCAGGGCACCCTCCTGATGACCGCGCTTTCGGAGGCGATGGCGGAAGAGCCGCGGGCCCGGCTCGCCGGTGCGGTGCTGATCTCCGACGGCCGGCTGCACGACGTCGACCTAGCGCCGGACCTTCCCGCGCCCCTGCATCTGCTGATGACCGGACACGACACCGACTGGGACCGGCGGCTGCAGATCACGACCGCGCCGGTCTTCGCCATCCTCGACGAGCCGGTGACGATCAGGCTCAGGATCGACGATCAGGGAAGGCCGCCCTTGGGTGAGGACGGGGAGGTCGAGATCGAGATTTCCGTGGACGGTGCGGAGGCCAGGAGCTTCACCGTCCCGACCGGCGAGGACCTCGAACTGCCGGTGACCCTGCAGCATGCCGGAACGAACGTGATCCAGTTCCACGTTCCGGCCGCAAGCGGCGAACTGACTGACCGCAACAACGAGGCGGTGGTGCAGATCAACGGCGTGCGCGACAGGCTGCGCGTGCTCCTCGTCTCCGGCGAGCCGTATCCGGGCGAGCGGACCTGGCGGAACCTCCTGAAGTCGGATGCCAGCGTCGATCTGGTGCATTTCACCATCCTGCGCCCCCCCGAGAAGCAGGACGGGGTTCCGGTCACGGAGCTCTCGCTGATCGCCTTCCCGACGCGCGAACTGTTCCTCGAGAAGATTGACGAGTTCGATCTCATCATCTTCGATCGCTACCAGCGGCGTGGCATCCTGCCGGCGCTCTATCTCGACAACGTCCGGCAATATGTCGAGGATGGCGGGGCGGTGCTGGTGGCCGCCGGACCGGACTACGCCTCGGCCGCCTCCCTCTACCGGTCGCCGCTCGGCGAGGTGCTGCCTGCGGCGCCGACGAGCCGCGTCCTCGAGCAGCCGGTCCTGCCCGAGCTCACGGAGGTCGGTCACCGCCACCCGGTGACGCAGGGGCTGGGCGGCGACGGCGACAGACCGGATTGGGGTCGCTGGATGCGGCAAGTCGAGCTCGAACGCCTGAGCGGCCAGGTGGTGTTGACCGGGGTCGGCGGATCGCCCCTGCTCGTGCTGGACCGGGTCGGGGAAGGGCGCGTGGCGCTTCTCGGATCGGACCACGCCTGGCTGTGGTCGCGTGGTTTCGAGGGCGGAGGACCGCAACTCGACCTTCTGAGACGTCTCGCGCACTGGTCGATGCAGGAACCCGAACTCGAGGAGGAGGCGCTGACCGCCACCGCGGACGGACAGAAGATGACGATCACCCGCCGGACTCTTGGCGAGGAGGTCGGTGATGTCGAGATCGAAGACCCCGCCGGAACCAAGACCGCGACGCCGCTGGAGCGGGTGGCGCCGGGGCGCTATCAGGCGGAGTATACCGGCCCCGAGATCGGCCTCTACCGGCTCAGCGAGGGCGACCAGAGCGCGGTGATCGCCCTCGGCCCGCAGAGTCCGCGCGAATTCGAGGAGACCGTCGCCTCCGGTGAGCCCCTCGGGCCGGTGATCGATCCGACGAATGGCGGGGTCCGCGCGATCGAGGACGGCGTTCCGGACCTACGTCAGGTGCGCGCGGAGCGACCCGCCGCGGGGCGGGGCTGGATCGGCATCACGCCACGGAACGCCTACCTGACCACGGATGTCACGGTGATGCCGCTGCTGCCGGCCTGGCTCTGGCTGCTCCTTGCCGCGGGCCTCGCCGTCGGTGCCTGGCTGCGCGAGGGGCGGCGATAGGCGCGTTTCCGGTGCTGCCGACGGCCTTTCCTCGCCGGCAAGCTGATCCAGCGGGAGCCGCAGGAAACCGGAGCGCTGGTCGCTAATACCAACGGCCCTACCGGTTGACCTTCGCCCATTCCCTTGTGGCGATTGATGTTATGATCTCCGGTTTGCCGGCGAAGCGGTTCCAGGCATCGCAGCAGGCGTCGACGATGGCGTCGTAGTCGTCGAAGACGCTGATCGCGAGCCAGTTGGCTCGGAGATACTGCCATACGTTCTCGACCGGGTTCAGTTCGGGACTGTAGGGCGGGAGCAGCACGAGGGAGATGTTGCCCGGCACGACCAGCGCTTGTCCACCATGCCAGCCGGCGCCGTCGAGCACGAGAACGGAATGGGCGCCGGGCGCGACGGTGCGGGAGATCTCGGCGAGATGAGCGTTCATCGCGGCGGTGTCGGCGAAGGGCATGATGATGCCCGCCGCCACGCCGCGACCGGGGCAGACGGCACCAAGAATGTAGGCCCACTGGTAGCGGGCGTCGCGCGGCGCCCGGGGCCGTGTGCCACGCTTCGCCCAGACCCGGGTGAGAGTGCCCTGCTGGCCGACGCGCGCGTCCGCCTTGGGCCTCGGACCATGTGTGGATGGCTCCCGCGTGGCAAGGGCGTTGTTAGGGTTCGGCACCTGGTCGGTCGCGGCCATGTGTACGGCGTCGAAGATGCAGCGCCTTGGCTGCGCGCCCTGATGAAGTCCGCCGGCGGTCGGGTCCAAATCAATGGCACGCGCTCGAAGGCGCGTCGGTCCGAACTGGGTGTCCCGAATGCCGTGTCGCCGTCCGTTGCCATCACCTCACGTCGCGCCTCACCGTCTCGATGCCGGGACGCACCCCGGCTGTTCCGTTCAGGCCGTACTGGCCCGGTAACTGTCTCCGGTCTTGATGAGCGCCCAGACGATCCGCGCCATACGATTGGCCAGCGCGACGGCGACGACCTTCACCGGTTTGCGCTCCAGCATCCGCCACAGCCAGTCCGTACCTGGCTTGCCGGAACGTCTTGCACTGATCTGCGCCATCGCGCCCAGGTACAGAAGTCGCCGAAGATAGCGGTTGCCCGCCTTGGAGATCCGGCGAAGTTTTTCCTTGCCGCCGCTCGAATGGGGCCGCGGGGTGAGGCCGAGCCAGGCCGCGTAATCCCGCCCCGTCCTGAAGGTCTCCACCTCCGGCGTGGTGGCGGCGAAGGCGCTCGAGGATAGCGAGCCGATCCCGGGGATCGTCGTCAGCCGCCGGGCGAGCGGATCTTCCTTCTGGGCCGCGGCGATCCGATCGGTGACCGCCTTGATACGATCCCGGGTCTCGCGGAGCTGTTCGGCCAGGAGGTCCAGAGCGGGTCGCGCCGCCTCCGGCGCCTCCGCGATCAGGGCGAGCAGGCGATCTGCATTATGGAGGCCGCGGGCACAGACCAGCCCGAACTCGGCCAGGTGGGCCCGGATCGTGTTCACCAGCTGGGTCTGCGGTAGTGCCCCACGGGGTGGTGTAATTCCGAGGGTAGCGCGGGCTGAGCGGAGCCTTGCGTAGCTCAGGCGAAGCCCGTGCGGGTTGCCGGGCGGCCATGGACGTTCTCCGGTAGGATTTGGGTTGCACACCTAACCTGCCGATCAAGGAGATCACCCATGACCAAGGATACGATATCAGAAACGGCTGCGCTGAAGGCGCTTCTTTCGGAGACCGCCGATCATCAGATTCTGGCCGAGATGCTGGGTTTTGTCGCCGACCGTTTGATGGCGCTGGATGTGGACCAACTGTGCGGTGCCGGGTCGCATGAACGCTCGGTTGAGCGGATGAACCACCGGAACGGGTATCGTCCGCGCCGGTGGGAAACCCGTGCCGGGGCTGTCGATGTCCAAATCCCCAAGCTGAGGAAGGGGACGTATTTCCCGGAGTTTCTGGAACCGCGTCGCGCCTCGGAAAAAGCCATGACGGCCGTGATACAGGAAGCCTACATTCAGGGCGTCTCAACGCGCTCGGTCGACGACCTGGTCAAGGCCATGGGCATGACTGGCATTTCCAAAAGCCAAGTCTCGCGCCTATGCGTCGAGATTGACGAACGCGTGGATGCCTTTCTTGACCGTCCGCTGGAGGGCGAATGGCCCTATGTCTGGCTGGACGCCACCTACGTCAAGGTCAGGCGCTCCGGACGGATCGTCAGCGTGGCAGCCATAGTGGCTGTGGCGGTCAACACCGACGGGCGGCGCGAGGTTCTGGGCATCGCGATCCAGCCCAGCGAGGCCGAGGTGTTCTGGGATGAATTCCTGCGGTCACTTGCGGATCGCGGTCTGCGTGGGGTGAAACTGATCATAGCGGACGAACATAAGGGTCTGAAGGGAGCCGCCGCCAAGGTGCTGGGGGCCACCGTACAGCGCTGCCGCGTGCACTTCATGCGCAACGCGCTGGCCTGCGTTGGCAAGAAGGACCGCCCCATCGTGACGGCGGCACTCAGGACGGCCTTCGATCAGGACACGCTGGCGGCCTCAAAGGAACACTGGGCCAAGCTGATCGAGGCATTCCAGCCGCGACACGACAAACTCGCCGAGCTGATGCTGCGCGCCGAAGACGATGTCCTGGCCTACAAGACTTTCCCGCAGGCTCACTGGCGGCAAATCCACTCCACCAACCCGCTTGAACGTCTCAACAAAGAGATCAAGCGTCGCACCAACGTCGTCGGTATCTTTCCCAACGAGCCAGCGATCAGGCGTCTCATTGGTGCGCTGATGCTGGAGCAGAACGACGAATGGGCCGTCACACGTCGATACATGACGCTGGAAACCGTCGCCGCCATCTGCGAGGATCAAGCCATGGACCCGGCCAAAAATCGCCGCCCTGTAAACCGGCTCAACACCCAGCCGGAGAACAAATTACACCACGTCCCGGGGCACTACCTCGTCTCATTGTCGAGCTGCGTGAGGAGTGGGCGGTACTTGGTTCACCCTGAATAACTCCCAACCTGCTGATTTACCGCGCAGATCATGCTGAAACGCTGGCGCCGATTTGCAGGGTTTCGTATTCTGGCCTTCGAAACCTTGCGAATTCCGGAGCCCCGATGAAGCCCCATCCCCGCCAGGGAAGAGCAGGACGATCTCCTGCGCCCCCGCCTCACCGACATGATCGACATGCGTCACGAGCTGGCGACGCTGGCGGCGCTGATCGACTGGGAGTTCTTCGAACGGGAATGGGCCGGGTTCTTCCCATCGCATCGGGGGCGGCCCGCGACCTCGCCGCGGCTGGTGGCGGGGCTGCTGTATCTCCAGCACGCCTACCGGCTGTCGGACGAGGCAGTCGTCGCGCGCTGGGTCGAGAACCCCTACTATCAGCATTTCACCGGTGAGACGTTCGGCGGCAGATCGGTCCACCGGACCGATCTGTTCCCCGCCTCACTCCAGCACCGCCCACCGATCGACCCGTCCTGCCTGACCCGCTGGCGGCAGCGGATCGGTGAGGAAGGGGCCGAGTGGCTGCTCACGAAGACCATCGAGGCCGGGCGGGCATCGGGCACGATCGATGACGACAGCCTGTCGCGCGTCGCCGTCGACACCACGGTCATGGAGAAAAACATCGCGCACCCGACCGACGCGCGCCTCTATGACAAGGCCCGCAATCAGCTTGTCGCCCTTGCAAGTGAAGCCGGGGTCACGCTGCGGCAGAACTACAACCGGCTGGCGCCGCGCCTGGCCATGCAGGCCGGCCGATACGCCCATGCCCGACAGTTCAAGCGCATGCGCAAGGCCCTGAAAAAGCTGAAGGGCTACACCGGCCGCGTGCTGCGCGACCTCCGCCGCCAGCTGGATGCGATCCCTGCGGGTCCGCTGCGCGAGCGCGTTCTGGACATGCTGGTGCTGGTGGGCCGCCTGCTGCACCAGGGCCCCAGGAGCCGCGGCAAGATCTACGCGCTGCACGAGCCGGAGGTCGACTGCATCTCCAAGGGCAAGGCCCGCAATCGCTACGAGTTCGGCACGAAGGTCAGCCTCGCCACGACCATCGACGAGGGGTTCGTCGTGGGCATGCGTGCGTTGCCGGGCAATCCCTATGACGGCCACACCTTGCCGGAAGCGCTTGAGCAGGTCGCCATCCTGACCGGCCAGACGCCTGCGCTGGCGGTCGTGGATCGCGGATACCGCGGCCACGGCGTGGCGCGCACGCAGGTCCTGATCAGCGGCACGCGCCGCGGCCTGACCCCGGCGCTGAGACAGCTGTTGCGACGGCGCAGCGCCATCGAGCCGGAAATCGGCCACATGAAAACCGACGGCCGCCTGTCACGCTGCCCGCTGAAGGGCACGTTCGGCGACGCGATCTTCGCCGTCCTGTGCGGCTGCGGCCACAACATCCGCAAGATCCTCGCCCACCTGAGAGCTCTTCTGGCCTTCTTGCACGCCGCGATCGCCGCAGTCCTGGCCGCGGCGATCGCCGAAATCTCCCTCGGCAAGCACCAGAAAGGCACGCCGAAAGTTTGTTCAGC
>CAVZOA010000034.1:0-6191 GCA_963776705.1 uncultured Alphaproteobacteria bacterium
GGAGCCGTCTGTCCCGCCCGCGCGACCGGCGCTGCCCTCGTCATGCCCTATGCGAACACGGACGCGATGAGCGCGCACCTCGCCGAGATCGGCCGGCACGTTTCGCCCGGCGCGCACGCCATCCTCGTCCTCGACCGCGCCGGCTGGCACAGTTCCGGGACCTCGCCGTGCCGGCGAACATCACCTTGCTGACGCTCCCGCCCTACAGCCCGGAGCTGAACCCGATCGAAAACATCTGGCAGTTCCTCCGCCAGAACCGCCTCGCGAACCGCGTGTTCGACAGCTCGAAACCATCGTCGCCGCCTGCTGCGACGCCTGGAACGCGCTCATCGCAATCCCGGAACGCGTCGCCTCCATCACCTCACGTAACTGGGCGCAGGTCAGCGGATGATGCCGCTGGTATCAGCCGCAGACCGGGCTCCGCTTGGAGCGGCGGCCCGCATCTAGGGTCAGCCACCGTACTCCTCGTCGGAGACTTTCTCCATCCAGGTGACGGGGGTGCCGTCGATGCTCTCCTGGATGGCGATGTGGACTCATCGCGATCTCGGGGGCGGCGCCATGCCAGTGCTTCTCCCCGGCGGGAAACCAGACTATGTCGCCTTGGCCGATCTCCTCGGTCGGGCCGCCCTCGCGCGCCACACGGCCACGGCCGAAGGTGACGATGAGCGTCTGTCCCGCGGGGTGGGTGTGCCAGACGGTGCGGGCGCCCGGCTCGAAGGTGACATGCACGCCCGCGACGCGGCCGGGCTCCTCGGCCTGGAACAGTGGGTCGATACGGACCGCGCCGGTGAAGTAGTCCGCCGGCCCGGGACTGGACGGTGTCTGCCCGGATTTCGTGATCTTCATCGTGGTCCTCTCGTATGGCTCGGGCTTCGCGGCCCGCGGGACCGGACGAGCAGAGACCCGTTTCCCGCGGCTCGAAGTCTCTCCCTCGTACATCGATGCGCGAGGGAGCGACACAGCTCAACCTTATCCGCGGATAATATCAGCAATACTTACATAGGGGCCGTTCGGACGCGCGTCCGGCGGACGTCGCTCCGCGGGCTGGGGGGCGGCCGATGCCGGCCACGGAAGGCTCTAGCGGATCGGACCGTCCACCTTTCCGGCGTTAAGGAGGGCGGCGAGTTCGGTGGGCCGGCACCTCGGCGCCCCAGATTTCCTCGCCGAAGGCCAGGAAGTCTGTGATCGGCCAGAGCCGGGCGACGCTTTCCTCGTCCAGTCCGCCCTCGGCCACCACGGGCACCTCGATCATCTCCGACCACCACGCGAAGAGGTCCGCAGGTGCCGTGGCCTTGCCGAGATCGGGGCCGCCGGCCGGTCCGAAGGCCACGTAGTCGGCGCCCATCTCCCCCGCGGTCATGCCGTCATGCCGGGACGCGGCGCAGAACGCGCCGACGATGGACTCTGATCCGAGGTCGGCGCGCGCCGTCTTCACGTGTCGCGACCCGTCCGAGAGGTGGACGCCGTCGAGACCCGCCCGCGCGGCGATCTTCCAGTGGTCGGCGATGACGAGGGCGACGTCGCGCGGCTCCGTCACGGCCCGGAGATCGTCTGTCGCGCGCAGGAGGACGTCTTCGTCCCGCGCCGCCAGGTCGAGCCGGAGGCAGGCGACGTCGTGGGCGTCGAGAACGCCGGCCAGCGTCTCGGCGAACTCGGGGCCGAGCTGCGGCGGCGTGGTCAGGTAGAGTTGCGGCGCGTCGTCGCCCATGGCGCTCTCCGGTGTCTGGAAGCGGCGGCATAGCGGACCGGACCGGCCTTGACCATGCTTGCCGGGCGCGGAGACCGCTCCTAAGAGGGCGCCATGACGGAGAGCCCGGCGATCATCCTCGTGCGTCCCCAGATGGGGGAGAACATCGGCGCGGCGGCGCGGGCGATGCTGAATTTCGGCCTGACCGACATGCGTCTCGTCGCCCCGCGGGACGGCTGGCCCAATCCGCGGGCGGAGGCGATGGCGGCGGGCGCGTCCGATCTGCTCGACCGGACGCGTGTGGGGGCGGACCTCGCCGTGGCGGCCGGGGATTGCGACGTGCTCCTCGCGACGACGGCAAGGAGCCGGGAACTGAGCAAGCCAGTCTTCGATCCCGAGGGCGCGATGGCGGAGGCCCGGCGGCTCGTCGGGCAGGGCAGGCGGGTCGGCATCCTCTTCGGTCCCGAACGCGCGGGGCTAGAGAACGCCGACGTGGCGCGCGCGAATGCCATCGTCACCGTGCCGGTGAACCCGGCCTTCCCGTCGCTGAACCTCGCCCAGTGCGTGCTTCTCATGGGCTACGAATGGCGACGGCGGGAGGTGGACCGGACGCTTCCGGCAGCGCCGGAGACTGCACCGCTCTCGGAGATCGACCGGTTCGCCGCCCATTGGGAGGACCGGCTTGAGGCGGCGGGCTTCTTCTTTCCCGCGGAGAAGGCGCCGCACATGCGCCGGACCTTCCGCAACTTCTGGTCGCGCATGCCTCTCGCCTCCGCCGACGTGCAACTTCTTCACGGGGCGCTGCGGCAGCTCGTCCGCCGCCGCGACGGCTGACTTGCGGCCCGGGATGGTGCGGCATAGCTTCCGCGCGAACGTGGCCCGGAGGCTCAGGCATGGCGGAAAAGCGCGCGATCTTCCAGGAAGTGGGCGAAACCGGTCGTCCGAAGGATGCGCCGAAGGGCGGCATGATCGATGCCCGCCCGCGCGGCGCGCGGCGCGCGGTCCGGCTCTGGCTGGGCGTGCTCTTCGCCCTCGTGGTCCTGATGATCGCCGTCGGCGGACTGACACGGCTGACTGATTCCGGCCTGTCGATCACCGAATGGCGGCCCGTCACCGGTGCGCTGCCGCCGATGGGCGCCGGGGCCTGGGAGGCGGAATTCGCGCGGTATCGCGAGACACCCGAATTCGATCTGCAGAACAACCGGATGACTCTGGCCGAATTCAAGTCGATCTACTGGTGGGAATGGGGCCACCGGCAGCTCGGGCGGATCATCGGCCTCGTCTGGGCGCTGGGATTCGCCGGCTTTCTCGCGACGCGGAAGGTCCCGCTGGGCTGGACCGGGCGGCTCCTCGCCATCGGCCTGCTCGGCGGGCTGCAGGGCGCGATCGGCTGGTGGATGGTGTCATCGGGGCTTTCCGACGGCATGGTCGATGTCGCCTCTTACCGGCTGGCGATCCATCTCGGCCTCGCCTTCGCGATCCTCGGGCTGATCGCCTGGTTCATGCTGTCGCTGGCGCGTCCCGAGGCCGAACTGATGCAGGCGCGGCGGGGGCGGGAGCCGCGCCTCGCCGCGATGTCGGGCTGGCTTCTCGGCTTGGCCTTCGTGCAGATCCTCCTCGGCGCGCTCGTTGCCGGGATCGATGCCGGCCGCAACTACACCGACTGGCCACTCATGGCGGGCGGCTTCCTGCCGCCCGATCCGCTGCAGATCGAGCCGGTCTGGCGCAACTTCTTCGAGAACGACGGACTCGTCCAGTTCATGCACCGGATGAGCGGGTATCTCCTCTTCGCGGTGGGTCTCGCGGTCTTCTTCCGCGCCCGGCGCTCCCCCTATCGCAAGACGCGCGGGGCCTACCACGCGATCGTCGCCATGCTGGCGCTGCAGATGCTGATCGGGATCGCCACGGTGTCCTACTCCGCGCCCTGGCCACTTGCGCTCGTGCACCAGCTCGGCGCGGTGGCGCTCTGGGTGCTGATCCTGCGCGGCCGCCACCAGAACGCCTATCCGAAGGCGCAGTCGCTCCGGGAGCCGGCATGACCGCCTATGACGAGCTGATGGCGTTCCAGGAGAAGACTGAGGTCCTGTCCCACGTCTCCATGCGTCTCGCCTGGGACCAGGAGACGGTGATGCCGCGGGACGCCGCGGAACAGCGCGCCGAGGAGATGGCGGTGATGGAGGGGCTGCTGCACGCGCGCCGGACCGAGCCCCGGCTCGGCGACTGGCTGGAGGCCGCCGCGCCGCCCGACGCGGAAGGCGCCGCCAATCTACGCCACATCCGCCGCGTCTTCGAGCGGACCACCCGGGTGCCGGCGCGGCTCGCGGCCGAACTCGCGCGGGTCACCTCGATGGCGCAGGGGCAATGGGCCGAGGCCCGCGCGGCCGACGATTTCGCCGCGTTCGCTCCTGTTCTCGGCCGGGTCGTCGCGCTGAAGCGAGAGGAGGCGGTGGCGCTGGCCGAGGGGGGCGATCCCTACGACGCGCTCCTCGACGATTACGAGCCGGGCGCGACGGCGGCGACGCTCGACGAGATGTTCGGCGCCCTGCGCCCGCGGCTCGCCGCGCTTCGGGACCGGGCTCTCGGCTCCGAGCGGAAGCCCGAGCCTCTCGGCGGGCACTACGACAAGTCGGCGCAGCTCGGCCTCGCCGGGGAACTCGCGCGGTCCTTCGGCTACGACATGCGCCACGGCCGGATCGACCGCGCGGTGCATCCGTTCAGTTCCGGCGGCGGGCAGGACGTGCGGATCACCACCCGGACCGATCCGGCCGACCCGTTCAACTGCCTCTATTCGACCATCCACGAGGTCGGCCATGCCTGCTACGAGCAGGCCGTGCGGCCCGGCTACCGGTTCACGCCCCTCGGCCGCGGCGTCTCCATGGGCGTTCACGAGAGCCAGAGTCGCCTCTACGAGAACCAGCTCGGCCGTTCGCGCGCCTTTACCGCCTGGCTTCACGGGCGGATGGAGGAGGCGTTCGGCGCCACCGGGCGCGACGCGGCCGCCTTCTACGCCACGGTGAACCGGCTGCACCGTGGCTTCATCCGCACGGAGGCGGACGAGGTGCAGTACAATCTGCATGTCCTCCTGCGCTTCGACCTGGAGCGCGACATGATCGCTGGCCGGCTCGCGCCCGTCGATCTCGAGGAGGCCTGGAACGAGCGGTTCGAGACCGATTTCGGCTACTGCCCCGCACGGGCCTCGCAAGGGTGCCTGCAGGACGTCCACTGGTCGGTCGGGCTCTTCGGCTACTTCCCGACCTACACGCTCGGCAACGTCTATGCCGGATGCCTGCATGCCGCGCTGAGGCGCGACCTGCCGGATCTGGACGCGAGGCTCGCCGCCGGCGATCCGTCCCCGGCGACCGGGTGGCTCAGGGACCGGCTCCAGGTCCACGGGAGCCTCTACCGTCCGCGCGAGGTGATCGAGCGGGCGGCGGGCGCGGCGCCGTCGGAAGAGCCCCTCCTCGACTATCTGGAAGCGAAGTTCGGCGGCCTGTATCGTCTCTGAGTGTCAGGCGGGACGCGGGTTCTCCCAGACCATCCGGCTTTGCGGGAGGCCCGGCAGCTCCGACATGGCAAGATCCGATGTCCTGGGCCGGAAGCTCGCGGTCGATTCGCGCGAGCCATCCGGCGAAGGTCTTCATCAGGGCGAGGGTGATCCATTCCCCGGCGCAGCGATGGCCGGTGGCGTGGTCGCCGCCGCCCTGCGGGACCAGGTCGAAGGGTCCGATCTCGCGCCCGTCGAAGCGGGCCGGGCGGAACATGGCCGGGTCCTGCCAGCGGGACAGATCCCGGTTCGTGCCGTAGAGATCGAGGATGACCCGCGTCCCCTCGGCAAGATCCGCCCCCCCGAAGCTCATTTCGCGGGGCGCGATCGCGGCCGCCACCGGGAAGAACGGATAGAGGCGGCGCACCTCCTGGGCGAGACATTCGGGGCGGTCGGCGGCGTCCCGCAACGCCCCGTCCCGGGTGGCCACGGCATGGGCCATGAAGGTGAGCCAGGCGGAGACGGCCACGATCGGGCGGACGACGTTCAGAAGCTCCACCGCGGCCACGTTCCGCTCCAGCGCCCGGCCGGACGCGTCGCGATACGAGGCGATCTCGCGCAGGGCGGAGCCCTCGGGCGGCGTCACCTCGCCGCGGTGGGCGGCGGCGATCAGGTCCGCCGCCCAGGCGTTGGCGCGTTTGCGGTCCAGCACGGCGAGCAGGTATCCGGGCGTCACCGGCAGGGCGTGGTCGAACAGATTGGACAATTGCGCCGCCCGGAGGCTCCGCTCCGCCTCGGGCAATGGGATGCCGGCCCAGTCGCAGGTGATCCGGGTCAGGATCCGCACCATCTCCTCCTGCACCACGATCCGGGCGGGACGCGCATCCGCGAGAGCGTCGAGCGCCTCCGCGAGCCGGGCGGCGAGCCTCTCGGGGGCCTCGCGTGTCAGGATGCGCAGGAACATCGCCTTGCGATGGCGGTGCGCCTCCCCGTCGAGGCCCTGCACGCCGCCCCGGCCGA
>CAVZOA010000035.1:0-12315 GCA_963776705.1 uncultured Alphaproteobacteria bacterium
GCCGCAAACTGGAGCGGAGCATCGATGCGCTGATCGCCGACCCCGAGTTCATGCCTGACAGCCGCATCCGTCGTCTCATTGTCGAGCTGCGTGAGGAGTGGGCGGTACTTGACGGTCGTATTGGCGCCCTCGACCGGGAATTCGTCGAACACGCCCGGATCGACGAGGCGAGCCGCCGTCTGGTCACGATCCCAGGGATCGGCGCCTTGAACGCCACGGCCCTCGTCGCCGCCATAGGCGATGGGGCGGCTTTCGCGCGCGGGCGTGATCTTGGCGCTTGGCTCGGCCTCGTTCCGCGGCAACATACGACCGGCGGCAAGCCAAGGCTTCTGGGGATCACCAAGCGCGGCGACAAATATCTGCGCACGTTGCTGATCCACGGCGCCAGAGCGGCCTTGCCGTCTCTCGCCGAGAGCCAGACGCCTTTGGGCGATTGGCTGCGCGGCTTGCTGGCCAGGCGACATCGCAACACCGTTGTCGTGGCGCTCGCCAACAAACTCGCTCGCATCGCCTGGGCGACGTTGCGCAAGGGCGTCGCGTTCGAGGCAGATCGGCCGACGGCGGCCTCAAGCAATTGGTCCTCAGCCTCCGCAAGCTGAACGACCTCACGATGTCTGCGGGAGGACTTTGAAAGATGGCCTGACGGTTTACCGGCGTTTCGAAAGCCTGGTTAAAAAGATGGCGCGATGACGCCGTGAAGTTTATGAGGCTCGGGACGCGCGGATCTCCATCTTGGCGACGGCGACCATGCCGATACGCCGTATACGTTGATGCAGACCTGTCAGACGCCGCCGGAAATAAAGCTCTTGCAGACGGGGCGGGCCATACGTTTTTATATAGCTCCTGAGCTTCCGGATTGCTCTGCGGGTGACGCGGCCGCGCCGACAACTTCACAAAGCCGAGCCGGCGGAGGATCGAGCTCATTGTCCGCTCCGCCACGCGCACCCCAAAGCGCCGCTCCACCGCGTCGCAGAGGTCGATGCGGCGCCAGCGGACCAGCCCATCTGTCTTCGGGTCCGGCCCTTCCTCCACGATCGTCGCCAGCTCGCGCATCTGCTCCGCGCTGAGCATCGGCGTACGCCCCGGAAGAGGCCGGTCGATCAGACCCGCCAAACCCTCTTCATTGTAGCGATGGACCCGTCGAACGCATGCGTTCGACCGCAGCGTCTGCCGGTCCATCCCGCAACTCTCCGCCGCCTCCGTCCGGGTCCGCCCGTCGAGCACGAACGCCAGCGCGAGCATCCGACGAGACGCCTTCGCATCCTTCGCCCGCGCCGCTTCGTGCCGCAACTCCGCCGCCGACAACTCCCTCCGCGTGATCTCCACCGCCATGCCCATCCTCCCCAGCCTCGGGGGAGTGAATCAGCAATCCGGTCCCAAGGGAATCTCCTCAGAGACAGTGCCTGACGCCGCTGGTATAAGATGGGGCGCGGCTGCCGGCGGTCGCACGGGCGCGGCCTCCGCCGCCACCCGCGGGAGAAGGACCACCGCCATGAACGATCCGAAAATCGATCTCTGGTTCAGCGAATGGAACCGGATCGAAGCCGTGGCGATCAGCGCGGTCCTGTTCTTCGTCTTCGTCGTCCTCCTGATGCGGCTGCTCGGCAAGAGGACGACGGCGCAGATGAACAATTTCGACTGGGTCATCACCGTCGCGATGGGCAGTCTCGTGGCCTCGGGGATTCTCTCGAAAACCGTCTCCATCAGCGACACGCTGGTCGCGATGCTGGTGCTCGGTCTCTGCCAGTGGATCACCAGCTGGCTGGTCATATCCTGGCCGCCGGTGGCGCGGCTGGTGAAGCCGACCCCCCGTTTCCTGGTGAAGGACGGCGCCTCCCTGCCCTCCGCGCTGCGCAAGGAACGGATCTCGACCGACGAACTCTTCAGCCGGCTGCGGCAACATGGCTACGCGAATATCGCCGATGTCAAATGGGTGATCATCGAGACCGACGGCCGGTTCTCGGTCATCCCCGACCGGCAGGCCGACACGGTCGGCTCGAAGGCCGATCTGATGGGCAACATCAAGGGCGAGAGCGGCCTCGAGATCCGGGCCGACGACCAGTCCTGACCGGCCGGAGCGCCGCTCGGGCGCCCCGGCCGCCGGGCGTCACGCCACCTTGAACCTGAGCGGCCGGACCGCGTTGAACATCCCCGTCTCGCGGAGCTTCTCCAGTACCTCCTCCGACGGCGCCTCGTCCACGTAGAGAAGCGCGATGGCGTCGCGGCCCTTCTCCGAGCGTCCGAGGGTGAAGTTGGCGATGTTCACGCCGTTCTCGCCCAGCACCCGGCCGAGCGTGCCGATGATGCCGGCGCGATCCTCGTTGGTGGAGTAGAGCATGTTCTCTCCAACCTCGGCGTCGATGTTGATGCCCTTGATCTGGATGAAGCGCGGCTTGCCGTCGGAGAACACCGTGCCGGCGATGGAGCGCTGCCGCTTCGCCGTCTTCATCGACACCTTGACATAGGCCTCGAAGACGCCGGTCTGGTCCTGCGTGGTCTTCGAGATCTCCATGCCCCGCTCTTTCGCCATCACCGGCGCAGAGACCATGTTCACCTCCGGGTTCGCGGCCTGCATCACGCCGGCGACGACGGCGTTGGTGAGCGCCGCGGTGTTCATCTCCGCCACCGCCCCGTCGAAGAGGATGTTGAGCGCCTCGATGGGTTCGTCGGTCATCTGGCCGATGAAGGTGCCGAGATGCTCGGAGAGCTTCAGCCAGGGGCCCATGACCTTGGCCTCCTCGGCAGTGACCGAGGGCATGTTGAGCGCGTTCGTCACCGCGCCAGTGAGCAGGTAGTCGGACATCTGCTCGGCCACCTGCAGCGCCACGTTCTCCTGCGCCTCGGTGGTGGCCGCGCCGAGATGCGGGGTCACGACGACGTTCGGCAGGTCGAACAGCGGGCTTTCGGTCGCAGGCTCCTCGGCGAAGACGTCGAAGGCGGCGCCGGCGACGCGGCCCTCCTTCAGGGCCTCGGCGAGCGCCGCCTCGTCCACGAGGCCGCCGCGGGCGCAGTTGATGACCCTGGCGGAGGGCTTCAGCTTGGCGATGTTCTCCTTCGACAGGACGTTGCGCGTCTTGTCGGTGAGCGGCACGTGCAGGGTCACGAAATCCGCCGTGGCGAGCAGCTCGTCGAGCTCCACCTTGCGGACGCCGAGTTCGGTCGCGTGCTCCTCGCTCAGATAGGGGTCGTAGGCGACGACCTTCATCCTGAGCCCGAGGGCCCGGCTGATCACCACCGAGCCGATATTGCCCGCGCCGATGACGCCGAGGGTCTTGCCGGTGAGCTCGACGCCCATGAAGCGCGACTTCTCCCACTTGCCGGCATGGGTGGAGGCGGAGGCCTCGGGGATTTGCCGCGCCACGGCGAACATCATCGCGATGGCGTGCTCGGCGGTGGTGATGGAATTGCCGAAGGGGGTGTTCATCACGATCACGCCCTTCGCGCTCGCGGCGGGAATGTCGACGTTGTCGACGCCGATCCCGGCGCGGCCGATCACCTTGAGGTTTTCGGCGGCGGCCAGAACCTTGTCCGAGACCTTGGTGGCCGAGCGGATGGCGAGGCCGTCATACTGCCCGATCACCTCGAGCAGGCGCTGCTTGTCCTTGCCGAGGCCGGGCTCGAAATCGACCTCGACGCCCCGGTCGCGGAAGATCTGGACGGCGGTTTCCGACAGCTTGTCGGAGACGAGAACCTTGGGGGCCATGTCTGGCGCTCCTCTGGGATGATTGACGATTGGACGGAGCCGGCCGCGCCGGTCGGCCCTCCTACGGGACTCCGACAGGAATCCGACGGGATCCCGACAGCCGGATCGGGGCTCAGGCGGCGGCGCGGCGCTCGTTAAGAACGGCGTGGTAGGCCCAGTCGACCCAGGGCATCAGCGCCTCGATATCGGCCGTCTCCACCGTCGCGCCGCACCGAATCCGCAGGCCCGCGGGCGCGTCGCGATAGGCGTTGACGTCGTAGGCCACGCCCTCGGCCTCGAGCCTCTTGGCGACCGCCTTGGCGAAGTCCTCGTCCCCGGCCACCGCCGGGTCGGTGAACTTCAGGCAGACCGAAGTGTTTGATCTCGTTGCCTTGTCCGCGGCGAGATTGTCGATCCAGTCGCGGGCCTCGCAGAACGCCCAGATCACCTGCGCGTTCGCCTCGGACCGCGCCTTCAGTCCGTCGAGACCGCCGACGGACCGGCCCCAGGCCAGCGCCTGAAGGTAGTCCTCCACGCAGAGCATCGAGGGGGTGTTGATCGTCGCGCCCTCGAAGATGCCCTCGATCAGCCTGCCGCCCTTGGTCAGCCGGAAGATCTTCGGCAGCGGCCAGGAAGGCGTATAGGTTTCTAGGCGTTGCACGGCTCTGGGGGAGAGGATCAGCATCCCGTGCGCGGCCTCCCCGCCCATCACCTTCTGCCATGAGAAGGTGACGACATCGAGCTTGTCCCAGGGCAGGTCCTGCGCGAAGGCGGCGGAGGTCGCGTCGCAGAGCGTGAGCCCGTCGCGGTCGGCGGGGATCATGTCCCCGGACGGCATCTTCACGCCGGACGTGGTGCCGTTCCAGGTGAAGCAGACGTCCCTGTCCCAGTCGACGGCGGAGAGATCCACGATCTCGCCGTACCCGGCCTCGCGAACGGTGTTCTCGGCGAGCCTGAGCTGCTTGATCGCGTCCGTGACCCAGCCCTTGCCGAAGCTCTCCCAAGCCAACGTCTCCGAGGGCCGGGCCCCGAGCATCGACCACATCGCCATCTCGTAGGCGCCGGTATCGGAGCCCGGCACGATGCCGATGCGGTAGTCCTCCGGCACGCCCAGCAGATCGCGCGTCTCGTCGATCGCCTGTTTCAGCTTCGCCTTGCCGACGGCCGCACGGTGCGAGCGGCCGAGCGGCGCGTCGCCCAGCGCGTCGAGCGCGAATTCGGGAGGCTTGGCGCAGGGGCCTGAGGAAAAAAGCGGATTCTCCGGCCGCGCGGCCGGTTGCGGATGTGCCATCGCTGGTACCCTTCCAGATAAGCGCCCCTCGTTGGGGAGGGGTGTCCCGCCGCTGCACTTAGGCGCGGGCCCGGCAAGCGGCAACAACTTTCTTGCAGGACGCGTCGCTTTCGGGCCAAGGATCGCCGCGACCGGACGGGAGGCCCCATGCACGTCGCCACGCTCATCGCCGCCGCGCGACTCGATCGCGCTTTCGTCGGCGCGCTCCGCAATGCCTGGGGCGGGGCCGAGGCGGTGGCGCTGCATCCCGAGCGCGCCGTCGAGTTCCCGGTGCCTTCGCTGCCGGCGAACCGCTGGGAGGTCTGGGGCGAGGCGCAGAAGCGGGGGATCGACCTCGCCGTGCAGCCCGCCGAGGGGCGGCGCAAGGAGGTGCTGGTGGCCGACATGGATTCGACCATGATCGGTCAGGAATGTATCGACGAGCTCGCGGATATTGCCGGCGTTGGCGAAAGGGTGAAGGAGATCACGGCGCGGGCGATGAACGGCGAGCTCGGGTTCGAGGGGGCGCTCCGGGAGCGGGTGGCTCTTCTCGAAGGATTCTCCACCGACGTGATCGAGCGGGTCTGGCGGGAGCGGATCACCCTCGCCCCCGGCGGGCGGGCGCTGATCGCGACGATGCGGGCGAACGGGGCGACCTGTGCGCTGGTCTCGGGCGGGTTCACGCAGTTCACCTCCCGCGTCGCGGAGCGGCTGGGCTTCGACAGGCACCAGGCCAACACGCTGATCGAGCGCGAGGGCCGGCTGACCGGTGCGGTCGGCGAGCCGATCCTCGGGCGGGACGCGAAGATCACCGCGCTCAGGGAGACCTGCGCCGCACGCGGGGTGGGGCCCGAGCGCGCGATGGCGGTGGGCGACGGGGCCAATGATCTCGGCATGCTCTCCCTCGCCGGAAGCGGCGTGGCGCTGCACGCCAAGCCCGTGGTCGCGGCCGAGACCGAGCTGCGCGTGAACCACGGCGACCTGACGGCGCTGCTCCACCTCCAGGGTTACGCTGCGGCGGAGTTCGCCTCCGGCTGAGCCGTCAAGGATTTTCACGACCGCGTGAAGTCTCGCCTGCTGCGCTGCGGCACGACGAAAATTGCAACCTTTGCTTGTATTTGCGCCGAGCAGTCTCCCGCCAATGTGAGCGCCGATTTCGAGGAGGAGGGCTTTCAACGCCACGCCTGTTGCCTATACGGTCTGCGCGCGACTAGGAGAACGAGACCGGCGGGAGAAGTCCCGGGGAACGGGTGCACCGGCGCCGGCGAGGCAGCAGAGCTGGAGGCGGCAGCAGAGATGAAGGCATTGACTGTAGCATCGGCCGGGCTGGCCCTGGCCGTCCTGGCGTCGCGGCGTTCGCGGCGTTCGCGCAGGAGGAAAGCACCAACCGGGTCGCCGTGGAGACCGCCTGGAGCGTCTTCGTCGAGGACGACCCGAAGGAATGCTGGAGCGTGTCGAGCCCGACGACAACCGTCAACACGCGGGGCGGCGAGACCGTCACCGTGCAGCGCGGCGACATCCTGTTCTTCGTCACCTACCGCCCCGGCTCGGACGTGGAGGGCGAGGTCTCCTTCACTGGCGGCTATCCCTTCGCCGAGGATTCCACCGTTTCGCTGGAGATCGGCGGCACCGAATACGAGCTCTTCACGGAGGGCGAATGGGCTTGGCCGGGCTCGCCCGAGAAGGATGCCGAGATCGTCGCGGCGATGAAGAAGGGCTCGGACGCGACCCTTTCCGCCCGCTCCTCGCGGGGCACGAACACCAAGGACACCTTCTCTCTCATCGGCTTCACCGCCGCGCTGGAGGAGGCGCAGAGCCGCTGCAGCGGCTGAGGCCCCGCGCCAGCGGGCTTTATCGGGGCGGCGCTTTCACCTATATGGCCCTCCATCCCGACGGAGAGAGAGCCATGGCCGCGCCAGAGACGCCGATCATCCAGGACGTGCTGACCCTGCCCCGCGCGCGGGCCGAGGCGGCACGGCGGAACCTCGTCGGCCTCTCCCGCGAGGGGATGCGCGACGCGCTCGTGGAGATCGGCACGCCGGAGCGCCAGGCGAGAATGCGGACGGGGCAGATCTGGCAGTGGATCTATCAGCGCGGGGTGCGCGACTTCGAGGCGATGACGAACCTCGCCAAACCCTACCGGGCGCTGCTCGCGGAGCATTTCGAGATCCGGGTGCCGGAGGTGGTGCGCCGCGCCGCCTCCGTCGACGGGACGCGTAAATATCTCCTCAGGATCGCCGGGGGGCACGAGGTGGAGGCGGTCTACATTCCCGAGGAGGGGCGCGGGACGCTCTGCATCTCCTCCCAGGTGGGCTGCACGCTGAGCTGCACCTTCTGCCACACGGGCACCCAGCGGCTGGTCCGCAACCTCGCCGCGGACGAGATCGTCGGCCAAGTGATGGTGGTGCGCGACGATCTCGGCGAATGGCCCCTGCCGGGGCGCAACCCCAAGGACGAGACGCGGCTCCTGTCGAACGTAGTGCTGATGGGGATGGGCGAGCCGCTCTACAATTTCGACAACGTGCGCGACGCGATGCGGATCGTCATGGACGGCGAGGGGATCAGCCTCTCGCGGCGGCGGATCACGCTCTCGACCTCCGGCGTGGTGCCCGAGATCGCGCGCTGCGCCGAGGAGATCGGCTGCCTGATGGCGGTGTCGTTTCACGCCACGACCAACTCGGTGCGCGACCGGCTGGTGCCGATCAACAGGAAGTGGAACATCGCGACGCTTCTGGGCGCACTTCGGGATTATCCGCGGCTGTCGAACTCGGAGCGGATCACCTTCGAATACGTGATGCTCGACGGGGTGAACGACAGCGACGCGGATGCGAAGCGGCTGGTGAAGCTCATCGAGGGGATCCCGGCGAAGATCAACCTGATCCCGTTCAACCCGTGGCCCGGCGCGCCGTATGACCGCTCGCCGGACGCGCGGATCCGCGCCTTCGCCGATATCGTCTACAAGGCGGGCTACGCCTCGCCCGTCAGGACGCCCCGGGGCGAGGACATCATGGCGGCCTGCGGGCAGCTCAAGTCCGACACCGAGAAGGTGCGCGCTTCCGCCCGGCGCCGGGAGGCGAGCCCCGGCTGAGCCTGCGACGTTCCGCGCCGGAACGCCGGCCCGCGGGCGGTGTTCGCCATGCGACGTGACTCCGAGGAGAGTGCACATGGCCAGACACTATGCGGAAGGCGACAGGGTGGAGTGGGACTGGGGCAACGGCACCGGGACCGGCATCGTGCAGCAGAAATACACCCAGAAACGCACCCTCAAGATCAAGGGCACCGAGGTGACGCGGGACGCCGCCGACGACGACCCGGCCTACAAGATCGAGCAGGCGGACGGGGATGTGGTGCTGAAGAAGCACACCGAGATCCGCAAGAGTTCCTGAGGCTCACGTCGCCACGCGCATCGTGACGTTAATCCGCCCGCCGTTCTCCAGCAGTGGTGAGGAGCCGAAGCGGATGCGGTCGACGCCGTGATGGACGAGGCGGGCGGGGCCCTCCAGCACCGCGACGTCGCCCGATTTCAGCCAGACGCTCTCGGTCCGGCCTCCGCGCTCGACGGAGCCCACGCGGAAGAGCGCGTCATCACCGAGGGACAGCGACAGGACGGGGTGCGAGAGATCCGTCTCGTCGCGGTCTTGGTGAAGCCCCATCCGTGCGCCTTCGCCGTAGAAGTTGACGAGGCAGGTATCGGGCGGGACCTCGGTGCGCGCATGCTCGTGCCAGAGCGCGAGCAGCGGCCCGGGGACCGGCGGCCAAGGCATGTCGGAGGGGTGCCGCGGTTCGTAGCGGTAGCCGCGCCGGTCGGTGACCCAGCCAACGGCACCGGCGGAGGTCATCCGCACGCTCATCTTCCGCCCCCGCGCCGTCTCCGGATGGAACAGCGGCGCGGCGGCCACGACGTCCCTCAACGCCTCCAGCAGGGCGGCCTGGGCGTCGCCGTCGAGCGCGCCGGGCACGACCCGGACGCCGCGGATGTGGAACTCTGCCGGCATTCACATCTCCCTCGAATGGGCCGTTGTTCCGGCCCGGACTTGCATTGCAGGCCCGAAAACCGGTTCCTATATACGCTCCGACGCCGGCCCGGAGGCGGTAAACCCCGGGAATTCGGGATCGGCGGGCAGGTGCCGGTTCGGGTCTGCCTGCGAAGCAATCGCCAAGAGAAGAGGATAAGTTGAGCATGGGCAAAGTCATCGGTATCGACCTCGGCACCACGAACAGCTGCGTGGCCATTATGGACGGCAGCCAGTCGCGGGTGATCGAGAACTCCGAAGGGGCCCGCACCACGCCCTCGATCGTCGCCTTCACGGAGGACGAGCGGCTGGTCGGACAGGCCGCCAAGCGCCAGGCGGTGACCAACTCCGAGAACACGATCTTCGCCGTCAAGCGGCTGATCGGGCGCCGGTTCGCGGACAAGGGTCTCGAGAAGGACAAGAAGAACCTGCCCTACGAGATCGTCGACGGCGGCCAGGGCGACGCCTGGGTCAAGGCCCGCGGCGAGAAGTACTCGCCCTCCCAGATCTCCGCCTTCATCCTGCAGAAGATGAAGGAGACCGCGGAGAGCTATCTCGGCGAGGAGGTGACGCAGGCGGTCATCACGGTTCCGGCCTACTTCAACGACCAGCAGCGGCAGGCGACCAAGGATGCCGGCAAGATTGCCGGGCTCGAGGTGCTGCGCATCATCAACGAGCCGACGGCCGCGGCGCTGGCCTACGGTCTCGACAAGAAGGAATCGAAGACGATCGCGGTCTACGACCTCGGCGGCGGCACCTTCGACATCACCATCCTCGAGATCGACGACGGCCTGTTCGAGGTGAAATCCACCAACGGGGACACGTTCCTCGGCGGCGAGGATTTCGACATGCGGATCGTGAATTACCTTGCCGAGGAGTTCAAAAAGGAGCATGGCGTCGACCTGACCAAAGACAAGATGGCGCTGCAGCGCCTGAAGGAGGCGGCCGAGAAGGCCAAGATCGAGCTGTCCTCGTCCAGCCAGACCGAGATCAACCAGCCGTTCATCACCATGGGCGCCAACGGCCAGCCGCTGCACATGGTGATGAAGCTCACGCGCGCGAAGCTCGAGAGCCTCGTCAGCGACCTGATTAAGAACTCGATCAAGCCCTGCCAAGCGGCGATGAAGGATGCCGGCGTCTCGGCGTCGGACGTGGACGAGGTCGTGCTCGTCGGCGGCATGACGCGGATGCCGAAGGTGGTCGAGGAAGTGACCAAATTCTTCGGCAAGGAGCCGCACAAGGGCGTCAACCCCGACGAGGTCGTGGCGCAGGGCGCCGCCATCCAGGCGGGCGTGCTGCAGGGCGACGTGAAGGACGTGGTCCTTCTGGACGTGACGCCGCTGTCGCTCGGCATCGAGACGCTGGGGGGCGTGTTCACCCGGCTGATCGACCGCAACACCACGATCCCGACGAAGAAGAGCCAGATCTTCTCAACCGCCGAGGACAACCAGAACGCGGTGACGATCCGGGTCTTCCAGGGCGAGCGCGAAATGGCCTCCGACAACAAGATGCTCGGCCAGTTCAATCTCGAGAACATCCCGCCCGCGCCGCGTGGCATGCCGCAGATCGAGGTGACCTTCGACATTGATGCCAACGGCATCGTCTCGGTCTCCGCCAAGGACAAGGGCACCGGCAAGGAGCAGACGATCACCATCCAAGCCTCCGGCGGTCTCAACGAGGACGAGATCGAGAAGATGGTCAAGGACGCCGAGGCCAACGCGGATGCTGACAAGAAGCGCCGCGAGCTCGTGGAGGCGCGGAACCAGGCAGAAAGTTTGATCCACACCACCGAGAAGTCGCTCGAGGAGCACAAGGACAAGGTCGATCCCTCGACCGTCGAGGCGATCGAGCTGGCGATATCCAACCTTCAGGAGCAGCTCGAGACCGACGATGCCGGTAAGATCAAGTCGGGCATCCAGAACGTGACCGAGGCGTCGATGAAGCTCGGCGAGGCCATCTACAAGGCCGAGCAGGAGAAGGCGGGCAGTGACGGCGGCGAGGATTCCGCGGGCTCCTCCGACGAGGAGGGCGTCGTGGACGCGGATTTCGAGGATCTCGACGACGACAAGCGTGCCTCCTGAGGCCGCCTGTCCCTGACAATGGGGGCCGGCCCGACTCCGTCGGGCCGGCCCTCTTCTATGGAGAATTCGCATGGCGAAGCGTGATTTCTACGAGATTCTGGGGGTCGCGAAGGGCGCCTCGGCCGACGAGATCAAGAAGGCCTATCGCCGGAAGGCGAAGGACCTCCACCCCGACCGCAACAAGGACAACCCCAAGGCCGAATCGGACTTCAAGGAGGTCAACGAGGCCTACGAGGTCCTGAAGGACGGCGAGAAGAAGGCGGCCTATGACCGGTTCGGCCATGCCGCCTTCGACAGCGGCATGGGCGGCGGCGGCGGTGGACCGCGCCCCGGGGCCGGTTATGGCGGGCAGGGCGATTTCGCCTCCGCCTTCTCCGACGTGTTCGACGATCTCTTCGGCGACTTCATGGGCCAGCGCCGCGGCGGCGGCCAGCGCGCCACCCGCGGCTCGGATCTGCGCTACAACCTCCGCGTCACGCTGGAGGACGCGCATATCGGCTTGCAGAAGACGATCAGCGTGCCCTCCGCGGTGACCTGCGACACCTGCAGCGGCTCGGGCGCCGAGGGCGGCGCGGAGCCCGCCACCTGCCCGACTTGCTCGGGCATGGGCAAGGTGCGCGCCCAGCAGGGCTTCTTCACCGTGGAGCGGACCTGCCCGACCTGCTCCGGCGCCGGCCAGATCGTGAAGAACCCCTGCCATGCCTGCGGCGGCGCCGGCCGGGTGCAGAAGGAGCGCGGCGCTGTCGGTGAACATCCCAAAGGGCGTCGAGACCGGCACCCGCATCCGCCTCGGCAGCGAGGGCGAGGCCGGCCTGCGCGGCGGGCCGCCGGGCGATCTCTACATCTTCATCGAGGTGCAGCCGCATCCGATCTTCGAGCGCGAGGCGGAGAACCTCTCCTGCCGCGTGCCGGTGTCGATGGCGGTGGCCGCGCTCGGCGGCGACATCGAGGTGCCGACCATCGACGGCGGCCGCAGCAGGGTGAAGATCCCGCCGGGCAGCCAGTCCGGCAAGCAGATGCGCCTTCGCGGCAAGGGAATGCCCGCCCTCCGCGGCACGCCAGACGGGCGACATGTATATCGAGCTCGCGGTCGAGACGCCGGTGAACCTGACGGGCCGGCAAAGCGAGTTGCTGCGCGAATTCGCCAACCTCTCCGAGGAGAACAATCCCGAGAGCTCGGGCTTCTTCCGCAAGGTGAAGACCTTCTGGGACGGAATGAAGGGCTGATACCAGCGGCATCATCCGCTGACCTGCGCCCAGTTACGCGAG
>CAVZOA010000036.1:0-22016 GCA_963776705.1 uncultured Alphaproteobacteria bacterium
ACCGGGCGGATATCAGGCTGGCCCGGCATGACTGGACCGTCCGCCGGCAGCCCTTCATGCGGGACAGGGTGCATCGGCTGGTCTTCCTCGATGAAACGTCGGTGAAGGCGAACATGACCCGCTTGCGGGGCAGGAGTGCGTCGGCGAACGTCTTTTCGGCACGACCCCGTTCGGTCGCTGGAAGACGCAGACATTCATCGCCGCGCTTACCTGCGACGCATTGATTGCGCCCTGGGTGATCGAGGGCGCGATGGACCGGGCCGCTTTCGACCTCTACGTCGAGACCCAGCTCGCACCGGCCCTGTCGCCAGGCACCGTCGTCATCCTCGACAACCTCTCGACCCACAGGAGCCCGAAGGCCGCCGAGATCCTGAACGTCCATGGCTGCTGGTTCCGTTCTCGGGGAAAGACGTCCACTGGACGCCTTTCGATCCCTCAAACCTGCCGGCCTACTCACCCGATCTGAACCCGATCGAGATGGCCTTCTCCAAGCTGAAAGCCCACCTCCGCCGCATCGGCGCGCGGACCTACGATACGCTCATCCGGGCGCTCGGCGACATCTGCGATCTCTTCGAGCCCGAGGAGTGCTGGAGCTTCTTCAGAGCAGCGGGATACGCGTCGTATTAAAAGCAAACCGCTTTAGACAGCCGCACATGGGCGAAACCCTAGCCGTCCCTATGACCTAATGTGGCATGAGCGAATGGCGAGGTCCGTCGCGAATCCGACCCGAGGGGATGGGAAGGCGTTTCTCCCCCCCCCCGCGGCGGCCAGCGTGACGCACCGGAGCGTCCCCTACTCCCTCGCGCGGGCGAACGAGGCGCTGACCGATCTCCGGGCGGAGCGGTTGACCGGCGCGGCGGTGCTGGTCCCTGGCGGGGCGTCCCCTTGATCGGGGTCAATGCGGTCGCCGGCCGGTACTGCGCAAGCTTCACCCGAAGAGCAGGGAGAGGTGTCTTGGACAAGAGCGTTTCGAACTCGGGGCGCCGGGATCGGTCGGGCCGCGCTCCCGCGCCGATCGGCCCAAGTGGGAGAGGCGGCGCCTTCGTTCGCCGCGCTGCCCTGTTCGAGTTCTGGATGGCTGTCGGCAGCGAGATGCTCTATTTTCCAGTGGAGCGCTTCCGCGCGGAGGTGACCACCCGGCACGAGTTTCTCCATTGCCGCTCGCCGTCGCATCTCATCGGCATCCTGCTCGCCTTCCTGCAGCGGGCATCGGACGATTTCCGCGCCGAGGCGGGCTGGCTGGCGGAAATGGCCCGGTGGGTGAATCCGCTGCCGGACGAGTTCCTGTGACCGAGACCGACCCCGCCATAGGCAGTCTCGTCGCTGTCCGAGGCCCGGTCGTGGATGCGCGCTTCGCCCCGCCCCTGCCGCCGGTCTTATCCGCGCTCGAGTTGGACGGGCCCGCGGGGCGGCTGGTCTTCGAGGTTCACGCGCATCTCGACGCGGAGACCGTGCGCGCGATCGCCCTGCATCCGACCGGCGGTCTCTCCCGCGGTTTGCTTGTCTGGTCGACCGGGGCTCCTCTGGAGGTTCCGGTTGGCGAGGCAGTTCTCGGCCGGCTCCTCGACGTGACCGGAACGGTACGGGACGGCGGGCCACCGCTGCCCGCGGACACGCCCCGCCGGCCGATCCACGCCCTGCCGCCAGCCTTCGCCGAGACCGGCTCGGGCACCACGCTGTTCGAGACCGGGATCAAGGTGATCGACCTCCTCGTGCCGCTGGCCCGCGGCGGCAAGGCGGCGATGTTCGGCGGCGCCGGCGTGGGCAAGACCGTCCTCGTGATGGAGCTGATCCGGACCATGGCGCAACGATATCAGGGGCTATCGATCTTTGCAGGGGTGGGCGAACGCTCCCGCGAGGGCCAGGAGATGCTCTCGGACATGTCCGGATCGGGCGTCCTCGGACGGACCGCGTTGATCTACGGGCAGATGAACGAGCCACCGGGCGCCCGCTGGCGCCTGCCGCTCGCGGCGCTAGCCATAGCCGAAGAGTTCCGCGACGGGGCGCATCGCGACGTGCTGCTCCTGATGGACAACGTTTTCCGCTTTGTCCAGGCCGGCGGCGAGGTGTCGGGCCTTCTCGGCCGGCTGCCCTCCCGCGTGGGTTATCAGCCGACGCTGGCGAGCGAGGTGGCCGAGCTCGAGGAGCGGATCGCCTCGGTCGCCGGTGCAGCGGTCACGGCGATCCAGGCGGTCTATGTCCCGGCCGACGACTTCACCGACCCCGCCGTGACCGCGATCTCGTCACATATGGAGGCGACAGTCGTCCTGTCGCGGGCGCTCGCCGCGGAGGGGGTCTACCCGGCCATCGACCCGCTCGCCTCCTCTTCTCTGCTGCTCGCGCCCGACGTGGTCGGGACGGAGCATTCCCGGCTGGCGCTGGCAGCGCGGGCGCTCCTCGAGCGGTTCCGGGAATTGCAGGATGTGATCGCGCTCCTAGGCGTGGAGGAGCTGAGCGCCGCCGACAGGCAAGCGGTGGCCCGTGCCCGGCGGCTCCGGCGGTTCCTGACCCAGCCCTTCGCCGTCACCGAGGCCTTCACCGGCAAGCCCGGCCGCAGCGTCGCGCGCGCCGAGGCCTTGGCGGGGCTGCGCGCAATCCTCGACGGCGAGACGGACGAGTGGGCGGAGAATTCGCTCTACATGGTCGGAGGTCTCGACGAGGCGCGGGCGCGCGAGGACGCGACGCGGGCGTCAGCATGAAGCTGGTCGTCGCCACGCCGCTCGACATCGTGGTCGATATCGAAGAGGTCGCGTCGGTGACGGCCGAGGATGCGAGCGGCCGCTTCGGTCTCCTGCCCGGCCATGCCGACCTCTTGACGGTTCTCGACCTGTCGGTGTTGAGCTGGCGCAAGGGGGAGCTGCGTGGACATTGCGCGGTGCGGGGCGGGGTCCTGACGGTGACCGGCGGGCGCGAGGTGGCCGTCTCCACCCGCGAGGCAGTGGTGGACCCTGATCTAGACCGGCTGGCCGGCGCCGTGCTCGCGCGGTTCCGGGCGGCGGAGGAGCGGGAGCGCGGCGAGCGGACCGAGGCGGAGCGGATTCAGCTCGCCCTGATCCGCCGCATGGCAGAGGCGCTCGGGACCGGCCCCGGCGCGGCCAACCCATGACCAGGGAGCCGCTGTCCGAGGCCGCGCGCCGCCGGGCGGAGCGCGAGCGGCGCGGCCGGTCGGAGGGCGCGGTGCCGCTCGGCCGCAGGCTGGCGCAGGTCGGTGTCCTAGGCTGGATCGTGGTCGTGCCGACCCTCGGCGGCGCCTTCCTCGGGCGGTGGATCGACGTGCGGCTCGGCACGGGCATCTTCGTCACCGCGCCGCTTCTTCTGGCAGGGCTCGCCCTCGGCCTCTGGTCGGCTTGGAAATGGATTGACAGGACATGACCGAACATGACATCGCGCCTTACCTCGCCGCGCTGCTCGCCGGGCTGGCGGCGGGCGTTTTCCATTTCCACGCGCTCGAAGCCGGAACGCGGGCCGTCCTCGTGGAGGCGCGCGCGGGCCGAGCGGCACTCCTGAAGCTGGCGCGGATCGCGGTGACCAGTGGTCTCCTGATCGGCGCGGCGCTGGCGGGGACCGGGCCGCTGCTGTCGGCGGCCCTGGGCATCGGGATCGGACGGATCCTGATCCTGCGCCGGCTCGGGGACCAGCGATGACCTCGCCTCTCGACACCGAAATCCTGTTCCGGCTCGGACCTGTCCCGGTCGCCGACGTCGTGGTCGTAACCTGGGCGATCATGGTTGTCCTGGTTATGGGCTCCCTCGTCGCGGTCCGGGCGATGCGCAAAGTGCCTTCCGCCTGGCAGGCCGCGCTCGAGGGGTTGGTGGAAGTCGTGGATGCGCAGATCCGCGAGACAATGCTCGTGGCGCCCGGTCCCTACCGCGCCTTCTTCGGTACGCTCTTCGTCTTCATCCTCGCGGCCAACTGGTCCTCGCTTGTGCCGGGGACAGAGCCGCCGACCGCGCATCTGGAGACCGATGCCGCGCTGGCGCTCATCGTCTTCGTCGCGGTTATCCTCTACGGCGTGCGCGCGGGCGGGGTGCGGAGCTACCTGGCGAGCTTCGCGCGGCCCTTCCCGCTGATGATCCCGCTAAATCTCCTCGAGACGTTGACGCGGACCGTGTCGCTCCTCGTGCGCCTCTTCGGCAACATGATGAGCGGCGTCTTCATAATCGGCATCGTGCTCTCCCTCGCGGGGCTGCTGGTGCCGATCCCCTTCATGGCGCTCGACCTGCTGACCGGGCTCGTGCAGGCCTACATCTTCGTGGTCCTCGCGATGGTATTCGTCGCCGCGGCGCTGTCGGAGACTGGCTCGCGCCCCAAATCAGAGGAGGACTGACTCTTTGGACTGGATCAGCATCGTGAGCGTAATCGGCGCGGCCTTCGCGGTGGCTGCCGGTGCGGTCGGCCCCGCGCTCGGAGAGGGGCGCGCGGTCGCCGCGGCGATGGACGCCATCGCCCGACAGCCCGAGGCGGCGAACGCGATTTCGCGGACTCTCTTCGTCGGGCTCGCAATGATCGAAACGACGGCGATCTACTGTCTCGTGATCGCGCTCCTTCTGCTCTTCGCCAATCCGCTGGTGCCATGATCCATGGCGTTCGACTGGGCCACGCTCGCCTTTCAGACGGTCAATGTCGCGCTTCTGACCTGGCTTCTGTCACGGGTCTTCTGGCGGCCGGTCTCGGCGATGATCGCGGCCCGGAAGGCGGAGGCCGGCCGCATCCTCGCCGAGGCCGAGGCGGCGCAGGCGGCGGCCCGGTCCGAGGCGGAGCGTGTCACGGCGGAGCGCAAGGGGATCGACGAGGCGCGTCGGGAAATTCTTGCCGCCGCGCGGGCGGAAGCCGAGGCCGACCGTTCCGCGCGCCTCGACCGGGCGGAGGCCGAGGAGCGGGATCTCGCGCGGGAGGCCGAAGCGCGGCGTGAGGCGGAGTGGGAACGGGCCGAGGCCGCCTACGGCGCGCGAGCTGCGGATCTGGCGGTGGAAATGGCGAAGCGGATCGGCCGCGCGCTCGACGGGCCGGAGCTTCGCGCCGCCGCCTTGGAGCGGCTGGCCGTCACCCTCGCGGCCCTGCCGGAGGCGGACCGCGCAGCGTTTCGCGCCGCAGAGGACGTGTACCTGACCACTGCGACCCGGTGCGAGGCGGCCGAGTGCGCGGGGATCGCCGTGTGCATTTCTGCGGCCCTCGGCGGGGAAGCGGCGCCGGCCTTCGCGACCGATCCCGACCTCGTCGCGGGCCTGAGCATCGCCGCACCCCACATGGTCGTCGCGGAGACTTGGGCAGGTCGGCTGGAGGACATGCGTCGGGAGATCGAACGTGACGACTGATCCCGATGTCTGGTTCGACCGGGCGCTCGCGGCGCTTGACCGGGCGGATCGGGCCCCGAGGGTGGAGCGGTTCGGCCGCGTGGCCTCCGTGGCCGACGGGGTGGCGCGGCTCACCGGGCTGCCCGAGGCCCGGCTCGACGAACTGCTCGTCTTTCCGGACGGGCGGACCGGGTTCGTCCACGCACTGGAGCCTGAAGACATCTCGGCCGTCCTCTTCGACGGCACGGCGGGGATCGGCGCCGGCGATAGGGTAAAGGGAACTGGAGAGGTGGTGCGCGTTCCCGTGGGGCCGGGCCTCCTCGGGCGAGTGGTGGATCCACTGGGCCGCCCGCTCGACGGCAGCGGTCCGGTCGCGGCCGAGACCCGCCTGCCGATCGAGCGGCCCGCACCTGGCATCGTGGAGCGCGCGCCGGTCACGCGCCCGGTCCAGACCGGCACGCTGGTTCTCGACGCGCTCTTCGCACTGGGGCGCGGCCAACGTGAGTTGATCGTAGGCGACAGGGCCACGGGCAAGACAACCCTCGCGCTTGACACGATGCTGGCGCAGCGGGACGCAGACATCGTGCCCGTCTATGTCGCCGTGGGGCAGAAAACCGCCGCGGTAAAGCGCGTGGTTGCCGCCTTGGAATCGGCGGGGATGCGGGAGAGAGCCATCGTCGTGGTCGCGGGGCCCGCCACCGCCGCCGGGCTGCAATGGATCGCGCCCTTCGCCGGCACGACCATGGCCGAGCATTTCCGCGATGTCGGCGGCGATGCGCTGATCGTGCTCGACGATCTCACCAAGCACGCCGCCTGCCACCGGGAGATCGCGCTCCTGACCGGGCAGTCGCCCGGCCGTGAGGCCTATCCGGGCGATGTCTTCTACGTCCATGCGCGGCTTCTGGAACGCGCCGCGCAACTCTCCGCGGAGCGGGGCGGCGGGTCGCTGACCGCGCTGCCCGTGGCCGAGACCGATGCCGGGAACCTCTCGGCCTATATTCCGACCAATCTTATCTCGATCACCGACGGGCAGATCGTCCTTGATGGCCGGCTCTTCAATGCGGGACAGAAGCCCGCCGTCGATGTGGGCAACTCCGTCAGCCGCGTCGGCGGCAAGACCCAGGCGGCGAGCCTTCGGCGGGCCGCAGAGAGCGTCAGGCTGGACTATGCCCAGTTCCTCGAGCTGGAAATCTTCACCCGGTTCGGTGGCGCCCCCGACGACCGAGTGGCGCGGATCCTTACGCGGGGCGCGCGGACACGGGCGCTTCTGTCGCAGGTCCAGCACCGCCCCTATCGGCTGGGGGAGGAGGTGGCGCTGCTCCTCTCCCTGCAGGGCGGAGCGTTCGACGACCTGCCCGCCGAGCGCGTCGGGGCAGCGGCGGAGCAGTTCCGCGCCAAGCTCGACGCCGCGGTGCCGGGTGTGGCGGCGGCCTGTGTCGCCGGGCCGGTCCAGCCGGACTTGCGGAGCGCGATCCTGGATTTCGCGGTACGCGTCTCGGAGCAGATCCGCGGGCCAGAGGCACCGTCATGACCGACCGCCTCGACGAACTGGCCAGACGGATCGACGGGCTCGACAAGCTCTCGGCGGTGATCGGGGGGATGCGCGGGATGGCGGCGGCCCGCGTACGCGAGGCCGAGGCCGCGCTCGCCTCCATGGACCGCTACGCGACGGCGCTGGCGGCGGCGCTCGACCGGGCGCGAACCCTTCTGCCGGAAATTCCTCCGCCGCCGGCGGCGGCGGTCGTGGTGGTGTTCCTCGCCCAGCAGGGCTTCGCGGGCGGGGGGAGCGGCCGGGTCCTCGACGCGCTGCCGCTTGATCGGTCGGGCCTCGTCCTCGTCGGTAGCCGCGGCGCGGCGCTCGCGGCCGAGCAGGGGATCGTGCCGTGTCGGACACATGCGCTGCCTGCCCGCCCCGCAGGCCTGCCGCGTTTCGCCGAGGAGGTGGCACGAGGGCTGCCCCTGGCCGGGGGAAGCCCGGTGGACGTGGTGCATCTGCCAGCCGCCCGGTCTGCGCAGGTGGCGCGGCGGCGGGTGTTTCCGTTCCCCGCCGGGACGGGGGCGCCGACCGGCCCCGCGCCACTCCTGAACCTCGCGCGCGGTCCGATCCTAGAGGCGCTGCTGCTGGAGGCGCTGCATGCCGGACTGATGCGGGCTGCACTCGAGGGTATGGCGGCCGAGCATCTCGCTCGGATGGCGACGATGGCCGCGGCAGAGCGGCAGGCGGGGGACCGGCTCGAGACGCTCCGCGCCGCCGCAAGGCAGGTCCGACAGGAGACTATCACTGTCGAGATCGTGGAACTCTCGGCGGGCATCAAGGCCCGGTGATACTGCACTCAGCCGGCGGTGCGCCCTTCTCCAGGAGCTGGCTCATGGCCTCGTCGCTCGTATAGCCGAACCGCTCGCGGGACTCTCCCTCGTCCGCGAGTCCATCGAGATCGGTGATCAGGCGCTTCGGGACGGTATTGGATCCCGGGCGGGAGAAGTCGGCTTGGACCAGTTCACGCCCATAGACGACTGGACACCTCCGCTTACCGCCTTGCAGTGACGCGCTGAGCCTCGCAGCGGCTGCAATCTCGGCCTGGCGAGCGGCCTCGGTCCGTTTCCGGCGTCTGATGATGCCGGCTTGAGCGCCAATCCCGGTCAGGCGGGCGCAGGTCGGCTGTCGAGCCACCGCCAGCGGGTCATGTTGTAGACGAGGTTCGCGAGCGTGATTGTCGCCCGGGCGCGCGCCAGGCCGATCGTGCGGATCGTCATCCCCATGCGGGCCTTCTGGTGGGCGAAGACGTGCTCGACCTTCGAGCGGGTGGACGAAGCCTCTCCGCGGCATTGGCGCCTCTGTCGGGCGTATCGCGCTGACTGACCCTTGCGCTTCGCTGAGTGGGCCGCTGGCCTGACGATTGGGACCTTCTCAATCGTCAGCCGGGAGGCTCCCATGAAGGATCAGAGAACGACGCCGCTGCGCCAGCGGATGATCGAGGATATGCGCATCCGCGGCATGGGCGACAATGCGCAGAAGGCGCATATCCGGGCGATCAAGGATTTCGCCGCGTTCCTCAAGCACGCCCCCGACACGGCGACCCCCGAGGAACTTCGCGCCTACCAGCTTCACATGACCGACACCGGCGTTTCGGCGTCGACGTTCAACGTGCGTATCTCGTCGCTGCGGTTCTTTTTCGGCATCACCTGCGGCCGCGAGGAGATGAAGCGGTACATGCAGTTCCGAAGCAAGCCCCGGAAGTTGCCGATCGTCCTCAGCGTTGAAGAGGTGGGCGACCTGATGGTCGCTGTGCCCGGACCCGGGCTGAAGTACCGCGCCGCCCTGGGGATCAGTTACGGGGCCGGCCTGCGCGCGGCCGAGGTCTGCAATCTCAAGGTCACCGACATCGACAGTGACCGGATGCTGATCCATGTCGAGGACGGAAAGGGCAGCCGGGACCGCAAGGCCATGCTGTCGCCGGGGCTGCTGGAACTCCTGCGCGGCTATTGGCGCGAGGCGCGGCCGGAGGGCTGGTTGTTCCCGGGGAAGCCCAAGATCAACCCTCTCTCGCCGCGGCAGCTGAACCGGGCGTTCACCTCTGCCAAACACATGGCCGGGATCACCAAGCCAGCGACCCTGCACACGCTGCGGCACAGCTTCGCGACGCATCTGTTGGAGGCGGGTACGGATGTGCGGGAGGTATGCGCGAAATTTGGTGACGCGTGATCAGGCGGCGGTTTGAAGGTGTCGCAGACCATCGCGGAACTCAACCCCAGCAATGACCTCTGGAAGGCGGTTTCGATCGTCTCGAACAGATCTTCATTCGCCGAGAAAACCACGCGGCCTCGTCGCCGCGAAAAGCGCTCATATGGTCTAAGCTGACAGCGGTCGTTCGAGCGGCGCACGGCGAAGGCCCGTAGAGAGCCCAGGCCAACATAGGCTACGGACTACGGGAACAGGTGAGAAGCGCGCATAGCTGCCATCGCCGCCGCAAGGGACTACCATGAAGCTGCCGTCAGGCTTGAGACGTTTTCACGGTTCAGCGCCCAGATTCAAACGCAATCGGATCATTGCATTCGAGAGGCGTAATCGTAATGCTGGCCAGAGAACCGATTAGGCCGCCTGGCGCTGCTCTGCCGGGCGCGACACCGAGCGCTTGGCAGTCGCTTCTTCTCCGAAACCTTCATTCAGCGCAGCGATTTCGTGCGGCTGCATCCCGAGCAGGAAACGAAGCGCATGACGTTGGTTCGCGCTCTTTCGGAACCAGAACGAACCGAATTGCAAATAGATACCGAAATTGCCGAGCATGCGATCGCTCCATTAATTGCGCTGTCACGATCAATATGCGCTCACTTCTGCGGTGCAGCAACGCAGGCATAAGGGAACCCGCTTCACGCTGGACGCATGGCGGGCCAATCAGTTCAGGCTGAACAAACTTTCGGCGTGCCTTTCTGGTGCTTGCCGAGGGAGATTTCGGCGATCGCCGCGGCCAGGACTGCGGCGATCGCGGCGTGCAAGAAGGCCAGAAGAGCTCTCAGGTGGGCGAGGATCTTGCGGATGTTGTGGCCGCAGCCGCACAGGACGGCGAAGATCGCGTCGCCGAACGTGCCCTTCAGCGGGCAGCGTGACAGGCGGCCGTCGGTTTTCATGTGGCCGATTTCCGGCTCGATGGCGCTGCGCCGTCGCAACAGCTGTCTCAGCGCCGGGGTCAGGCCGCGGCGCGTGCCGCTGATCAGGACCTGCGTGCGCGCCACGCCGTGGCCGCGGTATCCGCGATCCACGACCGCCAGCGCAGGCGTCTGGCCGGTCAGGATGGCGACCTGCTCAAGCGCTTCCGGCAAGGTGTGGCCGTCATAGGGATTGCCCGGCAACGCACGCATGCCCACGACGAACCCCTCGTCGATGGTCGTGGCGAGGCTGACCTTCGTGCCGAACTCGTAGCGATTGCGGGCCTTGCCCTTGGAGATGCAGTCGACCTCCGGCTCGTGCAGCGCGTAGATCTTGCCGCGGCTCCTGGGGCCCTGGTGCAGCAGGCGGCCCACCAGCACCAGCATGTCCAGAACGCGCTCGCGCAGCGGACCCGCAGGGATCGCATCCAGCTGGCGGCGGAGGTCGCGCAGCACGCGGCCGGTGTAGCCCTTCAGCTTTTTCAGGGTCTTGCGCATGCGCTTGAACTGTCGGGCATGGGCGTATCGGCCGGCCTGCATGGCCAGGCGCGGCGCCAGCCGGTTGTAGTTCTGCCGCAGCGTGACCCCGGCTTCACTTGCAAGGGCGACAAGCTGATTGCGGGCCTTGTCATAGAGGCGCGCGTCGGTCGGGTGCGCGATGTTTTTCTCCATGACCGTGGTGTCCCCCTCTGTCAGGGAAGTTGTCGCCCGCTCTTGCACTGAAAGTGTATTCTGAGGCGGGCGGGACAGGATGACGGATTGGCTTACTCCCCGGAGAGGAAGGCAGCGGCTCTGACGAAGATGCTGCCGCCGAACAGCGTGCCCCTGGGGCGGCTTTCGCAGGAGGAAGGGATCTCGCGGGCGACGCTTGCCAAGTGGCGGGCGGAGGCACGGGCGAAGGGTCGGTTCCTTCCCGATGCGAAGGCGGGCCCGGAGGGCTGGACCTCAACCGACAAGCTTGCGGCGGTGATAGAGACGGCGTCGATGAACGAGGCCGACCTCGGCGGATACTGCCGTCGCCGGGGCCTCTATCCCGAGCAGCTCCGGGTCTGGCGGGAGGCCTGCGAGCGGGCCAACGACTGGGAGCGCGCGGCTGCGCGCCGGATCACGCGCGAGACGAAGGACGCCAGGACGCGCATCCAGCAGCTGGAGCGTGAACTGGCGCGCAAGGAGAAGGCGCTGGCCGAAGCCGCCGCGCTGATGATCCTGCGAAAAAAGGCCGAGGCGATCTGGGGGTTCTGTGTGGTCCGGCGCAAGCCGGATCGGGCCGTCCGGTGGACGGACCGAAGCACCGGACGGGACGAGGACGCATGACGTCCGCTCCGGATCGCCGACACATCATCGCCCTCATCGACGAGGCCACGGCGGCAGGCGCCCGCCAGTCCGCCGCCTGCGCCGAGCTTGGCCTGCACGAGCGCAGCTTGCAGCGCTGGAAGGACCCGGAGGGCGGGACCCGCGAGGACCGCCGCCCTTTCGCCGAACGGGCGGCGCCTGCCAACAGGCTGAGCGAGGAAGAGCGCGACCTCATCGTGGCGACCTGCGCCACGCCTGAGTTCGCGAGCCTCCCGCCCAGCCAGATCGTCCCTCGGCTGGCCGACCGCGGCATCTGGATCGCGTCGGAGTCCAGCTTCTACAGGGTCTTGCGCGAGCGTGGACAGAACCATCGGCGCGGGCGCGCGCGACCGGCGACCCGGCGCAAGCCGCCCACCGGCTTCGAGGCGAAGGCTCCGTGCCAGGTCTGGACGTGGGACATCACCTGGCTGCCCGGGCCGATCGCAGGGGCATTCTTCTATCTCTACCTCATCGTCGACATCTGGAGCCGCAAGATCGTCGGTTGGGAGGTCCACGAGCGCGAGACGGCCGACTTCGCCGCCCGGGTGCTCGAACGGGCGGTCCGGGCGGAGAGGTGCTTCACGAGCCCCCTGGTCCTGCACGGCCTGTAACGGCAGCCCGATGAAAGGCGCGACGATGAAGGCCACAATGGAACGGCTCGGCGTGACCGCGTCCTTCAGCCGCCCACGGGTGTCGAACGACAACCCCTTCTCCGAAGCGCTCTTCCGGACCTGCAAGTATATGCCCGGTTGGCCGACCCAGGGCTTCGCGGCGATTGATGAGGCGCGGGTCTGGGTTCAGGGCTTCGTGCGCTGGTACAACCTCGAGCATCGCCACAGCGCCATCCGCTTCGTGACGCCTGACCAGCGCCACCGTGGCGACGACCGACCGCTCCTCGCCAACCGCCACCGCGTCTATCAACGCGCCCGTGCTGCCCGTCCCGAACGATGGTCAGGCAAGACGCGCTGCTGGACGCCGATCGGCTCCGTCTGGCTGAACCCGGAGCGACCGGACACCGGGAGCGAAGGCCATGGGTCCGACGACGCGCTCCCCCGGGAAGCTGGCGGCGGCGGACCCATGGCCGGCCCCGCCAAGCGGGCAGCCTGAGAAAAGTGCAGGCGACAACTCCTTTGACAAACACCGGTGTCGACGGCGACGCGCGACAGGCTGTCGTCATCGATCGTGCCCGATGCCCGCCCGGCCTCGATGGTCTTCGTGAGCAGCCACTCGGCCCCTTCCTCACCGATCCGCTGCCGCCAGCGGGTCAGGCAGGACGGGTCGATCGGTGGGCGGTGCTGGAGTGAGGCGGGGAACAGATCGGTCCGGTGGACCGATCTGCCGCCGAACGTCTCACCGGTGAAATGCTGATAGTAGGGGTTCTCGACCCAGCGCGCGACGACTGCCTCGTCCGACAGCCGGTAGGCGTGCTGGAGATACAGCAGCCCCGCCACCAGCCGCGGCGAGGTCGCGGGCCGCCCCCGATGCGATGGGAAGAACCCGGCCCATTCCCGTTCGAAGAACTCCCAGTCGATCAGCGCCGCCAGCGTCGCCAGCTCGTGACGCATGTCGATCATGTCGGTGAGGCGGGGGCGCAGGAGATCGTCCTGCTCTTCCCGGCGGGGATGGGGCTTCATCGGGGCTCCGGAATTCGCAAGGTTTCGAAGGCCAGAATACGAAACCCTGCAAATCGGCGCCAGCGTTTCAGCATGATCTGCGCGGTAAATCAGCAGGTTGGGAGTTATTCAGGGTGAACCAATCATGCGGCGCGTCGGACCGGCCAGCGGACAGGAATGTCGCCCGGCTCGCCACTTCACGTCCCCCAGCAGTTCCTCACGCCGTACTCGATGTCGTTCGAAGTCCACGCCGGGGGCGGGGTCGCCGGTGACGAGCCGGACGCCGGTATCGAGATTGCCCCCGGGCGTCTCGCCCTCGCGAATGGCGTTGGCCAGGGCGCGGACGCCTTCACGCGCCATGTTCGCCGGGAACTGCATGGCGGTCGCGTCGATCTCGCCCGGCCGGACGGCGTTCTTCATCGCTCGGCACCCGCCATCAATCGAGACGAGGATCGTCCGGTCGAGATTGGCCCCGGCCTCCTCGAGCGCGGCGAGCGCTCCGAGCGCGGCGGGTTCGTTCACGGTGTAGACGACGTTGACCTCGGGTGTCTGGGAGAGGATCTCGGACATCCGGGTCCGGGCGAGTTCCCTGTCGCCCTCGCTATCGGCCATGGCGACGAGGGCTGGATCGCCTTCCGCCACTCCGAAGCCCTTGAGGAAGCCCTGGTGTCGAAGCTCGCCGGACCGGATTCCGGGGGCCAGGTCGAGCATCGCGATCTTCGGATCGAGCCCCATCTCCTGCGCCTTGACGGTCGCATACTCCCCGACGAGCCGGCCGGCCTCCATGTTGTCTGTGGCGAAGAAGGCGTCGACCGCATCAGGCGGATCGACGGGCGTGTCCACGGCGATGACGAGGACCCCCGTCCTCTGCGCTGCCTCGATCGCGGGCAGCAGTTCGGTAGAGCTCGTCGGCGCGATGAGGATGCCCTTCGCGCCGTCCGCGACCATCTGCTCGAGCGCCCGCCTCTGGCTCTCGACATCGACGTCGCTCGTGCCGGTCGCCGTCAGCAGTTCGACGTGGTTCTCCTCCGCGGTCTCCTCGGCCACCTCCCGCATGGTGACCCAGTACGGATTCACCTCCTGCTTTGTGATGAGGCCGATGGTCACCTCCGGTTCGTCCGAACAGGCGACGAGAGCCGGTGCGAGAGCCGCGAGCCCGAGGGCCGTCGCAATCCGGCCGGCGTTCTTCGTGATGCGCATCAGATGGCCCCCCCTGCCGATGGGACGGGGTCGTCCGCTTCGTCGACAATGGCCGGCCGCGTGTTCCTCAGATCGAAGAGCGCATAGGCGGCGACGAGAGCGAGGCATATCGCCGGCACGATGTAGCCCATCGACGAGCCGGCCGCGTCCATGACCGCTGCATGGACCATCGGCATGATCGCGCCGCCGAGAATTGCCATGACGAGGCCCGCGGAGCCGAACTTCGCGTCCTCGCCGAGGCCCTGCAGGGCAAGCCCGTAGATCGTCGGGAACATCAGCGAGAGGGAGGCGGAGGTCGCGACCACCGCGATCAGCCCGACGATGTTCAGCGCGACGAGAGAGACGAGGCAGCAGACGACGCCGAAGAGCGCCATGATCATCAGCAGCAGGGCGGGGCGGATCACGCCGAGAAGCCAGGTCATCAGGAACCGCGAGAACAGGAAGATGATGAGGCTGCCCTGCAGCCACCATCCGGCTGCTTCGGGAGAGACACCCACCACGTCCTGAGCGTAGAGGATCGTGAAGGTCCAGACGCAGGTCTGCGCCGCGACGTTGAAGAACTGCGCCATCACCCCGTAGCGGTAATGCCGGTTCTTCCAGAGCCGGCTGCCGACGCTGCCGGAGGGAATGGCTCCGGCGGCGGCGAGCTTCGCCGGCGATTTCTGCGGCGGCAGCTCAAACTTGCGGAAGAAGATCAGGAGCCAGATCGCGACGAGCACCAGGGCGATGCCGAGATAGGGGACCAGAACGAGGTTCAGGTCCGCTTCCTGACTGGCAAGGAGTTGCTCCTCGCTCATGATCGCCTTGCTCGATTCCGGCGTGAGCGCGGGCAGGATCAGGACCGCCCCCATCAGCACGCCGATATTGGCGCCGATCGGATTGAACGACTGGGCGAGGTTCAACCGCTGCGTCGCGGAAGATTCCTTGCCCATGGCGATGACGAACGGGTTGGCGGAGGTCTCGAGGATCGACAGTCCCGCCGCGAGCGTGAACAGAGCCAGCAGGAACATCTCGTAGACGAGAAGCTCGCTCGCCGGCAGGAACATCAATCCACCGGCGGCGGCGAGACCGAGGCCCAGGAGCACGCCGGTCTTGTAGCCATACTTGTTGATGACGAATCCCGCCGGCAGGGCGAGTAGGAAGTAGGCCCCGTAATAGGCGAACTGGACCAGCGAGGACTGGAAGTTCGACATGTCAAAGATGCCGCGGAAGACGCCGACGAGGATGTCGGTGAGGTTGGCTGCCGCGCCCCAGGCCGTGAAGCAGAGAATGAGCAGGATGAACGGAACGAGGAGTTCTTTCGGCACGAAAGATTCGGAATTCGACACGTCCTTGCCTTCGAGTCTCGCCATCTATTCCCCCCGGTATTTCTGCTTATTGCCCGTCCATTCTCGCCTTCTTCCTTGGGTGCTGCTCGGTTGGCTTGGTCGCGATCTTCGAAAACCGCAGAACCGGTTTCTCACCATGCGCGGGCAGGGGGATTGGAGCAAGCAATTGTTAACCTCTTCGCGGAGACGGCTCCCCAGATTGAGGAAGCTCGACGGAACAGCTCTCCGGCCGGCGTTCTACGGCGACTGTTCTGTCGCGCTCCCGTCTTTTCGCTACCCAGCCCGACACCGATCTACTGCAGTCTCGATGGGCATGCTGCTGCCGTTCGGTTGCGTGCAGCGAATTCACGTTTCGTCCGCGTTGCCGCGAAACTGACCAGACCCTTGCCGCACGCGTCAGTCGTTTCGTACCTTTTCCTGTGTCTGAAAGCAGTGCTTCGCAAACGGATGACCCGGCATCTTCTGATACACACTTGGCCATAGGCTTCCACACCTTCTGAAACGGACCCTTCGAACTCTGAGGTGGTCCCCAATTCCCGGACAGGTTTGCGGCGCTGCTGAGCTTGCCTGGTGATCATGCCGCCGCCTTGAGGCCGGGGGCCTGATGGGCCTCGATCGGTGTTCTACCTCCAGGTGCCGAATGCGGGTGCTGGCGGTTGTACAACCTTACGACACAAGACCCATGTGACGGCGGCCGACGGCGGCGACGCGGTTGTCGCCTATCGCTGGCATCCCTGGTTCGGACGGACCGTTCAAGTCTGGGAGGTAATCGAGCGGCGCGCCGAGGCCTTGGCGCGGTGCCGGCTACGGGATGCCTCGACTGGTGTCGTCCAGGAGCTTCCGGTCTGGATGCTGGATGCCGGGACATGCGGGACGATGCGGTTGGCGTCAGTACCTTTGGCGTCAGCAACGGCCCTCGGCGCGCTTCGCGCGCTTCTCTCCGGCAGGCTGGCCGGCGGCTCCATCGGCGCTGAGGCTACGGGCAGTGCGAGAGTAGGCTGCGACGATCATCAGATGGGAGATCGTCATGCCGTATCCATCGCATCGCCCGCCGTTGCAGCTGGACCTGTTCGAACCGGTCGTGTCGTCCCTCCTGCCGGAGGTGCCGTCCTGGACGGCACTGCCAGAGGGGACGCGGGCGACACTGACGAGCCTCGTGAGGCGGATGCTGATCGCGCACGCGCACGGCGAAGCCGCCGGCCCGGAGAGCGACGATGAACGCGTCTGAGGGCGGCTCCGATCGGATCGGCGCACGGCACCGCGCTCGCAAGGCGATCCTCTACGTCCGCCAGTCCTCCGCGCATCAGGTGCAGCACAACGGCGAGAGCCGCGTGCTGCAATATGCCATTCGCGACAGGCTCTCTGGCCTCGGCCGGTCGAAGATCGACGTCCTCGACGAGGATCTCGGCCTCTCCGCGGCGGGCGGAACGGCGCGGGCCGGGTTCGAGCGGATGGTGGCCGAGGTCTGCCCGGGCAAGGTCGGCGCCGTCGCAGCGCGGGAGGTCTCGCGCTTCGCCCGCAACAGCCGCGACTGGCAGCAGCCGGTCGAGATGTGTCGCGTGGTCGATACGCTGCTGATCGACCAGGAGACAGTCTACGCGCCGCGGCAGGGCAACGAGCGGCTGCTGCTTGGGCTCAAGGGCAGCCTGAACGAGTACGAGCTCGACCTCCTCCGACAGCGCTCCCTGTCGGCCCGGTACGAGAAGGCGCGCAGGGGCGAACTCCTCGTCGCCGCGCCGGTGGGCTTCGTGAAGGTCGACGGCCGGCTGGAGAAGGACCCTGACCGCCGCGTGCAGGAGGCGATCCGGCTCGCGATCGACAAGGTCGCCGAGTTGGGCAGCGTGCGCCAAGCCCTCCTGTGGTTCCTCGAGCATGGGCTCGAACTGCCCACGCAGGTGAACGGCGGTCCCGTCACGTGGCGCCGCCCGCATTACGCAACGCTGCGCGCGTTCATCGACAATCCGGCCTATGGCGGCGCCTACGCCTATGGCCGCACCGGCGTGTCGGTCCAATACGACGGCGCGGGCGCCAAGGCGCGCCCGCGGCGCAGGCCGCGCGCGGAATGGCTGGCGCTCAAGCCCGGGGCGCACGAAGGTTACGTCGACTGGGACCGTGCGGAGGCGATCCGGAAGATGGTGAGCGACAACGCCCCGACAGCCAGCAGCCGTGGCGCGCCGAAGAAGGGGTCCTCCGCACTGCTGGCGGGCATCCTTCGGTGTCGACGATGCGGGCGGAAGCTGACCGTCCAGTACACCGGGACCAAGCACGACATCCCCCGCTACAGTTGCGTGCGTGGGCGGTTGGACTACGGCGAGCCGTCCTGCATCGCGTTCGGCGGGCTGCGCGTCGACGATACGGTCGAGGCGGCACTGCTTGCCGTCGTGCAGCCCGCCGCGGTCCAGGCCGCCCAGGACGCGGAGGGGCAGATGGCGACGCGACGCGACGAGGCCCGCGAAGCGCTCTGCCGCGACCTGGAGGCGGCCCGATACGCAGCCGACCGCGCCTTCCGTCAGTACGATGCCGCCGATCCGGAGAACCGCCTCGTCGCGGGCGAGCTGGAACTGCGGTGGAACCGGGCTCTCGAGCGCGTCGCCGAGATCGAGGCACGGATCGCGGAGCACGATCAGGCAGCCGCGACGTCGACACCTGCCACCCTGTCCTTCGACGCGCTCGCAGACGACCTCCAGGCGGTCTGGTCCGCCCCGGGCACGGATGCGCGGCTGCGCAAGCGGATCGTGCGCACCGTCATCCACGAGGCCGTCGCCGATATCGCCTGAACCGCCCCGTGTTTTCCGGAGGCCGTTTAGTTGGTCTCAGGCGACCATATTCATGTGCTCGCTGTCTTCATAGAAGCTCCTTTCGGCTTCGGCGGGTGGGATGTTCCCGATCGGATCGAGAAGGCGGCGGTGGTTGAACCAGTCCACCCATTTCAGGGTCTCCCATTCTACGGCCCCTGCTGACTTCCAGGGCCCGAGGCGATGGATTACCTCGGCCTTGAACAGGCCGATGATCGTCTCGGCGAGAGCGTTATCGTAGCTGTCGCCGACACTCCCGACGGATGGGTCCAGCCCGGCCTCGGCAAGACGCTCGGAATAGCGCAGGGATAGATACTGGGCGGTCTCAACCGGTCGTCGCAACAGGGTCATTTTGGGCGTCGAGTAGATAAGTGTCCAGTGCTTCGGCGGGGGTTTTCCAGGCGAGGGTCTTTCGAGGCCTTCCGTTGAGGGCGGCGGCCACGGCGTCGAGAACGTCGGGATCGTGGAGACTGAGATCGGTGCCCTTGGGGAAGTACTGGCGCAAAAGGCCGTTGGTGTTCTCGTTCGTGCCCCGCTGCCACGGGCTTTGAGGATCGCAGAAGTAGACCGGCAATCCGTGATCGATCCTGAGATCGGCGTGCCGCGCCATCTCGGCCCCCTGGTCCCAGGCCAACGACCGCCGCAGCTGTTCGGGCAAGGTCGTAATCGCGGTGGCGATGGCGTCGCGGACAGCTTCGGCACCATGTCCGGCGAGCGGCGGCCCGTTCTTCACCCGGGGCCCCTCACCGTGTCCGGGCATTGGCGGGAGATGGAGGAGCATGGTGAAGCGCGTGGTGCGCTCGACCAGCGTGCCGATCGCCGAGCGGTTCAATCCCAGGATCAAGTCTCCCTCCCAGTGGCCCGGCACGGCGCGGTCGGCCGCTTCCGCGGGCCGTTCGCTGATCATTACTTCCGGCGTGACGAAGGACTTCCCGCGCCCGGATCTTCGGGCGTGGGGAACACGTAAGGCACGCCCCGTGCGCAGGCAGGCGGTCAGCTCCCGACGCAAGGCGCCGCGGCCCTGGATGTAGAGCGCCTGATAGATCGCTTCGTGACTGATCCGCATCGTCTCGTCCTCGGGAAAGTCGAGAGGTAGTCTGTGGGAGATCTGCTCGGGGCTCCACGCCCGGGCCCACCTTCTATGCTGACGCCGCCCATGCCGACGGCCTTTCCACGTCACGAGCGGACCCTCGATCTCCGTGCCATCGGGCCGCGCGATCAGCCCCGCAAGTCGATCCTGCACGTAGTCTCCAAGCGCATCGTTCACTGCCAGCTTCGCCGCTTTCGGTCGCCGTGCGGATCGCTCCGCATGCCATTGCGCGGTCGTGGCCCGGTAGGTCAGCTCGCCGCCGCGCGTGGCAGCATTACGCCGCAGTTCCCGCGAGATCGTCGATGGCGTGCGATTCAAGGTTCGGGAGATGTGGCGAATGCCGTGCCCCTGAACCCGTAAAAGCGCGATCTCCTCGCGCTCTGTGAAAGACAGATACCGTCCCGACAGCGGCGGCGCCGAAACTGCAAGATGCGTTGGTGGCATGCCGCCGGACCTCCGGAACCACCTCGATCCCACCGGCAGCGATACACCCGCTTCCGCGGCTGCGTCCTCGCTCGACCGCCCCGCGGAAATCGCCCCCCAGAACCGGGCCCTGTCCTCGCGGGTCGCAACCGGCGGCCGCCCCGGTGACGATAACTTCCTCCGTCCGGACAGATCTGACCGCCGTCTCTTCGCAGCCATCGCAACCTCCTGTGTCAGGGTGTTGCGACGACCGGTTGAGACCGCCTTGGACGCCCCTGTCCGTGTGGACGATCAGCCCCGGCGGGGGGCGGCGGTTGCGGATGGCCATTTTCAATGCGTCTTCACACAGGGTGCTTTTCAGGCGCTCCGACATCGACCATCCGACGATCTCCATGGTCGCCAGGTCCTTGACCGCCGCGAGGTAGAGCCAGCCCTCGCCGGTTGGAATGTACGAGATATCCGCGAGCCAAACCGTGTCGGGCGCCATGATCTTGAAGTTGCGGTGCAGCAGGTTGGGCGCGATCGCAAATGAATGGCGGCTATCAGTAGTCATGGGCATCTGCCGCTTGCGTCCAGGCGGGTGAATGCCGTGCTGTTTCATCAGCCTGGCCACCGTCTTGCGTGACACGCGGTGGCCTCGACCTCGCAGTTCGGCGTGGATGCGAGGTGCGCCATAGCGCTGCTTGCTGTCCTTGAAGATCATACGGATCTCATCAATCAGCGCATCCCACCGACACGTTCGCGCCGCCCGGTCAGGGGCTGTGCGGCGCCAGGCTTGGAACCGGCTCCGGCTCAAGCCAAGCACCCGGCACATCAGACGTATGGAGTAATCGGCGAGGTGGGCAGCGATGAATGCCAGGTTGGCGTTCATGTCTTCGCCGCCCACTGAGCGAAAAAAGCCGATGCTTTGCGCATCACCCCATTCTCTTCCTTCAGCCGTTTGTTGTCTCGGCGCAGTTGCGCCAGCTCAGCCGCCTCGGCTTTGGTTTGAGCGATCGCCGTCGCTGAACCCGCCGCCAGCAGCTCGAGATGCCACGTCTTCAATTGCCCGGACGTGATCCCCAGCTCCGCCGAAAGGCTCGCGTAGGTCACGCCCGCCTCAGAAAGGCGTGCCACCGCCTGCTCCTTGTATTCCGGCGTAAACCGCCGCCTTGTCTTCTTGGTCATCTGCTTCTCCCGGTTCAGAGGCTACTTTAGCCCCTGGTCCGGGATCTGGGGGCAAGGTCAAGATGAGAGCCCGTACTTACCTATTTGCTTCGACAGCCTGCGTGGCGCTCGGTATTCCGGCGGCGGCGCAGGACCTGAGCTTCACCCATCCGTCAGGCGCGACGGCCACGTTCTACGGACAGGTCAACCTGACGTTCCAGGGCGTCGACGACGGCGAGGAGACGTACCGGGAGTTCGTCGACAACTCGAACTCGACCAGCCGCGTCGGGCTGTGGATCGACGTGCCGATGGACGCAAACGAGTTCCGGTTCAACTTCGAGACTGGCCTTGGCATCCTGAACACTGCCGAGACGAACCAGATCGACGATTCCAACTGGATCGACTGGCAGCGGACAGACATCCGCAAACTCGAGGGCGTCTTCTCCGGCGCATTTGGTGCGGTCTGGCTGGGTCAGGGCAGCATGGCCACGGATGGCGCGGCCGAGGTCGACAACTCCGGCACCAGTGTCGTCGGCTACGTTAACTTGGCCGACTTCGCCGGAATCCTACCAGTTTCGTGACGACGACATGCTCTCCGGCGTCGAGATCGGCGACGCCTTCAAGGACTTCGACGGCGGCCGCCAACTCCGTATCCGGTACGAGACGCCCGACTGGTCGGGTCTCTACTTCTCTTCCGCGTACGGCCAGGAAGTTCTCGCCGAGGACAATGACACCGACTACTACGACGTCGCTGTCCGCTACGGGTTCGTGAACGACGTCATCGGGTTCGACGCCGCGCTTGGTACGGCTGGGAGGATGACGATGCGACACGACCGAGCAAGTGATCGCCTAGGTTTCGCTGACCCACATTCCGACCGGGCTGAACCTGACGCTCGCCGCGGGGGAAGAGGGTGAGGGCGGACATGGCTATGTGAAAGTCGGCTGGGACGAAGAATCGTCAGCTTCGGCGGGACGCCATCTCGATCGACTACTACGACGGGTCGGACTTCGTGGCGTCAGACTCCAGCTCCAGCTCCTTGGGCGTGCAGGCGGTGCAGTCGTTCGACGATTGGGGGCTGGAAGCCTACGCAGGCTATCGGGTCTTCTCGTACGACGACACCAGCGCCGACGACGAGGACATTGCCGCCGTG
>CAVZOA010000037.1:0-18155 GCA_963776705.1 uncultured Alphaproteobacteria bacterium
TGGAAGGGGTCTCAGCAACCCAATCCTTCCAGTCAGAAGCACCGCCCGCGAAGCAGGCTCCTGCCGCGCAGCGGCTTCGTTCAATCCCCAACGATACAGATCAGAGGCAAACCGCTTTAACCGCCCCGCTCCCTCCCCGAGAAAACGCAGCAGGTCGTCCGTCCCGAGCGTCCGGCAATAGCCTGCGAAGGCGGCGAGGGCCGCCCGGTGCCGTTCGGGACTGTGCGTGGCGCAGGCATCGGCGGCGCAGATGGTGTAGAAGCCGCGATCCGCCGCGTCGCGGATCGTGTGGTCGACACATTGATCGGTCAGGAAGCCGGTCACGATCAGCGTGTCGATCCCGATATTGCGCAGCACGTACTCGATGTTGGTCGAGTTGAAGACGCCCGACGAGGTCTTCGGCAGGACGATGTCGTCGACGCCGGGCGCGACCGCGTCGAGCACCCGCGCCTCCCAGGACCCCTTGGGGACGAAGAAGTTCGACAACTTGTAGTCGAGGCTCCGGTCCCGTCCGTCGCGGGTGAGGTTCTCCATGACGGTGTACATCACCTCGCCCCCGGCCGCACGCTGGGCCGCGACCAGCTTCTGCAGGTTCGGCAGGGTCCCGTCCCGCACCTGCCTGCCGAATTCCGGCAGCCTCGCCTCGACGTCGGGGTTCCAAACCTGGTTTTGCGTGTCGACCAGGAGCAGGCAGCTGCGCCCGGGATCGATCGGGCGGTCGCGCGTCAGCGCGGCGTCTTCGGGGCGTTGCCGCATCGGCTCTCTCCTTCCGGACGGATCGGTCCGCGTCAGACCATCACGTCGCCGCCATTGGGGTGGAACGTGGCGCCCACGTAGAAGCCCGCCTCCTCGGTGGCCAGCAGCAGCGCCGTCGGCGCGACCTCCTCGACGCGGCCCTCCCGGCGGGCGGGAATATCGGCCCGCTGCGCGGCGACCCAGTCGGGGGGCAGCTTCATCTCGGTATCGAGCGGGCCGGGACAGATCGCGTTGACCGCGATCCCGTCGCCGACCGCCTCCCGCGCGAGCGAGCGCGTCAGTCCGAGGACGCCCGCCTTCGCCGCGGCGTAGTGGGTCATGCCTTCCGCGCCCTTGTAGGCGATCTGGGAGGAGACGTTCACGATCCGCCCGTAGCCGCGCCGCCGCATCGCCGGTAGCACCTCCCGGCTGCACAGGAAGACGCTCTTCAGATCTACACGGATCAGCTCGTCGAAGGCCGAGGTCTCCATCCGCTCCAGCGGACAGACGCCGACGATCCCGGCATTGTTGACCAGGATGTCCGCCTCGCCCAGGTCGTCGCGGATCCGCGCGAAGGCGGTGGCGACCGCGGCCTCGTCGCCCACATCGGCGGCGAAGCCGGCGGCGCGCCACCCCGCCCGGACGAGGGTGTCCGCCGCGCGCTCGGCGCGCGGCCCGTCGAGGTCGACGAGCGCGACCGTCGCGCCCTCCCGCGCGTAGAGCTCGGCGATCGCCCGGCCGAGCCCCGCCGCCGCGCCGGTCACGATCGCCAGCCGGCCCTCGAGCCTACCCATCCCGCGCCCCCGCATCAGGCATCAGTAGATCTCCGCATAGCGGCGGCAGAGCTCCTCGGGCGACCATTCGGCGGCGATCTCGAGTTCCGCCGCCTTGTTGGCGCGGTAGGCTTCGAGCAGCGCCGGCGGCAGGAACGACCGCGCCGCCTCGTCGGCTTCCAGCGCGGCGAGGGCCTCGGCCATGCTTTTCGGGAGGCGGACGATTCCGCGGTCAGCCCGGTCGCGCTCGTCCATCTCGCCGGGGTCCAGCCCGTCGGTGGGCTCGGGCATGTCCAGCGCCTCGTCCAGTCCGCGCAGACCGGCGCGCAGGATCATGGCGAGAGAGAGATACGGGTTCGCGGTCGCGTCCGTGGGCCGGTACTCGAAGTTGAACTGCCGCGCCACGGCCCCGGGGTCGGTGCCGAAAACGGGGCAGAGGCGCAGGCCGGCCTCCCGGTCCCGGACGCCGATATTCGACCAGATGCCCGTCCAGGAATGGGGGATGAGCCGCAGATACGACACCGGCGTGGGTGCGGTGATCGCCGTCAGCGCCGGCAGGTGGCGCTGGATGCCGGCCAGGAACGGCGCGGCCCTGGCGCCGACCCCGCCGGGTTCGCAGGGGTCGTGGCTGACCGGCGCGCCGTCGCCATCCCACAGGCTGAAATGGATATGCACCCCGCTTCCCAGCCCGTCCGGCTCGACGCGCGGCGAGAAGCTCACGCCGGAGCCGAGCCGCCAGGCCGTCGCCCGCGCCATCTCCCTGACCACCACCGCCTGGTCCGCTGCCCGGAGCGCCCCGGCCGGCGGCACGGTGACCTCGAACTGCCCCTGGGCGAACTCGGGAAGGTAGGAATCGGGCTCGATCCCGGCCGCGTGCAGCGCCCCGAGATAGGTCTCGCCGAACGCGCCGTGCCGGCGGACGGCATCCAGCGCGTAATTGTCCGAGACCCGGCCGTTCGCGCCGGCATAGACGAATTCGTGCTCGAAGGCCGCGCGCAGCTCCAGCCCGTGCCGCTCCTTCAGCTCGGCGGTCGCGGTCTTCAGGAGGGTGCGCGGGCAGCACTCCCAGGGCGCGCCGTCGGTCTCCTCCACGTCACAGAGATGGAAGCGTTCGGCCGGCGTCCCGTCGCCGAAATCGACCTCGACCGCGGTGGCGGGATCGGGGCGCAGGACGAGATCGCCGAACGGCCCCCAGGGCCCGTCCGCGATGGTGCCGAGCGCGGTGAACATGAGGTTGGTCGGCGTCCAGCCGATGCCGCTCTCCAGCCGCCTCTCGGCGAGCCGCGCGGGAAACCCCTTGCCGCGGACGATGCCGGCAAGGTCGCAATAGCAAAGCATGGTCAGCGGCTCACGCAACATGGGCGCCCCTCTCGAATGACGTTCGCTCGGCGTGCCTCATCCGCCGAGCCCGTATCTCGCACGCAGCCCTTCGAGGGCGGCGTGCCGGTCCTTCGCGGCGCCGCCCATCTCCTCAACCATGCAGGCCACGATCATCTCGACGAGGGCGAGGCCGCCGAGCCCGCTGTCGAAGGCGCTCGGAATGCGCACCGGCGTGACGAGGACATGCTGCGCGAGCGCCGCGATCGGCGAGTACCAGATATCCGTGACCAGCACGATCCGCGCCTCCCGCCCCGCCGCGGCCCGGGCGAAGGTCAGGACCTCGTCCTGATACCTGCGGAAGTCGAAGACGACGAGCGTGTGGCGGGCGGACAGGTCCAGAAGATGATCGGCCGCGGCGCCGCTCAGGTCGTCCACCAGCCGGGTGCCGGACCGCAGCTCGCGCACATAGGCCTGGAAGTACGCGGCCAGCATGCCGCTGAACCGCCCCCCGAGGAAGAGCAGCCGCCGCTCCGGATCGACGAGCGCCGCCACCACTTCGCGCAACGTCGCGGGGTCGAGCCCGCGGGCGGTCTCCTCGACGTTCCGCGCCAGCGCCTCCGACACGAGGGAGGTTGGGGACCCAGCCGCGCGCCGATCGGTCTCGGGATACCGCGCGAGCGGCCCCTGCAGGCGCATCGCGATCTCCTCGTGCAGCGCCGACTGGAACTCCGCGAAGCCCCGGAAGCCGAGCCGCGCCACGAAGCGCAGGATCGTCGGTCCGCTCGTCTTCGCCCGCTCCGCCAGTTTCGCCACCGTCTCGAGCCCGGCGACGGGGTAATTCTCCATGAGCGCATGCGCCACCCGGCGCTCCGCCTCCGTCAGCGCCGGCAGGGCGCGGCGCACCCGGTCCAGCAAGTGCGGGCTTGCCTCGTTCATGTCCGTCCATCACTCACCCAGCACCCCCGACAGCGCCACGGCACGGGGAAACAGCTCGGCGCAGAGACGCGCCCAGCTCCCCTGTCCTTCCGGCGCCTCGATGAGATCCTGCCGGATTCCGATCTCGACATAGGGCAGGCCGGCTTCCTCGGCGTGGATGGGGATCGTGTAGTCCTCCTCGGCATTCACGCTGTAGGGCTGGTTGCGGCCCACCGTGAAGCCGGTCTCCGCCTCCAGCAGGGCGATCAGGGCGTCGCCCACCCGCCAGTCCTCGTTCGCGAGGATGCCGATCTCCCAGGGGCGCGTCGGCGCGGGCGCCGTCACGAGGCGGGGCGTGTAGCTGTGCATGGCGAAGAGCACCGTCGCCCGGCCCTGCTCGGCGCGCTCCCCGAGCAGGCGCCCGATCTCGGCTTGGTAGGGCGTCAGGATCTCGGCCTCGCGGGCCCGGATTTGGCACGCGGAAAGCTGCCGGTTGTCGGGGATCGGCGTGCCGTCGCTCGTCTCCGGGATCGAGGGCGCGGTGCCGGGACGGCGGTTGCAGTCGATGACCAGCCGCGAATAGCGCTGGAAGACGAACGGGGCGTCGAGCCGCCGCGCGATCTCGCTCGTCACCGCGCGGATGCCGATGTCCCAGGCGATATGGCGCGACAGGTCCTCATCCGCCAGGCCGAGGTTTCCGAGCGCGCGCGGAATGGCGCGGCCGGCATGGTCGGACGCGAAGAGCATGGCCGAGCGGCCCGCCTCGTTCTCCGTCGCGACGGGACGCGGATCCGCCGCCGTCAACAGGGGAGCTGCGTCCATCGTCGCGCCTTTCCTGCTCGTTGGGATCGCGGATCGGGTGGCGGATGCCGGCCTGTGCCGGCGCCCGCGCGCGCTCTCAGCCCTCGGGCGTCACCGTCGTCTCGAACGACATCTCGCCGTTCTCCACATGCATGATCGCCACCGGCTTCGAGGGCACCTGGCTGTCGCCCGGATAGGCGATGGTGCCGGTCACCGCCTCGAACCCCTCGGTCTCCGCGAGCGCCGCGGCCACCTCGGAAGGCTCCGCCGAGCCGGCGCGCTCGATCGCGTCCGCCACGAGGCCCATCGCGTCGTAGCCGAGCGCGGCGAAGGCGTTCTCCGGGGGATTGCCGTATTCGGCCTCGTAGGCCTCGCGGAATTCCTGCGTCACGCCACCCTCGCTGCCGCCGTAGGCATGGGTGGTGAAGTAGATGCCCGTGGACATTTCGGGGCCCGGTACGGACATGATCAGCTCGGTGTCGAAGCCGTCGCCGGCCAGGATCGGAATCTCGATCCCTGCCTCGCGGATCTGGCGCACGATGATGCCGGCAGTGTCGGGCCCGGACGAGGCGAAGACCGCGTCGACGTCCCCGGTCGAGTTCAGCCGGCCGATCTGCGCCGAGAAGTCCTGGTCTGAGGTCATGTAGGAATCCTCGAGCGCGATCGTGCCGCCGAGCTCGGTGAAGCGTTCCTTGAAGTAGCGCGAGAGGCCGGTGGTGTAGTCCATGCCCTGGTCGGTCCACATCGCGACGTTGCGCAGGCCGAGCTCGTTATAGGCGTATTCGGCCATCGCATGGGCCTGCACGTCGTCCCCGAACGGCGTCAGGTAGAGCAGGTCCCCCACCATCGTCGGCAGGTCGGGCGAGGTCGCGCCCGAGGTGACGAAGGGGATGCCCGCCGACTGGAAGAGCGGCGCGGCGGCCAGCACGAACGTCGTGTCGCTCTGGCCGATCCCGGCCGTCAGGCCGTCGATCGACACCGCCCGCTTGGCCGCCGTCGCGGTCTCGCCGGTGTCGTTCTTGGTGTCGATCACCGTCAGGTCGATCATCCGTCCGCCGACCAGGCCGCCGCCGTCGTTGATCATCTTGGCGCGGAGCTCGACGCCGTTCAGCGACGGCCCGTCGAGCGAGGACAATCCGCCGCTCGAGACGTTGTAGAGCGCCGCGATGCCGATCGGATCGGAGGCCTGCGCCAGGGCGGGCAGCCCCGCCAGGGCGATTGCGGCCGCGGCCAGTCCGGTTCTGAGGTTTGGCATGACGTTGATCCTTTCTCCTTTGTATCGATCGACCGATCGACCTCGTTGCAGGTGGCCGGGCTTCAGCTTGCGGTCGACGGGCCGGACCGGCCCCCGCGCCGTCCGGACCGGGCGAAGAGATTCGGCTCGACGGTCCCGAAGAGTCCCGAGGGCCGGTAGATCAGCACGGCGATGACGACGACGCCGACGATGATCTGGCTGGCCCCGAAGACGTCGGCGGCTTCCTCCAGCGGGCGCAGCGCCTCGGTCAGCAGCGTCAGCCCCGCCGCCGCCAGCGCGACACCGACGATCGAGCCCGAGCCGCCGATCACCACCATCACCACGAGCTGGAAAGCGAGCAGGAACGTGAAGGAGCTGGGGCTGATCAGCGTCACCAGATGCGCCCAGAGACCGCCGCCGATCCCGGCGAGGACGGCGCCGAGCACGAAGGCCATGATCCGCGTGTGTGCGACCTCCACCCCGAGGCAGGCGGCGGCCAGCTCGTTCTCCCGGATCGCCAGCATGGTGCGGCCGAGGGAGGAATGCTTCAGCCGCCACGCCACGTAGATCGTGACGAGCACGAAGCCGAACACCCACCAGAGCGTCGTCTCCGCCGGCAATCCGCTCAGGCCGAGCGCGCCGCGGGTAAGCCCGTCGAGATTGGTCGCCAGGCTCTGCACGATGAAGATCAGCCCCAGCGTCGCGACGGCGAGGTAGTGCCCGCGCAGGCGCAGCACCGGGAACCCGACCAGCAGCGCCGCGACGCCCGCCGCCAGCCCGCCGGCCAGGAGCGCCGGCAGGAAGGCCCATTCCTGCGCCGCGAGAAACGCCGGCAGGTCCGGCAGCATCAGATCCTTGCGCGCGGCCGGCATGGTCAGGATCGCCGAGACGTAGCCTCCGAGCGTCATGAAGGCCGGATGGCCGAGCGAGAACAGGCCCAGGAACCCGTTGGTGACGTTGAGGCTCACCGCCAGCATCACGTTGAGCCCGGCGAATTGCAGGATAGTCAGGATGTAGGGATCGAGGGTCGCGCGCGCCGCGACGATCCCCGCCACCCCGATCGCGGCCAGGGCCGGGAAGACCCAGGTGAAGTGGCTCCGCTCCGTCATGCGCGGGTGTCCGCGCTGCGGCCGAGGAGCCCGTTCGGCATCACCAGCAGGACGAGGATCAGGGCGGTGAAGACGAAGGCGTTGCGGAACCCGGAATATTCCGGCGGCAGCAGCGCCACGAACAGCACCTCCGACAGGCCCAGGACGAACCCGCCCAGCATCGCGCCGGTGATCGACCCGACACCGCCGATCACCGCGGCCACGAAGGCCTTCAGCCCCGGCAGGAGGCCCATCAGGGGGCTGATCTGGCCGTACTTGCTGCCCCACATCAGGCCCGCGACGGCGGCCAGCGCGCTGCCGATCGCGAAGGCCATGGCGATCATGCGGTCGATGTTGATCCCCATCAGCCGGGCCGCGTCGTAGTTCTCGGCGGTGGCGCGCATGGCGATGCCGACCCGCGTGAACCGCACGAAGGCCACCAGCGCCGCCATCAGCACGAGCGACAGCGCGACGATGGCGAGGTCGATCACCCGGACGCCGATGCCGGCGAACTCCAGGCGGGTGCCGAGGACGGCCGGCACAGAGAAGCTGCGCGGCTGCGCGGTGATCAGGATCACGGCCAGGTTCTCGAGAATGATGGCGAGCGCCAGCGACGCGATGAACCCGGTCACCTGCGGCGCCCCCCGCATCGGGCGGAACGTCGTCCGCTCGATGATCACGCCGACAAGAGCCCCGACCACCAGAACGATCACCACGGCCAAGGGAAACGGCGCGTGCAGGACCGACACGCTGGCCAGCGTCGCGAAGGCGCCGATCGCGAAGACGTGGCCGTGTGCGAAGTTGATGAGGCGGACGATGCCGTAGATCATCGAGAACCCGATGGCGATCAGCGCGTACATCGAGCCGAGGATCAGCCCGTTGACGACCTGGGAGAGGACGTAGGCGGTGGTCATCAGGCGGCCCCCAGATAGGCGCGCGCGACCTCGTCGTTCCGGGCCAGTTCGCGGCCCGTGCCGGACAGCACGATCGCGCCCGCCTCCAGCACGTAGCCGCGGTCGGCGAGGTCCAGCGCCATGGCCGCGTTCTGCTCCACCAGGAGGACCGTGGTGCCCTCGCCGCGGATGCGCTCGAGGATGTCGAAGATCTGCTCCACGAGCTGTGGCGCAAGGCCGAGCGAGGGCTCGTCGAGGAGCAGCAGGCGCGGCCGGCTCATCAGCGCGCGGCCGATGACCAGCATCATCTGCTCGCCGCCCGAGAGCCGGTCGCCCGGCATCGCGCGCCGCTCGCGCAGGATCGGGAACATCGACTGGATCTCCTCCAGGTCGCGGGAGACGGCCGCCTTGTCGCGGCGAAGATAGGCGCCGATCCCGAGATTCTCCTGCACCGAGAGGTTGCCGAAGACCTGCCGCCCCTCGGGGCAATGGGAGATGCCCGCGGCGACGATCGCCTCGCTGCGCAGTCCCGTCAGGTCGATCGCTTCCCTTCCCGCGTCGGGGCGGAAGGTGATCCGGCCGGAGGAGGGCCGCAGCAGGCCCGAGATCGCCATGAGGGTGGTCGTCTTGCCGGCGCCGTTGGCGCCGATCATGGCGACGATCTCGCCCGCCCCCACGCTCAGGTCGATGCCGCGGAGGGCGTGGGTGCCGCCCCGCTCCACGTGCACGTCCTCAAGCGTCAGCATGGGCCCTCTCGCGGCGACGGCCGAGATAGGCCTCGATCACGGCGGAGTCGTTCTGGACCTCGCGCGCGGTGCCGGCCGCGAGCTTGCGGCCCTGGTTGAAGACCACGATCCGCTCGCAGAGCCCCATCACCATCTTCATGTCGTGCTCCACCAGCAGGATCGCGATCCCGAGATCGCGGTGCAACCGGCGGATCGTCTCGGCCAGCCTGGTCGTCTCGCGCGGGTTCATGCCCGCCGTCGGCTCGTCGAGGAGCAGCAGGGCCGGCTCGCTGGCCAGGGCGCGGGCCAGCTCGACCTTGCGCTGGTCACCATAGGGCAGGTTTCCCACGATCTCCGCCGCCCGGTCCTCGAGGCCGAGCAGCGACAGCGCCTCCATCGCCCGGCGCCGGATGTCCGCCTCCGCCCGGCGGGCGCCCGGCAGCTGCAGGATCGTCGGCCAGAAGCCCGGTCCGCGGCGCATGTGGACCCCCACCATCACGTTGTCGACGACCGGCAAGTCGCGGAACAGGCGGATGTTCTGGAAGGTGCGCGCCATGCCGAGCCGGGCGTTCTCCGCCGGCGCGTTCCCGGTCACGTCGTGGCCGCGGAAGGTGATGGCGCCGCCCGTCGGCGGCAGCACGCCGGTCAGCAGGTTGAAGGCCGTGGTCTTGCCCGACCCGTTCGGCCCGATCAGCCCCACGAGCTCGGTCGGCCCGATCGCGAAACTCACCCCGTCCAGCGCCCGGACACCGCCGAAATCCTTGCGGAGGTCGCGGACCTCCAGAATGGCCTCTCCGTCGCTGCTCAAGGCGGGTATCCGCTCCCGGTCTGGCCGGCGCCCGGGGAGCCGGAGCCGCGCCGTATCTTCTGTTAGAAAGCCTAGCAGCGACATTCCATTTGTTACAAGCCGCGTGTTAGCCTGCCGCCATGCTCCCCCCTGGAGCGCTCGCCCGCCTTCCGGAAAGGCTCGCCCGTGACCCACAGCCGCGACATCGCCCTCTTGCCGCGCAGCTCTGCGCTCCTGATCATCGACGTCCAGAACCACACCGCCCATCCCGAGGGCGGCGAATTCACCGGCCCGAACGCCCCCGCCGGGCCCGAGCGCGACTACTACATGGGGCGGCTGGATTTGCTTGTCCTGCCCAACATCGCGCGTCTGCAGGCGGCCTGCCGCCGCTCGCGAACGGAGATCATCTACTCGGTGATCGAGAACCAGACCGCCGACGGCCGCGACCGCAGCCTCGACTACAAGATCTCCGGCATCGGCGTGGAGAAGGGCTCCTGGGACGCCCGCGTCCCGGACCGGATCGCGCCGGAGGGGGACGAGATGATCATCCCCAAGACCTCCTCCAGCGTCTTCATTTCGACCAACATCGATTACGTCCTGCGCAATCTGCAAACGCGCCAGCTCGCGATCTGCGGCGTCGTCTCCGATCAATGCGTCGAATTGGCGGTGCGCGACGCCTGCGACCTGGGATATCTCGTCACCCTCGTGCCCGATGCCTGCGCCACCTTCAGCGCCGAGCGGCAGGCCGCGTCCGAGCGCGCCATCGCCGGCTATTGCCGCAAGATCGACACCGAGGCGCTGCTCGGGGAATTGCGGATGCAGGAGGGATGAGCCGCGGCCCGGCGCCTCGGGCGCGTGCTGCTGACCGGCGCGGGCGGGTTCGTCGGCGCGGCCCTGCTCCGCCGCCTCGGCGCGGCCGGGGCGGAGCTCGTCGCCTCCGATCTGGACGGCCCGGCCGGGACGGAGCCCTGCGACGTGACCGATGCCGACGCCGTGCTCGACCTCGTCGGGCGGGTGCGACCGGACACGATCCTCCATCTCGGCGCGGTGTCGGGTCCGATGGTGATCCCGGACCGCCCGCTCGACATCTGGCGGATCAACGCTTCCGGCGCCGTCCATCTGCTCGAGGCGGCGCGGCGGACGGGTGTCGCGCGCACGATCGTCTGTTCGACGACCGAGGTGTTCGGGGCCACGGTCGCGGGCGCGGTCGGCCCGGCGACGTGCCCCGCACCCGACGATGTCTACGGCGCCAGCAAGCTGGCCGCCGAGGAGGCCGTGCGCGGGTATCGCCTCCAGCACCGGCTCGATGCCGTCGCCCTTCGGCTGGGCTGGGTCTACGGTCCGGGCCGGCGCACCCCGACGACGCTCGAGGCGCTCTGCCGGCATGCCCTGTCGGGCGACGCCGGCACCCTCTCCGCGGGGCCCGACCATTCCACCCACTACCTCCATCTCGACGACGCGGTCGCGGGCATGATGCTCGGGGCCGGTGCGGTCTCGCTTCCGTGCCACGCCTACACGATCAGCGCCGGGCCGGGCCGCCCGATGTCGGAGGTCGCGGCGACGATCACCCGGCTCGTGCCGGGCGCCAAGATCGTCTGCGACCCCGCCGACCGGACGCCGAGCGGCCCGACCGGCTTCGATCTCGATACGGTGGGCCGGGACCTCGGCTACCACCCGGCGGTGACGCTGGAACGGGGCCTGCGCGCGACGCTGCAAAATCTGGCGGAGTTGGCCGGGTCGCCTTGCGGATGATCCGGCGTGACCGGACGGCACCGACGGGTCGCACCGTCTCTCAGGCCGCGTGCTCTCCGATGCCCGAGATCGCCTGGATCAGCGAATCCTCCGTCACCGCGTCCCGGTCGAAGATCGTCACCAGGCGCCCCTCGTGCATCGCCGCGATCCGGTCCGAAACCCGCAGCACCTCCGGCATCTCGGATGAGATCACGATGACCGCCAGCCCCTGCGCCGCCAGCTCGCGCAGCAGCGAGTGGATCTCCGACTTCGAGCCCACGTCGATGCCCCGCGTCGGTTCGTCCACGATGAGGACCTCGGGGCCCATCGACAGCCACTTCCCGATGACGATCTTCTGCTGGTTCCCGCCCGACAGGTTCTTCACCATCGCCCGCCAGGACGGCGCCTTGATCTCCAGCCGCTCGCGGTATTTCTCGTAGATCTCGACCTCCCGCCCCCCGCTGATGAAGGGGCCGGACCGCATCCGGTCGATCTGCGGCAGCGTGATGTTGTCCCGGCAGTTCATGCCCAGGACCAGCCCCTGCTCCTTGCGGCTCTCGGGCACGAGGCTCAGGCCGTTGGCGATCGCCTCCGCGGGTGATCCGATCTCCACCGCCTCGCCGTGGAGCGTCACCTTCCCGCCGGAGCGGCGCCTCAGCCCGAAGAGCGTTTCGGCGATCTCGGTCCGCCCCGCGCCCACCAGGCCGTAGAAGCCCAGCACCTCGCCGGCGCGCACCTCGAAGCTCACGTCGCGGTAGAGCGGCTCGCAACTGAGCCCCTCCACCGCGATCCTGACCGGTCCGAGTTGCGCGCCGTGATCCTCGCGCGACAGGTCGAGCGAGCGGCCGATCATCATCCGCGTCACCTCGTCCTCGTCGGTCTCGGCCGTGGTCAGCGTGCCGCGATAGCTGCCGTCGCGGAGGATGGAGATGCGGTCGGAGATGCGGAAAATCTCCTCCATCCGGTGCGAGATGTAGACGATTCCGACCCCGCTCTTCTGCAGCGAGGCGATGATGTCGAAGAGCACGACCTTCTCGGCGTCGGTCAGCGAGGCCGTCGGCTCGTCGAACACCACCACCTTGCCGTCATGGGTCAGGGCGCGGGCGATCTCGACGAGCTGCTTCTTGGCGATGGAAAGCCGCCGCACCCGGGTGCGGGGGCCGAAATCCACGTTCAGCCGCTTGAGGATCTCGCCGACCCGGCCCTCGAGCGTCCGCCAGTCCACGAATCCGAGCCGCGACCGCGGCAGTTCCCCCAGGAAGATGTTCTCCGCGACCGTCATGTCCTCCGCCAGGCTCAACTCCTGGTGGATCAGGATGATCCCCGCCTCCTTGGCGGCGATGGGCGTGGGCAGCGTGTGGCGCTGCCCGTCGATGATGATCTGGCCGCTGTCGGGCTGGTGCATCCCGGCGAGCACCTTCATCAGCGTGGACTTGCCGGCCCCGTTCTCGCCCATCAGCGCATGGACCTCGCCGGGCCGGAGGTCGAAGTCCACGCCGTCGAGCGCGCGGACCCCGGGGAACGTCTTGACGATGCCCTCGAGTTCCAGGACGGGTTCGCTCATAGCCGGATCTCCTCTACGCCGCCGCGGGTCAGGTACTTGTCGAGGACCAGGACGAGGATCAGGATCGAGCCCAGCACGACGAGCACGAAGAAGGCCGGCACGCCGAGCAGGTTCATTCCGTTCCTGAGCATCCCGATGGCCAGCACGCCCCCGAAGGTGCCGATGATGGAGCCGAATCCCCCGGTCAGCTTGGTGCCGCCCAGCACCACCGCCGTGATGACCCAGAGCTCGAACTCCCGGCCGAGATTGGGCGTCGCCGCGCCCATCTGGGTCGACAGGGTGATGCCCGCCAGGGCCGAGAGGAAGCCGAGGATCATGAAGTTGATCATCATGTGCGGGCCGACCCGGATGCCGGCATTCACCGCCGCCTCCCGGTTGTCCCCGACCGCGTAGGTGTTCGCGCCGTGCACCGTCCGGCTCAGGAGGATGTGGGCCAGCAGGGTGAAGACCAGAAAGACGATCGCCAGCGTCGGCACCCCGAGCACCGAGGAATAGGCGAAGTCGGAATAGGTGAAGTTGGTCGCGAAGAAGGATTGCTCCTGGGTATAGACGAAGACGAGGCCGCGGATCCCGAGCATCGCGCCCAGCGTCACGATGAAGGCGTCCACCCCGGTCTTCCAGACGATGAAGCCGTTCAGCGCCCCGATCGCCACGCCGGTCAGCAGCCCCGCGATCACCGCCGGCAGGATCTGCCAGTTGCCCCAGCTCGCGAAGACCGGCCAGCCCATGATGTCCACGGTCACCGAGGCGGCGAGCGCCAGGGTCGCGCCGACGCTGAGGTCGATGTTGCCGTTGATCATGACGATCGTCATGCCGAGCGCGATCAGGCCGATGGTCGAGGTCTGGACCAGGATGTTGCGGAAGTTCCCGACATCGAAGAACCGGTCGCTGGTCAGCGAGAAAAAGACGAAGATCACCGCGATGAAGACCCAGATCGGGTTTCTCAGCAGCGTGGCGAGTGGTCCGGACTTGAGCATTTCCGTCTCCTCAGGCGATGGGTGACAACAGGCGGCCGCGCTTGCCCGCCACGTCCAGCCAGACGGCCAAGATGATGACGATCCACGTGACGATCCATTGCGCGTAATAGGGGTATCCGAGCAGCAGCAGCCCGTTCTGGATGAAACCCAGGATCAGCACCCCGATCACGGTCCTCCAGATCGTGCCCGAGCCGCCGAGGAGCGACGTCCCGCCGAGGATCACGCCCGCCAGCACCAGCAGCTCGTAGCCCTGGCCGACATTGTTCTGGCTTCCCATCACCCGGCTGCCGAGGATGATCGAGGCCATGCCGACGCAGGCGGCCGAGATCAGGTATGTCGCGAACACCACCCGGCCCCGCTTGATGCCCGAGAACACCGCCGCGGTGGGGTTGCCGCCGACTGCGTAGACCCGGCGGCCGAAGGGCGTGTAGGCCACGACGCAATGCAGGATCACGGCCAGCACCGCGAAGATGACGATCGGCATGTCGAGTCCGGCGATGTCACCCCGCCCGAAGACCCGGAACCAGGTCGTGCTCTGGCTCGAGGGGTTGATGTCCACGTTCTGCCCGCCCGAATAGATCAGCGTCAGCCCCTGGATCGCCGACAGCATCCCGAGCGTCACGATCAGCGAGTTGAGCCGCAGTAGGCCCACCAGCGCCCCGTTCACGCAGCCAAGGGCCAGCACGGCGAGCATCATCACCACGATCCCCGGGAAGGCGCCGATCTTGTCGTGCAGGTCCACCACCATGACGGTGCCGAACGAGAGCATCGAGCCGACGCTCAGATCGAGGTTGCCCGACAGCACCACCACGGTCACGCCGAGCGCAATCACGCCGATCACGGCGCCCGAGCGCAGCACGGCCTCGATGTTCGACGAGGTCAGGAACCTCTCCGACGTCAGGCCGAACACGATCATGAAGACCGCGAAGGCGATCAGGATGCCCTGCCCCGCCACGATCCGCCGCAGCCGGGCGCGGGTGTCCGGGCCGGGGCCTCTGGTCTTCGGGTCGGTCGCCACGGGCGACGCCGCGGTCTCGGTTTCGCTCTTGGTCATACCAGTGTCATCCCCCCGTCGATCATCACGATTTGGCCGGTCATGTAGTCGGAATCGGGCGCGGCGAGATACGTCGTCGTGCCGGTGATATCGGCGGGGACGGCCACCCGGCCCTTGAGGATGGAGGACGAGAATTCCTCCATCGCCTGCCCCGGCCGCTCGGCCGCGCCGATCGCCATCAGGTCGCGATCGACCTCCTCCCACATCTCGGTCGCCACCACGCCGGGCGCGAAGCCCGTCACCGTGATGTTGTGTTTCGCGAGATCCCGCGCCGCCGATTGCGTCAGCGAGACCACCGCCCATTTCGAGGCGCAGTAGGGCGCGACGTTGTCGAAGCCCTGACGCGAGGCGATCGAGGCGGTGTTGACGATCTTGCCGCCCGAGCCCTGCGCGATGAACTGGCGCGCGGCCTCCTGCATGCCGATCAGGCAGCCGAGCCCGTTCACGCCCATGATGAAGTTCCAGTTGTCCTCGGTCACGTCGAGGAAGTTCAGCGGCCGGTTCACACCCGCATTGTTGAAGACCACGTCGAGGCGCCCGAACCGGTCGACCGCCGCGGCGATTGCCTCCCGGACGCTCGCGCGGTCGCGCACGTCCACCTGCGTCGACATGGCATCGCCCCGGCGGCCGATTAGCCGGGCATCGGCCGCCTGCGCCACCGCGGCCGCCTTCTCTCCGTCGAGATCGGCGAAGCAGACCTGCGCGCCCTCGTCGAGCAGGCTCTCGCCGATCGCGCGGCCGATCCCGCGTGCGGCACCCGTCACCAGGCAGACGCGTCCAGATACCCGGCCCATGCCCGTCTCCTCCCAGGGAATTCTCGGGGCGCGGCGCGGGACAGTCGCCCGCGCCGCGCCAGGCGTCGCGATCAGAAGACCGGCTTCTCGAACTGGCCCATGTTCTCCTGCGTGATCTTCGGCGTCTCGAAGTAGTTGAGCGCCGGGACCTCCTCCCCGTTCGCCACCGCGATGGCGGTCTCGAACGCGTTCTTCGCGTCGTCCACCGGCGACTGGTAGATCGAGCCGTAGTACTCGCCCCGCTCCATCGCCTCGTAGCCCACGGCGAAGTTGGTGGCGCCGATGAAGGCGATCCCCTCCGCCCGGCCCGCGGCCTTGGCGGCGTTCAGCGCCCCGACGCCCATGTTGTCGTCGCCGGCATAGACGCCGTCGATCTCGTCGTACTTGACGAGGAAGTTCTCCATCACCCGCTGCGCCTTCTCGCGGTTCCAGTCGCCGGGCTGGGTCTCCACGATCTCGACGGCCGGGCAGGCGTCCGGCAGCCGGTCCTCGAAGCCCTTCTGGCGCTCGACCGCGGTGGTGTATCCGGGCTGGCCAGAGATCTGGACGATCCGCCCCTCCGCCTCGGACGGGTCCTGGCCGTCCTCGGCCAGCGCCTCGCACATCAGCTCCGCCGAAGAGGCGCCCTGCTGGATGTTGTTCGGTCCCGAGAAGGAGGCGATGAACTCGGCGCCCTCGTCGGCGATATTGGAATTCGTCACCACGACCGGAATGCCCTGCATGCTCGCCGCGCGCACGGCGGGCACGACAGCCTGGCCGTTCGTCGGCCAGATGACGATGACGTCGACCTGCTGCTGGATCAGGTCCTGCATCTGCGCGATCTGGCGCGCCACGTCGCCGCCGGCGTCGAGAATGATCGCATCGACGTTGTCCATCCCGTCCGCCGCCTCGACGAAGGCCTGTTCGTAGGTCGTCTGATAGCTGTCGACGCCGACGTTGTTCTGGGTGATTCCCACGGTGATCTTGTCGTCCTGCGCAAGGGCCATTCCGGCCAGTGCGGTGCTGGCGGCGAGCGCCATCAGGGTTGTCCTCATTTCTTTCCTCCCGAAAACCATTTCGCTGCCGGACCTCTTCTCCGGTCCGTGTCACGGCGCCGTCAGGATGCACGAGCCACGACCTCTCGGGTCCCGCCGATTTATCCATTATGAATATTATCGTATCCGATATGGATATATACCGTATGTCAGGTAACGCCGGTTCCGATCATGGTCTTGGGGACGGATGCGATGAGCCAGAAAAATCCGGATTGGATACCAAGCCCCGAGATGCCGAAGGACATGTCCGATATGACCTCCGCCCCGCCCGTGTCGGGAATGACGGCGGCAGAGCGCATCCGGGCCGCGATCGGTTTCGTCGAAGGGGCCAATCTCGAGCTGGAGGGCGTGATCGGCCGGGCCTTGCCGGTGCCCCATTTCCGGATCTGCGCCCATCTCGTGCTCTGCCACCTCGACGGCCGGATGGTCACGCCCTCCTCCGCGATCGCTGCGTCGGGCATCCCCTATGCGACGGCGACGCGGCGGCTGGCAGAGCTCCTTGAGGCCGGGCTGGTCGAGCAGCGTGCCAGGACGCGCACCGGCAAGAGCTTCACGCTGCATCCCTCCGCGGGTCTCGTGGAGGCGTTCACGCAGTTCGCGGACCGCGTGCCGCGCCTGGCGACGGACCATTTCGGCACCGGGGCCGCGAGCAGCGAGTACTATTTCGGCGGCTCCTACCGGTCGAACCAGGTGATCGGTCCCGTTCCGCCGCTGCCGCAGCCGCTGCAGGTGCCGGGGGGATTGCAGATCCTCGTCCACGGCGATCCGACGTTCCTCGCCATGTCCAACCTCAAGCGCCAGTTCGAGCAGGCGATCGGCTGCCCGATCCGGCAGCGCGCCTTCTCCATCGACCGCCTGCGCGACGAGGCGCTGCGCGACGCCGCGCGCAAGACCTCGCGCTACGACGTCGTCGCCGTCGATCTCCCCTGGCTGGGGGAATTCGTCACCAAGGGGATGCTTACGCCCCTCGACGAGATCATGGACATCGACCGGCTCGACCCGTCCGATTTCCACACCGCGGGCTGGAAGGCGGCGCATTGGGGCGGCCGCCCCTACGGCGTGCCGAACCAGACCACGCCGGAGCTGCTGTTCTACCGCACCGACATCTTCGAACAGGCCGGCCTCGTCGCGCCCGGGACGGTGGAGGACGTGCTTGCGGCCTGCGAGGCGACGCACGATCCGCGGCACGGCCGCTACGGCATCGCCTTCAACGGCGCCCGCGGCACGCCGCTCGGGCACCAGTTCATGATGGCCTGCGCGGCGTTCGGCCAGCCGATCCTGGACCTGCCGAAGATCGCCGGCGGCTTCGGCGCGATGAGCCTCGCGGGCCGGCGCAACCGTCCCATGTTCGACCAGCCCCGCGCCCACGAGGCGGCCGAGTACCTGCTCGAGATCCTGCGCTACGCGCCGCCCGACATCCTCTCGATGTCCTGGTACGAACGCATCCGCGCCTATGCCGGGGGCAGGGTCGCGATGGCCTACGGCTACACCCTGCTGGCCCCCTATTTCGACTGCGATCCCGGTTCGCCGGCGCATGGCCGGACCGGCTTCCTGCCGCATCCTTCGGGAGCCGGCGCCCCGCCCGTCGCGCCGGTGGGCGGCTATCTGCTCGGCATCCCGGTCAACATCGCGTCGGAGCGGCGCGAGGCCGCGGTGGAGGCGCTGATCGCGTTCACCTCCGCGCCCGCCCAGAAGGGCATGGTGCTCGAGGGATCGCGCAGCCAGCCCCG
>CAVZOA010000038.1:0-195102 GCA_963776705.1 uncultured Alphaproteobacteria bacterium
CTTGCTGGACGGGGGGATCAGCGCACCCGAACGGGTTCCCAAGTAAAACGCTGTCGAAAAGGCTAGAACCAAGCCTCGAACTACCGCAACGAATGGCTGGTTCGGTGAGGCTGCGCCACGGCGCTAAAGACGGGCTGAACGGCGACACTGGGCTCGAAGCGGACATCGGGCTCCGAGCCATGTAATCATTCACCTGCAACATGAAATGCAAAGGGCTGGCGCCGAGAGGCGGCCCCTTGATCTTTCTATCGGGCCTCAAGCGCGTTGTTTTAGGATCGTCTCCCGACTAAGAGGATCGATCACCCCATCATTGGATCGGGTTTCCGCGTCGGCGCGCCGTGGCCGTGCTCGTCGGCATGGTCCTCGGCGTCGCGCATGCGGTCGGCGAAGATGCCGTGCTTTTCCTCCCGGAGCGCGCGGAGGAGGCCGTAGGCGAGGCCGACGAGCAGGACCGCCACCGGCAGGCCGGCCGCGGCGACCGCGGAGCGCACCGCCGGAAGGCCACCGGCGAGGAGCAGCGCGGCGGCGACGAAGCCTTCCGTCACCGCCCAGAAGATGCGCTGCGGGATCGGCGGGTCGTCGTCGCCGCCGGCGGTCAGCATGTCGATGACCAGCGAGCCCGAATCCGACGAGGTGACGAAGAAGACGAAGACCGCGAGCATCACCACGAGCGAGGTGACCTGGGTGAAGGGGAAGTAGGCGAGGTATTCGTAGAACACGATGTCGAGCCCGTTCTCGCCGTTCAGAACGTCGAGGATCGACTGGCCGCCGTTCTCCACCAGCCGGATTGCGGTGTTGCCGGCGATGGAGAACCAGAAGAAGCTGACGATTGTGGGCACCAGCAGGACGGCGAGGACGAATTGCCGGATCGTGCGGCCGCGGCTGACGCGGGCGACGAAGATGCCGACGAAGGGCGCCCAGGCGAGCCACCAGCCCCAGTAGCCGAGCGTCCAGGAGGCCATCCAGTCGCCGGCGGAATTGTCGGGATCGGTCCAGAAGCTCGTGCGGGCGAGGATCTCCAGGTAGAGTCCCATGTTCTGCACGAAGCTGTCGAGCATGTAGACGGTTGCGCCGGTCAGGAAGAGGAACAGCAGCAGGCAGCCGGAAAGGACCAGATTGGCCTGGCTGAGGCGCTGGATGCCGCGGGATAGGCCGGAGACCACCGAGGCGGTGGCGGTGGCGGTGACGATGCAGATGACGGAGATCTGCACCATGAGCCCGGTCTCGATGCCGAAGACGCGCTCGGCGCCGGCGCCGATCTGCTTGGCGCCGAGGGCGAGCGAGGCGGCGACGCCGAACATGGTGCCGACCACGGCGAAGGTGTCGATGACATGGCCGACGGGTCCGTGGATGCGCTCGCCGAAGATCGGGTAGAAGCCCGAGCGCAGCGAGATCGGCATGTCCCGCCGGTAGCCGAAATAGGCGATCGAGAGGCCGACGATGGAATAGATCGCCCAAGGATGCAGGCCCCAGTGGTAGAAGGTGAAGAGCAGCGCCTCGTCGGCGGCCGCGGGCGTGCGGGGATCGGCCATCGGGGGACCGGTATAGTGGGTGAGCGGCTCGCCGACGCCGTTATAGAGAAGCCCGATCCCCATGCCGGCGGAGAACAGCATGGCGAACCAGCCCGGCGTGGAGAATTCCGGCTCCTCGTCGTCGCGGCCGAGCTTGATGCTGCCGTAGCGGGAGAAGCCGAGCCAGGCGACGAAGCCCAGGAACCCCGTGACCGTGAAGATGTAGAACCAGCCGGCATTGGCGGTGATCCGGTCCTGCATCGCGGCGAGCACCGCCCCGGCGGTCTCGGGGGCGATGGAGATGAGGACCATGAGGCCGATGATGATGCCGGCGGAGGGGATGAAGACGGCGGGCTCGATCCGTAGGCCGAAGCGCTTCACGGTGGCCATGTCGGGAAAACTCTCCGCAGGTGACGTAGGGTTCGGCAACGTCCCGGTCAGGGGACCGTTCCCGGGAGACGTCGCTGCGATCCGGCGCGGTGTCGCTTTCGGGCAACTTGCCCCCGGATCGGGACGCGGGTGCCGCCGGATGCGGCAGGAGCGCGCGCCTCTGCCATCCGGGCGGGCAGCCGGGCGCCGCGGCGCCGCCGGGTGGCGCGCCGCATTGACGCGGCATTGACACCGGCGGCCGGCGGCGTCGATGACCGGCGGGGACCGGTGGAACGGGGCGAGACGGGTGAACGATCGAGACGAGACCGACTGCCGCTTCATGGCGCTGGCGCTCGAGGAGGCGGAGACGGGGCTGGCCGAGGGCGGGCTGCCGATCGGCGCGGTGCTGGTGCGCGGCGGCGAGGTGATCGGGCGCGGGCGCAACCGGCGCGTCCAGGAGGGCGACCCGGTGGCGCATGGCGAGATGGACTGCTTCCGCCGCGCCGGGCGGCAGAGGAGCTATCGCGATACCGTGCTCTACACCACGCTCAGCCCCTGCATGATGTGTTCGGGCACGATCCTGCAATTCGGCGTGCCGCGCGTGGTCGTGGGCGAGGCGGAGACCTTCGCCGGCGATCTGGACTTCCTGAGGCAGCGGGGCGTGGAAGCGGTGCTTCTGGACGATCCGGGCTGCCGGGAGGTGATGCGGCGCTTCATGGCGGAGCCCGGCAACGTGGCGCTCTGGCGCGAGGACATATCCGAGGAGTGAGGCGAATGGCTGCGGAGATCCGGCCCGAGGAGCAGGACTATCCCCTGAGCGAGGTGCCGCGGGCGGCCCGGAAGGGGCTGTGGTCGCTCTCCGTCGTGCTTCTGGGCTTCACCTTCTTCACCGCGACGATGTTCGGCGGCGGGCAGATCGGCGCCGCCTTCCCGCTCTGGCCGGATCTGATCGCGGTCATCGTGGTCGGCAACCTGCTGCTCGGCGCCTATGTCGCCGCGCTGAGCTGGATCGGCTGCCGGACGGGGCTCAACACCGCGCTGCTGGCGCGCTTCGGCTTCGGGCGGATCGGGGCGCGGCTGCCCGACGCGGTGCTGGGGATCACGCAGATCGGCTGGTACGGCTGGGGCACGGCGACGGTGGCGGTGGTGCTGCTGCGGCTCTTCGGGGCAGATGCGGAGACGGACCCGGTGCTGCTCCACGCGCTTATGGTCCTTTTCGGGGGCGCGTTCTGCTGGACGGCCTATGTCGGCTACCGCGGACTCGAGCTGCTGTCGCTCGTGGCGGTGCCGGCGATGGTGCTGCTGCTCGCGGTGTCGCTGGCGATCTCGGTGGCCGAGGCCGGTGGCGTCGGGGGGCTCGGCGCCATCGCGCCGGCGGAGGCGATGGGCTGGGGGACGGCGATCACCATCGTCTTCGGCACCTTCGTCTCGGGCGGCACCCAGGCGACGAACTGGACGCGCTTCGCGCGCACCGGAGGACAGGCGGTGGGCGCGGCGATGGCGGCGTTCTTCCTCGGCAACGGGCTGATGATCCTGACCGGCGCGCTCGGCGCGCTGGTCTACGGGCAGCCGGACGTCGTGGACGTGCTGGTGCTGCAGGGGCTGACGGTGCTGGGGCTCCTGATGCTGTTCCTCAACCTCTGGACCACGCAGGACAACACGATCTACAACTTCTCCGCCGTGGGCTGCACCGCGCTCGGCACCCGCAACCGGCGGCTCGTCACCGTGGTGGGGGCGGCGATCGGCACGGTGCTGGCGCTGATGCGCATCGACCTATACCTGATCCCGCTGCTGCTCCTCCTCGGCACCTTCATTCCGCCGATCGGCGGCGTGATCATGGCCGACTTCCGTAATAGGGCGCTTGGTGTCAATCTTCATTTATCTCTTCCGTAATAGGGCGCTTGGTGTCAATCTTCATTTATCTCTACAAAACATGAGGTTGCGCGGGCATGCCGTGAGGCGCTGGCGCTGGCGCTGCGTAGACATCAGGTATCGGAGCGGCGCCAGCGCCAGTCCGATCCGACAATTGCAGCCGAGCTGAGGCGACAGTGTCCCGAGGTGGACTCCCTTGCCGGGATGCTGCTTCCGTCCGTGGTCGGCGCGGGGCCGCCACATCATGCCTGGTCCAAGAGCGGTTCCCGCGTGCCCATCTTTTTCGCGTGCTCGGACCGGAGCTTTCGGCAACGAGTCGGCCAACGGCATCATCGGGGACCGCGTCCCGGCTTGGGACCTCGGGCGCCTGCGCCTTCAGGCGCAGCGGTATCCTCCTCCTGATGGATGGTGCGATCGATCCTCCGTGCTCACGCCGCCGCGGACGTCGTCGGAGCTTCGCGGGTGACGCGGAATTCGCTTTCGTCCCGCCACATCCGGTGGAGGACAACGCCGATGCGCCGGGCGAGGGCGACGGTGGCGCGCTTCCTGCCGCGCCGCTGCGCGACCCGCAGCGCCCAAGCCGTCAACCAGTTCGCCCGACCGCGGTTCAGCATCACCGTCGCCGCCTGGTAGAGCGCCGTCCGCAAGCCGGCATCCCCCGCCTTCGTGATCCGGCCGATGATATCCCGCTCGCCGGACTGGGTGCGGCTCGGGGTCAGCCCCACCCATGGACCGACATCCTTCGAGGAGCGGAACCGCGTCGGGTCATCGATCGCCGACTTCACCGTCAGCGCCACGATCGGGCCGACCCCGGGCACCGTCATCATCCGCCGGCACACCGGATCGTCCTTCGCCAGACCTCGCAGTTGCCTTTCCACCCCGGCCAGCTCCTGGCGCAGCGCCGCGCGCAGGCGCAGGGCCGGAGCCACGGCCGCTTGCAGCATCCGGTTGCCATCGGTCAATTCCCGGACGCGGGCTTCGAAGCGCCCCTTCGCCACCATCCCCATCTTCAGGCCGAAGTTGCGGAGCACGCCCCGCAGCGACAGCTCGAGGTTGATGGCCGCCTGCTGGATCGATTTGCGCGCGGTCAGCAGCGCCCGCATCTCCTGGGCCGAGACCGACTTGCAGTGCACCGGCCGGAACCAACCCATCTGTAGAAGTCGCGCAATGCCTTCCGCATCCCGGCGGTCGGTCTTGATCGGCATCGCTTGGAGGGCGGACTTCACCTGCCGGGTCTCCATCAACGCCACCTCGAAGCCAGCGTCCGTCAGCCCTTTGTGCAACCATTGCGACAGAGGACCCGCTTCCAAGCCCACCGCGACCGAGCCTCCGGGCAGGCCGCGCAGGAACTCTGCCAAGGCCTCCGGCTCGCTGGCCACCTTGGCTTCCTTCACCACCTTGCCATGCGCGCTCACAACGCAGATCGCGGTGCTTGCCAGCGAGACATCGAGGCCGATGAACAAATCCATGTCGTTGCCCTTCCATGCTTCAGTGAACCGGGACGCGCCCCACGGCATGACCCCGCAGGGAACACCTCGCGCGCCAAGGGCAACGACACCTCGCCTCCACCATTCGCATCAAGATGCCCAGACGGCGACACCTCGGCCGCGCCCTATTACGGCATCTTCTTCTGGAAGCACCGGGGGCGCTATCCGAGGCTCGACCTGGCCGCCCTGCCGGCGGTGAACGGGGCAGGGATCGCGGGCTATGCGCTGGGCTGTCTGGCGGGGTATTTCTCGCCGGGCATCCCGCCGGTCAATGCCATCGTCGCCGCGGTGATCGGCTACGTGGTCGCGGACAGGGTGATGGAGCGGCGGCGGACGGCGGCCTCGACCTAGTCCTCGTCGCGCCCGTGGGCGGCGGCCCAGCGGGAGACGGCGAGGGCGGGCAGGATGACGACGGCCCAGCCGAGCGCGTTGAGGATGGTGAGGCGCAGCTTCGCCTCCGCCGACCAGTCGGGCGAGGCCCAGAGGGCGACATGGGCGCCGATGATCAGGGCCGAGAAGGCGGCGAGGGCGAGGCGCTTCAGCCAGGTCATCCCGTGCAAGATAGGGGCCGGAGCGGGCGGCGCTACCAGACACCGTGTCGCGCGAGACCGGCGGCGAGGTCGCCCTCGAAGTCGAGCGCCTCCGCGCGGGGCTTCGTGGCGAGGCTGACGGCGACGAAGAGCGCAAGCGCGGCGCCGAGGACGGCTGCCGGCAGGAGTGGATCGAAGACGCTGATGCCGGCGACGAAGGCCATCCAGATGGCGAGGGCAAGGCCGCCGATCAGGGAGGCGAGCGCTCCGGCGGCGGTGCCGCCGCCCCAGAAGAAGGCGCCGATGGTCGCCGGCACCGAGACGACGAGTCCGGCGGCGGAGAGGGCGGCGAGCTGGTCGACGACGGGGGCGTTGCGGAGCGCGAATCCGCTGGCGAAGAGGATCACCAGGACGACCACGATGCGGCCGGTCATGAGCTGGCGGGCATCGGTGGCGGTGGCGGTGCCGAGGTCGCGGGCGACCATCGAGCCGAGCGTCAGGGCGATGGAATCGAGGGTGGAGATCGCCGCCGAGAGGATGCCGATGGTCAGGAACAGGGCGACGACCCCGGGCACGGCGCCCGAGGCGAGGAGCGCGGGCGTGGCGGCGGAGGTGTTCTCCAGGTCGGGAGCGAGGATCAGGGCGGCGAAGCCCCAGATCACCGCGACGAGGGTGAAGATCAGGCCGAAGCCCAGCACCCAGAGGATCATCGACCGCATGGCGGGGATGTCGCGGACGACGAAGAGGCGCTGGCTGACCTGCGGGTTCGACAGCGGGAAGAAGAACCACGGCAGCGACAGTGCGAGGAAGGTCGGCAGCGACCAGAGGCCGGGACCGGGCACGTCAAGCCACTGCCCCCGCTCCTCCACCACCCGGGCGGCGAAGGCGCCGGGCCCGCCGATATGGGCGGTGACGAAGCCGATGGCGAGGAGGGCGGAGACGACCATGATCGCCGCCTGCACCGCGTCGGTCCAGGCGACGGAGCGCAGGCCGGCGACGAGCGTCCAGAGCATGGCGAGGACCGCCCCAGTGGCGATGGCGGCGGCGAGGGTGATGGCGCCGCCGGTGATCTCCGAGAGCAGCAGCCCGATCCCCGCCATCTGCGTGGTGCAGTAGGGCATCAGGAAGATCAGCGACATAAGCGCGGCGGCGCGGGCGACCCAGCGCGATCCGTAGCGCCTGCCCAGCAGTTCGGCGGGGGTGACGATCCCGTAGCGCTCGGCGGCGAGGCGGAAGCGGGGGCCGAAGACGACGATCAGCGAGAGGCCGGAGAAATAGACCAGCTCGAAGCCGAGCGCGCCGATGCCGCCGCGATAGGTGAGGCCGGTCAGGACGATCAGCATGAAGGCGGAATAGGTCGTGGCCGCGTAGGAGAGGCCGGACACCATGCCGCCGATCTGCCGGCCGCCGAGATAGTAGTCCACCGCCGAGCCGGTATTGCCGCGGGCGGCGGCCCAGGCGATGCCGAGGCCGAGGCAGGCGAAGAGGGCGACGGCGATCCAGACGAGGGCGGCGGACATCAGCGCCTCCAGCCCGAGACGCCGGCGAGGATCAGGGCGATGACGGCCACGCCGAAGGCCAGCCAGAAGAGGGGGATGCCGAGCCCGGTGGCGCCGCCCGACAGCAGGCCGTAGGGCACGGCGATGCCGGCGAGGACGAGGCAGCCGGCGGCGGCGAGCCAGCGGGCGAAGGGGGTCATGGGCAGGCCCTTTCCGGGGTCACTCGCGTTTGGCGAGGTCCTCCTCGTCGCCCATCGCGGCGAGGCGGAATCTCGCGGAAGAGGCGGATCGTGGGCTTCATCGCGAACAGGAAGGAGCCCACCACGAAGAGCCAGATGGCGGCCGTCTCGGTGCTCTGCCAGAAGAACAGGATCGAGCCGACGAGGAAAGACATTGCTGCGCCGAAATCGACGGCGGTGTAGGCGATCTCGGTGGCCGCGTAGAAGGCGCGGGAACGGTGGGACTTGGTGCGGTTGTCGGGGTGGAAGAGGGTCATGGTTGCGTATCTTTCCTCAATCTCGCAATTGGTATTAGACGATCCTTTACTTTCGTAATAGCCGTTATGTGTCTCGTGCCGATCTGATCTTTTTCGTCGTAGTGGGGCTTTGTTGCGCAAAGGACGTGAAGCGCGGACCTCCCCTTTCCCCAGACGCACTTATGCCACGGGCTCTGTGACAGGTATGCCGAGCGCGGTGTAGCCGTTCAGGACGGCGGCGCGGATCTGAAGTTCGGCGACCTGACGATCGAAGTCGCGTGCCATGAGGCTCTGCCCCAAGAGCTTCACGCAGTGCATCTTCGTCTCGGCGCGGCTTCGGCGGTGGTACCCGCTCCATTTTCGCCAGATAGCGCGGCCGAGGTATTTCGATGCTCGGAGGGCCTCGTTCCGGGCGATGGCGCCCGCGGTCGAAGGCTTCCACGGTTTGGCGTTCCTGCGCGGCGGTATGACCGCATGGGCGCCTCGGTCGGCGACGGCGTCGTGGCACTTGCGCGTGTCGTAGGCACCGTCCGCGGTGACCGAGCCGATTTCCACATCAGGCGGGATCTGGCTGAGCAGTTCGGGCAGCATGGGCGCGTCACCGACGGTGCTCCCGGTGATCTCGAGGGCTCGGATCTCCAGCGTCTGTTCGTCGACGCCGATGTGGATCTTGCGCCATAGGCGGCGTTTCGCGCCACCGTGTTTGCGGGCGTGCCACTCGCCTTCACCTTCGGCCTTGATGCCGGTGCTGTCGATCAGCAGGTTCAGCGGCCCCTGCGAGCCGCGGTAGGGAATGGTCACGGCCAAGGCCTTCTGGCGCCGGCTCAACGTGCTGAAATCCGGCACCGCCCAGTCGAGGCCGACCAGGCGCAGGAGGCTTTCAACGAAACCGGTCGTCTGCCGGAGCGCCATGCCGAAGAGGACCTTCATCGTCAGGCATGTCTGGATCGCGGCATCGCTATATTGCGGCTGACGGCCTCGCTTGCCGGTCGGCGGCGGCACCCAGACCATGTCCGGGTCGAACCAGATCGTCAGGGAGCCACGCTGCTTCAGCGCTTCGTTGTAGGCCGGCCAGTTCTTGGTCTTGTAGCTCGGCGGGATGGGTCTGCTCATGCAGACCGGCTACCACGCTGGATTCACGAGATGAATCCCTCACCCGGCCTTTGCGCAGAGCCTCCTAGGAGTTCAGCGCCTCTGAGGCCGAAGCGATCCTCTCCATTCGCCTTCGAAAGAAGAACTCTTTATCGTTAACTTTGTTCATAGGGATCTGATCGAAAGGATTGCGGATATGCCTTAGTTCGTTGTCAAACTCAATCACAGACCGAAGACATTTCTTTGCGGCGATCGAACGCGAAGTTGTACGGGCCTGCAAGCGCCATTGGCGAACTTGTAAAAAAGTAGGAATAATCCCGAGACCTAGGATGCCCGTGCCAATATTCGCGAATATTTCGGCGCTACTACTTAACGACATAACAGGACTTTGATTCTCTCAAGCTGCCCTCACACCCCGCCCCGTAGCGTCGGCACCTGCAACGCGGAAAACCCGTAATGCCGCAGCCAGCGCAGGTCGCTGTCGAAGAACGCCCTCAGATCCGGAATCCCGTATTTCAGCATGGCGATGCGGTCGATGCCCATGCCGAAGGCGAAGCCCTGCCATTCGTCCGGGTCGACGCCGCCGGAGCGCAGGACGTGGGGGTGGACCATGCCGGAGCCGAGGACCTCGAGCCAGCCGTCGCCCTCGCCGACCTTCACCGTGCCGCCCTCGAAGCTGCACTGGATGTCCACCTCCGCGGAGGGTTCGGTGAAGGGGAAGTGGGAGGCGCGGAAGCGGGTCTTCACCGCGCGGCCGAAATAGGCGGTGAAGAACTCCTCCAGCACCCATTTCAGGTTCGCCATGGAGATGTCGCGGTCGAGGGCGAGCCCCTCGATCTGGTGGAACATCGGCGTGTGGGTCTGGTCGTAATCGGCGCGGTAGACTCGGCCGGGGCAGATGATCCTGAGCGGCGCGCCGTGCGCCTGCATGGAGCGGATCTGCACCGGCGAGGTGTGGGTGCGCAGGACGTGGGGCGGGCGGTCGTCGCCCTCGGCGCGCGCCATGTAGAAGGTGTCCATCTCGGCGCGCGAGGGGTGGTGGCCGGGGATGTTCAGGGCGTCGAAATTGTACCAGTCGCTCTCGACCTGCGGGCCTTCCGCGACGGCGAAGCCCATGTCGGCGAAGATCGCCGTGCATTCCTCCCAGACCTGGCTGACGGGGTGGACCGAGCCTTGAGTCGCGTCGCGGGCGGCGGGGCGAGCGGGCAGGGTGACGTCGAGCCATTCGGCGGCGAGGCGGGCGTCGAGCGCGGCGTCCTCGAGCGCGGACTTGCGGGCGGCGATGGCCGAGGTGATCTCGTCCTTCAGGGCGTTGAGCCGGGGGCCGGCCTGCTTCCGCTCCTCGGGGGTCATCCTGCCGAGCTGGCGCATGGCGAGGCTGACCTCGCCCTTCTTGCCGATGGCGGCGAGGCGCACCTCCTCGAGCGCGGCCTCGTCCCCGGCCGCCGTGACGCGGGAGAGATACTTCTCGCGCAGATCCTCCATGCAGACGCCCCCTTGCCTTGCCGGGCGCGTGCTAGCGCGCGTCCGGGCCGAGGGCAAGCGAGGGGCGCGACCTCCCGCCACAGGGATTTGCCGCCGCGCCGCGCCGCGCCACCATTCCTCCCGACACAGACAGGGAGAGAGCCATGATCCGCATCGCAACGCTCGCCGCCGCGGGGCTCGCCGCGCAGGCCGCCTGGGCCGAGGACGTGACCTACGACGTGGAGGGGGTCGAGCATACCGGCTATTTCGCGGCCGGCGAGGGCGAGGGCGAGGGCGAGGGCGAGGGCGAGGGCGAGGCGCAGGGGCTCGTGGTCGTGGTCCACGACTGGAACGGCATCGACGGCTACGAGACCGGCCGGGCCGACCAGCTTGCCGGCATGGGCTACGACGCCTTCGTCATCGACATGTACGGCGCCGACACCCCGACCGGCAGCGTGGAGGAGAATCGCGCGGCGACGCAAGCGGTGACTGCCGACCGCGAGGCGATGCGCCGGATCATCGAGGCCGGGCTCGACGTGGCGCGGGAGCAGTCCGACGCCGGGGCCATGGTGGTCATGGGCTATTGCTTCGGCGGCGGCGTGGCGCTGGAGATGGCGCGCTCCGACTTCGCCGACCGCGCGGCGGGCTACACCGCCTTCCACGGCTCGCTCGGCACGCCCGACGGGCAATCCTACGACGGCGACGAGCCGCCGATCCAGATCCTGCACGGCGCCGCCGACGAGAGCCAGACGCTTGACGTGCTGTTCGCGATGACCCGCGAGCTGGAGCAGGCGGGAAGCACCTACACGGTGGAGATCTATTCCGGCGCGCAGCACGCCTTCACCGAGCCGGAGGGCGACCGCTACCAGGAGCGCGCGGCGGAGGAGAGCTGGGAGGCGTTCTCCGACTTCCTGGAGGAGCGGCTTGGGGCGTGAGATCGAGCGCAAGTTCCTCGTCACCGGCGAGGGCTGGCGCGCGGGGGTGAGCGAGCGCCGCGAGATCCGGCAGTTCTACCTGGCGCGGACCGATCGGGCGACGGTGCGGGTGCGGATCACCGACGGGCGCGCGGCGCGGGTGACGGTGAAGGGCAATGCCGAGGGCGCCGGCCGCGCCGAATACGAGTGGGACGTGCCGCTCGCGGAGGCGCGGGCGATGGAGGCGCTGAGAAGCGGGCGCACGATCGGGAAGGTGCGGCACGTCGTGCCCGCCGGCGCCCTGGCCTGGGAAGTGGACGTGTTCGACGGCGGGCTGGTGCTGGCGGAGATCGAACTGCCCGCCGAGGACGCGGCCTTCGACCGGCCGGACTGGATCGGCCGGGAGGTGACCGGCGATCCGCGCTACTACAACGCGGCGATGGCCTTCGGCGCCACGTCCGGGGCGCGGGAGGCGAGCGCACCGCCGCGACAGACCTCCCAGTAGGTGGCGAAGCGGCAGGCGAGCCCCTCGGGCGGTTCGGCGAAGAGCGCGGTGCCGAGGGCGAGGGCGGGGTCTCGATCTCGCGGCGGAGATCGGCGAAGCGGCGGTGGGCGGCGATCGAGGTCTCCTCCGCCAGCCCCTCGCGCTCCAGCCAGCCGAAGAAGCCGCCATCGCCGAGCAGCCCCAGGTCGCGGTGATCGCCGAGCGCCTCGCAGAGGACCTCCGCCATCGTCAGGTGCGCCTCCATCGGGCCGGGCACCGTCTGCCGCAGGAGGCGCGCGTGGTCGCGATGGGTCATCGCCGCGAGGCGCCAGGGGGCGAACGCCGCCCGGTTGCCCGAGAGCGCGGTTCGCATCGCGGTGCGGGCCGCGGCGTAGCTCTCCTCGAGCCCGGGCGTCAGGGCGTCGCGGTTCTCCGCCGAGAGGCACCAGCTGCCGGCCCGTTCCCAGGCGGAGAGCAGCGCGACGCGGAAGCGGATGAGCTGGCCGTTCGCCACCGCGCCGGATTCGCGCTCCGCGGCCGTCTCGGTGAGGCGCGCGAGCAGCGCCGCGGCCCAGTCCGGGCCGATCGTCTCGGCGAGGAAGGGCTCGTGGCGGCGCACGACGGCGAGATGGGTGGAGACGTCCTTCAGCCCGTCGAGAAGCGCCGCCGCGTCCTCGAGCGCGCCGGCCTCCTCCCGGTGCCGCGGCAGGGCCTCGCCCACGAGGCGCAGGAGGCTCGCGATCCGGCGCAGCGCGCGGCGGGACCGGCGCACCCGCTCGGGGAGGGGCGTGGCGGGTTCTCCCAGCGCGTCCAGCGCATCGCCGAGCTGGGCCTGGGCGATGCGGCGGAGACCGGTCTCGAGGCTGGCGTCGTCACGCCTGAAGCAGTAGGGCATGGGGTGGCTGGCTCCCGTATAGCGAGCATTATTCTCTACAAAGTCGCCGACCGGCAAGGATTGTTTATCCGTTCCCGCCGGTGGGCTCCGCGCGCCAGGCCCGCCAATAGGTCGCGACGCGTCCTGACAGGGCCTTGGGCCTCTCGGCGAAAACCTGCCGCCCACCGTGGAAGGCCCGGGATTCGAGCCGGCTGCGGCGGGCGGCCATGAGGCCGCGGAACGCCTCGATCGCCTGCGGCTCGGCGACCGCGGCGAGATCGTCCAGCGCCGCGTCCATCACCACGAGGTCGTGGTGGTCGCCGAGCAGGTCGGCGAGCGCGTCGGCCGGCCCGGCCTGGGCGCGGAGCGTCGGCGCGACGTTTTTCAGGAGCCGCAGGTGGTACCAGTGGTACTTCACCCGCTTGCGCCAGGCATGGAGGCGGGCGCCGGTGGGGTCACTGGCGGCCTCCTCCATCGCGTCCCGCGCCCGCCCGTAGGTCTTCTTCAGCCCGCCGGTCAGCGCCTTCGCACCGGGTCTGGAGAGCTCCCAGCGGGTGGCGCGGCCGCGCGCGGCGCGCAGGTCCGCCCGCGTCCGGTCGAGCCGGTCGGCGACGCCCTCCGCCGCCTCGCGGGCCTCGGCCTCGCGGGCCAGGGCGGCGCGGAGATCGGCGAAGGCCTCCGCGTCGAGCTGGTCCGAAAAATGTTCACGGAGCCGGTCGCAGGTCTCGACCAGCGCGGCGGCGTCGCGCACGTCCGAGAGGCGTCTCGCGGCGTCCCGGAAGGCCGCGTTCTCCTCCGGATAGCCACCGAAGGCGGGACGAACGAGGCGGATCAGGCCGCGCAACTTCTTGCAGCGCTTGCGGACCTGGTGGATGCGCTCGGCCATCGCCAGATCGCCGTCCTCGCTTTCGGCGAGCGCCCGGTCGATCTGGTCGAGGGCGATGCGGCGCAGACCAGCGGTCACGCTCTCGTCGGTTCGGGCGAAGGAATAGCTCATGGTCCGGCCGCGTCTTCTGTGGAAAACGGATAGGTAACTGTCGGCCGGGGAGGACGTTCCGCGGCGGATCGCGGGGGGACCGGATCGACATGCCGGGCCGCCGGTGCTAGCAGCCCGTCGGGAAGGACGGGAGCACACCCCATGCAGGACGCGGCCGGATACGCGGCGATCATGGTTCTCGCCGGGATCGGCATCCCCGTTCTCGCGGCGCTCAACGCGGCGCTCGGCGTGCATCTGGGCTCCTCCACGGCGGCGAGCCTCGTGCTCTTCGCGGTGGCGTTCGCGGCGGCGCTCTGTGCCTATGCGCTGGTCGGGGGCTCGGTCGCGGCTGTCGGAACGGCCCCGGGCCACCTGTTCGCGGCGGGGCTGTTCGTGGCCTTCTACGTCCTGTCGATCACCTGGGTGGCGCCGCGCTTCGGCGTCGGCAACGCCATCTTCTTCGTCCTGCTCGGACAGCTCGCGGCGGCGGCGGTTATCGACCATTTCGGCCTGTTCGGTGCGCGGATCGTGCCGCTGACGCCCGTGCGGGCGCTGGGCCTCGCCGTGATCGCGGCCGGCATCTTCATCACGCAGATCGTCGGACGCCCCTGAGAGCGGAGAGGTCACCGGCCCCCCTCGGATGTTTCGGTGGCTGCGTTGCATCCTGCGCGCCGGGCCGTAGCCGCGGCGTCGCGGCTGGGCCCTTCCGGCGATGAAGCACGACGTGTGGTCCATCACCAAGTCTGCCGTCGGGCTGTTGTACGGGATCGCGCTTTCGCGAGGCGCGGTGCCCGGTGTCGATGAACCGATCGTCGACTTGTCCCCGAATACGCCGATCTCGCGGCGGACGAAGCGCGCCGGAAGATCACGATCCGCGACGCGCTGACGATGTCGCTCGGTGTCGCGTGGAGCGCGAAGGGACACGGCGAAGAAACCTCCGAGACGATGATGGAGGAAGCCCCCGACATCTACCGTTTCGTGCCGGAGCAGCCGCTCGTCGCCCGGCCCGGCACGGTCTGGCGCTCCAACGGGGGAGCCACCAACCTGTTGGCGCGGATCGTGGTGCGCGAGACCGGCATGCCGATCGACGCCTTCGCGACGGCGAATCTCTTCGCCCCCTGGGGATCGAGGACACCGAGTGGCTGACCGATGACCACGACGTGCCCTTCGGGCATTTCCCCCTGCGGCTCCGTCCGCGCGACATGGCCGGGATCGGCCAGCTTCTGCTTGACGCAGGACGCTGGAATAGCGCCCGGATCGTCCCCGAGGACTGGATCACCGCCCCGCTCCGGCCGGCGCAGGCCACCCTCGATCCGGCGTGCAGCGACGGCTACCAGATCCGGTTCCATGAATCGGGCGAGGGGGTAGATGTAGTCGAAATGGGGGGGCTCGGCGGGCAGGGCGTCCTGGTGGTCCGCGACTTCGATCTCGTGCTGGTCCCGACCGGCGGGGAATGACCGGCGGGGAATGCAGGAACAATCCTGACCACTGGAAGCCGCGCTGGAGGGTGCTCGAGGAAGCGGTGCTGCCATCCGTCCGGATGCCGCAGTGACCGGCCGCGCCGAGGCCGAACGGCCCTTGGCGGGCATCCAGGTGGCGCGGCATTGTCCTGCCTGGGCCGGCGACGACAGTCTGCCCGGCCCGGTCAACACATCCGGGACGGGCCCGGGAGGCAACGGCTTCATTCCGTGGGGACAGGTCGGGCATGGCAGCCCAGGCGTGCTTGCGCGGCTGCTGCTGTCGTCAAGCTGCCGGGCCACGCTCCCGCGGCCGGGCGGGGCAAGGGCCCGTCACGCGGTCCCTTCCCTCGGGCTCGCCACGAGCCGCGTCGCAGGCGGGAGATCGCGGCAGGCGAACCTCTACCGCGACTTCCCCGAATAGTCCGCCCTCTTCGAGGCGATGTCGGCCGGATAACCGGCGATGCAGATAGCCTCGACGAAGAAGGCCCGTCGACCTCTCGGGCGACGGGCCATCGGCGAACTCTCCCCGTGGGCGGGAAGCCGCGGTGCGGGGAGGCGGCACTCGAAGCCGGCCCCTCTCTTCAGGCGGCGAGTTTCGCCTTCGCCTGATCGACGATCGCGCCGAACGCGTCGGGCTCGTGCACGGCGAGATCGGCCAGCACCTTGCGGTCGACCTCGATACCGGCGAGGGCGAGGCCGTTGATAAAGCGCGAATAGGTCAGCGTCTCGTCATGCGCGCGGACGGCCGCGTTGATGCGCTGGATCCAGAGCGCGCGGAAGTTCCGCTTGCGAGTCTTGCGGTCCCGCGTGGCGTATTGGTTGGCCTTGTCCACCGCCTGCGTCGCGGTGCGGAACGCGCTGTTGCGCCGGCCGTAATAGCCCTTCGCGGCCTTGATCACCTTCTTGTGGCGGGCGTGGGTGACGGTGCCGCCTTTCACTCGTGCCATGATTGCGTCTCCTTACCGGTCGTAGGGCATGTAGGTCTTGGCGAGCTTCTGGTCGGGCTTCGACAGAACCCGGGTGCCGCGCGCGTCGCGGATGAAGTCGTTCGACCGCTTGATCATGCCGTGCCGCTTGCCGGCCTGGGCGCCCACGACCTTGCCGGTCGCGGTGACCTTGAAGCGCTTCTTGGCGCTCGACTTGGTCTTCATCTTGGGCATTTCCGTCTCCTCGTCAGAGTGGTCTTGCGCGCGGTACTCGGCATGCCGCTCCGGCCGGCCCGCGCGAACGTGAGCGCGCCCTATAGCGGAGGGTGCGGGACGGCGCAAGCCGCCGGCGAGGCGATCCGACCAAGGTTTGCGTTGCGTCGCGCAACGGGTCGGCGCAAGATCCCGGGTCAGGGCGCGGCCCGTTCCGATCGATCCCGACCGGGAGGGCACGGGCCGGAAGGGGAGGATTTGAGATGGGACTTTTCGACAACCTTTTCGGGGGCGGCGGCAGCGCCACGGGCGAGAGCGCGCCGAGCAAGGATTTGAGCCATGTGAAGATCCACCCCGCCGTGGATGACGGGGTGAAGACCGGGTCGAGCGACTTCCCGGGCGGGACGCTGAAGTGCCATTGCACCAGCGAGCCGGTCGAGGTCGAGGTCTCGGCGCAGACCGCGCACAACCATGTCTGCGGCTGCACCAAGTGCTGGAAGCCGAACGGCGCGACCTTCGCCCAGATCGCCGTGGTCGGGCGCGACAACGTGCGCGTGGTCCGCAACGGCGACAAGCTCGACGTGGTGGACCGCAGCGCCGCGATCCAGCGCCATGCCTGCCGCGATTGCGGCGTGCACATGTACGGCCGGATCGAGGACGAGGGCCACCCGTTCCACGGGCTCGACTTCGTGCACACGGAACTGGCGAGCGAGACCGGCTGGTCGGGGGCGGAATTCGCGGCCTTCGTCTCCTCGATCATCGAATCGGGGACGCCGCCGAACCAGATGGACGACATCCGCGACCGTCTGCGCCAGCTCGGGCTGCAGCCCTACGACTGCCTGTCGCCGCCGCTCATGGACCTCATCGCCACCCATGTCGCCAAGAAGAAGGGCGTGCTGGCGAGCTGACCTCCCGCCCGCCCCCCGCGGGGCGCAGACGCAAGTTGGTGTGACCGCCCGCGCGCGATCCTTGCGCGTGGCGCGGAACCATCTAACCTGCGCCGCGGGAGGATGGACGATGAAGCACAATCCGCGTGCGGACTTCGCCGACCGGTTCCGGAGGGTCCTGATCGTCGAGGACCACCCGCTCTACGCCGAAGCGCTGCGCGGCGCGCTGTCGCTCTGCTGCGCGGGGAGCGACGTGCTGCTGTCGGAGAGCCTCGCCGATGCGCTGGGCCGGATCGCGGGGGGGCTGGCGCCCGATCTGGTGCTGTTCGACCTCAGGCTGCCCGATTCCGACGGGATCGAGGGGTTCCGGCGCATCCGGGACGCGGCGCCCGGGGCGGCGATCCTCGTGGTCTCCGCGGCCGCCTCGCGGGCGACGATCGAGGACCTGATCGAGGCCGGCGCGGCCGGCTTCATGCCGAAGGAGGATTCCGCCGACACCCTGCGCCGCGCCATCGTCGAGATGGCCGGCGGGCGCGTCTTCACCTCCGACCCGCCGCGGGAGAAGGACCGCGCCGAAAGCCTCGAGGCGGCGCGCTGCGAGGCTCGTGCGCGCGTGCTCGCGCTGACGCCGCAACAAAGGCGTATCCTGGCGATGATCTGTGACGGCAAGCCGAACAAGCAGATCGCCTACGAGATGTCGCTCGCCGAGGCCTCGGTGAAGGCGCATATCACCGCGCTGCTGAGGCGTCTCGGCGTGCAGAACCGGACGCAGGCGGCGCTTCTGGCCGGGAGCGCGGGCATGGCGGCCGAGGACGGCCCCGCCTCCTGATCGATGGTCGAGGCCGCCGCCCAGCCGCGATTCCTCACCATCGGGCTCTCGCGTGCGCGGACCGCCCGGGCGGCGCTCGGCGAGGCGGCGGCGGAGATCGACCCGGAGACCACCGCCTTCGTTCTCGCGCTCTTTCCCGAGCGACTCGATCCGGACGCCATCGAGGCGGCTCTGCTCGAGCTCCTGCCCGGGGTCGCGGTCTACGGCGCGGTGACCCCATGCCAGATCAGCCGCGCGGGATACGACACGGAGAGCGTCCAGCTCCTCGCCTTCCCGGCGCGGCATTTCACGGCGCGGAGCCTCGCGGTGGAGCGGCTGAGCGCGCTCTCCGTCGAGCGCCTCTCCGCCGCCGCGCGGGCCCGGACCGACGAGATGCCGCGCCGGGAGGGGAGGCGGCGGCTGGCGCTCAGCTTCGCGGACAGCCGGTCGATGCGGGAGGACCTGCTGATCGCGACGCTGGAGGGCGCTCTCGACGACATTCCCGTCTATGGCGGATCGGTGGGCGGGATCGTCTTCCACGAGGGGCGGTTCCACGACGACATGGCACTCTGCCTGATCCTGGAGACCGATCTCGACCTCGTGGGGCTGGGCTTCGCCCATGTCCTGCCGACCGGGACGCAGATGGTGGTCACCGCCGCGGATCCGCCGCGGCGGATCGTCCACGAGTTGAACGGCGCACCGGCCGCGGCGGAATACGCGCGGCTCGTGGGCTGTGACGCAGCGGACCTCTCCGCGCGGGTCTTCGCCGAGAACCCGGTGATGATCCGGCAGAACGGTCGCCACTACGTGCGCGCGCTCAGCGCCGCGAATGCCGATGGCAGCCTGTCCTTCCTCTCCTCCATCGACGACGGGCTGGTGCTGACGCTGGGGCGGGGCCGGGAGATCCTCTCCGCGCTCGAGACCGGTCTCGATCTGGAGGGGAGTGACGGAGGGGGGCCGGACTTCGTCCTCGCCTTCGACTGCATCCTGCGCCGCTTCGAGATCGAGCAGAAGGGGCTCGACGGCGAAGTGGCCGGCATCTTCCGCCGGCGGCGGGTGGTGGGGCTCAACACGCTCGGGGAGCAGTATCGCGGGCTGCACCTGAACCAGACCTTCGTCGGCGTCGCGGTGTTCGCCGGCCCGGAGACGGCGCCGTGATCGATCCCGAGGACCCGCCGGAGGTGCAGATCGCCCGGCAGGCGAAGATCATCGACGCGCTGGTGCGGCGCGCCACGCGCGAGGCCGACCTCCGCCCGTCGCGCTTCGCGCCGTTCCGCTCCGCGATCGAGCTGCAGGGCGAGGTCTGGGCCAGGACGCGGGACCTCGAGCGGGCGGAGAGCGAGCTCGAGGCGCTGCGCCTCGACCGGGAGCGGGCGCGGCTCACCCTCGCGGAGGCGGTCTCGGCGATGAAGGGCGGCTTCGCGCTCTTCACCGACCGCCGCCTCGCACTCTGCAACGAGCTCTTCCGCACCCTGATTCCGGATCTGACCGAACAGATCCGGCCGGGCCTCGGGCTGACGCGCTACTTTGCCGCGCTGCGGCGCAGCCCGCACATCGTCTCCACCGGGGACGGCGGCGGCGTCTCGGGCGCCGGCGGGGCGGACAGCCTGTCGATCGTGATCGAGCTCGACGGCGAGCGGTTCTTCCAGTGGAGCCTGCAGCGCACGAGCGCGCGCAACGCGGTGCTGCTCTTGACCGACATCTCGGCCATCGTGCGGCAGAACCGCTCCGAGCGGGCGGCGCTGATCGACCGGCAGGCGCATTACCTGCAGGCGGCGGTGGACCATCTGGGGGCGGGGCTCTGCACCTTCACCCATGACGGGCAGGTGGTGCTGCACAATGCCCGCTTCGCCGACCTGCTGGGCCTGCCGCCGGCGCGGCTCGTGCCCGGAACCCCGCTGGTGCGGATCGTCGCCCTGATCCGGGCGCGCCGCGTGCTGCTCAACGACCACGTCCTCGATCCCGAGCTCTGGGAGCCGGCGATCGACCGCACGGGGGAGCACCGCACGCGGCTCCGCCATGTCTCGGGGCGGATCCTCGATTTCCACGCCCATCCGCTGCCCGACGGCGGCTTCATCGTCGATCTGGTGGATGTGACGCTGGAGGTCCGGACCACGGAGACGCTCGAGGCGCGAGTGGCGCAGCGCACGGCGGAGCTCACGGAGGCCAACGAGCGGCTGCGCGCCCAGTCGGAGGCGCAGGCGCGGGTGGAGGAGGAGCTGAGGCACGCGAAGAACGCCGCCGAGGCGGCGTATTCCTCCAAGACCCGGTTCCTCGCCGCGGCGAGCCACGACCTGCTGCAGCCGATCAGCGCGGCGCGGCTGCTGATCTCCTCGATCGGCGAACGCGCGGCGGGCACCGACCTCTCGACCCCGGTGGAGCATCTGGCGCAATCGTTCGAATTCGGTGGAGCAGCTCCTGCAATCGCTACTCGACATCTCGCGGCTCGACAGCGTCGAGCGCGCGCTCGAGCCGGCGGAGGTGGCGCTGGCGCCGCTCCTGACCGCGATCCGGCGCGATCTGGCACCGCTGGCGGAGCGGCGCGGCGTGCGCCTCGATGTGGTGGCGTCGGAGGCGGTGGTCAGGAGCGACGCGCGCTATCTCCGGCGGTCGATACAGAACCTCGTGGCGAACGCGATCCAGTACACCGAGGCGGGCGGAAAGGTGCTGCTCGGCTGCAGGCGCCGGCCGGGAGCGGTCGAGATCCAGGTGCACGATACCGGTATCGGCATCTCCGAGGCCGAGCTCGGCCGCATCTTCCTGGAATTCGACCGGGCGGGACAGACCGGCCGGCCGGGGGGTGTGGGGCTCGGCCTGTCGATCGTGGAGCGCACCTGCCGGCACCTGGATCACGACCTGCACGTGACCTCGACGCCGGGGGCGGGCTCGATGTTCTCGATCACCGCGGAGCGGGTCGCGCGGGCGCGGCCGCCCGCGCCGCGCCCGGCCCGGGGCAGGGGCAGGGGCTCGGACGAGGCCGGCGGTCTGATCGTGCTCCTTCTCGAGAACGATCCCGCGCTGCTCTTCGCGACGACGGAGCTGCTGGAGCGCTGGGGGGCTGGGGTTCTCGGCGCGCGGAGCGCCGCCGAGGCGGAGGCGCGCTTGGCCGAGATCGGGACCGCGCCCGACCTTGTGCTCGCCGACTACCATCTCGACGGGGAGGAGACGGGGATGGACGCCATCGCGGCGATCCGGGAGACGGCCGGGGCGGCGGTGCCGGCGTTCCTGCTGACCGGGGACCGCTCGCGGGAGCTGGCCGCGCGCGCTGCGGCGGCCGATGTGCCGCTCCTGGCCAAGCCGGTGGACATTGCCCGGCTCCGGGCGCTGATTGGCGCGATCCCGGGCGACGAAGGTCTGCCGTGACACCGGTCAGCCGCCCGATACCGTCGCGCGGAGAAGAGGAGACATCCATGCGCACTTTTCTCGCGATCCTCGGCGTCGTCGCGCTGCTGCCGGCCGCCTGTCCCGCCGCGGAGGCCACGGAAGCCTACGACCTGCTGTTCCGACAGGGCACGCTGGACGCGGTGGACCGGGATGCGGTGCTGGTCTACGACAGGACGGTGGAGAATCCGCCGCGGGCCGGAGGCCGCCCTCCGCGACACCGGCCGCATCGAACTCGATTTCGATGAGGAGGGGTCGGGACCGGACAGCGCCGTCCTGACCTTCTCCCAGGACACAAGGCACAAGACGCTCGGCGCCTTTCCCGCCGATGTCGGCAACCCGCTGATCATGCTCTTCTACGAGGTCACCGTGCGCGACATGGCCGAGACGGTCGGCGGCTCGCCCTTCTACATCCGCAACCGGCTGAAGGATGCGCTGACCCGCGAGGTGCCGGTGGAGACGGGCACGGCCAGGCTCGACGGCGCCGAGATCGAGGTCCGCCGGGTCACGCTCAGGCCCTTCGAGGACGACCCCAATGCCGGCGAGATGGCCGGGTTCGGCGACCTGGCGATGACCGTCACCATGTCGGAGGAAGTGCCGGGGTGGTATTATTCCCTCGTGGCGGAGGTGCCGGGGGAGGACGGGCCGGCCTATCGCTCCGCGATCACGTTCGGCGACAGGGAGGTCGAGGAATGATCAGGATCCTTCTGGCCGCGGCGCTGCTGCCGCTGGCGGCCGCGGCGCAGGACACCGCCGAGCGGCTGAACGACTATCCCACCGCGGCGCGGGCGGATTACGTCTTCGCCTGCATGGCGGCCAACGGGCAGCGGCAGGACGTGCTGCAGAAATGCTCCTGCTCCATCGACGAGATCGCGAAGATCCTGCCCTACGAGGCCTATGTCGATGCCGAGACGGTGCTGACCATGCGGCAGGTGGGCGGCGAGCGCGTGGCGGTGTTCCGCAGTGCCGCGATGACCACGAGGATGGTCGAGGATCTCCGCCGCGCCCAGGCGGAGGCGGAGATCGTCTGCTTCTGACGCGTCAGCCGGCGGCGGTCTTCTCGAGCGCGTGCTCGAAGACGTTGCCCTCGGTATCGGTGGCCCGGACCGTCAGGTCGGTCGAGCCGTTGTCGTCGTACTGGAAGCGGAAGACCGGGTTCTCGCTGATCGAGATGCCGCCGGTCATGTTGAAGAGGAGTTCGTCGCCCTGCCGGACCTCCAGGCTGTCGATGAAATGGGCGTTGATGAAGAGATGCGTGACCTGATCGCGCTGCAGTCCCGAATAGTTCGGGTGGCGGATCATGATCTGCGCCTCGCGCCGGGGCGTGTTCATCTCCGGCGCATCGACGGTGAAGTAGCGCAGCTTCATCTCGCCCATGTTGGCGAGGGCGGCCTCGGGATCGGTGGTGGCCGGGGCGGAGCAGCCGCCCGACGCCTTCACGAAGCGGCCGGTCATCTCGAGCCCCCCGGGTGTCTCGGCGATGACGCGGACGTTGGAATACATGTTGACGCGGACGCGCATCTCGAAGTCGAGGGGGCCCATCGCGTCGCCGAAGGCGAAGTCGGCGGCGACCGGCGAGGGGTTCTCGTCGATCACCACCACGGCGCCCTCGATCGGCGTTCCGGGGTCGGTCTGAACGATGTGGATCGGCACCGTCGCGGCGTCGTTGGCGCGGTAGGGGGCCTCGACCTCGAAGAGACCGGCGCCGTCGCGGACCTCGCCCGCGCCGGCCACGTCCTCCTTCATCGCCTGCCAGCTTGCGCTCTCCTGAAGCGGGTTGTCCTCGGCGGCGGCCGGCAGCGCCAGGAGCGCGGCGCAGAGGATGGCGCGAATCGGTTTCATCCTGTCCTCCCAGTCAGGGGCGTCGGCTACGATCATACCGGAAAGTCGGCCTCCCGCCCACCGATGCCTTCGCACTAGGCTCGCGGCCGGGAGGCCGCACCATGTTCGAAGCCGTGTTTCTGCTCTGCGCCGAGGGGGCGGAGGGCCCGTGCCGGCAGGCGCTGCTGCCCGGCTACGAGGCGGAGAGCCGCGCCGTCTGCGCGGAACTCCTCGAGGCGAAGCCGCCGGCCGGGCAAGCGGCGGCGTGCCGGGAGGCGGGCCCGGCGCTCGACTTCGAGGAGATCGCGCCCGGGCTCTACGTGCACCGGGGGCGGGTGGCCGAATGGGCGAAGGAGAATGGCGGGGACATCGCCAATCTGGGCTTCGTGGTAGGCGACAGGAGCGTCGCGGTGATCGATACCGGCTCCTCGCGCGCCATCGCCGAGGGGATCTGGCGGGCCGTCCGGGCGGTGACGATGAAGCCGGTGAGCCACGCGATCCTGACGCACATGCATCCCGACCACGCGCTCGGCGCGGGCTTCTTCGCCGAGGCCGGGGCCGAGGTGATCGGCCACGAGGGGATCGCGCGGGCGCTGGCGGACCGGGAGCAGAGCTACCTCGACCGGCTCGCCCGACAGGTCGGGCCGGAGGCGGCGCTCGGCACGCGGATCGTGGCCGCGGACGTGACGGTGGCGTACAGCGCGGAGGTCGATCTCGGGGAACGGACGCTGGCGCTCCGGGCCTGGCCCGAAGCCCATACGGGGACCGACCTCACGGCCCTCGATTCGGCCAGCGACCTTCTCTTCGCCGGCGATCTGGTCTTCGACACGCACGTGCCGGCGCTCGACGGCTCGATCCTCGGCTGGCGGGAGGTGGCGGCGGAACTCGCCGGGATGGACGTGGCGGGTCTGGTGCCGGGGCACGGGGTGACGCGGCTCGACTGGCCGGAGGGCGGTGCGCCGCAGGCTGCCTATTTGGAGGCGCTCGAGCGGGAGACCCGTGCCGCCATAGAGGCCGGCGAGCGGCTCGGCGACGCGGTGGAGCACGTGGCCGAGGGCGAGGCGGCGAACTGGGCGCTCTTCGAGGTCTTCAACCCGCGCAACGTCACCGTCGCCTTCACGGAGCTGGAATGGGAGTGAGCCCCGTCCCGCAGGGCGCAACGCTCCGGTGGAGCGTTGCGAGGGGCTCTGTTGCGCAAAGGCCGGGTGAGGGATTCATCTCGTGAATCCAGCGTGGTAGCCGGTCTGCATGAGCAGACCCATCCCGCCGAGCTACAAGACCAAGAACTGGCCGGCCTACAACGAAGCGCTGAAGCAGCGTGGCTCCCTGACGATCTGGTTCGACCCGGACATGGTCTGGGTGCCGCCGCCGACCGGCAAGCGAGGCCGTCAGCCGCAATATAGCGATGCCGCGATCCAGACATGCCTGACGATGAAGGTCCTCTTCGGCATGGCGCTCCGGCAGACGACCGGTTTCGTTGAAAGCCTCCTGCGCCTGGTCGGCCTCGACTGGGCGGTGCCGGATTTCAGCACGTTGAGCCGGCGCCAGAAGGCCTTGGCCGTGACCATTCCCTACCGCGGCTCGCAGGGGCCGCTGAACCTGCTGATCGACAGCACCGGCATCAAGGCCGAAGGTGAAGGCGAGTGGCACGCCCGCAAACACGGTGGCGCGAAACGCCGCCTATGGCGCAAGATCCACATCGGCGTCGACGAACAGACGCTGGAGATCCGAGCCCTCGAGATCACCGGGAGCACCGTCGGTGACGCGCCCATGCTGCCCGAACTGCTCAGCCAGATCCCGCCTGATGTGGAAATCGGCTCGGTCACCGCGGACGGTGCCTACGACACGCGCAAGTGCCACGACGCCGTCGCCGACCGAGGCGCCCATGCGGTCATACCGCCGCGCAGGAACGCCAAACCGTGGAAGCCTTCGACCGCGGGCGCCATCGCCCGGAACGAGGCCCTCCGAGCATCGAAATACCTCGGCCGCGCTATCTGGCGAAAATGGAGCGGGTACCACCGCCGAAGCCGCGCCGAGACGAAGATGCACTGCGTGAAGCTCTTGGGGCAGAGCCTCATGGCACGCGACTTCGATCGTCAGGTCGCCGAACTTCAAATCCGCGCCGCCGTCCTGAACGGCTACACCGCGCTCGGCATACCTGTCACAGAGCCCGTGGCATAAGTGCGTCTGGGGAAAGGGGAGGTCCGCGCTTCACGTCCTTTGCGCAACAAAGCCGTTGCGAGGGGCGAACGCCCGTAGCGCAAGCGGAGGGCTGGGCCCCGTCCCGTGAGGCCAATCGCTCCGGGCTCGGCAGCGCGACCCTCCAACGGAGAGCCGCGTCTTCCGCCTCACCGTTGCGAGGGGCGAACGCCTGTAGCGCTGGGGGAGGGACGGGGCCGTCCCGCAGGGCGAAACGTCCCCGTGGAGCTTTCGAGGGGCGAACGCCGAAGGCCCCTGCCGAGGGCCGGGGCGCGTCCAGCAGGGGAAACGATCAGTTTCCAGGCGGCTCCGCTGGCGGGAGGCTCGCTTTCACTCCTCCGCCGCGGCCTGAAGCTTGCGGGCGATGGTGTAGAGCCGCTGCTCCAGCAGCACGGGCGTCTCGCAGACATAGCGGAGCGATTGCTGCCGCTCGGTGTAGATGCGCTCGGACCAGTCGATCTGCTCCTCGAGCGCGTCCACGCGGTCGAAATCCGGCTCCTCCTTCGCCATCTCGGCGTCCATCTGCTGGCGGGCCTCGTCGATCTCCGCGGCGCGGTCGATCTGGCCGCGGGAATAATCCGCGATGCCGGCGATGATCGTGCTGCGGCGCGCGGCGAGGGCGTCGAAGACACGGAGGAAGACCTCGCTCATCACGGCCATGTCGTGGCGATGGTCGGCGGCGAAGGAGGCGATCGCCGCGTCCATCCCCGCCTCGTCCACGCGGCGGAGCGTGAGTGTTTCCGCCAGTTCCGTCAGCGCCTCCTCGGTCGCGGTGTCGAGCTGCGGCGGCGCCTGCTCCTCGCCGACCGGCCACATCAGGCCCGGCGACAGGCCCTCCACCCTGGGCTGGATGCAGGGCCAGTCGGGATCGGAATAGTCCTGCGCCGAGGACGGGCCGGCCAGGGCCAGGGCGATGCCGGCAGCGAGGCATGTGAGCGATGGACGTGGCATGGCGGATCCTCCGGTCGCGAAGGATGACGAAGCGGCGCCCGCCTGTCCATCGCGCGCCGACACCAACCAAGGTCTGCCTTGTTGGCGCAGGGGGTGTGCGGAAGTATACTTTGGACCGCGCCATCAGAACGCGAACCGAGACAGGGAGACGGATCATGCGAACCCGCGCCGCAGTCGCGCTCGAAGCCGGCAAGCCGCTCGAGGTCATGGAGGTGAACCTCGACGGTCCGAAGGCCGGCGAGGTCCTCGTCGAGATCAAGGCGACCGGCCTGTGCCATACCGACGAATTCACCCGCTCCGGCGCCGACCCCGAGGGGGCGTTCCCGGCGATCCTCGGCCACGAGGGCGCGGGCATCGTGCAGGAGGTCGGCGAGGGCGTGACGAGCGTGAAGCCCGGCGACCACGTCATCCCGCTCTACACCGCCGAGTGCCGGGAATGCGAATACTGCCTCAACCCGAAGACCAACCTGTGCCAGAAGGTCCGCGCGACCCAGGGCGAGGGCGTGATGCCGGACGGCACCTCGCGGTTCAGCTTCGACGACGGCTCGCCGATCCGGCACTACATGGGCTGCTCGACCTTCTCGAACTACACCGTGCTGCCGGAAGTGTCGGTGGCCAAGGTCCATCCCGACGCGCCGTTCGACAAGATCTGCTATATCGGCTGCGGCGTGACCACCGGGATCGGCGCGGTGGTCTACACCGCCAAGGTCGAGCCCGGCAGCCGGGCGGTGGTCTTCGGCCTCGGGGGCATCGGCCTCAACGTGATCCAGGGGCTGCGGCTCGTGGGCGCCGACCAGATCGTCGGCGTCGATCTCAACCCTGCCAAGAAGGAGATCGCCGAGCGCTTCGGCATGACCCACTTCGTCAATCCGAACGAGGTGGAGGGCGATCTGGTGCCCTATCTCGTCGACCTGACCAAGGGCGGGGCGGACTACACGTTCGAGTGCATCGGCAAGACGCCGGTCATGCGGCAGGCGCTGGAATGCTGCCACAAGGGGTGGGGCGAGAGCGTCATCATCGGCGTCGCCGGCGCGGGAGAGGAAATCTCGACGCGCCCGTTCCAGCTGGTCACCGGGCGGGTCTGGCGCGGCTCCGCCTTCGGCGGCGCGCGCGGGCGCACGGACGTTCCGAAGATCGTCGACTGGTACATGCAGGGCAAGATCGAGATCGACCCGATGATCACCCACAAGCTCAAGCTCGACGAGATCAATCACGGCTTCGACCTCATGCACGAGGGCAAGTCGATCCGCGCCGTGGTGGAATACTAGACCGCGACGATTGGCCAATGGCCGCGCCTTGCAACTCCATCCAAACTGGACATTGTGAGGCTGCGAATCAGGAGCCGGGGAACGGGGAGGAGGTCGGAGATAGGGTTCATCGCTTCTACGGAGCCGCTCCGTTCCGACGGCTTGATTCGTGTTCTGGGTGTTCAGGGAATCGTGATCGCGGCCCGCCGGAGCGATCCGGGGCAGCGCGGTCACGCTTTACCGCCTCATTCGGGCCGGAAGGGAAGGAACGGTAGCATAGGGGTTCGGTCGCGAACCCGCCGGGGGGACAAGTCGGCGGGGCGGCCGGTCAATCGGCGGCATCAGGCTCCGGTGCGTCCGGGCGGCGCCGTCTCGATCAAAAAGGGAGAGACACATGAGGAAGCTTACGCTTTTGACATCGGGCATCGCCCTCTGCACGGCCATGTCCGCGCAGGCGAACGATGACCTGACGAGCAAGATCGACGATGCCGATCAATGGGTGATCCAGACCGGCGACTACAAGAACCAGCGCTATTCCGAGCTCGACCAGATCAACGCGGACAATGTCGGCGAGTTGCAGCCGGCCTGGACCTTCTCCACGGGGGTGCTCCGCGGCCACGAGGGCTCGCCCCTCGTCGTCGGCGACACGATGTACGTGCACACGCCCTTTCCCAACATCGTCTACGCGCTCGATCTCAACAACGACGGCGTGATCAAGTGGAAATACGAGCCGCGTCAGCAGCAGGACGTGATCTCGGTCATGTGCTGCGACACCGTGAACCGCGGCGTCGCCTATGCCGACGGCAAGATCTTCCTCCACCAGGCCGACACCACCCTCGTCGCCCTCGATGCCGAGTCGGGCGAGGTGCTCTGGTCGGTCCAGAACGGCGATCCCTCGAAGGGTGAGACCAACACCGCCACCGTCCTGCCGGTGAAGGACAAGGTCATCGTCGGCATCTCGGGCGGCGAGTTCGGCGTGCGCGGGCACGTCACCGCCTACGACATGGAATCGGGCGAGCGCGCCTGGCGCGCCTATTCCACCGGCCCCGACGAGGAGATGCTCGTCGACCCGGAGAAGACGACCCATCTCGGCGAGCCGATCGGCGAGAATTCCTCGATCGACACCTGGGAAGGCGACCAGTGGCAGATCGGCGGCGGCACCACCTGGGGCTGGTATTCCTACGACCCCGAGGCCGACCTGATCTATTACGGCACCGGCAACCCGTCCACGTGGAACCCGGCGCAGCGCCCGGGCGACAACCGCTGGTCGATGACCATCATGGCCCGCAGCCCCGACGACGGGATGGCCAAGTGGTTCTACCAGATGACGCCGCACGACGAGTGGGACTATGACGGCGTCAACGAGATGATCCTGACCGATCAGCAGGTGGACGGCGAGGATCGCAAGCTGCTCACGCATTTCGACCGGAACGGCTTCGCCTACAAGCTCGACCGCATCACCGGCGAACTGCTGTCGGCGGAGAAATACGACCCGGCCGTGAACTGGGCCACCGAGGTCGTGATGGATCCCGAATCCGACCAGTACGGCCGGCCGCAGGTGGTCGCCGAATACTCCACCGAGCAGAACGGCGAGGACACGAACACCACCGGCGTCTGCCCGGCGGCGCTCGGCACCAAGGACCAGCAGCCCGGGGCCTACAGCCCGAAGACCGAGCTGTTCTACGTGCCGACCAACCACGTCTGCATGGATTACGAACCCTACCGCGTGTCCTACACCGCCGGGCAGCCCTATGTGGGCGCGACCCTGTCGATGTACCCGGCGCCGGACAGCCATGGCGGCATGGGCAACTTCATCGCCTGGGACGGGGCCAACAACGAGATCAAGTGGTCCCTGCCGGAGCAGTTCTCGGTCTGGTCCGGGGCGCTCGCGACGGCCGGCGACGTGGTGTTCTACGGCACGCTCGAAGGCTACCTGAAGGCCGTGGACGCGGAGACGGGCGACGAGCTCTACAAGTTCAAGACACCGTCGGGCATCATCGGCAACGTGATGACCTACATGCATGACGGCAAGCAGCACATCGGTATCCTCTCGGGCATCGGCGGCTGGGCGGGCATCGGCCTCGCGGCCGGTCTCACCAATCCCAACGAGGGTCTCGGCGCCGTGGGCGGATATTCCGCGCTCAGCGACTACACGGCCCTCGGCGGACAGCTCACCGTCTTCTCGCTTCCTGACTCGGCGATCTCGAGCGGCGGCGGCGAAAGCGGATCGACCTCCTCCGGCGACCAAGGCTGAGGCGAGCGACCAATCTGCGAAGCCGGCACGCGCCTCCGCGCGTGTCGGCCTTTTTTTCCTTGGAGGACAGAGTGACGATGATGATCCGTAGCGGAATTTCCTTGCTCGCCGCCGCCGTGCTGACCGCGGGGTTCGCGGCGGGCGCGATGGCGCAGGAGGGGGCGAACTCCGATTGCCCGGAGGATTCCAACACCACCGAGGGATGCCAGATGGAGGGCGCCGAGCAATCCGAGCGCCAGCCCGTCGAGGGCGCGGCCACGGCTCCCGTCGAGATGCAGGACGGCGAGGACGGCACGACCACGATGTCGGGGTCGAATCCGGAGGGATCGGGCGGCGCGCCTGAAGGCGACGGCGGCAGCTCCGATACCGGGGGCAACGGCGGCTCCTAGGCGGCCGGCCCCGTGCCGCCATCGGGGGCCCGGCGGCGGGCGCGGGACGGGAACCGGGGGACCAATGCATGCGGGAGGACGAACATGCTGGCATGGCTATCTAGGGCGGGCGGTGCGCTGGCGCTTCTCCTCTTGGCCGCCGGGCCGGGGGCGGGGCAGACCTCCGATCTCGCCTCGGAGGATGCGTTCCGCGTCTGCGCCGATCCGGCGAACTATCCCATGTCGGACGACGAGGGGGGTGGCTACGAGAACAGGCTCGCCGAACTCTTCGCGGAAAGGCTCGACCGGAAGCTGACCTACACCTGGTTTCCGATGGCCACCGGCTTCGAGCGCAACACGCTCAACGCCAAGAGATGCGATGTGGTGATGGGCTACGCGCAGGGCTACGAGCTGGTGCAGAACACCAACCATTACATGACCTCGGCCTACGTGCTGATCGTGCCGGAGGAGGGCCGGCTCGCCGATGTCGAGACGCTGTCGGACCCGGCCCTGAACGACGCCCGGATCGGCATCGTCGCGGGCTCGCCGCCGGCGACCCACATGGCGCGGAACGGGCTCCTCGCCAACGCCCATTCCTATCCGCTGATGGTCGACCGGCGCTACGAGAGCCCGGCGAACGACATGCTGGACGACCTGAAGGCCGGCGAGATCGACGCCGCGATCCTGTGGGGGCCGATCGGTGGCCCGCTGGTGAAGGCGGAGTATCCCGGCGTGCAGGTGACGCCGCTGATCAAGGAGGATCTGCCGCCGAAGCTCTTCTACCGGATCACCATGGGCGTTCGTCTGGGCGAGAAGGTCTGGGAGCGGGAGCTGAACTCCCAGATCCGCCGCAATCAGGACGAGATCAACGCGATCCTCACCGAGGCGGGGGTGCCGCTCCTGAACGACATGGGGACGGCAGAACTCGACGTATCGCAATGATCCGCCGGGCGGCAGCGGCGATCCTCTGCGCCCTGGCGACCGCGGCCGGCGCGCAGGTGCCCGAGCCCGAGGGCTACCGGATGGAGGAGTACCGCGCGCCGGTACCCGGGACCCTCGAGGGCGGGACGGTGGCGGATCCGCAGCAGGCGCATGCCCTCTGGGAGGCGGGGGAGACCGCCTTCGTCGATGCGCTTCCCTGGACGCCGCGGCCGAAGAACCTGCCCGAGGGGACGATCTGGCGGGAGAAGCCGCGGGACTCGATCCCCGGCGCGATCTGGCTGGCGAATACGGGCTACGGAGATCTCGCCCCGGAGATGCACGCCTATTTCCTCTCCGGCCTCGAAGACGTCACGGAGGGGGACCGGGACCACAAGGTCCTGTTCTTCTGCCTCGCCGAGTGCTGGATGAGCTGGAACGCCGCGAAGCGCACCATCTCGGACGGATATACCGAGGTCTACTGGATGCCGCAGGGCACGGATGGCTGGGCGGAGGCGGGCTACCCGCTGGAGCGGGTAAACCCCTATCCCGGCCATCCCTAGCGAGGCGCGGACCGCCGCCCCGTCAGGATTCGGGCGCGCCGAACTTCTCGACGAGCGCCTGCATGCCGGCCTCGTAGATGCCGGTGACGGCCGAGACGGCGGCCTCGTCGTTCGCCGCCGGCGCCGGGTCCTCGCCGGGATCGCCGCGGTCGAAAGTGCCGCTCCATTCGACCGTGGAACCGCCGCCCTCGCGCGGCGCCACGGCGAGCTCGGAGGCGTAGGAGGTCACGGGCAGTACCTCCACGGCGACGTCGGTGATCCGGTAGGAATAGGACATGCCTTCGTCGTCGTATCCGGTCAGGACCTCGTCGATCGTCGGGCCGCCGTCCTCGCCGAGGACGAGGGTGCGACTCGCCTCGGCCTCGTTGCCGCCCTCGCCGGTCTGGGAATGCACCGCCGGATGCCAGGTCAGGTCCTGGAAGTCGCCGATAGAGGCCCAGACCTCCGACGGCTCCGCGGCGAGAATCCGCCGAGGCGGAGGCCGAGAGCGATCCCCCGTCCTGGGCCGCGGCTCCGGTCGCGAGGAGCGCCGCCAGGGCCGCGGTCGCGAGATTGGGTTTCATTCTGCGTCCTTCCTGAAGATGGCGTTGTCGAGCAGGTAGCGGATGCCGCGCGACCAGGATTCGTCGGTGTTGCCCCGGATCGAGACGGAGCTGCCGGCGACGAGCTCGCCCGAGGGCACCGCCCGCAGCTGGAGGTTCATGTCGAGGATGAGGTTCGACGTCTTCTGCACCTCCCCGACAAGGACGTACTCGGCGTCGAGCGTCTCGCCCATGCGGATGTCGCAGCCGTAGCAGTTCGCCGGGTTCACCGTCGCCTCGAGCCGGTCGCGCACGGGGGCGAGATCGACGAGGTCGTATCCTTCCTCCTCGAAGCGGCGGGCGACGGTCGCGGTGCTGCGCTCGACGCGGGCCGTCTCTTCCGGCCGGGTGCCGCGGATGTCGCCTTCCGTGGAGGTGTCGAGCCAGGTGATCCCGAGGAAGGCGATGCGCGCCGCCTCCGGCACCGGTCCGGCAGCGCCGGCCGCCGGAGCGGCGATGGCGAGGAAGAGGCTGAGACCGATGCGAAACATGGGCCCCGACGATGGGCCAGTAGCCTTTCCGCTTCAATTCATCCTAAGGTCTCGGTGGCCGCGCCGCGGCCGGAACGGTTCCATCCGGGCCGCATCACGCGGACGGAATCCCGGGGACGGAGGAGCAGGTGAGCCGCATCGCAGCACTCCTTTTCGGCCTGGTCTGCCTTGCCATGACGCCACCGGCGGGGGCGCAGGAGGTCCGGGCCGGCGTGCTCCGGGTCGATTATCCCACGCTCCCCCCGATCTCCCGGATCGACGCGGTGCCCGACGATCTGGGCTTCGCCGGCGCGACGCTGGCCGACGAGGACAACGGAACGACCGGCCGGTTTCTCGGCCAGACCTACGAGACGACGACGGTGGCGGTGCCGCCGGGCGAGGCGGACGCGGCGCTCGACGACTTGCTCGGCGCGGGGATCGGCATCGTCGTGATCCTCGCCCGGGAGGAGGACCTGCTCCGGCTGGCCGACCGGGCGGGCGAGGACGTGCTGATGTTCAACGCCCGCGCCCGCGAAACGTCGCTCCGGGACGCGGAATGCCGCGCGAACCTCCTGCACGTCGCGCCGTCGAACGCCATGCTGGCCGACGGGGCGCTGCAATTCGCCGCCTGGAAGCGCTGGGACCGGCTGTTCCTCGTCCACGGATCGAACCCGCCCGACCTTGCGCTCGCCGAGGCCTACCGGCGCGCGGCGACGAAGTTCGGGCTGAAGATCGTGGGCGAGCGCGAATTCGTCGATACCGGCGGCTCCCGCAGGACGGATTCGGGAACCACCCAGGTGCAGCGGCAATTGCCGGTGGATCTGCAGGACGCGCCGGAGCACGACGTGATCGTCGCCGCGGACGCCTCCGACGTCTTCGCGCCCTACCTGCCCTATCACCAGTGGACGCCGCGGGCGGTGATCGGCTCGGCCGGGCTCCGGCCCGTCTCCTTCGACCCCGCGCTCGAGGCCTGGGGCGCGACCCAGTTCCAGGAACGGTTCGAGGACCTCACCTCGCGCTACATGCGGGAGGAGGATTACCAGACCTGGCTCGCGCTCCGGGTTGTGGGCGAGGCGGTGACGCGCACCGGCTCGGCCGATCCGGCGGCGTTGCGCGACTACGCGCTGTCGGAGGAGTTCGAACTCGCCGCCTTCAAGGGCCAGCCCCTGACCTTCCGCGACTGGAACGGCCAGATGCGCCAGCCGATCCTGCTCTACGACGGGCGGATCACGGTCAGCGTCTCGCCGCAGGAGGGGTTCCTGCACCAGGTCTCCCCCCTCGACACGCTGGGGCTCGACCGGCCGGAATCGGCGTGCTCCGCCTTCGACTGAGGAGACCGGGTGACCGCGGCGGGCGCTTTTCGGAAGGAGCAGTGTTTACCTCTTCGCAGATCTCCGCCTAACTGCACGAAAGGGACGGGAGGATGCGATGACTTGCGGAACGGACGCGAGGCGCGCGGCGTGAGCGCCGCGCTCTCGCTGTCGGGTCTGATCGACCGGGTGAACGGTCTGATCGGACGGGTGCTCTCCTGGCTGATCCTCGCGGCCGTGCTCGTGAGCGCGGCCAACGCCGTGATCCGCAAGAGCATGAACGTCTCCTCGAACGCCTGGCTGGAGCTCCAGTGGTACCTCTTCGGCGCCGTGTTCATGCTCTGCGCCGCCTGGACGCTCCGCGAGGACGAGCACGTGCGCGTTGACGTGCTCTCCTCCGGCTCTCGCCGCGGACGCGGGTGGGGATCGACCTCGTCTGCCACCTGCTGTTCCTGATGCCCTTCGCGGTGATGATGGTCTGGCTCTCTTGGCCGTTCTTCGTGACCTCGTTCGTCTCCGGCGAGCAGTCGAGCAATGCCGGCGGGCTCATCCGCTGGCCGGCGAAGCTCTGGGTGCTGATCGGCTTCATCATGCTCGTGGCGCAGGGCGTCTCGGAGATCATCAAGCGCGCCGCGATGCTGACCGGGGACCTGCCGCTGCCACAGGACGTGGCGAAGGACGACGACGAGCGGGCGAAGAAGGTTCAGCACACCCAATGATCGAGCTCATCGCGCACAACCTCGCCCCGATCATGTTCATCAGCGTGATGGGTCTCCTGCTCCTTGGCTATCCGGTCGCGCTGACGCTCGCGGCGGGGGGGCTGTTCTACTTCGTGATTGGCGTCGGGCTGTCGGAATACTCCAACGAGATCAACCTCTTCTGGCCGCTCCTCCGGGCGATGCCGGAACGGGTGTTCGGCGTCATGTCGAACGACACCCTGCTGGCGATCCCGTTCTTCACCTTCATGGGCCTTATCCTCGAGCGATCCGGCATGGCCGAGGACCTGCTCGACACGGTGGGCCAGCTCTTCGGCCCGCTCAGGGGCGGCGTCGCCTTCGCCGTGGTGCTGGTCGGCGCGCTGCTGGCCGCCACGACCGGGGTGGTGGCCGCGTCGGTCATCGCCATGGGGCTCATCTCGCTGCCGATCATGCAGCGCTACCAGTACGATCCGTCCGTGGCGACGGGCACCATCGCCGCGGCAGGGACGCTGGCGCAGATCGTGCCGCCCTCGCTCGTCCTCATCGTGATGGCCGACCAGCTCGGCGTCTCCGTGGGCGACATGTATGTGGGCGCGATCTATCCGGCCCTGATCGTCGTCGGCGTCTACTGCCTCTATGTCGGCGGGCTGACGATCCTGCGGCCGAGCGCCGTTCCCGCCCTGCCGCCAGAGGAGCGGCGGCTGGGCAGCGGCGTGTGGTCGCTCCTGGCGATGATCGCGCTCGCGGTGGTGCTCTATCTCGCCGCCTCGCGCCTCCTCTTCGCCGACCGCATCCCGGCGACGCGGGTTGTCTTCGCCTCTTCGGTCTCGGTCGTGGCCTGCCTCGCCGTCGCGCTCGCGAACCGGCACCTGAAATTCGGCCTTCTCTCGAAGCTCGCCGAGGAGGTGGTGATCGTCCTGATCCCGCCGCTGGCGCTCATCTTCCTCGTCCTCGGCACGATCTTCCTCGGCATCGCCACGCCCACCGAGGGCGGCGCGATGGGGGCGGTCGGGGCGCTGCTCCTGGCACTCGCGAAGCGGCGGCTGGATTTCGGCACGCTGCGCTCGGCGGTGGAGGCGACGGCGAAGCTGTCGGCCTTCGTGCTCTTCATCCTCATCGGCGCACGGGTCTTCGGGCTGACCTTCTACGGTGTCAACGGGCAGGTCTGGATAGAGGAACTGCTGCTGGGGCTCCCCGGCGGCCAGTTCGGCTTCCTGCTGGTCGTGACGATCGTGATCTTCGTCCTCGGCTGCTTCCTCGACTTCTTCGAGATCGCCTTCATCCTCGTGCCCCTGCTCGCGCCGGTCGCCCAGACGCTCGGGATCGACCTCATCTGGTTCGGGGTGATCCTGTCGCTGAACCTGCAGACGAGCTTCCTGACGCCGCCCTTCGGCTTCGCGCTGTTCTACCTGCGCTCGGTGGCGCCGACGCAGGACTGGACCGACGAGACGAGCGGGCGGCGGATGTCGCGGATCCGCACGCCGCAGATCTATCGCGGCGTGCTGCCCTATATCGCGATCCAGTTCACCATCATCATGCTCGTCATCCTGGTTCCCGGCCTCGTCACCCATTACGACGACGCGCGGGACCAGAGCCAGCGCTCCGAGCCGATCTCGGTGCCCTCGAGCGGCGGGTCAGACGAGGGCGGGTCCGAGGGAGGCGGGTTCAATTTCGGGGGCGGATCGTCCCAGAGCGGCGCGTCCGGCGGCGAGGCCGGGGGCTCGGGGGGCTTCAATTTCGGCGGGTCGTCCGAATCGGGCGGGTCGGGCGGCGGCTCCGGCAACGGCGCCTCGAATGGCGGTGGCGGCTCCGAGGGGCTCAATTTCGACGGCGAGTCGGGCGCCTCCGGCGGGGACAAGGGCACCGGCGGCACGTCGGGAGGGACGCAGGAGCAATCCGAAGGGTTCAACTTCGACGGCGGATCGGGCGGGAACGGCCAATCCGGCGGGTCGGAGGCCGGCGCGGGAGAGGGGTCCGGTTCGGACAGGTCCGGGGACGGAGGGGAGAGCGGATCCGGCGGCGGGTCGGGGGGCTTCAATTTCGGCAACTAGCCCGACGCCCCTGTCATCGCGGCCGGGAGACGGCTAAACTTCGAGACGGACACCAAAAAAAGTCAAAGGGAGGAACCAAATGGACCGACGCAAATTTCTTCGCGCCTCCGCGCTCGGCGGGGTCGGGGCCACCACGCTCGCGGCGCCGGCGGTCGCGCAATCGGCACCGCAGGTGCAGTGGCGCTGCACCTCGTCGTTCCCGAAATCGCTGGACACGATCTATGGCGGGGCCGCGGACGTGGCGCGCTATTGCCGGGAGGCGACGGACGGCGCCTTCGACATCCAGGTCTTCGCCGGGGGCGAGATCGTGCCCGGCCTGCAGGCCGCCGACGCGGTGCAGAACGGCACCGTCGAGATGTGCCACACGGCCGCCTATTACTACGTGGGCAAGTCGCCCACCTGGGCGCTCGGCGCCGTCATCCCCTACGGCCTCAACAACCGGGGCATGAACGCCTGGCTCTATTACGGCGACGGGATTGCGCAGCTCAACGAGTTCTACAACGGCCAGGACCTGCATTACCTGCCCGCCGGCAATACCGGTACCCAGATGGGCGGCTGGTTCCGCAACGAGATCGGCGGCCTGTCGGACATGGACGGGCTGCAGATGCGCATCGCGGGCCTGGCCGGGCGGATCATGGAGCAGGTCGGCGTGGTGCCGCAGCAGATCGCCGGCGGCGACATCTATCCGGCGCTGGAGCGCGGCACGATCGACGCCGCCGAATGGATTGGGCCCTATGACGACGAGAAGCTCGGCTTCTACCAGGTCGCGCCCTACTACTACTATCCCGGCTGGTGGGAGGGGAACCTGACCCTCAACTGCTTCGTCAACCGCTCCTCCTGGGAGGAGCTGCCCGACACCTACAAGCGCCTCCTCGAGACGGCGTGCCGCGCGGCCAATACCGAGATGATGGCTGAATACGACTACAAGAATCCGACCGCGCTCAGGAGCCTCGTCTCGAACGGCGCCCAGCTCCGCGCCTTCCCGCAGGACGTGCTGGACGCGACCTACGACGCGGCGATGAGCCTCTATTCCGACCTTCGGGGCAATACCGACGGGTGGCAGCCGATCTTCGACAGCATGATGACGTTCCAGGTCGACCACTTCCTCTGGCAGCAGGTCGCCGAGCAGACCTTCGCCCAGTACATGCAGGGCAAGCAGCAGAACGGCCAGCTCTACGCCCAGGCGAACGACCTCGGATCGGGCGGTGGAGCCGGAAGCGGCGGCGGCCAGTCGAGCGGCGGGGAGTCCGGCGGCGGCGACCAGTAGCCTCCACCGGAACAATGGGCGGCGCGCTCAGTGCTGCGCGTCGCCCTCCCACTCGCCCCTGTCCTCCCGGCCCCAGAGCACGCCCTTCTCGCCATCGCCGAGGCGCTCGAGGACGGCGTAGATCGCCGGGATGACAAGTATGCCGAGGAAGGTCGCGGCGACCATGCCGCCGAGCGCGGCGGCGCCGATGGCGTTGCGGGCGGCGGCGCCCGCCCCGCTCGCGAAGACCAGCGGCAGGAGGCCGAAGACGAAGGCCAGGGCGGTCATCAGTACGGCCCGATATCGCTGGCGCGCGCCGAGAACGGCCGCCTCGGTGATCGGCATGCCCTCGGCGTGGCGGTTCCTAGCGAATTCGACGATCAGGATCGCGTTCTTCGCCGCCAGCCCGATCAGCATCACCATTCCGATCTGCGCGTAGACGTTGGCGGTGAAGCCAAAGAACAGGAGCGTCAGCGCCGCGCCGGCGCCGCCGATCAGCACCGAGAGCATGATGGCGAGCGGCTGCAACCAGCTCTCGAACTGGCCGACCAGGAACAGGTAGGCGAAGACGAAGGCGAGCCCCAGCGCGATCAGGGTGACGTTGCCGGCCTGCTGCTGCTGGTAGGAGGCGCCCGAGAGCTCCGAATCGTAGCCGTCCGGCAGGGTCACCGCCGCGACCTGCTGCAGCGCCTCGAGCGCCTCGCCGGAGGAATAGCCTGGCGCCGGCTGGCCGGAGATCGAGGCGGCGGTGAAGAGGTTGAAGCGCGGCAGGATGTAGGGGCCGAACTCCGTCCTCACCTCGGCCGTGGCCGACAGCGGCACGCTGCGCCCGGCGCTGTTCTTCACGTAGACGGCGGTGACGTCCTCGGGATCGGAGCGGTAGGCCGCCTCCGATTGCTGCCGGACCTGATAGACGCGCCCCTCGTAGAGGAACTGGTTGACGAATCCGGCGCCGAAGATCCGGCCGACGGAATCGTAGATCGCGGCGGGGGAGAGGCCGAGCTGCTCGGCGCGTTCCCGGTCTATGTCGAGGAAGAGCCGCGGCACGTCGGCGGAGAAGGTGGTGCGGGCGCCCGCGATCTCGGGGCGCTGGTTGGCGGCCGAGACGAAGGAGCGCGCGACCTGCGCGACCTCGACGGCGGGCTGGCCCCCGGTGGCGAGCATCTCAAGAGAGAAGCCGCCCACCGATCCCGCCCCCGGGATCGAGGGCGGCGGGAAGGCCGAGAATCTGGGCCCCCGGGATCGTTGCGAACCGGCCGTTGAGCTGGCCGAGGATGGCGAAGAGGTCGCGCCGCTCGCCCCAGGGTTCGAGCGTGGCGATGGCGATGCCGACCGAGGAGCGGGAGCCGCCGAGGAAGGAGAAGCCGGCGACGGAGATCGTGTTCTCGACCCCGTCCGTCTGCTGGATGATGTCGCTGATCTCCTGCATCATGGTCGTGGTGCGTTGCAGCGACGCGCCGTCGGGCAGCGACACGTCGACGAGGATCGCGCCCTGGTCCTCCGCCGGCACGAGCTCGCTCGGGAGCCGGACATAGGCGGTGGCGGCGAGCAGGATGCCGAGCGCCAGCACGGCGATGGCGAGGATGCCGCGGAGGACGAAGAAGCGCACGACCGCGCCGTAGACGTCCCGCGTCCAGTAGAGGAAGCCGTTGAACCAGCGGAACAGGAAGAACTGGCCGTTCGGGAGCTTCAGCATCGCGCCGCAGAGCGACGGCGTGAGCGTCAGCGCGACCACGGAACTCAGCAGGATCGAGACCGAGAGGGCGAGGCCGAACTGCCGGTAGAGCTGCCCCGAGAGACCGGGCAGGAACGCGGTGGGCAGGAAGACGGCGAGGAGCACCAGCGTCGTGGAGATGATCGGCCCGGTGATCTCGCCCATCGCCTTGGTCACCGCCTCCCGGCGGGCCATGTCCGGGTTCTCCTCTAGCACCCGCCGGCAATTCTCCACCACGAGGATGGCGTCGTCCACGACGATGCCGATGGCGAGGATCAGGGCCAGTAGGGTGATGACGTTGATCGAGAAGCCGATCGCCAGAAGCGCGGCGAAGGTGCCGATGAGCGAGACCGGGATCGCGATGATCGGGATGATCGTCGCCCGCACCCCCTGCAGGAAGGAGAAGACGACGGCGACGATGATGCAGGCGGTCAGCAGGAGCGTCAGGACGATCTCCTCGATCGTCACTTTCACGTATTCCGTCGTGTCGTAGACGACGTCGTAGCCGAGCCCGTCCGGAAAGCTCGATTGCTGTTCCTCGAGCGCCTCGCGGATCAGGCCGACGGTGTTGATCGCGTTCGCGCCCGGCGCCTGGTTGACCTGCATGGTCAGGCTCGGCCGGTCACCAAGGAAGCTGTTGGAGGAATAGTCCTCGCTGCCGAGCTCGATCCGGGCGACGTCGCTCAGGCGGACGAGGCCGCCCGAGTCGCCAGCGCGCACGACGATGTCGCCGAACGCCTCGGGGTCGGAGAGCCGCCCCTGCGCCGTCAGGGTGTAGGTCACGGCCTGGCCATCGACGGCGGGGGCGCCGCCGACCTGCCCCAGCGCGGCGGCCAGGTTCTGGCTCCGGATCGCGTCTGCCACGTCGGAAGGCGAGAGGTCGTACTGGGCGAGCTTGTCGGGATCGGTCCAGATCCGCATGGCGTAGTTCGAGGGTCCGAGGACCTGCGCGTTGCCGACCCCGTCGATGCGCTGCACGGCGGTGGTGAGGTTGGTCGAGACGTAGCTCGCGGCGTCGATCAGCGAGAGATCCGAGTCCGGATCGACCGGGAAGGCCACGGCCATGAGGAAATTCGGCGACTGGGAACGGACGGTGACGCCCTGCTCGACGACCTCGGTCGGAAGCTGCGAGGTGGCGAGCTGGACGCGGTTGGCGACGTTCACCTGCGCGATGTCCGGATCCGTGCCGATGGCGAAGGTGATGTCGAGCGAGTAGGTGCCCTGGTTGGAGGAGGAGGAGCTCATGTAGAGCATCCCCTCGACCCCGTTGATCGCCCTCTCCAACGGCGCGCCGACCGTTTCGGCCAGGACGGTGGAATCGGCGCCGGGATAGGAGGCGGTGACCTGGACCGTCGGCGGCGAGATGTCGGGATATTGCGTCACCGGAAGGACGAAGATCGCCAGCAGCCCCGCCAGAACGATGACGATGGAGACCACGGCCGAGAGCCGCGGCCGTTCGATGAAGACCCGCGAGATCATTCGCCGGACCCGCCGCCCGGACCGGAGCCTCCGCCCGAGGCAGAGGCGGGGGCGCCCGCCCCGCCATCGCCGGCGCGCCGGGGATCGACTTTCTGTCCCTCCGAGAGGCTGAGGGCGCCGCGGACCACCACCCGCTCCCCGCCCTCGAGGCCGCGCGTCACGGCGACGGTGGAGACGTCGGGGCCGGCCTCGACCTCGATCGGTCGCCGGCTGACGGCGTCGTCCTCCTTGACGATCCAGACGGCGCGCCCGTCGCGGCCGAGCTGGATCGCCTCCTGCGGCACGAGCGGCAGGACGGGCGGATCGGCTTCCTCGACGCGCAGCGTGACGTTCTGGTTCGGCAGCAGCATGGCGTCGGGATTGTCGAAGCGGACCCGGACCTCCACCGTGCCGGTCTCGGCGTCCACATTGTTGCCGACGAAGGCGAATTCGCCTTCCCGCGCATAGGTGGACCCGTCCGGGAGGAGGAGCCGCAGGCGGTAGTCGCTCGGCGAGGGCGACGGATCGCTCCCGGTCTCCGTGCGCTGGCCACCCCCGTTCGATCCCTGCGAAACGGGGGCGGTCTCCTGCGCCCCGAGACCGAGGCGGCGCCACATGACGAGATTGTTCTCGCCGAGCGAGAAGATTCCCCAGATGGGGTCGATCTGGACGAGGTCGGCGAGCGGGCCGGATGACGGGGTGACATAGTTGCCCCGGGTGATGAGCGGCGCCGACATCTGGCCGTCGATCGGCGCCTCGATGGTGGTATATCCGAGATCGAGCCTCGCCTGCTCGACCGCGGCCCGGGCCTGCAGGCGGTCGGCGCGGGCGGCTTCGGCGGCGGCGCGCGCATCCTCGAAATTCGCCTCGCTGACGGTTCCCGATTGCCGCAATTCCTGCTGCCGCTCGAGCTGGCGCTCGGTCTCCGAGAGCTGCGCCTCGGCGCCCGCGAGCCTCGCCTTCGCCGCATCGAGGGCGGCTTCGTACTGGTCCCTCTCGATCTGGAACAGGAGCTTGCCCCGATCGACCGTCTCGCCGCCCTCGAAGGCGACCTCCTCGACATAGCCGGGCACGCGGGCCTGGAGCGAGACCCGCTCGATCGGGGCGATCCGGCCCAGGAAGCGGAACGTGTCTCCCACGGAGGCGGTCTCGACCGTGCGGTAGATGACCGCGGGGCGCTGCTGGCCGCCCTGGCCTCCGCCGCCCTGCCCGCCGCCGCCGGCCCCCGGGGTCTCGATCCCGAGCAGGGTCGCGACGAATCCCGGCACCGGCACCTCGCCGATCACGGGCAGATCGACACTGGGGCTACCTGATTCCCCGGACCGGCTGTCTTGCGCCGCCGCGGCCTGGCCGAGGGCGAGGCTCAACGCGAGCAGCAGGGGAAGGCGGAGTCGAGGCGTCATGATCTGGGCTCCAAGGGCGACGCGGCACACCTAGAGGGTTCGGAGCCGCCGACGACCCGCGGGCGGCGAGGCGAGTTGCGCCGATCTGTCGCGCCTGAGGCGGCCGGGGCGGCCCGTGGCAGTGCCCGGCGCGGTCTGCTACCCCAATCGCATGGACGATCGGCTGGCACTGGAGGGGGCGGGCGGAGCGCGCGCGGCCGGGTGGCCGCGACGCGTTCTCCTCTTCGGAGCGACGGGAACCATCGGCCGGGCGACCGCTCGCGCCCTCGCGGCGCGGGGCCACCGGGTCACGGCGCTGGCGCGGCGCGGCGCGACGGCGGAGGGGCTGCCGGCAGGACGTCGAGACGCGGGTCGCGGAGGTCACCGATGCGCGCTCGATCCTGAGAGACGGGATGCGCGGAGAGGCGTTCGACGCGATCCTGTCCTGCCTGGCCTCCCGGACCGGCGCGCCGCGGGACGCCTGGGCGATCGACCACGGCGCCCATCTGGAGATCATCGCCGCGGCCCGGAGGGCGGGCGTTCCGCAGATGATCCTGCTCTCGGCGCTCTGCGTCCAGAGGCCGGAACTCGCCTTCCAGCACGCCAAGCTGGCCGCCGAAGAGGCGTTGGCCGGGTCGGGCCTGACCCATTCCATCGTCCGGCCCACCGCCTTCTTCAAGTCGCTGTCCGGACAGATCGGCCGCGTCCGGACGGGAAGGCCCTATCTCCTTTTCGGCGACGGGCGGCTCACGGCCTGCAAGCCGATCTCGGACCGCGACCTCGCCGCCTATCTCGCGGATTGCCTCGAAATGCCCGAGAGGCGAAACCGGATCCTGCCGATCGGCGGCCCCGGACCGGCCGTCACCCCGCGCGAGCAGGGCGAATGGCTCTTCGCACTCGCGGGCCGCGCGCCGCGGTTCCGCCGCGTGCCGGTCGGGCTGCTGGACGCCGTGATCGCCGGTCTCGGCGCCGCCGGGAACCTGTCGGGGCGCGCGCGGGAGGCGGCGGAATTCGCACGGATCGGGCGCCACTACGCGACCCGCTCGATGCTGGTGTGGGACCCGGAGACCGGCCGCTACGGTGCCGACCTGACCCCCTCCACCGGCCGGGACAGCCTGCGCGACTTCTATGCGCACGTCCTGAGCGGGGAGGGGGTCGTCGACCGGGGCGACCACGCCTTCTTTTCCTGAGCACGCGCCGGTCCGGGGGCTCCAGGATGGGTCCGAATCGGATCTTATCCGCGGACAAGGTTCCCCTCAATCGGCGGGTTCGGGGATAGGCTTTCCGGGCGCCGTTCGGTAGACGAGGCCCGCCTCGGCCGTGGCATGGGCGTCGGCCTGCGCGGTCAGGGCGGCGCGGTGGGGCGACTTGATGCAGACCGGATCGGTCGCCGCCGGGTCACCGACGATGGCCATCGCCTGGCAGCGGCAGCCGCCGAAATCGACGCGCTTGCGCTCGCAGGAGGCGCAGGGCTCCTGCATCCAGCCGGTGCCGCGATAGGCCTCGAAGGCGGAGCCATGATACCACGTTTCCGCAAGCGCCGTGTCGCGGACATTGTCGAAAGTCAGATGCGGGATCGACGAGGCGGCGTGGCAGGGCATGACCTGACCGTCGGGGGCCACGACGAGGCCGGTGGAGCCCCAGCCGCCCATGCATTTCTTCGGGTAGTCCGAGTGGTAGTCGGCGGGGACGTAATCGATGACGAGTATGCCCTTCAGCCGCGCGCGGGCCTCGGCGACGATGGCATCGGCCTCGCGCGCCTGGTCCCGCGTCGGCATCATCGCGTCGCGGTTCCTCAGCGCCCAGCCGTGGAACTGCACCGTGGCGACCTCGATGCGGCGGGCGCCCATCTCCACCGCCATCTCGATGGCGCGCGGGAGCTGGTGCAGGTTCTGGCGGTGCAGGACGGCGTTCAGCGTGAGCGGGAAGCCCACGGCGCCGATCCATTCAGCGACCTTCATCTTGCGCTCGAAGCCGCCGCGATAGCCGCCGATCCTGTCGGCCATTTCGGGCGTGGTGCCCTGGAGCGAGAGCTGGATGTGGTCGAGCCCGGCGGCGTCGAGGGCGCGGAGACGCCGCTCGGTCAGGCCGATGCCGGACGTGATGAGGTTGGTGTAGAGCCCGGCCTCGCGCGCGGCGACGACCAGCGGTTCGAGGTCGCGGCGCGAGGCCGGCTCGCCGCCCGACAGGTGCAGTTGCAGGACGCCCAGATCGGCGGCCTGTCGGAAAACGTTGGCCCAGGTGTCGGTGTCGAGTTCGGTTTCCTGACGGGCGAGCTCAAGCGGGTTGGAGCAATAGGGGCAGGAGAGGGGGCAGCGGTGGGTCAGTTCCGCCAGCATGGCGATGGGCGGGCGGACGGCGGCGGGATTGGCTTTCACGGCTGAACCTCCAGGAAGCGTCTGTCGCGGAGCGCGCGGAGGAAGCCCGAGGCATCCTCGGCGATCTGGTCTGGGCTGGCGTCGTATTTCGCCGCCAGCGCCTCGGTGATCTGGCCGAAGGAGCGAATGCCGTCGACCTCGGACAGGACGGCGTGGCCCACCGCATCGAGCGAAACGGCACGTTCGGGGGCGAGGAGGACCCAGGTGCCGCGGATCCGGTCGTGGTGGAGCCGGACGCCGCGGGGGAGATAGGGGACCTCTGCCGGTTCCATCACGCCGCTCGCCGGTCGAGAAGGCCCTCGCCCGGCCTCCATGCGCCGGGCGGGACGCGGGCGGGTTCCACGTAGGCGGCGTGGAGCGCGTCGAGCTGGGACCAGAGCACGTCGGTCTTGAAGATCAGGGCGCTCGCGGCGGCATCCTGCTTTTCCTGGGTGTCGGCGTGGTCGAGGACCCAGGAGAGGCCGAAGGCCACGTCCTTCGGGGCCTCCTTCAGCCGGTTCTGGAAGTAGGAGAGCGAGCTGTCATCGGCGAAGTCGTAGTTCCTCAAAAGCCCGGCGATGCGATCCCTGTGGATCTTGGGCGCGAAGAGCTCGGTCAGGGAGGCCGCGACGGCCTCCAGCAGCGTCTTCTCCCGCACGAAGCGGACATAGGCGTCGACGGCGAACCTCGTCGCCGGCAGGACCCCGCGGGTGGAGGCGACGTAGTCGGGGTCGAGGCCCACCGCCTCGGCCAGCCGGAGCCAGCGGCGGATGCCGCCCTCGTTGGTGTCGGTGCCGTCGTGGTCCTCGATCCGGGAGCGCCAGCGGCGGCGGAGCTCGGGGTCCTCCACCCGGGACATGAAGGCGGCATCCTTCATCGGAATCGAGTGCTGGTAGTAGTAGCGGTTGATGACCCAAGCGCGCACCTGATCCGGCGTGCAGCCGCCGCCGTGGAGCAGAGCGTGGAACGGGTGCCGGTCGTGATAGCGCTCCGCGCCGATCTGGCGCAGGCGGGATTCGAAATCCTCGCGGGTCTGGGTCATGCGGTGATCTCCATGCCGTCCTGCCCGACGGTCCAGCCGGATTCCTCGGCCTGCCGGCGCTCGACGCTGTCCGGGCGCAGGACCGGATTGGTGTTGTTCATGTGGACGAAGACGCGGGTCCCCACCTCCAGATCGACGAAGGCGGCGATGGAGCCGTCGGGGCCGGACATGGACATGTGTCCCATCCGTCTGCCGGTCTTGCGACCGAGTCCGGCGCGGACCATCTCGTCGTCGGACCAGAGCGTGCCGTCGAAGAGGACGAGCGCTGCCCCGCGGAGCCGGTCGCGCAGATCGTCGGAGAGCCGCGCGCAGCCGGGGATGTAGAAGGCGTCGCCGTCGCCCGCGCGGAGGTGGACGCCGACGGTCTGCTCGCCCAGGAGATCGGTCTCCACCCTCTCGCCCTCCATGTAGAGCGGGACCTTGCCCGGCACGGGAAACAGCGTGGCGGTCAGGCCGGGGGCGAGCTCGAACGGGGTCTCGAGGGCCACGGTCCTCCGCTCCACCACGTCGGCATTCAGGGCCTCGAAGATCGGATTGGCACGAAGGATCTCGTGGATGCCGGCGGTGGCGAAGAGCGCGAAGGGTTGCGCTTCCCGCAGGGTCAGGAGCCCGGCGACGTGGTCGATGTCGCCATTCGTCACCAGCACCGAGCGCAGCGGGACGTCGCGCAGGCCGGTAGGGCGCAGTTCCGGCGTCGCGGCCATCTGCTCGCGGATATCGGGGGAAGCGTTGAGAACCGCCCAGTCGGTTTCGTTGCCGCTGACGGCAAGGGAGGACTGGCTCTGTGCCGGAATACGGCCCTCGCGGGCCAAGTTGCAGTTCTCGCAGCCACAGTTCCATTGCGGGAGGCCCCCACCGGCCGCCGCCCCGAGTATGCGCGCGCGGAGCGCCATAGGTCCCTCCGCGCGCCCGTGGCTCAGAACAGGACGGTGTCGTCGTCGCTGTCCGGTCCGTACATGTTGATCTCCATGCCGCATTCGATCTCGCGGATGGTCGGTTTGGTCCAGGCCATTCAGGGTCTCCTCTCCTCGAATCCCGTCCGCCTCGGACAGGGCTCCGCGGGACAGTCTGGCGATTTCCCCTGCGCCGATCAAACGGTGTCCGGCGGGAAAACGTAAACCTTTGGTCGCAGGGCGCCGTCGATACGGGGGACAAATGCGCGCAGGCACCCTGAGCGTGTCGCGCCGCATCGCGTCGTGCCCGTCCGCGGATTCGCGGCGCGACGCGGTTTTGTGCTCGGCCCGCGCGAGGGCGCAAATTCGGGAGGCAGGTTACGCTGCACCGCAGCGGAGGGCGCGCCGGCCAATGGTTCGCACCCGATTGCGGGCTATCATCGATCCAACCCGCGGAACCGCCCCTCGAATTCCGTTACGAAAGGATCGTGGCGATGATCGAACTTCTCTTCGTGGCCTGTCTCAGCTCCGACCCGGCCGAATGCCAGGAGCGGTCGCTGCTGTTCACCGACGTCACGCCGTTGACATGCGTGACCGGAGCCCAGCCCGAACTGGCGAAATGGGTCGCGGCGCACCCCAACTACGACGTCCGCCGCTGGACCTGCCGCCGCGTCGACTCCTCCGAGCAGTCGATCTAGCGCCCCCCGCCTCGGCTCTCCGGCCGCGTCGGAGCGGCGCAATCACGCGCCGGGGATGGAGGTGCCCTCCGCCGGGTGCCCGTCGATCAGCCGGAGATGGCCGTGGGCAAAGCCCAGCTTCCTGCGAACGCCGCGTCTCAGCACGAACGGGTAGAGATCGGGCAGATCCATCGCGCGGTTGACGTGGTTCATGGCGATCGAGAGCGCGACCGACGTGGTAAGGAGGCGTTCGGTATCGGGATCCGCGTAGGCGTCGTATCCGCGATCGGGGCCGTCCGGCAGCGTGAGGCCGGCGCCGGCCGCGCTGTCGAGCAGATCCACGAGGTGCAGGAGATGGGCGATCGTCTCGGCCCAATCCTCGTGCGGATGCGCGGTCGAATAGCTCGTGATGTGAGTCTCGTCCGGCCGGCCGGGACGTTCGTAGTGCCTCTTCAGCGCTTCGCCGTAATCGGCGCGCTCGTCGCCGAAGAGGTCGCGGAACTCCGACAGGAAGGTCGCGTCCTCCGACAGGCGCAGTTGGATGAAATGCGCCATCTCGTGGCGCATGTGGCCGATCATGGTGCGGTAGAGCTCTCCCATCTTCGCTTGCCGTTCGACGCGCACGGAGTCGCGCGCCTCAGACACGTTGATGGTGATCACGCCGTTCGCGTGCCCCATCGTCACCTGGGCGTCGCCCGCGACGGTCTGCTCCGACAGCATCCGGAAGACCGGCCGCCGCCCCAGATCGGCCTCGGTGAACCAGCCCCAGCGGGCGAGATTGGCCAGCATCCAGCGCTTCGCCAGCTCCGTCCGCGACCAGAGGAAAAGGTTCTCCGGTTCGTCGAGATCGGGTACGATCTCGGTCATCGCACAGGAGCGGCAGAACCGGCCGTTCTCGGCCCGCCAGTTGCAGCCGATTCGTGCCCGGTTGCTGCAATGGGGCCCCTCCGGCACCATCGCCTGCCGCGCGGGATCGAAGGCCACCTCCCGGCCGCAGGTGCAGGTCAGGTTGTGGAAGTAGAGCGGTGTGGAACAGGCGGGACAGCGAAAGACTTGCACGGGGCCGGTATCCTCGAGAGGCGGTGATGCCGGCGCGCAACAAGCGTGGCGCGTTCCGGTTCCAGTTTTCCCTTCGAAGTGACGGGTGCCCGGACGGGCTGCGCGACCGGGCCGACACGGGAGGGCCGCTCCGGCAGAGGTCAGCCCGGTCTGCGGCGCAGGTCGGCGAGGACCGAGGCGGACAGGCCGAGATGGGTCCGCGCCGCGTCGAGAACGGCCTCGTCGAGATCGGGCGGGCCGAGATCCACCTCGTGGGCGAGCCGCTCCACGATCTCGCCGATCGCGGCGATCCGGCCGGCCTTCTTTTGGTTCGACGGCACGACGCGCCACGGGGCATGCGGCGAGGAGGTCTCCCGCAGCATGTCTTCGATGGCGGTCTCGTAGTCGTGCCAGCGCGCTCGGTTGCGAAAATCCTCGACGGTGAGCTTCCAGCGCTTCAGCGGATCGTGCAGGCGCGACTCGAAGCGCGCGAGCTGCGCTTCGGGCGAGATATGGAAGAAGAGCTTGACGACGCGCGTGCCGTCATCGACGAGCATCCGCTCGAAATCGACGATCTCCCGGTAGGCGGCGCGCCAGCGCGTCTCCGGCGTCAGGGACTCGACCCGTTCGACGAGCACGCGGCCGTACCACGACCGGTCGAAGACGGAGATCGCGCCGCGGGGCGGCAGGCGCTCCATGAAGCGCAGGAGATAGTGGCGGTCGAGATAGTAAGATCGCGGCGCGCCGATCGGCCAGACCTTGAAGTTCCGCGGGTCGAGGACCGCCGACATGCGCCGGATCGTGCCGCCCTTGCCCGCGGCGTCCCATCCCTCGAAGACGATGGCGGCCGAGAGCCCCTGACGCAGATAGGCCTGCTGGATGCGGATCAGCGAGAGCTGGAGCGCGGCGAGGCGCTTCTCGTAGGTCTCTCGCGGGAGCGCGGCATCGAGGTCCACGTCCCGGAGACTGGGCTGTCCGTCGGTCTCTCGCCCCACCATGGCAGGAGCACTCCTTCCGGGATCGCGGAGCGAGCATGACATGCCCGTCCGTCACCGCAAAGGGCCCGGCGCGCCAAGATGATTGCCGGCTCCTATTCCGGCGACCCGGTAGCGGCCGGCCGGTCGTCGTGCAGGGACGAGAGGGCGCGGGCCTGGTCGCCTTCGGGATCCTCGTATTGTCCGCTCCGGATCGTCCAGATGAAGGCGACGAGACCGGCGAGGCCGAGGGTCACCGAGACCGGAATGAGGATCGCGAGGACGTTCATCGGAACGGTCGCACGGCGTTCAGGGTGACGGTCAGGGAGGAGAGCGACATGGCGAGCGCGGCGGCGAGGGGGGAGGCGAGCCCGGCCAGCGCGAGCGGCACCGAGACGGCGTTGTAGAGAGCGGCGATGGCGATGTTCTGCCGCATCCGGTCGAGCGCCGACCGGGCGGTCGCGAGTGCCCGCGCGACGCCGCCCAGCCCGCCGCCGAGGATCACCACGTCGGCGGCGCTGCGGGCGGCGTCGAGCGCCGAGGCGGGCGCGATGCCGGCATGGGCGACGGCGAGGCAGCCGGTGTCGTTCAGGCCGTCGCCGACCATGAGCACGTGCCGGCCGCGCGCCGCCGCCTCGCGCATCCAGGCGACCTTCTCTGCCGGCGTCATGCGCGCGCGGGCGTCCGATATGCCGAGCTCCCCGGCGATGCGGGCGACGGCCCCGGTGGCGTCGCCGGAGAGAAGCGCCAGGGAATAGCCGGCCGAGGAGAGGGCGCCGGCGGTCTCGGCGGCGTCGGGCCGCAGCACTTCCGCGGTGTCGATGGGAAGGGGCGCGCGGCCCTCCACGGCGAGGAAGAGGCCGCCTGGACCGTCCTGCCCGCCGATCCAGCCGCCGCGTCCAAGGCACACGCGGCGGCCAGCCCAGAGCCCCTCGACCCCGTCGCCCGGATGCTCCGCGATGTCGGTGATCTCGGCCGGCGCGAGACCCCGCGCCGCGGCGGCCCGGACGATGGCCTGCGAGACGGGATGCGCCGAGCCGAAGGCGAGCGCGGCGGCGACGGAGAGCGCTTCGCCGTCGAGGCCGGTCGACAGGATGCGCGTCCCCTCGGTCAAGGTGCCGGTCTTGTCGAAGACCACCGAGTCGATCTCGGCCAGACGCTCGAGCGCCGTGGGAGACTTGACGAGCAGCCCGGCGCGGAACAGCCGCCCCGTGGCGACGGTGGAGACGGCCGGGACGGCGAGGCCCAGGGCGCAGGGGCAGGTGATGACGAGGACGGAGATCGCCACGTCGAGCGCCCGCCAGCCGTCTCCAGTGGCGCTCCACCAGCCGGCGAAGGCGAGCGCGCTGAGAACGTGGACGGCGGGCGCGTAGAGGCGCGCCGCGCGATCGGCGATCCCGGAATAATGGCTCCGCTGGCTCTCCGCCGCGGCGACGAGCTCGGCCATGCGGGCGAGGGCGGTGTCGCGTCCCGCCCGGTCCACGCGTACGGTGAGCTGGCCGCCGAGGCAGGTTTCTCCTGCGGCGACCGGGTCGCCCGGTCCGGCCGGGTCCGGCCGGCTCTCGCCGGTCAGGGCGGAGCGGTCGAGATCGCTCCGCCCGGTCAGGATCGTGCCGTCGGCCGGTATCCTGTCGCCCGCCCGGAGGCGGATCGTGTCGCCCGGCCGGAGCGCCTCGGCGGCGACGATGCGCTCTGCGCCCCGCTCGATGCGGATTGCCTGAGGTGCCTCGAGCGCGGCGAGATCGGCGGCGGCGGAGCGCGCCGCGCGACGGCCGCGCATCTCCAGATAGCGGCCGGTCAGGAGGAAGAAGGTGAGCGCGAGCGCCGCGTCGAACCAGCCCGACCCGTCCCCGTGGCCGGTCGCGGCGGCGAGGGAGGCGATGCAGGCGAGCGCGATGGCCAGCGAGATCGGCACGTCCATGTTGAGCCGGCGCGCCGCGAGCGCGGAGAGAGCCGAGCCGAAGAACGGCCTCGCGGCATAGGCGACTGCGGGAATCGCGATGGCCGCGGAGACCAGATCGAAGAGCTGGGCCGTCGTCCCGGCCGCCCCCGACCAGACGGCCACCGACAGGAGCATCACGTTCATCATCGCGAAGCCGGCGACGCCGATGCGGGTCAGGAGATCGCGGGACGCCTCGTCGGGGCCGTCGAGCCGGGTCGCGTCGAGCCGATTGGCGCGGTGGCCCGCTGCGGCGAGCGCGGCGACGAGATCGTTGTCCGACAGGCCCGGCGCATCGACGAAGACCCGCCGCGCGGTCAGGTTGACCCGGGCCGAACGGACGCCGGGAAGCGTCGCGAGCGCGGTTTCGACCGCGGCGATGCATCCGCCGCAATGGATGTCCGGCAGGTGCAGGACGTGGCCCGGCCCCGGCGCCCCGACCGGGTCGGGAGCGGGCAGGGCGGCGCAGGCAGGGCAGGCTACGCTCACAGCGGCACCCTGAGCGGGACCGCCTTCTCGAAGAGGGTGCCGTCGGGGGCCCGGCCCGAGATGTCGATGCGCCAGCGGCCGGGAGCGAGGTCGAGCGGTGCCGATCCGCCCGTCAGGGCGAGCGCGCGATCGTCGCGCGCTTCGGTGGGGCGGCCCAGATGCACGGCGAGCCCCCGGATCGGCGCCGGGCGCCCGGCCTCGTCGCGGATGTCGAGGTGCAGCCGGCCGCTCTCGTAGCGCGCCTCGACATGCCAGCCGAGGACCTCCTGGGCCCGGCGGCGGTCGTCGAAGGACTGGCTGGCGACGTAGGAATTCGCCACCTCGAGGCCGGGAAAAGTGCGCACCGCCGCCGTCGCGAGGATCACGTTGACCGCGACGATGATTCCGAATCCGCCGACAAAGAACGCCGCCACATGGGGCCCCCTGATCTCTCTCATTCCCGCGTTCTCCCATTGAAACTCGTGTCCGTGCTGGCGCGCTCGCCGCTATCGAGATCCTCCACCCAGAGCCGGAGGTCGCTCCGGGGTGTCGTCGCGGCGGCGGTTCCGGCCGGTGCGGTCAGATAGACGCGGACCCGCTCCTGCGCGTCGGCCGGGACGGTCACGATCCCCTCCTGCCGGCCCTCCACCGCGAGCGCGACGTCGGGGCCGCGACCGGTGGAAAGGCGGAACTCCCGCGCCTCTCCGTGCTTGTTGCGCAGCCGCACGTCGTAGGCGTTGCGCACGCTGCCGTCGGAGAGGGTCACGAAGGTCGGGTTGCGGATCGGCGCCACGGTCATGTCGATCTCCGGGCGGATGAACAGCGCGAAGAGGAGCGCCAGGCCGATGGCCGACCAGGCCGCGAGATAGGTGATGTTGCGCGGACGGAGCGCGTGGCGCCAGGCGGGGATGGGAGCCCCGCCCGCGGCCTCGCGCGGGGCGTCGGAGAGGGCGACGTAGTCGATCAGGCCGCGGGGGCGGTCGATCTTCGCCATCACCTGGTCGCAGGCGTCGATGCACAGCGCGCAGGTGATGCAGGCGAGCTGCTGGCCGTCGCGGATGTCGATGCCCATCGGGCAGACGTTCACGCAGGCATTGCAGTCGATGCAGTCGCCGGGGGTATCGGCGCGCGCCGCGAGGGTGGTCGTGTCCGGCACGCCGGGCATCGGGATCAGGGGGGCACGGCCGCCGACCTGCGGCCCGGCGACGCGCAGATCCGCGGCGGCATGGCGCTTCAGGCCCTTGCCGCGGGGCTCGCCGCGCCAGTCGCGATAGGCGACAGTCAGCGTGCCCTCGTCCATCATCGCGCCCTGGATGCGCGGCCAGGGGCACATGTAGATGCAGATCTGCTCGCGCATGAACCCGCCGAAGGTGAAGGTCGTCGCGGTCAGGATGGCGATGGTGGCATAGGCGACGGGAGCGGCATCGAAGGTGACGAGGTCGCGCGCCAGACTCGGCGCGTCGGTGAAGTAGAACACCCAGGCGCCGCCGGTGGCGACCGAGATCGCGAGCCAGATCGCCCAGGTCGTGGCCATGAGCCTGATCTTGCGCGCGGACCAGGGGGCCTGGTGCAGCCTGACCCGCGCGTTGCGGTCGCCTTGCACCCGGCGTTCGACGACGAGGAAGAGGTCGGTCCAGACCGTCTGCGGGCAGGCATAGCCGCACCAGACGCGCCCCAGGGCGGCGGTGAAGAGGAACAGGCCGAGCCCGGCCATGACGAGGAGGCCGGCGACGAAGTAGAACTCGTGCGGCCAGATCTCGATCCAGAAGAAGTAGAAGCGCCGGTTGGCGAGATCGACGAGCACTGCCTGGTCGGGGAGGTTCGGGGCCCGGTCCCAGCGAATCCAGGGCGTGAGGTAGTAGATCGCCAGCGTCACCGCCATGATCCCCCATTTCAGGCGACGGAAGGGGCCGGAGACGCGGCGCGGAAATATCGGCACTCGCGCGGCGTAGAGGGATTGGTCGGACATGGACGTCACTCATCTGTTCGCGCGGCACTTCTGGACCCTCCGCAGGGCGCGATCCTTGACGTGGATCAAGCGCCGCCGCGACAATCGCGACGGGGCGGCCCCGATCCGGGGCCGCCCCTTGCAGGCCCTCCGCCTCCCCCCTGTCGAACAGGCGTGCGGACGGGCCTATTCGGATGCGCTCTCCCCGACGGGCGCGGCACCTGGATCGGAGTGAGCGCCGTCGCCGGCGGGCCCCTCGCCCTCCCCGACCTGCGCCTCGCCGCCGCCGAGCCCGTGGACATAGGCCGCGACCGCCCGGATCTCGGCCTCCGACAGCCGCGCATTCCAGGCCGGCATGACGCCGTAGGGGCCGCGCGTGATCGTGCGCGTCAGCCGGTCGGTCGAGCCGCCGTAGAGCCAGATCGCGTCGGTGAGGTTCGGCGCGCCCATGGACCGGTCGCCGCGTCCGTCCATGCCGTGGCAGGAGGTGCAGTTCTGCTCGAAGAGCGCGCCGCCGGGACCCGAGACGGGGTCGGCGCCGTCGGGCAGGGACTGCACGTGGGCGACGAGGGTGGCGATCTCCTCCTCGGACAGGATGTCGCCGAAACCGGGCATCTGGGAGAAGCGCGCGTCGGGATCGTCCTCGTTGCGGATGCCGTGCCGGACCGTGTAGGCGATGTCCTCGATCATGCCGCCCCAGAGCCAGTCGTCGTCGAGAAGGTTGGGGTAGCCGACCGCGCCCGCGGCCCCGGAGCCGTGGCATTGCGAGCAATTCGTGCGGAACACCGCGGCGCCGGCATTGGTCGCGAAGGCGAGAAGGTCGTCGTTGCGGTCGAGCGCAGCGAGATCGGTCTCGACGAGCGCGGTCCTGACCTCCGCCTGGGAGGCATCGACCGCGGCGATCTCCTGCGCCACGTCCTGGCGCGTCGACCAGCCGAGGAGCCCGCCCGTGGCGCCGTTGAGAAGCGGCCAGGCGGGATAGAGGATCACGTAGACGAGGGAGAACAGGACCGTGCCGTAGAAGGTCCAGAGCCACCAGCGCGGCAGCGGATTGTTGAGCTCCTCGATCCCGTCCCACTGGTGGCCGGTGGTCTCGGTGCCGGTGACCAGGTCTGTTCGGCGGGTACTCATTCCGACCGCTCCGCGAGCGTCGCGCAGGTGCAGTCGGGGCATCCCCGCCCGCAGACCGGCGGATCCGCCGCGTCCTCGCGGAAGATCGCCCGGGCGGCATCGTCGTGGATCTCGCGGGATCCGGGACGGTAGGCCCAGAGGATCACGCCCGAGAACACGCCGAAGAGCGCGAGAAGCATCCAGCTGTCGGCGAAGTGGCGCAGGAGCGTGTAGGTGTCGTGCATCGCGGCCTCCTCAGCGGCTGGCATCGGCGGTGAAGGTGGAGAAGTCGACGAGCGTACCGAGCATCTGCAGATAGGCGATGAGCGCGTCCATCTCGGTGATCGCCGGCTGGCCGTCGAAATTGCGCACCTGCGCGCCCGGATAGCGTTCGAGAAGACCGCCGATGTCGCCGAAGGGATCGACCTGGACGCGGAAATCCGCCGCGGCCGCCGCGATCATCTCCTCGGAATAGGGGACGCCCACCAGGGCATGGACCGCCATCTCCTCGCCGATATGCTCCGGCGATATCGTGGTCCGGGCGAGGTAGTCGTATTTCGGCATGACGCTCTCCGGCACCACCGTCTGCGGGTCGGAGAAGTGATCCACGTGCCATTCGTCGGAATAGCGGCCGCCGACGCGGGCCAGGTCGGGCCCGGTGCGCTTCGATCCCCACTGGAACGGGTGGTCGTACATCGACTCCGCGGCGAGGGAATAGTGGCCGTAGCGCTCCACCTCGTCGCGCATCGGCCGGATCATCTGGCTGTGGCAGACATAGCACCCCTCGCGGACGTAGATGTCGCGGCCCGCAAGTTCGAGCGGGGAATAGGGCCGCACCCCCTCCACCTCCTCGACGGTGTTCTCGATCCAGAACAGCGGCGCGATCTCGACGATTCCGCCGACCGTGACCACGAGGAAGGAGAAGACGAGAAGTAGCGTGGCGTTGCGCTCGAGGGTCGCGTGCCTGTCGATGAGCTTGCGGTGATGCGGCAGCTCGTTGGGGAGGCCGCCGTCACCCGGCTGCGTGACCTTCGGATCCTGGTCCGAGGGGGGGATCTTGTCGTTCGTCATGTCGGGTCACTCCGCGGGGACGTGCGCCGTGGTCCGGCTGGCACGGGGCGAGCGGATGGTCATCCACATGTTCCAGACCATGACCAGCGCGCCGGCGAGATAGAGGACGCCGCCGCAGGCCCGGACCACGTACATCGGGAACTTGGCCGCCACGGTGTCGGCGAAGGAGTTGACCAGGAAACCGTACTGGTCGACCTCGCGCCACATCAGGCCCTCCATGATTCCCGTGACCCACATCGAGGCCGCGTAGAGGACGATTCCGAGCGTCGCGAGCCAGAAATGCAGGTTGATCGCGACCATGGAATGCATCTGTCTGCGCCCCCAGAGTTTCGGTGTCAGGAAGTAGAGGCAGGCGAAGGTGATCAGCCCGTTCCAGCCGAGCGCCCCGGAATGGACGTGCCCGATGGTCCAGTCGGTGTAGTGGCTGAGCGAGTTGACCGCCCGTATCGACATCATCGGCCCCTCGAAGGTCGACATGCCGTAGAAGGCGAGGCTGGCCACGAACATGCGGATGATCGGGTCGGTGCGGATCTTGTCCCAGGCGCCCTCGAGCGTCATCAGCCCGTTGATCATGCCGCCCCAGGACGGCATCCAGAGCATGACCGAGAACACCATGCCCAGCGTCGAGGCCCAGTCGGGGAGCGCGGTGTAGTGCAGGTGGTGCGGCCCCGCCCAGATGTAGAGGAAGATCAGCGCCCAGAAGTGGATGATGCTGAGCTTGTAGCTGTAGATCGGGCGCCCGGCCTGCTTCGGCACGAAGTAGTACATCATGCCGAGGAACCCGGCCGTCAGGAAGAAGCCCACGGCGTTGTGGCCGTACCACCACTGCGTCATGGCGTCCTGCACGCCGGCGAAGACCTGCACCGATTTCGAGCCCCAGATCGAGACCGGGATCGAGATGTTGTTGACGACGTGCAGCATCGCCACGGTGACGATGAAGGCGAGGTAGAACCAATTGGCGACGTAGATGTGGCGCTCGCGCCGGTTCAGGAGCGTGCCGAGATAGATCGCGAGATAGACGATCCAGACGATGGTGAGCCAGATGTCCACGTACCATTCGGGTTCGGCGTATTCCTTCGACTGCGTGGCGCCGAGGAGGTAGCCGGTCGCGGCGAGCACGATGAAGAACTGGTAGCCCCAGAACACGAACCAGGCCGCGTTGCCGCCCCAGAGCCGCGCGGCCGAGGTGCGCTGCACGACGTAGAAGGAGGTGGCGATCAGGGCGTTGCCGCCGAAGGCGAAGATCACCGCCGAGGTGTGCAGCGGCCGCAGCCGGCCGAAATTGGCGAAACCCTCGGACCAGTCGAAGTTCAGCGCCGGAAAGGCGAGCTGGAAGGCGATGAAGGTGCCCACGAGAAACCCGGCTATGCCCCAGATGGCGGTGGCGATCACCCCCGCCCGGACGGGGCCGTCCAGGTATCTCGAGGGATCGGCCCTGGGCCGGGGCTCGTCGGCGCGGCGCAGCTCCCACAGGAACAGGCCGCCGGCGACCAGCATGACGATCGCCGCGTGGACGGAATAGGCCAGGTCGCGCCCCCAATCCGCGGCGATCGCGGCGACCAGAGTCACCAGACCCAGAAGGACGAGCCTGAGATAATCCATGTTCTCTCCTGCGCGGTCGGCCCGGGATGCCGGGCGGTCCCGGTGCCTTTGGCACGACGCGCCGCGCCGCTGCCTTGACATGGATCAATCGCCGCGCCGTGGACCGGTTTGATCCCGATCAAGGCGAGGGGCGCTTCCGCCTGCGACGATCCCGCGGCACGAGAAGGAGGCAGGGATGACCTACAAGACGCTCGCCACGATCCGGCCGGCCGCGCCGGGTCCCGACGCGATCGACGCGGCGATCGCCGCCGCGGAGCGCTGGGACGCGCATCTCGACGTTGTCTGCGTCCCCGATCCGCAGCCGGCGCCGCTCGCCTACGGAACGCCCGATCTCGTGTTCCCGGACGCGTGGCTGGCGAAGGAGGCCGAGGCGGAGTTACAGCGGATGCTCACCGACACCAAGGCGCGGCTGGCCGGCCAGACGATCCGCTGGACCTGCCGCGCCTGCCCCGAAGCCGCGCTGGACTTCCCGCGCGAGATCGCTCGTCAGGTGCGGATGGCGGATCTCATCCTGCTGCCGCCGCCGCATCACCCCGACGGCGGATTGCTCGGGGAGACGATCTTCGAGGCGCTCCTGTTCAACACCCACGTGCCGGTGCTGATCGGGGCGGGGGAGAGCCCCGTTTCGCGCGTAACCCTGGCCTGGGACGGCAGTTCCGTCGCACTCGCCGCCGTACGCGCCGCCCTGCCGCTTCTCCGGGAGGCGGACGTCGTTGACATCGTGACGGTGGATGCGCCGGACGACATGGCGGGCCACGAGGTCGCGGGCATGCTCGACCGCCACGGGATCGCGACGGATATCTTCGCGCTTCCTCGCGGCGGTCGCCGGGTCTCGGAGATCCTCGCCCGCCACGCCTCCGAAACGGGCGCCGGCCTGATCGTGATGGGGGCATACGGACATTCCCGGATGATCGAGTCGGCCATCGGCGGCGTGACCCGCGACCTGTCCCGCGCCGTTCCGGTGCCACTGTTCCTGGCGCGCTAGGGTCAGGCGACCGGGCGGCCCTCGCCGGCCTCGCCGGCCTCGCGCGCCAGCGCCGCGAAGTCGGGAATGTCGATCTCCCGGGGCCTCTGAAGCCCGATAAGCCCATCTTTTCGAAGCGCCGTGATCTGGCGGCTCGTGGTCTCGATCGTTAGGCCGAGGTAGTCCGCGAGCGCTTCGCGCGAGAGCGGCAGGTGCAGCGTGACCTCCCGCGGCGGCTGGCGGTGCGGTGAAAGGGACCTTTGTCGCCGCGCGATCCTGACGAGGAAGGCCGCGACCCGCTCGCGCGCCTTCATCCGGCCGAGCACCACGGCCCATTCGCGGGCCGCGTCGAGTTCGTCGAGGGTCTTCGAGAGCAGCCTGACCGCGATGTGCGGTGTGCTGCGCACGATCCGTTCGAACTCGGCGCGCCCGAAGCGGCAGAGAGTGACTTCCGCGACCGCGGTGACGTCGAAGGGCGAGGTCGCGCGGCCCGGTCGGCCGATGAAATCGGACGGCAGCAGCAATCCCACGGTCTGCCGCCGCCCGTCCTCGAGTGTCCGGGACATGGTGGCGGCGCCGGTGACCAGCGACGAGAAGTGATCGAGCGGCGCCCCCGCCTCGGCCAGAGGCGTGCCGGCGGGAAAGGTCCGGTAGCTCTTCGCCCGATCAAGGATCGCCAACTCCTCGGGCTCGCATTCCGAGCACACCGCATTGTAGCGGATCGGGCAGTTTCGGCAGCCGGCGATGACGGATAGATTGACCACGGGGCTCAGACTAGAAGCCTATTTGACATGGATCAATGCGCCTTCGGCGCGAGCCTCCGCAACGTCGGGTTTGAAGCCAGAGGTCCACTACCGCCTCTCCGATCGAGCGCCGCGCAGCGGACCGGCATCCCGGGGGTGCGGAGCGACGTCCGCCCCTGCCATGCAGAGGTCGTCCCGCCGGGTCTCCGGGTCCGGGCGGGCGGCGGGTTGTCACCGAAGCGTCACGCGGGTCCTCTAGTCCGGGTTCGGGGCCGGCGGACCGGCCTGCCGCAATCAGCAAGAAGGGGGATGCAAGCGATGGAAGACGGCGCGAGGAACACGGAACTCTTCAGGACGAGCCATCTCGAACTGGCCGAGGGTCCCGGCCTGAACCGGACCGGGAACCGCACGATGGGCGAGGTGATCGCCGCGCGGTTCTCCCGGCGCGGCTTCCTGAAGGGCTCGATGGCGGCGACGGCGATCTCCGCCACGGTGAGCCCGGCGGTGATGCTGGCCGCGCGGCCCGCGGCCGCGCAGGGCTCCGCCGCCGCCTTCGACTTCCCCGAGGTGACGGCCGGCGTCGATGCGGACCACCACGTCGCCGAGGGCTACGACGCCGGGTGCTGCTGCGCTGGGGCGATAAGGTCTTCGCCGACGCGCCGGACTTCGATCCGAAGAACCAGAGCGAGGCGCCCAGGAGCGCCAGTTCGGCTACAACAACGACTTCGTCGGCTACATCCCGATCGACGGCTCCTCGGAGCACGGCATCCTCGTGGTCAACCACGAATACACCAACGAGCATCTGATGTTCCCGGGCATCGTCGATCGCTGCCGACAGGAGGACGGAGGCGGAGGCCGGCGAGCGAGATCGAGATCGCGCCCGGCCGACGCAGACCGGGTCGAACGTCGAGATGGCCGCCCATGGCGGCACGATCATCGAGATCCGCAAGGAGGGCGGGAGCTGGGCGCCGGTGCTCGACGGCGCGCTGCAACCGCCGCATCACCGCCAAGACGCCGATGGAGATCACCGGCCCCGCCGCCGGGCACGACGCGGCTGAAGACCTCCGCCGATCCGACCGGCCGCGAGGTCTTCGGCACGTTCAACAACTGCGCCGGCGGCGTGACGCCCTGGGGCACCTACCTCATGTCCGAGGAGAACTTTCACGGCTACTTCATCGGCGAGCCTGCCCGAGGGCCATGCCGAGGCGGAGAACTACGACCGCTACGGCGTCCCGGACGAGAGCTACGAGTGGGGCAGGTTCCACGACCGCTTCGACATCTCGCAAGGAGCCGAACGAGCCCAACCGCTTCGGCTGGGTCGTCGAGGTGGACGTGAACGACCCGCACTCGACGCCCAAGAAGCGCACCGCGCTCGGCCGCTTCAAGCACGAGGGCGCGGAGAACATCGTCGCCCCCGGCGGGCAGGTCGTGTTCTATCTCGGTGACGACGAGCGCTTCGACTACGTCTACAAGTTCGTGACCGCCGGCACGCTACGACCGAGACGACCGCGCCGCCAACATGGACCTGCTCGACGAGGGAACGCTCTACGTCGCCCGCTTCGACGAGGACGGCACGGTCGAATGGATGCCGCTCGTCCACGGGGAGGGACCGCTGACCGAAGCGAACGGCTTCGCTCGCCAGGCCGACGTCTTGATCGAGACGCGGCGCGCGGCCGACGCTGCTGGGCGCGACGCCGATGGACCGGCCCGAGGACATCCAGCCGAACGGCACCAACGGCCGCGTCTACGTCATGCTGACCAACAACACCAAGCGGGAGGAGGCCAACGCCGCCAATCCGCGGGTGGACAACGCCTTCGGGCATATCATCGAGATCGCCGAGGAGGGCGGCGATTTCGCCGCCACGCAGGGCACCTGGGAGATTCTCGTCCGGTGCGGCGATCCCTCGGTGGCCGAGGTGGGGGCGACCTTCTCCACCGAGACGAGCCAGAACGGCTGGTTCGGGATGCCCGACAATTGCGCCGTCGATTCGGACGGGCGCCTCTGGGTGGCCACGGACGGCAATTCCGCCGCCGAGACCGAGCGCACCGACGGGCTCTGGTCGATGGAGACGGAGGGCGAGCTGCGCGGCACGTCGCGGCTCTTCTACCGCGTGCCGGTCGGCGCGGAGATGTGCGGACCCTGCCCGACGCCGGACATGGCCACCTTCTTCGTGGCGGTGCAGCATCCGGGTGATGGCGGCGATGACTGGGAGGGCCACGGCCGGCCCTCCTACTACGAGGACCTCTCCACGCGCTGGCCGGATTTCGACGAGGCGATGCCGGTGCGGCCCGCCGTCGTCGCGATCACCAGGCGGGGCGGCGGCCGCATCGGCTGAGGGCCTGCGGATCCCGGCCGCCGGCGGAGCCGCGGACGGCCGGGGTCAGACCTCCACGAAGGTGTCGGTCTCCGGGTCGAGCATCCGCAGGCCGCCTTCCCGGATATCCGTGTGCAGGCCGTGCAGCGAAAGCCGCTCGGCCTCCACGGCCTCGGCGACGAAGGGGAAGGTCATCGAGATTCCGCAGCGAGGTGCGCACGGCCTCGTATTCGAGCGCGGTGACCCGCGCGGTCTCGTCGCCCTCGGGCAGCGTCTCGTAGCCGGGTTTCAGGAGGTCCATCCAGCGCCCGACGAAGCTGGACGTCTCCTCGAGCTCGGGCGCGTTGCCCGAACACATGTCGTAGCATCCCCTGACCCCGCCGCAGCTCGAATGACCCATGACCACCAGATGGGCGACGCGGAGCGCGGTGACGGCGAACTCGACCGCCGCCGAGGTGCCGTGCTGGTTGCCGTCGGGCTCGTAGGGCGGGACGAGGTTGGCGATGTTGCGATGGATGAAGAACTCGCCCTGGTCGGCGCCGAAGATCGAGGTGACGTGGACGCGGCTGTCGCAGCAGGAGATCACCATGGCGCGCGGGCGCTGGCCCTCGTCGGCGAGGCGCCGGTACCAGGCCCGGTTCTCGGCGTAGGTTGTGGCGCGCCAGCCGTGATAGCGCTGGACGAGATACTGCGGCAACGGTCTGGCGATCTGCATGGTTCTCTCCGGATCCTGTCTCTCCAATAGACACAATCCGCGCGATTTTCGAAGCCCGTGGTGGCGCCGGTCAATCTCCCGTTATCCCCCGCTCTGTATGAGAGCCGGCGGGGGTGTGAGGAGAGAGAAATGGCAATCACGGTGTTGCGGCCCAGGGAAAGGGTCGAGAGCGACATTCTGCGGATGGCCGGATGCGCTGCGCCGGAGCTCGCCGAACGTCTGGATGCGGAACTCGAGGTGGTCGCGGAAATGCTGAGCCGGGTGTCGCTCGCCTGGCAGGAAGGCGAGCTCGAGGAGTTGTGCCGGGCGGCCAGCCTGCTCGGCACGCGCGCGGGAGATGTCGGGCTGCATCGCCTGTCGCGGATCGCGCGCACGGTGGAGCGGCTGATCCATTCCACCGACCGGACGGCGCTCGCGGCGAATGTGGAGCGGCTCGACCGGCTCGGCCAGGCCACGCTCGAGGAACTCTGGTGCCTCAGGGACGTGCCGGGCTGAGAGCCGGCAGGCGCGACGCTTGCGCAGCGGATCGGCGGGGCTAGGCTTCGGCGGGACCCGATCCCGGAGCGCCGCCATGACCTCGACCGCCCTGACATTCGCCCCTCCGACCGGATCGGCCCGGCCGATCCACCTTCTCGATCCCGACGCGGTGCCGGACTGGCTCGCGGGCCGGGAGGCGCCGGAGCGGCGCTGGGTCGAGGCGGCGGGCTTCGAGGGCAAGGCCGGGCAGTCGGTCGTGGTCCCGGGGCCGGACGGGGCGCCGGACGCGGCGCTGGTCGGTCTCGGCGGGTCGCGGGAGCGGCGGCGGGCGCGGTTCGTCCTGGGCGGAGTGCGGAGCCGGTTGCCCGAGGGGGCCTGGCGGATCGCGACCGGCCTGCCGGCGGAGGACCTCGCGGAAGCGGCGCTGGGCTGGCTCCTCGCCGGGTATCGCTTCGACCGCTATGCCGCGGGCAAGGGGCCCGGCGCCTCGCTGGTCGCGCCGCCGGGCCTCGACGCGCGGCGGATCGAGGCGATCGCGGCGGGGGAGGCGCTGACCCGCGACCTGATCAACACCCCCGCCCGCGACATGGGGCCGGGGGATCTCGCCGCCGCCGCGGAGGGGCTGGCGGCGGAGTTCGGCGCCGAGGCCCGCGTGACCAACGGCAGGGCGCTCGCCGAGGGCTTTCCGCTGATCGAGGCGGTGGGCGCGGCGGCCGTGCCGGAGCGCGGGCCGCGGCTCGTCGATCTGAGATGGGGCGGGGCCGGGCCGCGCGTGACGCTCGTCGGCAAGGGGGTGTGCTTCGATACCGGAGGGCTGAACCTGAAGCCCGGCTCCTCGATGGGCCTGATGAAGAAGGACATGGGCGGGGCGGCGACGGTTCTCGGGCTCGCGCGCATGCTCATGGCGACCGGCGCGCGCCTGCGGCTCCGGGTGCTGATCCCGGCGGTGGAGAATGCGGTCTCCGGCGCCGCCTTCCGCCCGGGCGACATCCTGCCCACGCGCAAGGGACCCTCGGTCGAGGTCAACAACACCGACGCCGAGGGGCGTCTGGTGCTGGCCGACGCGCTGGCGTTCGCGACCGAGGAGGAGAGCGACCTCCTGGTCTCGATGGCGACGCTCACCGGCGCGGCGCGGGTCGCCGTGGGGCCGGATCTGGCGCCGTTCTACACCGACGACGACGCCTTCGCCGCGGCGCTGGCGGAGGCCGGGCGCCGGGTGCGCGATCCGCTCTGGCGGATGCCGTTCTGGGACCCCTACGAGGAGATGATCGAGCCGGGCATCGCTGATCTCGACAACGCGCCCTCGGGCGGGTTCGCGGGCTCGATCACCGCGGCCCTGTTCCTGCGCCGCTTCGCGGCGGGCGCTTCCCGCTACGCCCATTTCGACATCTACGGCTGGCAGCCCGCCGACAAGCCGGCGCGGCCAAAGGGCGGCGTCGGGCAGGGCGCCCGCGCCCTTCTCGAGGCGATCGGGGGCGTCGCATGACCGACCGGCGGCTGACCCCGGCGAACGGCCGCGTCGCCGCGCGGCATCTCGAGGGCCGGGTCGAGGCGGAGCGTTTCGTGGCCCCGGAACCGGCGCGGGTGGCGGTGCCGCTGGCCGATCTCTGGTCCACGCCGCTCCGCACGGCGCGCGACCGCCAGCTCCTGATGGGCGACGCGGTGGAGGTCTACGAGCGCCGGGACGGCATGGCCTTCCTCCGCGCGATGAAGGATGGCTATGTGGGCTACGTCGCCGAGGGCCGTCTCGGGCCGCCGGACAGCCCCAGCCATATGGTCGGCGTGCCGGCCACCCATCTCTATCCCGCGCCGGACATGAAGCGCACCGAGCTCATGCGGCTCTCCTTCGGGGCGAAGATCCGGATCGTCGCCGGGACGGAGCGGTTCTTCGAGACGAGCGCGGGCCACTTCGTGCCGCGCCCGCACGTGGTTCCGGCGAACCGGGCCTTCACCGATCCGGCGTCGGTGGCGCAGCTGTTCTTCGGAGTGCCCTATCTCTGGGGCGGGAATTCGGCAGACGGGATCGACTGCTCCGGTCTCGTCCAGGCCGCCTGCCTCGCCTGCCACATCCCCTGTCCGGGCGACAGCGACCTGCAGGAGGGCGTGCTCGGCCGGGCGCTCGGGGAGGAGCGGCCCGCGCGCGGGGACCTCTATTTCTGGAAGGGCCACGTCGCGGTCGCGGTCGACGGCGAGGTCCTGATCCACGCCAACGCGCACCACATGGCAGTGGCCTACGAGCCGATCAAGGCGGCCCTGGAGCGGATCGCGGCGCAGGGCGGCGGGCGGGTCACGTCGCGTCGGCGCCTCGACGCGCCCTGAGCCGGACCGACGGAACCTTCTCCGCGGATAAGGTCATCCATAATGATCTTTTTCCGTTGGCGGCGCCCGGCGCGCTCACTCCACGGCGCGGATCAGTTTGCGGTCGAGCACCCCCAGCACGGTCTTCAGGTCGTGGCCGCGTTTCAGGATCTGCCCGTCCATTCCGATCACCGCGTACATCCCCTGCCGCTGGCGCAGCTTCGGGCGCTTCTCGATGCGGTAGAGCGGATGCTCGGCGGTACGGCGGAAGATCGAGAACACGGCCGCGTCCTTCAGGAAGGACATCGCGTAGTCGCGCCATTCGCCGGCGGCGACGGCGCGGCCGTAGAGGGCGAGGATCAGGGTCAGCTCCGCCCGGTCGAAGGCCGTCTGCTCGTGCGGATCGGACCGGCCGGGGAACGGTGTGGGGATCGTCGCGTCCATTCCCCGCAAGGTGAGGGAGGCGGGCGCACTTGGCAAGGTCCGCCGGCGCCGCCAACAAATGGTCACGTTCTCGTCCCGCTCGCGCCACAAGGGATTGCGAGAACGGAGTCATAGCGATGAGCTATTCCGGCGCCGCGACGACTTTCAGCCCCCACCGCGTCGCGGCGTCGGACATCCCCCCTCCCCAATCGGCGGCGCCCTCTTTCACCGCGGCGGATCCCCCCCGCCACCTCCCGGAAGCTCTCGAGGACGGCCATGAGGGTGGCCGCCGTCGCTCTCGGTGGTCGCGGCGTTGTCCCGACCCGTCGGGAACGGATCGGCGCCGCCGCGCATTTCGCCGCCACCGGGTCCGATGCGAAGCGCGCCCGGAGGGCCCCGCGGTGGGACGGCGTCGGTGGCGAACGGGCCGGGCGGATTCTGGCGCGGCCCGAAAGGAAGGCGCCCGGATGGAGGCGGGAACCGCGGCACGGAGGAAGGCCCATGCAGACCCGCGCTGGCGCCGGAAAGACCCCGACCATCATGCGTGCGACCGCAGCGGATCACGAGGTGCTCTGGGCGATGCTCGAGCCGATCTTCCGGGCCGGTGACACCTACGCCGTCGACCCGGCGATCTCGCGCGAAGATGCGCTCGGCTTCTGGTGCGCGGAGGGACACGAGACTTGGCTGACCGTAGACCGGGCGGGAAGCTACTTCCTCCGTGCCAACAAGTCCGGCAACGGCGACCACGTCTGCAACGCCGCCTTCGCGACGGCGCGCGAAGACAGGGGGCGGGGCACCGCGCGGGCGATGCTGGAGCACGCGCTCTGGAGAGCACGGGTGCGGGGCTTCCGGGCGATGCAGTTCAACTTCGTCGTGGCCTCGAATGTCCGCGCCATCTCCATATGGCGGGATTACGGGTTTGACATCGTCGGTCGGCTGCCGCAGGCCTTCCGGCACCCCGGGGAGGGCCTCGTCGACGCCCTCGTCATGCACCGTCTCCTGTGAGGAGCCCGATGGCCGAGCGCGACCGCCCCCTCTACGCCGTCCTGATCGACGCCGACAACATCCCGGCGAAATACGCCGATCCGATCCTGAAGGAGATCACCAAGTTCGGCGAGCCCGCGCTTCGCCGGGTCTATGCGGACTGGTCGTCCGGGCGGCTCACCAACTGGTCGAAGGTGGTGCGCGATCTCGGCCTCGTGGCGCATCAGGAGACGGCGAACACGGTGGGCAAGAACGCCTCCGACATCGGCCTCGTCATCGACGCGATGGACATCCTGCATACCGGCCGGTTCGACGGCTTTGTGCTGGTCTCCTCGGATTCGGACTTCACCGCGCTCGCCAACCGGGTCCGGGAGAACGGGCTCGACGTGATCGGGATCGGCGAGAAGAAGGCCCCGGAGGCGCTGAGGAACGTCTGCAACCGCTTCATCCTGATCGAGAACATCGTCGACGAACCGGTGCAGGCGAAGACCGCTGAATCGGGCAGGGCGCCCGCCGGCAAGGTCGCGCCTGTGGAGGCGGTGCCGCTCATCCTCCAAGCGATGGACCGGATCGAGCAGGACGACGAGTGGTATGCGCTCGGCCAGATCGGCCAGTACATCACTTCCCAGCAGCCCGATTTCGACACTAGAACCTACGGCAAGCGAAAGCTCTCCGACCTCGTCACGGATCTGAAGCGGTTCGAGACCAAGAAGGTCGGAAACCAGCTCCTCCTGCGCAGGGTCGACTAGGCGCCGTAACGCGCGAGCCAGGTCTCGACCGCGCCGTCGAGGATGCGGCGCCGGTCCTCCTCGGTGAAGTCGGGCTGGATTCTCAGGCAGAGACGGGGAAAGACCTCGGCCTTGCAGAGTTCGGCGAACTGGTGTGCGGCGAGGCAGCGATCCTTGATCACGATCTCGCCGCGGTCGGCGGCCCGCTCGAAGTAGCGGCACAGAATGCGCTCGAGCATGCCGGGGCCGTTCTCCCAGAAGGCGCGGCCGATCTCCGGGAAGCGGTCGCATTCGGAGACGCTGATGCGGAAGACGCGCTGGCCCGTCTCGGAGAACATGAAGTCCATGAGCGCGGCGCCGGCCTTCGTCATCACCTCGCGGGGCGGCCGCGAGAAGTCGAGCCTGTCGAACGCCTCCGCCGCTTGGCGGCGGCACTCGCTCGATGCGACTTCGACGAAGAGCAGGCGTTTGTCGGCGAAGTAGCTGTAGAGCGTGGCCTTCGACACGCCGGCGCGGCGGGCGATGCTGTCCACGCTCGCGCCCTCGAAGCCGTCGGACATGAAGACCTCGCGCGCTCCCTCGATCACCTGCTCGTATTTCCGGCCTTTCTTGATCGTGTTGAGCTGGTTCATCCTCGTCCCCCCGGCATTCATACATAGCCCCAGCCGCGCGGCAGCGGCAAGCTCCGTGGGAGGTGGGAACCGGAATACTCCGTTTCCAGGGAGAAGCGCGAAACCACGGGTCCCGCGCGTCTCCCGGTCCGACTGACCGCTTACTGGTGGCTGAGGAGGTGTATTCTCGACAGCTCGGCGGTCGACATCGTTCCGCAATCGGCCCCGGATATTTTCTGCGCCCGTTCGATCTGGGTGCAGGGGCTGCCGGCCCCGCGCGGCGTCGATGCCTGGCGGGCGGGTTTCTCGACCCGGCTCCAGCCGTTGTCGTCGATCTTCGTGATGTAGTCGAGTTGCGGCGTCCGGTCGACGACCGACCACCCGTCGTCCGCGATCGCAACTCCCTGCGCGGAGGCGGCCCCGCCCAGCGTCGTCACCGCGGCGAGGATCATGAGCATTCTGCGAGTCATGGCGATACCTCTGGGGTCTGATGGAAGTGGGACAAGAATAAACTGATCGGTTCAGTTCACCTACGGGAAACCGAACCAATCAGTTCAATGTGAACCGGCAGTTGCGCCGGCGCGCCGCTTGCGTCAGGTCAGGGTCGATCAGCGTCCGGAGAGCGAGCCCATGCTGCCGTCCTTGTCAAACCGCCGGCATTTCGCGGAGCTCGGCGAGAAGGAAGTGCTCGCCCTCGCGATCTCCGCCGAGGAGGACGACGCGCGCATCTACCGCAGCTATGCCGACCGTCTCAGGGCCGAGTTTCCCGCCTCGGCGCGGGTCTTCGAGGGCATGGCCGAGGAGGAGGACGGCCATCGGCGGCAGCTCATCGCGCTATTCGAGGTGCGGTTCGAGGGGGCCATCCCGCTCGTCCGGCGCGAGCACGTCGCCGGCTTCTATGCGCGGCGGCCGGTCTGGCTGGTGGAGAATCTCGGCATCGAGCGCATCCGGGACGAGGCCGAGCGGATGGAGCGGGAGGCGGAGCAGTTCTATCTCCGCGCGGCGGCGCGGACGGGCGATCCGCGGACGCGGGCGCTTCTGGGCGACCTTGCGGCGGCGGAGGCGGGGCATTCGGAACTGGCCGAGACGCTGGCCGCGGAGCATCTGGGCGCGGAGACGCGGGACGCGGAAGGTCGGGCGGCGCACCGGCAATTCGTGCTGACATGGGTGCAGCCGGGGCTGGCGGGTCTGATGGACGGGTCGGTCTCGACGCTTGCGCCGATTTTCGCGGCGGCCTTCGCCACCGGCGATACGGGGCAGACTTTCCTCGTCGGGCTTGCGGCGTCCGTAGGGGCCGGAATTTCAATGGGTTTTACCGAGGCGGCTTCGGATGACGGGGCGATTTCGGGGCGCGGGTCGCCGCTGAAGCGGGGGATTGCGTCGGGGGTGATGACGGCCTTGGGCGGGCTGGGGCACGCGCTGCCCTATCTGATCCCGCATTTCTGGACCGCGACCTTCATCGCCTTCGTCGTTGTTTTCTTTGAACTCTGGGCGATCGCCTGGATCCAGAACCGCTACATGGACACGCCGTTCGTGCGGGCCGCGCTGCAGGTCGTGGCCGGCGGCGGGCTGGTCCTGGCGGCGGGGATCCTCATCGGATCGGGCTGAAACGGGCTGTCGGAATCCCGTCGGAATCCCGTCGGAATCCGTCGAGTCCGGGACCGGCATCCCGGAGCCCGCCGCCCCGGCCGGAGCCGGCCGCGGCGGGCAGCGCCGCTCAGAAGATGCGGTCGCTGGGATGGCCGAGGGCGAGCGCGCCCGCGAACTCGGACTGGATCTCCTTCTGCAGCGGATGGTAGCGCGCCGCCTGGACGTCGCGGAAGAGGCGCTCGAGCTCGGCCTTGCGGTAGTAGCCGGCGCCGCCGGCGAGTTCCAGCGCCAGTTCCACGGTGCGGATCGCGTTCTCCTCCACGAGGTGCCGCCCGATCATCGTCTTGTTGACGGTTTCGGCCGAGGGCGCGTTCTCCTCCGCGGCGGCGATCATGTAGCCGTGCGCCATCCGCGCGGCCTCGAGGGCGGTGTCCATCCGCCCGGCGCGATCGCGGAGAAGCGGCGAGACAGGCCGCTTCGAGACGATGGCGACGGCGAGGTCCCGGGCGCGCTCGGCGACGCCCAGATAGACCGCGTAGATCAGCGGGAAGGCGACCGGGACGAGCGTGTAGAAGACCGGGTTCCACCGACCCTGCGGCCGTTTCACCGCGACCTTGTCCTCCGGCACGAACAGCCCCTCGATCATCACGTCGTGGCTGCCGGTGCCGCGCATCCCGAGCGTGTGCCAGGTGTCGAGCACCGAGACCTCGGGCGCCGCCATCGGACAGGCGAAGTGGATGACCGTTCCACCCTCCTCGGACGTGACGGCGCTGGTCATCAGCAGGTCGCCCGCGGGCGCCCCGGAGACGAAGGCCTTGCGCGCGGTCACCCGGTAGCCGCCCTCCACCGGCTCGGCCCGACCGGATCCGCCGATCCAGTCGCCGCCCCCCGAGGAGAGCAGGACCAGCCTCTCGGCCGCGATCCGCCGCAGGAGCGGTTCCGTCTTCGCCCGGGTCTCGGGCTGGTGGCGCCAGCGCCAGGCGGGGAAGGCGACCTGGTGGGTATGCATGGACAACGCCAGGGCGGTCGAGGAACACCCATGCGCGAGCCGGCGCAGGATGCCGCAGAGCGCCCGGACCTCGGCGCCGCCGCCGCCGAGCTCGGCCGGGACGCCGGCCTCGATCAGCCCGGCCTCCTTCGCCATCTCGTAGCTCTCGGCGACGAAACCGTCGTCGCTGTCGCGCGCGCCGGCCTGGCTGGCGCAGAGGTCGAGAAGCCTCGCCATCGCCGGCGCGACCGCGCCGGATTCCGGTGGTTCCAGATGTTGCAGCTCTCCCATCGTCTCTCTCCCTTGATCTCGAACCTCGTCGAATCACGGGGGAAAGGATGCGCCCGGCCGGGCGATCGGGATAGTTCAGAAACTGGACCGGGCGTGCTATGGTCGGTGCCGCGTGGAGGGTGACCATGACCGTCAAGTCTCTCTACAACCAGTTCTGCCCGATCTCGATGGCGTCGGAAGTGATCTGCACGAAGTGGACGCCGCTGGTGCTGCGCGAGCTGCTTTGCGGATCGACGCGGTTCAACGATATCCGCAAGGGCGTCCCGAAGATGTCGCCGAGCCTCCTGTCCAAGCGTCTCAAGGAGTTGGAGGCGGCCGGGGTGATCCGGGCGGTGCCCTCGGAACGCGGCACGCAGGAATATCGCCTGACGCAGGCCGGGGAGGAGCTGCGCCCGCTGATCACCGGGATCGGGATCTGGGGCCAGCGCTGGGTGGAATCGTCCCTGTCGCTGCGCAATCTCGATCCCTCGCTGCTGATGTGGGACATGCGGCGGAATTTCGAGCCCGATCCGCTGCCCGAGGCGCGGTGCACGATCCAGTTTCTGTACCCGGACCTGGCCGAGAAACTGCGCGAATGGTGGCTGGTCGTCGATCGGCACGGCACGGATCTGTGCAGGATCGACCCGGGATACGACGTCGACATCCTCGTCACCGCCGATCTGCGGGCGATGACCTCGGTCTGGATGGGCCTGTCGCGGCTCGCCGACGAGACCGCGCGGGGCGCGGTGCGGATCGACGCCGCGCCCGGTCTCGAGCGCCAGCTCAAGACCTGGATGAAGATGAGCGTCTTCGCCCCGGAGCCGCGCATGGTCGAATGACACCGGCCGGGGCGCGGCGGACGGCTCAAGCCTCCCGGAATCGGCCGCGGGTCCGGTTGGCGATGGCGACGAGCGACAGCATCACCGGCACCTCCACCAGAACGCCGACGACGGTGGCCAGCGCCGCGCCGGACTCGAGGCCGAAGAGGCTGATGGCGACGGCGACGGCCAGCTCGAAGAAGTTCGACGTGCCGATCATGGCGCAGGGCGCCGCGATCCGGTGCGGGACCCGGAGCGCCCAGGCGGCGCCGTAGGCCAGCGCGAAGATGGCGTAGCTCTGGATCAGGATCGGCACCGCGATGAGCGCGATGACGAGGGGGCGGTTCAGGATCACCGCGCCCTGGAGGCCGAAGAGGATCGCCACGGTGGCGACGAGGCCGAGGACGGAGAGCGGCTTCACGCGGGCGGTGAAGGCGTCGATCCGCGCCGGCGAGCCGAGCGCGCGGCGGGTGGCGGCGCCGGCGGCGAGCGGCAGGGCGACGTAGAGCAGGGTGGCCAGAAGCAGCGTCCGCCACGGCACGGCGATCTCGGTGACGCCGAGAAGGAAGGCGACGATCGGGGCGAAGGCGACGATCATGACGAGGTCGTTCACCGAGACCTGGACCAGCGTGTAGGCCGCGTCGCCGCGGGTGAGCTGCGACCAGACGAAGACCATCGCGGTGCAGGGCGCGGCGCCGAGGAGGATCAGCCCGGCCACGTATTGCGCCGCGTCCTCGGGCGCGAGGAACGGGGCGAAGACGTGCTCGAAGAAGAGCACCGCGAGCGCGGCCATGGTGAAGGGCTTGACGAGCCAGTTGACCGCCAGCGTGAGGATGAGGCCGCGCGGCTGTTTCGCCACGCCGGAGATTGCGCCGAAATCGACGCCGACCATCATCGGATAGACCATCGCCCAGATCAGCACCGCGACGACGAGGTTGATCGAGGCAATTTCCGCCGCGGCGATGGCCTCGAAGAGGCCGGGGGCCATCGTGCCGAGGGCGAGGCCGGCGAGGATCGCCAGCGCCACCCAGAGCGACAGCAGGCGCTCGAAGGGCCCCAGCGGCGGGGGAGGGGCGTCGACGGCGCGGCTCATGGTGCCGGGATCCCGGTTCTCGCCTCCGGGCCGGCGCAGGCGATGTCGTCGATGAGCGGGCGGCAGAGCGCGGGCCGCCCGCCGCAGCATTCCTCCAGGAGGAAGCGCAGGAGGCCGGAGACGGCGTCGAAATCGACAGAGTAGCGGATCGACCGCCCCTCCCGCGCGGCGCGGACGAGCCCGGCATGGCGCAGCACCGCGAGGTTGGACGAGAGCGTGTTCTGCCGCACGCAGAGCGCACCCGCGATGCGGCCGGCGGCGATCCCCTCCGGCCCGGCCCGGACGAGCAGGCGGAAGGCGTCGAGCCGCGTGGGCTGGCTCAGGGCCGCGAAGGCGGCGAGCGCGGTCGTCTTGTCCATATATCGGGAAGTATCGATATGAAACGATCCGGTCAAGCGCGGCTCCGGCGGGGTTGACGCGACGGAGCGAGACGGTAGAGGCGGCGCCTTTCCGGGCGCCCTCGTGGCGCGACGACAGGGGCCGCGAGACACCGATGATCGACTCGATCTTCCAGCACACCTCCTTCCTGCAGCTCCTGACCAGCCTCGCGATGGCGGTGATCTGGGTCGTCTACCTGCAGATGCTGGTCACCAGCGTGCGGCGGCAGCGCGCCACGGTGCTGACGGTGAACCGCGGCGCGGGGGACGGATTCGCGGCGCGGGTGATCCTCGCCAACCTGAGCTACGAGCCGGTCTTCGTGCGCGACATGATCGCCGTCGTCCACACCGCCCACGGCAAGGTGTCGAGCTTCGTCACCGACCTCGAGGAATACGGGCAGGACGACATGTCCGACGAGCTCGAAGGCACCGTGCAGGGGCCGCTCGGGATGGGCGACCATGTCGACATGGGCTCCTTCGAGGGCATCCTGGGGCGCTTCGATGCCGGCGCGCGGCCGCAGCGCGACGACATCAGGCGCATCGAGCTGATCGTCGTCGCCTCGCGCGAGAGGCTGACCGGGGTGCGCAAGGGCTACGACGTGCATCCCGGGGAAGGCGGGGTGCGGGTCGCGCCGGCGAGCTACCGGGTGGAGAAGCTCTCCGAGCGGCAGTGCTGGACCGTCCTGAAGCAGATGGATCACGGGCCGCAGAACCGCGCCGCCTGAGCGCGGGCGCGATGGACAGTGCGTGCGGCAGCGGCTAGCGGCGGGCCATGGCCGACGTCCTGATGCAGGTGCTCCCGTTCTTCGCGCTGATCGCGCTCGGCGCCGCCGCGGCGCGGGCGGGGCTCTTCGATGCCGGCGCGGGGCGGGTGCTGACCGATTTCGTGTTCTACTTCGCGCTCTCGGCGCTGCTGTTCCGCTTCGCCGCCGCGCTCGATCTGGGCGCGCTCTTCGACTGGCCGGTGCTGGCGGGCTACGCGGTGCCGACCGGCCTCGTCTACGCGCTGGCGGCGGCGGTGGCGTGGCGGCGGACGCGGGACCTCGCGGAGACCGCGGTGGAGGCGCAATGCGCGGTCATCGGCAATGTCGGGTTCCTCGGCCTGCCGATGCTGACCATGCTCATGGGCGAGGCGGCGGCGCTGCCGATCCTGCAGGTGCTGACGGTGGATCTGCTGGTCTTCGCGTCGCTGATCGTCGGCCTCTTCTCGGTGGCGCGGGAGGGGCGGCTGACGCCCGGGGCGCTGCGGCGGGTGGGGCTCGCGCTCCTCCGCAACCCGATGCTGGTGGCGATCTTCGCGGGGTTTGCCTGGGCGGCGACGGGGTCGGCCCTGCCGGGGCCGGTGGACGACCTGCTGCGGCTGCTGTCGAACGCCGCCACCCCCGGCGCACTCTTCGCCATCGGCGTGTCGCTGGCGCGCAAGAGCGCCGAGCGGCTGAGCGTGGCGAGCTGGCTCTCGGCCTGCAAGCTGGTGCTGCACCCCGCGGCGGTGGCGGTCTCGACGCTGCTCGTCTTCCCGGTGCCGGTGGAGACGGCGCGGGTGATCGTCACCGCGGCGGCCTTGCCGGTCGCGGGCAACGTGTTCATCCTGGCGCAATCCTACGGGGTGGCGCCGCAGCGGGTCTCGACGGCGATCCTGGTGTCGACCATCGTCGGGGTCGCGACCCTGACGGCGACTCTCGCGTTGACCGCCTGAGCCGCGCCCGGTTCGGTGGCGGCACGCAAGAAGCGGAAGGGACGGAGATGGAGACGAAAGCCGAGAACGCCTGTTTCGGGGGCACGCAGGGTGTCTATGCCCATGCCTCCGAGGCCTGCGGGTGCGACATGACCTTCGGGCTGTTCCTGCCCGAGGCGGCACGGTCCGGGCCGGTGCCGGTGCTGTGGTTCCTCTCGGGGCTGACCTGCACCCACGAGAACGCGATGACCAAGTCGATGGCGCAGGCCCATGCCGCGGCCGAGGGGATGGCTGTGGTTTTCCCCGACACCTCGCCCCGGGGCGAGGGCGTGGCCGACGACGAGGCCTTCGACATGGGGCAGGGCGCGGGGTTCTACGTGAACGCCACCGAGGAGCCCTGGGCCGCGAACTTCCGCATGTGGGACTACGTGACCGAGGAATTGCCGAAGCTCCTGGGCTCCGCGTTCGCCGTCGATCTCGACCGGCAGGCGATCACCGGCCATTCCATGGGCGGGCACGGGGCGCTGACCGTGGCGATGAACCTGCCCGAGCGCTTCGCCTCGGTTTCGGCGTTCTCGCCGATGTGCAACACGATGGACAGCGAGTGGGGCACGCCGCAGCTCACGAAGTATCTCGGCTCCGACACCTCCGCGTGGGAGGCGCACGACGCCAGCCACCTGATGCGGACGACGGGGTTCGACGGGCCGGTGCTGGTCGATATCGGCACCCACGACCAGTTCTGGGACAAGCTGAAACCCGGCGCGCTGGCCGCGGCGATCTGCGACCGGAAGCAGCAGGCCACGTTCCGGCTGCAGCCCGGATACGACCACAGCTACTTTTTCGTGTCCTCCTTCATCGAGGATCACCTGCGCTTCCACGGCGAGGCGCTCTGGGCATGATCTATGTCGACGCCGATGCCTGCCCCGTGAAGGCGGAGGCGGAGGCGGTGGCGACGCGGCACCGGGTCCGCGTCGCCATGGTGTCGAATGGCGGGCTGCGGCCCTCCGCCAACCCGCTCGTGGAGATGGTCTACGTGGCCGAGGGGCCGGACGCGGCCGACATGTGGATCGCGGAGCGCTGCGGCGCGGGCGACGTGGTGGTGACCAGCGACGTGCCCCTCGCCGCGCGGGCGGTGGCCACCGGCGCGCGGGTGCTGAAGCCCGACGGCAGCGAACTTCACGAGAGAAACGTCTCCGAGGCCCTTGCGGCGCGCGACCTGATGACCGACCTACGGGCGGCAGACCCGTTCCGGCAGGGCGGCGGACGACCCTTCGGCAAGGCCGACCGGTCGCGCTTCCGCGAGGCGCTGGAACGGGTATTGAGAGCGGCTTGAGCGGAGAGACGGGATGAGGCCCGAGGCGGTCGTCTTCGATATCGGCAACGTGCTCATGAGATGGGATCCGGAAGCCTATTACGACCGGACCATCGGCCACATCGCCCGGGTGCGGATGTTCAAGGAAGTGCCGCTCGCCGAGATGAACGCGCGGATCGATGCCGGCGCGCCCTGGCACGAGACGGTGGAGGAGACCGCGGCGGCCTATCGCCGGTGGGGACGCGACATCCTCGCCTGGCGCGACCATTGGGGCGAGATGGCCGGGCCGATGATCGAGGACAGCGTGGCGGTGCTCCGGGCGCTCCGGGCGCGGCGCGTGCCGGTCTTCGCGCTGACCAATTTCGGCCGCGAGACCTTCGCGCTGGCGCGCCGCCTGCACCCGGCCCTGACCGAGTTCGACGGCGCCGTGGTGTCGGGGCACGAGCGGCTGACGAAGCCCGACCCGGCGATCTTCGAGACGCTGGAGCGGCGGTCGGGCATCGCGCCGGAGCGGCTGTTCTACACCGACGACAAGTCCGAGAACGTCGAGGCGGCGGCGGCCCAGGGCTGGCGCACGCATCTCTTCCAGGGCGCGCGGGGCCTCGCCCTGCGGCTGGTGGAGGAGGATTCTCCTGACCGAGAGCGACGTGCCGCCGCCGACGCTGCGCGAGACCCCGGCGGAGGAGCCGCCCGGGGAGGCGGACGGCGACTGACCGTCACGGGAATGTTCGCGCCGGCCCGGTTCCGGATCCGGCCGATCCGCGCGACAAGCGGGCAGATCTCGACAGGGCCGGTCCGATGTCCAACGCCTCCGATGCCGCCGCCGAAGCCGTGCGCGCGAAGGTCGATGCCTTCGTCCGCAGGCATTTCCGGCTCGCCGGGACCCTGCGCCTGCACCGCGCGGCGCTGGGCTGGGACATCCTGCGCGCGCCCCTGAACGTGGCGCTGGCGCCGGTCTTCCTGCTGGTGCGGCTGGCGGGCGGGCTCTGCCGCCTGGTGGGCCTCGCGCGGCTCGGCGAGTGGCTCGGCGCGCGGCGCATCCTGCTCCCGACCGCCGTCGCGCGGGCGGTGAAGCGGCTGATCCGCGGCGATCTGCTGGAGGGCGCGGATCTGGGCCCGCGCGGCAGGGCGATGATCGAGGACTACGCCAGCGTCCGCTCCGCGGTCTCCGAGATCACCACGTCGCTGATCGTCTTCTCCACCGGCCTCGCGCTCTTCGGCAGCGCCACGCCCGGCATCGTCTCGCTGGCGCCGAAGCTCTCCGGCGTCCTCGCCCATTCCCAGGCGGTGGCGGGGTTTCCGCTGGGGGCGGGGCTCGGGCGGGTCTGGTACGGCGTCTTCACCGTCCACGTGTCGCCCTGGGTGGTGGTGACGACGGGGGTGGCGCTGGCGATGGCCGCCTCGGTGGTGACGACCTTCGCCGGCATCGTCGCCGACCCGGTGCAGGCGCATCTGGGCATCCACCGGCGGCGGCTGATGCGGCTCCTCGACCGCATCGCCGCGGTCGAGGGCAAGGCGTCCGGCCTCGCCCCCGAGCACATCCTCGCCCGCCTCGCCGACCTGACCGATGCCGGGCTGAGCCTGGTGCGGCTGTTCAGGTCCTAGGGGCCGCCGGCGCCACGGTTTCGCCACGATGCCTCAATCCCGGATTCAGCCCTTTCGGCGATGACGGCCCGACCTGTCCCCGGCGGGGGGACGAATTCGGCCGCCGGCCGGTCGCACCGGGGAGTGTCGGGAATGGGTCTCTTCTTCAGCCTCTTCAGGAAGGCCTCGAGAGCAGGGCGCCGCGCGGCGCGCACCGGCCCGGCATCGCGCGTTCCCGAAGCCGTCCGGGAGCGGACAGGCGACGACGCCGCCCCGCCGCCGGAGATCCTGCGCGGCAGATGCCACGTCATCGACGGGGACACGATCGTCATCGGCGGCACGCCTGTCCGGCTCGCCGGGATCGACGCGCCCGAATTCGACCAGCCGTATGGAAGGAAAGCGAAGTTCGCAATGATCGCCCTCTGCAAGGGCAGAATCGTCACGGCCGAGACGATGGGAGAGCGGTCATACGGCCGGGTCGTGGCGACATGCCATCTGCCGGACGGTACCGATCTGTCGGCGGCCCTCGTCGAGCAGGGCCTGGCCCTGGACTGGAAGACGTTCTCCGGGGGCGCCTACCGGCCTCTCGAACCCGAGGGCGTCCGGAAGAAGCTCTGGCGGGTCGCCGCCAAGCATCGGGGCCAGTTCGGGCCGTCCGGAGCCTGACCTTCGGCCCCGGACGGGTCGGGTCGCCCGTCGGTCCTGCGCGCGCGGCGGCGCGTGCGCGGATCGAATGAGTGGAGCGCGGGCGCGGTGCCGCTGCACGCGGTCCATGCCGACGACCGACTCATGGCGCAGCGGGCGAAGCGTTTCGTCGGGTTCCTGGCGCGGAAGGCCGAGGCAGAAGCGGACCTCTCGGGCGGGTCGCGAACCCCAGCGCAATCGTCGCAGGCCGGAACGGACCGGACCCTGCCCCGTTGCCGGGGCAACCAAGGACAGAAGGACAGGCCCGATGGATCTGAAGATCGAGGGAAAGGTCGCGCTCGTGACCGGGGGCAGCAGCGGCATCGGCCTCGCCGCGGCGCGCGACCTGCACGAGGCGGGGGTGAAGATCACCCTGACCGACATGGACGAGAACGCCGTGGCGAAGGCGGCGCGCTCGCTCGGCGACGACGTGGAGAGCACCGCCGCCGACCTGACCGACACCGGCAGCATCGCCCGGCTCGGCCAGCTCATGAAGCAGCAGGGCGGCTGCGACATCCTCGTCCACGCCGCCGGGGTGACCGGCGAGAAGGGCGATCCGCTGGAAATGACGGACGAGGAATACCACCGCGTCTGGGAGACGAACTTCCTGTCCGCCGTCCGCCTGGCCCGGCAGATGGTTCCGCAAATGGTCGAGAAGGGCTGGGGGCGGATGGTCAGCGTGACCTCCGAGAACGCGGTCCAGCCCTATTGGGACGAGGCGGTCTACAACACCTCGAAGGCGGCGCTGGTGAACTGGATCAAGGGGGCGAGCTTCGTCTACGGGCCGAAGGGCGTGCTGATGAACACGGTGGCCCCGGCCTTTGTCGAGACGCCGATGACCGACGGCATGATGGAGATGCGCGCCGAGTCGATGGGCGTGTCGAAGGACGAGGCGATCGAGAGCTTCCTCGAGGAGGAGCGGCCGTTCCTGACGCTGAAGCGGCGCGGCCAGACGCACGAGGTGGCGGCGGTGATCGCGCTGCTCTGTTCCGACCGGGCGACCTTCACCAACGGCTCGGCCTATCGCGTCGATGGCGGCGCGGTGGCGGCGATGAATACCTGAACCATTCCGGCGGTCCGTCGTTGCCTTGGTCCAGAGAGCAAACGGCCCGCCGCGCCGTTCGGCCGGCGCGCCCGCAGATGGAGTGAGAGCATGAGTGAGAACGCGACCGAGCGCGTGCAGGAGCGGATGCCCGCCCACGAGCACGAGATGGATCCGAAGCCCGATTACGCGCCCCGGTTTCCGGGCGTCGGCAAGCTGAAAGGGAAGGTGGCGCTGGTCACCGGCGGCGACAGCGGTATCGGCCGCGCGGTGTCGGTGCTCTTCGCCCGCGAGGGGGCGCGGGTGGCCATCGCCTATCTCGACGAGCACGAGGACGCCGAGGAGGCGAAACGGCTCGTCGAGGCGGAGGGGAGCGAGGCGCTGCTCATTCCCGGCGATCTCGGCCACAAGGACCATGCGACCGAGGCGGTGGAGAAGACCGTCGAGCGGTTCGGCAGAATCGATATCCTGATCAACAACGCCGCGCTGCAATACATCGACGCGCCGATCGAGGAGGAGCTGGACGAGGCGCAGCTCCGCAAGGTCATGGAGACCAACGTCCTGAGCTACTTCTTCACCACCCAGGCGGCGCTGAAGCACATGGAAAAGGGCGCGGCGATCGTGAACACCACGAGCGTCAACGCCTTCAAGGGCAACGATTCGCTGGTCAGCTATTCCACCACGCGGGGCGCGAGCCTGGCCTTCACCCGGTCGATGGCGTCCAATCTGGCCGACCGGGGCATCCGGGTGAACGCGGTGGCGCCGGGGCCGGTCTGGACGCCGTTCATCGAGGGCTCCATGCCGCCCGAGATGGTCGAGGGATTCGGCGAGGGCACGCCGCTCGGGCGCGCCGGCCAGCCCTGGGAGATCGCGACCTCGTTCCTGTTCCTGGCGAGCAGCGACGGGTCCTACTTCACCGGCCAGACGCTGCATCCGAACGGCGGCAAGATCGTTGGCGCCTGACGGCCCCTGGCCCGAGGCGCCCGCGATCTACGCGGTCTATCCCCGCTCCTTCGCCGACACCACCGGCTCGGGGGTGGGGGACCTGAACGGAATCACCGGGCGGCTCGACCACATCGCGGCGCTCGGCGTGGACGCGATCTGGATCTGCCCGTTCTACGTCTCGCCGCTGGCCGATGGCGGCTACGACGTAGCCGACCACCGGGCGGTGGCCGAGCGGCACGGGACCCTCGAGGATTTCGACCGGCTGGTGGCGGCGGCGCACGAGCGCGGCCTGCGCGTCATCGTCGATCAGGTCTACAACCACACCAGCGTCGAGCATCCCTGGTTCCGGGCGGCGCTCGACGGCGACGAGGAGAAGGCGGAGTGCTACGTCTTCCGCGACCCGAAGCCGGACGGCACGCCGCCGAACAACTGGCTGAGCCAGTTCGGGCCGCCGGCCTGGACCTGGGCCCCTCGCCGGCAGCAGTACTACCACCACCAGTTCCTCTCCTGCCAGCCGAACCTGAACCTGCGCCATCCGCTGGTGCAGCGGATGTTCCGCGAGACGATGGAGTTCTGGAAGGGCCGCGGCGTGGACGGGTTCCGGCTCGACGTGGTGACGGCCTATCTCTTCGACACCGACATGCCCGACAACCCGCCGGCGCGGCCGGTGGTGCTGTCGAAGGTGACGGGGCCGAACTTCAATCCCTATTCCTACCAGGACCATGTCCACGACCTGCTGCCCGGTGACGGGGCGGACTATACCGGCAGGATCCGGAACTGGGCGGGCGAGGACGCCTGGCTCGTCGGCGAGAGCAATACCGGCAACAATTCCATCGAGATCTCGAAGAGCTTCACCGAACACGGGCGGCTCGACGCCTGCTACACGACCGATCCGATGACGGTGGCGCGTGACCCGGTGGCGCTCGCGGACATTCTGCGCGCCCTCGACGGGCGCTGGTGCGCGCCGTGGTGGTTCTCCTCCCACGACCAGCCGCGGCACCTGACGGCGCTGGGCGACGGGACCGACGCTTGCGCGAAGTTCTACGCCGCGCTCCTCGCCGTGCTGCCGGGGGCGGCGATCCTGTGGCAGGGCGAGGAGCTGGGCCTGCCGCAGCCGGACCTGGCGAAGGCGGAGGTGACCGACCCGTTCGACCTGATGTACTGGCCCGACGCGCCGGGCCGGGAGGGCGCGCGGGTGCCCATCCCCTGGGAGGCGGAGGGGCAGAGTTACGGCTTCTCGGAGGCGGCGCCGTGGCTGCCGATGCGCTGGGCGAGGGATCGGGCCGTGGACGCGCAGGACGCCGATGCGGAGAGCGTGCTGCGCTTCTACCGGCGGGCGATGGCGTTCCGGCGCGGGACGCGGATCGCGGCGCCGGTGGGCGTGGCGGTGGACGCCTCGCCCACCGTGCTGGCGCTCCGCATCCGGAGGGGGGAAGGCGCGTGGCTCGCGGTGTTCAACTTCTCCGCCGAGGCGGCGCTTCCGGTTCCCACCCGCCAGGGGCGGCCGCCGGCGCTCGAGACGGGCTGGGACGGACGCCGGCTCGCCCCCTGGGGCGCGGCCGTCTGGGAGGGGATCGAGCCCGGGGACGAGGACGCCTGCGGGTGAGCCCTGCCGGCCGGACGTGCCGGTTCAGTCGAGGAGCCTGCCCAGCAGGAGGCCGAGCACGAGGCCCGCGCCGAGGAGCCCGCCGAATGCGGCGTAGCGGGCGCGATCGCCGTCGACGGTCAGCGCATCGTCCTTCGCCCGGTCGCCGAAGGAGCCGCGGGCGCCGGCCGCGTGCGGAGCTGGGCCCATGAGGTTGTCGGGGCGGCCGCCCGGCTCGGCGGCCTGCGACTTCTGCATCTCGGCGCCGTCCTTCGCGAGCTTGCGGTCGAGCCAGTCGGGGGCGACGAAATTGGCGAAGGCGAGCTTCAGCACCGACTGTCCGACGAGGATTTCCCGCGCATCCGTGTCGATGGCCCTGAGGACCGCGCGGGAAGCGACCTCGGGCTGGTAGATCGGCGGGGCGGGCTGGGGTTTCTTCGGAAGCCGGTTCAGCGCCCAGTCGAATTGCGGGGTGTTCATGGCGGGGAGCTGGACCATCGAGAGGGTGATCGGCCGCGCGTCCCGCAAAAGCTCGGAGCGCAGCGCGGCGGTGAAGCCGCTGATCCCGTGCTTGGAGGCGCAATAGGCCGCCTGGAATGGCACCGGGCGGTAATTGAGCCCGCTGCCGACATTGACGATGTTGCCGCGATCCATGTGCCGGAGCGCGAGGCGGGTGCCGTTGACCTGGCCCAGAAGGGTGGTGCGGACGATGCGATCGAACTCGTCGGCCCCGACCTGCTCGAAGGGGGAGAAGCTGGTCTGCATCGCCGAGTTGACCCAGACGGAGGGCGGGCCTGTCCGCTCGATCAGGGTCTCGACGGCGGCCTCGAGCGCGGCGGCGTCGCCCACGTCGGCAGGCGCGGTTGCCAGACGCTCGCCGAAGCGCGCCGCCATCTCCGCCAGACGCTCGGGGCCGCGGGCGACGGTGCCGACGCGGTAGCCGCGGGCGAGAAGCGCCTCGACGACGGCATGGCCGACGCCGGCGCTACCACCGAGGACGATGGCGGATTTCTCGGTCGGTTTCTCGGACATTGGGACGATCCTACCTCTGTGACCGGGGTCAAACGGGGACCGCGCGTGGGCGTTCCCGCGTCGAAGGGGCGCGGGCGGGGAAACGCGCTAGCGCCGGCCGAGCATCGACAGGCGGATGAGGGCGCGCTCCATCAGCGCCATCTGCGGCACGCGGGCCGGGGAGCGGAGCGTGAGGTCGGTGGCGACGAGGATCCGGATCGCCTCCTCCAGCCGGTACATGCCGAGCCGCGTCGCCTGACGCTGCAGCGCGTCGCGGCGGGGGCCGTAGACCGGGGGCCTGAGCCTGCCGATCCCCGCCCCGGCGCCGCCCGGATCGGCGGCGACGGCGTGGAGCTGGCGGAAATGGCGCATGGCGGCAATGGCGAGCTGAACCGGCTGGGCGCCCTGCGACTCGAGGCGCGAGATGATCGGGCCGATCGCCTCGGTGCGGCCCTCGGCGGCGGCGTGGAGCACGTCGTCGAGTTCGGCCTCGGTGGAGCCGGGCGCGCAGGCGGCGATGTCGGCGGCCTTGGTGGGGCCGGATTCGCCGTGCATGTAGAGGCCGATCTTGGCCAGGAGCTGGCGGAAGTCGCCGGGCCCGAGATCGGCGGCGAGGGCGCCGAGGAGCGCGCGGCCGTCGCGGTCGGGGCCGGGGAGGCTGGCCTCGGCGATCCAGGCGTCGATCTCGGCGCGGTCGGGGGGATCGTCGTAGATCGCGATTGCCGCCGCGGTGGGGTGTTTCTCGAACCCCTTGCGGAGCGCGGAGGCGGGCTTCAGCTGGCCGCTCGCGACGACGATATGGGCATCGCCCGGCCGCCAGTCCTCCAGCGCGGCGAGGATCGGGTCGGCGACCTGGTTCGTGGCCTCGTCGACGAGGGCGACCCGGGGGCCGGGGAAGAATCCCTGCGCCTTGACCGCGTCGGCGAGGAGCAGCTTCTCGCGGCGGAGATCGGCGGCGGCGATGCGGGTTAGGCGCATCTCGGCATCGGCCTCGGGCCCGGCGAGATTGGCGACGAGCTCCTGGCGCTTCAGCGCGACGCGCATCCCGTCGGTGCCGTGCAGGAGGGTGCCGGGCCGGTCGGCGGAGGGCCTGGCGATCCAGTCGCGGGCGTCGCGGGCGTTGAGTTTCATCGCCGCCAGTCGGGCGAGGTGGCGAGAAGCTCGTCGACGAGGCCGTCGGCGAGGATGGTCACCAGCCGCTCGAGCGCGTCACGGGAGGCGGAGTCCACCGAGAGCGGATTTCCGGCGATGCTGGTCTGCTGCAGGCTCACGACGGGGGAGGCATAGGAGGTGAAGCTCCGGATCCGGCCGGATTTCACCAGCCGGTTCGTCTCCGTCTCGCGGAGCTGGTAGAGCAGGACGCCGTTCAGCCGCATCCGCGTGATGTCGCCCGAGGGGGTGCGGCCGAGCTCCTCGTCGACGACCCGGATGTCGGCGGAGAGCGTGTAGCGCGGCGTGGTGGCGCGGCCGAGCCGGGTCTCGAGCTCCCGGACGAAGAGATAGCCGCCCTCGTCCTCCGGGGGATCGACGGCGATCTCGCCCGAGAGGCCGCGCGCGGCGCCCGTCGGCCCGTAGACCGGGGTGAAGCCGCAGGCGGGCAGGGCGGCGAGGGCGGCGAGAGCCCGGCGCCTGGACCACGTGCCCCGGGAGGTGCGGTATCCGGCCCGCGCCTCCCGGGAGGCGCGCGAGCTAGACCACGACATTGACGATCTTGCCCGGCACCACGATCACCTTCTTCGGCGACCCCCCGGCCAGCGCCCGCTGCACCGCGTCGGAAGCCAGCGCCATCGCCTCGACATCGGCCTTCGCCGCGTCGCGGGCGACCTTCATCTCGGCGCGGCGCTTGCCGTTGACCTGGATCGGCATGGTCAGCTCCGCATCCACCAGCATGGCCGGGTCGGCGACCGGCCATGGGGCGGTGGCGCAGAGCCCGGCGCCGCCGAGGATCTGCCAGATCTCCTCCGACAGGTGCGGCGTCATCGGCGCCATGAGCTGGGCGAGCGTGCGCGCGGCCTCGACCTGTGCCGGGCGGCCGGCCTGGGATTTCGACAACGCCGCGGCGAAGGCGTAGAGCCGGGCGATGGCGGCGTTGAAGCCGAAGCTCTCGATCTGCTGGGTGACGTCGTGGACGGCGCGGTGGGTCTCGCGCAGAAGGTCGGCATCGCCCGCGCCGGTCTCGGCGGCGTCGCGGGCGGCCAGCGCGATGCGGTGGACGCGGGCGAGGTGGCGCGCGGCGGCCTCGGCGCCCGCATCGGTCCATTCCACGTCGCGCTCGGGGGGGCTGTCCGACAGGACGAACCAGCGCGCGGTGTCGGCGCCGAAGCGGTCGATGATGTCTACGGGATCGACCACGTTGCGCTTCGACTTGGACATCTTGGCGGAGGGGACGATCTCCACCGGCGTGCCGTCGGCGAGGCGCCCGTCGGTCACGTCCCGGGGGAAATGGTAGACGACGCGGCCCGTCTCGTCGCGGGTCTGGTAGATCTCGTGGGTGACCATGCCTTGCGTGAACAGCGCGTCGAAGGGTTCGCAGGCCGAGGCGGGCAGGTGGCCGCATTCATGCATCGCGCGGGCGAAGAACCGCGAGTAGAGAAGGTGCAGGATCGCGTGCTCGACGCCGCCGATATACTGGTCGACATTCATCCAGTAGGCGACCTCGTCCGGATCTGTCGGCGTGGCGGCCTCCGGGGAGGTGAAGCGGGCGTAGTACCATGACGAATCGACGAAGGTGTCCATCGTGTCGGTTTCGCGCCGCGCCGGAGCCCCGCAGGCGGGGCAGGGCACCGCGGCCCATGTCGGGTGGCGGTCGAGCGGGTTGCCGGGCGAGGAGATGTCGATGTCGAGGGGCAGCTCGACGGGAAGGTTTTCCTTTCGCTCCGGTACCACGCCGCAGGTTCCGCAATGGACGACCGGGATCGGACAGCCCCAGTAGCGCTGGCGCGACAGGCCCCAGTCGCGCAGGCGGTACTTGGTGACGCCCCGGCCCACGCCCCTCGCCTCGCATTGGGCGATGGCGGTCTCGATCGCGGTCTCGCCGGTCTGGCGGGTCTCGCCGGCAAAGCCGCGGACATAGTCGACGCTCTCCGGTTTCGGCGGAACGTAGGCCGGGCCGCCATGTTCGGGGGTGACGTGGTCGCCCTCCGGGGGCACGAAGACCGAGCGGACGGGCAGGCCGTATTTCCGCGCGAAGTCCAGGTCCCGCTGGTCGTGCGCCGGGCAGCCGAAGATCGCGCCGGTGCCGTACTCCATGAGGATGAAGTTGGCGACGTAGACCGGCAGGCGCCAGTCCGGGTCGAACGGGTGGCGGGCGGTGAGGCCGGTGTCGTATCCGAGCTTCTCGGCGCGCTCGAGATCCTCCTCCGCCGTACCCATGCGCCGCGCCGCGGCGCTGAAGGCGGCGAGACCGGCGTCCCGCGCCTCGAGGGTCTTCGCCAGCGGATGGTCGGGGGAGATGCCGACGAAGCTCGCGCCCATCAGCGTGTCGGGACGGGTGGTGTAGACCTCGACGCTGCCGTGGCCCTCGGGGCCGCCCTCGAGGTCGAAGGCGCATTGCAGGCCGCGGCTCCTGCCGATCCAGTTGCGCTGCATCGTCTTGACCTTGGCGGGCCAGGCGTCGAGCCCGTCGAGGGCGGCGAGCAGCTCCTCGGAATAGTCGGAGATGCGGAAGAACCATTGCGTCAGTTCGCGCCGCTCCACCGGCGCGCCGGAGCGCCAGCCCTTGCCGTCCTCGACCTGCTCGTTGGCGAGCACGGTCATGTCCACCGGATCCCAGTTCACCACCGCGGCCTTGCGGTAGGCGAGGCCCTTCCCGAGGAAGTCGATGAACATCGCCTGCTGCTGGCCGTAATAGGACGGGTCGCAGGTGGCGAATTCGCGCGACCAGTCGAGGGTGAGGCCGAGGCGGGCGAACTGCGCCTTCATGTTGTCGATGTTGGAATAGGTCCAGTCGCCGGGATGGACGCCGCGCTCCATCGCCGCGTTCTCGGCCGGCAGGCCGAAGGCGTCCCAGCCCATCGGATGCAGGACGGCATGGCCGGTGGCGAGCTTGTAGCGGGCCACCACGTCGCCCATCGCGTAGTTCCGCACATGCCCGATATGCAGGTTCCCGCTCGGATAGGGGAACATCTCGAGCACGTAGTATTTCGGCTTCGCCGGATCACGGCGGGCGGTGAAGCAGCCGGCATCGTGCCAAGCCTGCTGCCATTTCGGTTCGATCGCGCCGGCGTCGTAGCGGGCCATGCCACCTCGTCCTCTGGTCGTGCGTCCCGGGGGCGGTGATACGTGCGCCACCGGTCGGGGTCCAGCGGCATCGGGCCGGCCCGGAAGGACGGAGGCGGGCTCGGAGCGGGACGCGCCGTGCCGGCGGCTCAGAGCTCGCCGTCGGCGACGCGGAGCTGGCGGGCGCGGGTCAGGATCGCGTCCTCCACCGCGCGGGCGGTGGCCGGCGTGACCGGGCCCGCACTGGTGGCGAGAGCCACGTTCAGCGAGCGGGCGTCGAGCGCGGGATCCTGCACGTAGACGGTGGCGCGGTAGGCGGGTCCGCCGCCCGGCGGAGTGCCGTAGCCGTAGGAGAGCACGCCGGAGAACGGGTCGGCGGTTTCCAGCGGCAGGAAGTCCAGCACCTCCTGGGCGGCGGACCAGAGATAGGCGTTCACCTCGATCGTGCAATTCGGATCGCCGTTGCCGGAGAACAAATCCCAGACCGTGCCGCTGCCGGCCTCCCCGTAGACCTCGAGATTCTCCTGCCGCCAGACGTCGGCCCGGCTCGGCCCGGCGGGGCCGGTCGCCGGGCTCTCGGCGCAGCCGGCGAGGATGGCGAGAGCCGCCGTGACGGCGACCGTGCGCATTCTGGTCCGAGACCCCATGGCGTCCCCCGTGAACTCGATGTCGTCGCCCCGTGAGTATCGGAGGCGGGCGCGCCCGGCAAGGAAGCAGAATCGGGCCGCTCGGCGGCAGCGGCGTTAAGGATTCTGACGGCGATGTGAGGGGGTTGTGACGGATTGTCCCCTGATCGCCGCGGGGCAGCAGCTTAGGTGCCGCGTCAGAAGGCGGCCTGTTGCCGTCGGAAGCCGTGGTCGCGCCGCAATCGTCCGGCGCGACCGACCTATCGAAGACGAGAGAAGGAATTTTCCATGAACCGCATCATCACCGTCGCCGCAGCCGCCCTCCTCGCCGCGCCGGCCTTCGCCGAGAGCCATGCCGGCGGCGACATGGGCAGCGACATGCAGGGCGACGAGCAGATGTCGATGCTTCAGCAGCGTCTCGGCGAGGCGCTCTCCGAATGCGACATCGACATGGACGAGGACGGCATGATGAGCCTGACCATGGCGCAGGTCTCCGGCATCGTCCTCACCGCGAACTCCCAGGGCGGCAGCGAGGAATGCCAGCGCGTCGAGGCGATCGCGCGCGGCGACATGTAGGCCCAAGGCAGGCCCGGCTGCCGGCCCGGCCGGCGCAGGAATGGCCGTCCTCCGGGGCGGCCATTTTCGTGTCCGGCCCCCGGACACGGCACTGTGACATCGCTGCACCAATCCGATGCCCCGTTCCCTCACGCCCGCCCGCTCGCTTGATGCAGAGGGGGAAAAGGCGCAATCCGATCACGTACCCTTGAGGCCGCAGACCTCATGGGGCCGGGAAAAGATCATGAGGGATACAATGAACAAGCTGCTTCTTGCCTCCACGGCTCTGGTCGCCTCGACGACCTTCGCCATGGCGGACGTCGATATCTCCGGCTTCGCGGAGATGGGCATCTTCGGCGGCGAGGACGCGTCGGGCGACGATATCGACACCCAGTTCCATACCGACATCGACGCCACCTTCTCGATGTCCGGCGAGACCGATACCGGTCTGACCTTCGGCGCCGCGATCGACCTGGACAGCGTCGACGACGAAGACGAGGACGGCAATATCGGCGCGTTCGACCCCGCCCAGGGCGGCTCCGACACCTCGGTCTTCATCTCCGGCAACCTCGGCACGCTGACCATGGGCGACACCGACGGCGCCTTGGACTTCGCTCTGCAGGAAGCGATCATCGGCTCCACGCTCCAGGACGACAACGAGCACGCGGGCTACGACAACGGCTTCGTCGGCGGCAACAGCGGCCTCGACGGGCTCTATGACGGCCAGGTCGCCCGCTACGACTATTCCTTCGGCGACTTCTCCGTGGCCCTCTCGGCCGAGATCGACGACGATCCCGACACCGCGCTGGGCGGCACCGAGCTGGGCGACGTCGGCTTCGACCTCGACGAGATCAGCGCGTTCGTGAACGACGAGATCCGCGCCATCTCCAACGATACCGTCCTCGGCATCGGCTTCCGCTACTCGGGCGCCTTCTCCGGCGGCACCTTCGGTGCCGGCATCGGCTACCAGCAGGCGGGCAACTTCACCGTCACCGACGTCACGGTCGACGACAACGGCACCGCAGATGAGGACGACGACGTCATCACCGACGTCGAGTACGACGATAACACCGCCAGCGTCGTCGGCATGAGCCTCGACCTCTACATGGACAACGGCATCCAGGCGATCCTGAACTACTCCCAATACGACGAGTTCCCGCTCGGCATCGACAACCATTGGGGCGTCGCCCTCGGCTACGAGTTCGACCAGTGGCTGGTGGCGGTGAACTACGGCAGGTTCGAGTACGATGACATCAACGACGCCGAGGGCCTGGCTCTGGTCGTCGACTACGACCTGGGCGGCGGCGCCGAGCTGCAGGGCGCCTATGCCACGAACACGGTCGACGACGGCGACGGCGGCAGCAACGACTACGACACCTATTCCTTCGGGATCGCGATGTCGTTCTGATCCGACGGGATCGCGACGAGCGATTGGGGGCGGCTCTTCGGAGCCGCCCTTTCCTTTTGCGGCCTCCGCCCCCATAGATCGGCTCCCACGGATCGGCGGAGGAGGGCGCGAGATGGGGCTGGGCGACATCCGGGAGCGGATCGGCAAGGCGGCGGAGGCGGCGGGCCGCGACCCCGCCGGAATCGGGCTGGTCGCGGTCAGCAAGAAGCAGCCCGACGCGCGGGTCGAGGCGGTGCTCGAGCAGGGCCACCGCGTCTTCGGCGAGAACCGCGTGCAGGAGGCGGAGGGCAAGTGGCCCGGCTTCCGCGAGAGGTTCGCCGAGGTGCGCCTGCATCTCATCGGGCCGCTGCAGTCGAACAAGGCGCGGCAGGCGATGGAGCTCTTCGACGTGATCGAGGTCGTGGACCGGCCGAAGATCGCCCGGACCATCGCTCGGCTGGCGCAGGAGATCGGCGCCTGCCCCGACCTCTTCGTGCAGGTGAATACCGGCGAGGAGGAGCAGAAATCGGGCGTCCTGCCCGGCGAGACGGACGACTTCGCCGCAACCTGCCGGGATCTCGACCTGCCGGTGCGGGGGCTGATGTGCATCCCGCCCGTCGACGAGGAGCCGTCCCTGCATTTCGCGCTGCTGGCGAAGATCGCGGAGCGGAACGGGCTCGCGGGCCTGTCGATGGGGATGAGCGCCGATTTCGAGACCGCCATCCGGTTCGGCGCGACCTCGGTGCGGGTCGGCTCGGCGATCTTCGGCGAGCGGCCCTCGGACTAGGGCACGAGCAGCCGCGTGCCGGGCGCGGCGCGGCGGGCGAGCCAGAGCGAGATCTCCGAGCGCCAGGGCGATGCAGCCTGCCGTGCGATGCCCGGGGCCGCGCCAGCGGTGGAGGAAGATCGCCGAGCCCCGGCCCGGCCGCGCGGGCCGGTTCCAGTCGGTCACCAGGATCAGGTCGTAGAGCGGGTCGGCGCGGCGCAGGCGTTCGTGGGAGAAGGCCGAGGGCGCGCGGCCGAGGTCGTTGTAGGCCGGATCCCCGGGATCGTCGGACCAGATGTCGCCCAGGCCGATGGGCCGGGCCCAGGGGGCGGGCCGGGCGATCCGGTCGGGGCGGTAGAGCAGGCCGGCGATCCGGTGCGCGCCGCGCGGCGTGGCGCCGTCGCCCTCGCGCTTGCCGGAGGCGAGGCCGCCGCGGCCGATGGTGCAGGGCAGGGTCCGGCCGAAAGCCCGCAGGCCGGTGGGCGCGAGCCGCAGGACGCTCACGAGAGATGCCCGGATTTCTCGGCCTTGACCCGCAGGTAGTCGCGGTTGAACCGGGTCTCGCCGACCCAGAGCGGGACGCGCTCCACGACCTCGATTCCCGCGGCGGCGAGACGGTCGACCTTGCGGGGATTGTTGGTCAGCAGCCGCACCCGGCCGATCCCGAGGTCGCGCAGGATCGCGGCGCCGAGGCCGAAATCGCGCTCGTCGTCGTCGAAGCCGAGGCGGTGATTGGCCTCCACGGTGTCGAATCCCTGATCCTGCAGCGCATAGGCGCGCATCTTGTTGGCCAGACCGATGCCGCGCCCCTCCTGGTTGAGGTAGAGCAGGACGCCGCCGCCGGAGCCGGCCATGAGCTCGAGCGCGGCGGCGAGCTGGGCGCCGCAATCGCATTTGAGCGAGCCCAGAACGTCACCGGTGAAGCAGGCCGAATGCAGCCGGGCGAGGACCGGGGCGTGGCGGTCGGGGCGGCCGACCTCGATCGCGTAATGCTCCTCGGCGCCGTCGGCGGGGCGGAAGACGTGGAGCCGCGTCGCCACCGACGTGGCGATCGGCAGGTCGGCGGCGACGACGCGGGCAAGGCGCGCGGGCGTCGGCGGGGCGAGCCGGTCGATCTCCACCTCGGTCAGGCCGGGCGGCGTCTCCGCGACCGGCGCGACGATGACGGCGGGCAGGATGCGGGCGGACTTGGCGATGGCGAGACCGGCGCGCGCGAAGGTCGCGTCGCCGCCGCGGATGGCGGCGAAGGGCCCCTTCATCGGCGTCGAGAGATCCTCCGCGGGGTCGATCAGCGCCGAGAGCTGGCGCGGCAGGGTCTCCGGCGAGAGCGGCAGCCGGGCGAGGTCGCCGTCGTAGACGCGGATCTTCAGCGTCTCCGCGCGCCAGTGGGTGAGGGCGAGCTCCGCCGCGCCGCCGGCGCAGAGCGCGGACAGGCGCTCCGCCCCGACCGTCTCCGCCCCGGCGACGAGGGCGCGCCGCGCGCCGCCGCGCAGAACCACCGGCAGCCCGAGGCGGAGGTCGGCGCGCGCCCGGGCGATCCGTTCGGAGGCGGTGGGAGAGAGGCCCGTCATGGGCCGGGCATAGGAGCGGGCGGACACAATGTGAAACGAATCCCGCTCTGGAAACACGCCCCCGTGACCAAGTGTTGCAGCCCTTGCGTCAAGCGCCCCGCGATCACATTTGCGCGGGTGAGAGGTGACGGAGTAGCATGATGAGCAACCTGAAGAAAATCCTTCTTGTCGACGACGATGACGATCTGCGCGAGGCGCTGAGCGAGCAGCTCGTGATGACCGAGGATTTCGACGTGTTCGAGGCCGAGAGCGCGGCCCACGCGATGGAGAAGGTCAAGGCGGGGCATTTCGACCTCGTGATTCTCGATGTGGGCCTGCCGGACACGGACGGGCGCGAGCTCTGCCGGCTGATGCGCAAGCAGGGCGTGAAATGCCCGGTCCTGATGCTCACCGGCCACGACAGCGACGCCGACACGATCCTCGGGCTCGATGCCGGCGCGAACGACTACGTGTCGAAGCCCTTCAAGTTCGCGGTGCTGCTGGCGCGCATCCGCGCGCAGCTGCGCCAGCACGAGCAATCGGAGGACGCGGTGTTCCAGCTCGGGCCATATTCCTTCCGCCCGGCGCAGAAGATGCTGGTGGACGAGGCGGAGAAGAAGATCCGCCTGACCGAGAAGGAGACCAACATCCTGAAGTTCCTCTACCGCGCGCCCGACGGCGTGGTACCGCGCGACGTGCTGCTGCACGAGGTCTGGGGCTACAATGCGGGCGTGACGACGCACACGCTCGAAACGCATATCTACCGGCTCAGGCAGAAGATCGAGCCGGACCCCTCGCAGGCGCGGCTGCTGGTGACGGAATCGGGCGGCTACCGCCTGGCCAATTGAGGGCTCACTCCGCGATCTCGACGGCGCCGAGATCGGCCTGCGGGCCGGCATCGGCGCGCCGGACGCGGAGCTCGCCCTCCTCGCTGTAGAAGCGCAGGCAGGCGGTCTTCGCGTCGCCGAGGGTCAGGCAGACCCGGTCCGTGCCCTCGAATTGCCAGCGTCCCGTGACGGTCTCGCCGCTCCCGGCCTCGCGTCGCGTCGCGGTGCCGTCGGCGGCGAGGCGGGTGACGGTCCCGGACCAGGCGAGGTCGCGGTCGACAAGGTCGGATTCCACCGCTTCGGAGGAATAGATGCGCTCGGCGGCCGCCTCCGAGCCGGACCGGTCCCTGACCGCGGTGCAGAGCGTCTCCGCCCGCTCGATGCCGGCGCTCGACCCCGCCAGCGGGAAGCCGAGATCGAGGAGCGGCGCGCCCTCGACCTCCGCGACGGTGGCGGTGGCGTCGAGGCCGCGGCGCAGGGCGGTGCGGGCCTCCTCCGCGAGGTCGAGCCGGTAGAGGGTCACGCGGCCCTCCGTCTCCGCATCGACAGCGCCGCCGAAGGCCGTGCCGGCCGCCTCCACCCGGATGTCGGCGCGGTCGGGCAGGCCGGAGAAGCCCAGGAAGCTGAGGTCGAGGAACGGCCCCTCGCCGCCGTCGCAGATCACCGACAGGCAATAGGTCCCGTCATCGGCGTGGGACATCGGCCTCGGGCAGATGCCGGCGCCGATCCGGCCGCCCGCGGCGAAGGTCTCCCAATCCTGCGCGGCAGCGGGCGCGGCGAGGAGCGCGAGCGCCAGTGCTAGTCTTTTCATCTGCGATTCCCGTCCAGTCGGTCGCCTCTTAGCAGGTCGGACGACCGCGCGTCATCCGCGACCGACGGCGGCGTCACTCGGCGCGCAGGACAGTGGCCTGGAAGTTGCCGTCGATTGTGGAGCCGTTCTCGGGGTTGATCAGCAGCTCGTCCGATCCGCCCGGCACGATGGTGGCGACGACGTTGCCGGACAGGACCAGGCTGTCGCCCTCGACCTCGACCGTAGTCAGCGTCATGTCGACGTTCTGGCCGCTGGCCTGGAGCGTGCCGTCGGGCGTCGCGAGCGACGCTTCGGCGGTGTCGATCACCGGATCGCGGGCGGTGCCGGCGGTGGCGAAGGTGATCCGCAGGAGTTCGTCCTCCGTCGGGGGCGTGGCCTCGGGGAAGGCGTCGAGCGTGACGGCGAAGCCAGTATCGGTGTCCTGCCAGCCGGTCTCGCGTTCCGGGCCGTCCTGGACCGACCACGAGGCCGGCGTTCCGTCGATGGTGCCGCTGATCGTGCCCACCACCTCCTGCGCGAGAAGCGCGGTCGGCACGGCGAGGGGGACGAAGGCGGCGAGGATCGGGGCGGCTGGGCGCATGGAGATCTCCTGTCTGTGCGTTCCCCCCCAACCGCCCGCGCCCGCGAGGCGTTCCGGGCTGGCCGGCCGCGACGTGCTGCCCTATCGTCGCAGCCCCGAACCGGAGACCTCGATGCCCTTCACCATCTGCACCTGGAACATCAACTCCGTCCGCCTGCGCGAGGGGCTCGTCGGGCGGCTGCTGCGCGAGGAGGCGCCCGACGTGCTCTGCCTGCAGGAATGCAAGTCGCCGGTGGAGAAGATCCCCTCCTTCGCCGCTCTGGGCTACGGCCATGTCGTGGCGCGGGGGCAGAAGGGCTACAACGGCGTGGCGATCCTGTCGAAGCGGCCGATCGAGGAGGTCGGCGCGCGCGACCACGTCGATCTCGGCCATGCGCGGCACGTCTCCGCGCGGCTCGGGAACGGGGTGATCGTGCACAATTACTACGTGCCGGCGGGAGGCGACAAGCCGGACCGGGAGGTGAACCCGAAATTCGGCCAGAAGCTCGACTACCTCGTGGCGATGCGGGAGGCGTTCCGGGCGGAATCCGCCGCGGCGGTCGATCCTCGTCGGAGATCTTAACATCGCGCCCAGGGAGGATGACGTCTGGTCGCACAGGCAACTCCTGCGGGTGGTGAGCCACACGCCGGTGGAGGTGGCGCATCTGGCGGAGGCGCAGGAGACCGGCGGCTGGGTGGACGTGACGCGGAAGGACATTCCCGAGGGGCAGCTCTATTCGTGGTGGTCCTACCGCAGCCCGGACTGGGACGCCGCCGACAAGGGCCGGAGGCTCGACCATGTCTGGGCCTCGCCGGACATCGCAGGGGCGGCCCATTCCAGCCGCATCCGCCGCGAGGCCCGGGGCTGGGAGCAGCCCTCGGACCACGCGCCGGTCTTCGCGACCTTCGACCTCTGAGCGGTTGCAAAAACGGCGCATGTGGCACATCTGACGCCTTGCGGAACCGGGATTGCAGAGGAGCGGAGCGATGATCGAGCTCGGACAGGGCACGGCCCAGCCACAGGGCGGCGGCGACCTGATCAAGGAGACCACCGAGGCGACCTTCATGGCCGACGTGGTCGAGGCCAGCAACGAGGTGCCGGTGATCGTCGATTTCTGGGCGACCTGGTGCGGTCCCTGCAAGACGCTCGGCCCGATGCTCGAGGACGCGGTGCGCGCCGCCAAGGGCGCGGTGAAGATGGTCAAGGTCGATGTCGACCGCGCCCAGCAGATCGCCGCGCAGCTCCGCATCCAGTCGGTCCCGACCGTCTACGCCTTCTGGAAGGGCCAGCCGGTGGACGGCTTCCAGGGCGCGGTGCCGCAGAGCGAGATCAAGGCCTTCGTGGACCGGCTCGTGGCCCAGGCCGGCGGCGGGGCGGAAGAGGCCGGCGGCGGCCTCGACGAGGCTGTCGTCCAGGCCGAGGAGCTGCTCGAACAGGGCGCGGCCAGCGAGGCGGCGCAGATCTTCGCCGCCATCGTCGGCGAGGACAAGTCGAACACCGCCGCCTATGGCGGGCTCGTCAGGAGCTACATCGCCATCGGCCAGCTCGACCAGGCGGAGGCGATCCTGAACGGCGTCGACGCCGAGATCAGCCATGCCCCGGAACTCGAGACGGCGCATGCCCAGCTCCAGCTCGCCAAGGAGGCGGCCGATGCCGGGCCGGTGGACGAGAACCGCGCCAAGGTGGAGGCGAATCCCGAGGACCACGAGGCGCGGTTCAACCTCGCCAAGGCGCTCCATGCCCAAGGCGAGACCGAGGCGGCGGTGAACGAGCTGCTGGAGCTGTTCCGGCGGGACCGGGAATGGAACGACGGCGCCGCGCGGAGCCAGCTGCTGACCATCTTCGACGCCCTGCCGGCGAAGGACCCGGTGGCGCTGAAGGGCCGCCGCAGGCTGTCCTCCATGATATTTGCCTGATTCCGGGGCCGGGCTACCTCGCCCCTCATGTTCAGCGCCGCGGACCTACCCGAGACCATCCCCGTCTTTCCGCTGCCCGGAGCGCTTCTCCTGCCGCGGGGCCGTCTGCCGCTGCACATCTTCGAGCCGCGCTATCTGGCGATGGTCGACGATTGCCTGAAGACCTCGACGCGACTGATCGGCATGGTGCAGCCGCGGGAGACGAAGGAAGGTCCGCCGCGCCTGCACGCCATCGGCTGCGCCGGGCGGCTGACGCAGTTCAGCGAGACCGAGGACGGGCGCTACATGGTCACGCTCAGCGGCGTCTGCCGCTACCGCGTGCGCCGCGAGATCGAGGGCTTCGCGCCCTACCGCAGCTGCGACGTGTCCTGGCAGGGATTCGAGCGCGACCTGGGACAGGCCGAGCGCGACGCCGGCTTCGACCGCACGCGGTTCCTGAAGCTGCTCGAGCGCTATTTCGACGCGGAGGAGCTGAAGACCGACTGGGAATCGCTCTCGGAGGCGGAGGACGAGCTTCTCATCAACGCGCTGTCGATGCTGTGCCCCTTCGAGCCGGAGGACAAGCAGGCGCTCCTCGAGGCGCCCGACCTGACCACGCGGCGCGAGACGCTCGTGACACTCATCGAGTTCGCGCTCGCGGGGGGCGGCGAGGAGCGGCTGCAGTGACCGCGATCGACCGCAGGATGCTCGAGGCGCTGGTCTGCCCTGAGACCCATGCGGTGCTGACCTACGACCCGAAGCGCCAGGAGCTGATCTCGAAGGCGGCGCGGCTCGCCTTCCCGATCCGCGACGGGATTCCGATCATGCTGGTGGACGAGGCGCGCCGGATAGACGACTAGAGCGGCTTTCCCTGCAGGAGCCGCGGCCGGTCCCCGGTCAGGCCCGCCGCCTCGCGGATGAAGCCGCGGCGCAGGCGCGGCAGGCGCGCCACCGCGGCGAGGCCCAGGTCGCGGGCGAGACGCAGGGCGGGGTTGTCGTTCGAGAACAGGCGGTTGAACCCGTCCGTGGCGAGCGCCAGGGCGGCGACGTCGGTGCGGCGCCAGCGCTCGTAGCGCGCGAGCACGTCGGCCCGGCCGAAATCCTCCCCCCGCCGCCTCGCCTGCACCAGCACTTCGGCGAGCGCGGCCACGTCCTTCAGGCCGGCATTGAGCCCCTGGCCGGCGATCGGGTGGACGGCATGCGCCGCGTCGCCGAGAAGCGCCACGCGGTCGGCGGCGAAGCGGTTGGCCAGCGAGAGGCCGAGCGGATAGGTGAAGCGCGCGCCGGCGAGACCGATCTCGCCGAGGAAGTCGCCGAAGCGGGGTCGCAGGACGTCGAGATAGGCATCGTCCGGCAGGTCCGTGAGGAGGCGGGCGCGGTCCGTGCGCTCGGTCCAGACGATGGAGCAGCGGTGCCCCTTGAGCGGCAGGACGGCGAGCGGCCCCTCGGGCATGAAGAACTGGTGCGCGGTGCCGTGATGGGGCCGCTCGTGGGAGATGGCGGCGACGAGGGCGCTCTGTCCGTATTCCCAGCCGGTGCGGCGGATGCCCGCGCGCCGCGCGACGCCGGAGCGGCGGCCGTCGCAGCCTACGAGGAGCCGGGCGCGGCGCGTCGTCGCGTCCGTCAGGGTGACGCCGATACCGGCGGGGCCGGGCGCCTGGCTGGTCACCCCGGCCTCGATCCGGGTGACGTCCGAGAGCGCCTCGGCGAGCGCGGGACGGAGGTGGCGGTCTTCCACCATGTGCCCCATCGGCCCCTCCTCGATCTCGGCATGGTCGAAATGCAGGGTGAGGGGCGAGGGGCCTTCCCCGGCGCGGCCGTCGGAGATGCGGATGTCGAGGATCGGCTGCGCCTCCTCCTCGAGCTTTTCCCAGAGGCCGATGGCCCGCAGGAGGTTGCGCGAGCCCACGGAGAGGGCGTAGCTGCGTCCGTCGAACCCGGGCGCGGCCTGGCGCGCGGCCGGCATCGGGTCCGCGAGCGCGACGTCGAGCCCGAAGCGGGCGAGCGCCGCGGCGAGGGTCGAGCCGGCTAGCCCGCCGCCGGCGATGATGACATCGTGGTCCATGGCGGGGATGATGGGCCGGGACGCGGCGATGTCCATGCGCCGCGACGACACGCAGGACGGGGAGAACGACGTGACCGACTGGCTGGCGATGGGGGCTGCGGCACTGGGCCGCGAGATCGGCGCCGGCCGGGCGGACCCCGTCGCGGCGACCGAGGCGGCCCTCGCTGCGATCGAGACCCACCCGGTCGGGCCGCGCGCCTTTGCGCGGACGACGCCGGAGCGGGCGCGGGCGGAGGCCCGCGCGGCGGCGTCGCGGGCGCGGGCCGGCACGCGGCGCGGCCCGCTCGACGGCGTGCCGGTCTCCTGGAAGGACCTCTTCGACAGCGTGGGCGTGGCGACGGAGGCGGGCTCGCGTCTGCTCGCCGGCCGGGTGCCGGAGCGCGACGCCGAGGTCCTCGCCAACGGGTCGGCGGCGGGGCTCGTCTGCCTCGGCAAGACCCACATGAGCGAACTCGCCTTTTCCGGGCTGGGGCTCAACCCTTCGACGGCGACGCCGCCCAGCGTGAACGATCCCGATGCGGTGTCGGGGGGCTCCTCGTCCGGCGCGGCGGCCTCGGTGGCGTTCGGCCTGGCGGCGGGGGCGTTCGGATCCGACACGGGAGGCTCCGTGCGTGTCCCGGCGGCGTGGAACGACCTCGTCGGCCTGAAGACCACCTCCGGCACCCTGCCGATGGCGGGCGTGGTGCCGCTCTGCCCGCGATTCGACACGCTCGGGCCCCTGGCGCGATGCGTGGAGGATGCGAGCCTGCTCTGGGCGGCGATGGGGGCGGGGGCGGCGCCCGATCTCCGCGGGGCGACGCTCGACGGCGCCCGGCTGATGCTGCTCGAGACCTCGGCGATGGAGGACCTCGAGGCGCCGGTCGCGGAAGGGTACGAGCGGGCCGTCCGGCGGCTCGAGGCAGCGGGCGCGCGGGTCGAACGGGGGGCCGTGCCGGCCGTGGCCGAGGCGATGCCGCTCTCCGCGACGCTCTTCGCCACGGAGGCCTACGGCGTCTGGCGCGACACGATCGAGGCGGCGCCGAAGAAGATGTTTGCCGAGATCCTCGCCCGGTTCCGGGGCGGCCGCGACGTCTCCGGCGCGGAGTTCGTGGCCGCCTGGCGGCGGCTCGACGCATTGCGGCGCGACTACCTGGCGGCGACGGCGGGCTTCGACGCGGTGATCCTGCCGACCTGCCCGATCCTGCCCCCGGAAGCGGCGCGGCTCGAATCCGACAGCGCCTATTACGGCGAGCGGAACCTGATGACGCTCCGTAACACGCGGATCGGCAACCTGATGGGCCTGCCGGGGCTGACGCTGCCGACCGGCATGCCTTCCGCGGGGCTGCTGATGCAGACGCCGCCCCGGACGGAGCGGCGGCTGCTGCGCCTCGGGGCCGCTGCGGAGCGGGCGCTGGCGTGAAAGGCACGGCGGGCTCCGGGGGTTGGCCCTTCCGTCCGCAAGGCTGGACCCGGGGGCGTCCGGCAGGGTAGGATGCAGCCAAACGGGGCGCGAGACCCCGATCTGAGGCCAAACATGCAGTATCCCCGGCGGTTCGAGGCTCTGCCCGACTACGCATTCCCGCGTCTGCGCGCCCTGCTCGATGCCCACGAGCCGGGGGGCGAGGTCGTGTCCATGTCGATCGGCGAGCCCCGCCACGATCCGCCGCCCTTCGTGGGTCAGGTCATGGCGGAAAGCGTGGCCGGGTTCGGGCGCTACCCGGCGAATGACGGAACGCCCGGCCTGCAGGGCGCCATCGCCGGCTGGATCGCGCGCCGCTACGGCGTGGAGGTGGAGCCGGGGACGCAGATCCTGCCGCTGAACGGCACCCGGGAGGGGCTCTTCAACGCCGCCTTGGCGCTCTGCCCCGAGGGGGGGCCCAATGTGCTGACGCCGAACCCGTTCTACCAGGTCTACGCCGTGGCGGCGCTCGCCGTGGGGGCGGAGCCCGTCTACATGCCGGCGACGGCGGAGACGGGGTTCCTGCCCGATTTCGCGGCTCTTCCCGCCGAAACGCTCGACCGCACCGCCATCGCCTATCTCTGCTCGCCGTCCAATCCGCAGGGCGCCGTGGTCGACAAGGGCTACTGGCGCGACCTCCTCGCCCTCGCGGAGCGGCACGATTTCCGGATCTTCGCCGACGAATGCTATTCCGAGATCTGGCGCGGCGCCCCGCCGCCGGGCGCGCTGCAGGCGGCGCGGGAGACGGGCGCCGATCCGGAGCGGGTGGTGATCTTCCATTCGCTCAGCAAGCGGTCGAACCTGCCGGGTCTGCGCTCGGGCTTTCTCGCCGGCGGCCCGGAGAGCGTGGCGCGCTGCAAGCGCCTCCGCGCCTATGCGGGGGCGCCGCTGCCCGGGCCGGTGCAGGCGGTGAGCGCGCGGGTCTGGGCGGAGGAGGACCACGTCGAGGCGAGCCGCCGGCGCTACGCGGCGAAATTCGACATGGCGGACGCGATCTTCGAGGGGATCGAGGGATGCGGCGCGCCGGAGGCGGGGTTCTTCCTGTGGCTGCCGGTCGAGGACGGCGAGGCGGCGGCGCTCCGGCTCTGGCGCGAGACCGGGGTGCGGGTGCTGCCCGGGGCGTATCTCTCGCGCGAGGTGGCCGGCGAGAATCCCGGCCGCGGCTATATCCGCGCCGCGCTGGTGGCGCGCGAGGACGAGTTGCAGAGCGGGCTCACGCGGCTCCGCGACTGCCTTTACAGGTGACGAAGAGGACGGCATGGCATCATATCAGACCCGCGGACGCGACCCCCTGCTCGACAGCGACACGCAGGCCATCCTGGAGAAGCGTGGCCGCGAACTGGTCGGGCTGGCGCTCATCGCGCTCGGTCTCGTGGTCGGCGCGATGCTCTGGAGCTACGCGCCCGACGATCCCTCCTGGCTCGCGGCGACCTCCGAGCCCGCGCGCAACATGCTGGGCCGCGTCGGCGCCTCGATCGCCTCGCCGATGATGGTGATCGCGGGGCTCGGCTCCTGGGGCGTGGCCCTGGCCTTCGTCGTCTGGGGCGGCCGGTTCCTGTTCCATACCGGGTCGGAGCGCGTCCTGAACCGCGCGATCTTCGTTCCGATCGGCGTGGCTTTCCTGTCGATCTATCTCTCCACGCACGTTCCGGGTCCGGGCTGGGACCAGAGCTTCGGGCTCGGCGGGCTCTTCGGCGACACCGCGCTCGGGTCTCTCCTGAACCTCCTCGGCATCGGCGGCGCCTTCGGGCTGAAGATGACCTCCGCCGGGATCATGCTGGCCACGCTCGCGGTGGGGGGCTTCGTGCTCGGCTTCACGCGGGAGGAGGTCCGCACCGTCTCCGCCTGGCTCGTCCGGGGGACGGTCGTGACCTATGCCGGGATCGTCTCCGCGCTGGGCCTCGGGCGGCGGGGCGTCGCGGCGGGGATGAGCGCGGGGGCGCGGGTCGCCGCGGACCGCATGGCCGCGCGGCGGGCGGAGCCGCCGCTGACGGCGCCCGAGGACGAGGACGACCTCTTCGACGAGGAGCCGCGGCCGGGCCTTCTGCGGCGGCTGGTCGGGTTCTTCCGCCGCGACCGGGCGGCGGCGGAGGACTTCATCCCCGAGGTCGACATGGCCGAGCCGGGTGACGAGCGGGTCCGCACGAAGATCGCCGATGCGATCCGCGCGCGGATGTCGACCGGCTCCGGTCCCGGTCCCGGCCCCGCGCAGCGCGTCGAACCGGCGGTCAGGCGGCGCCATCCGAGCGGTCCGCAACCCCTCTTCCTGGCGGAGGGGGCGCCAGAGGCGGACGCGGACGACGAGGCGGCGCTGATCGACGACGACCACATGCCAGGCGCGCGGCCGGCAAGGCGGGCGGCGGCGGAGCCCGGGCTGCAGACCGCGCCCGCGATCCGGCGCGAGGCGCCGCGCCCGAAGGTGCAGGAGATCGCGGCCGCGCCCGCCGAGTCGCCATCCCGCCCGACGGCGCCGCGGGCTACCGGCCCCGAGGCGGCGCAGGACGATGGCTACGAGGCGCCGCCCGTCACGCTGCTCGCCGATCCGCTGACCGTGCAGCGGCACGTCCTGTCGGACCAGAAGCTGGAGGAAAACGCGCGGATGCTCGAGACGGTGCTCGAGGATTACGGCGTGAAGGGCGAGATCGTCAGCGTCCGGCCCGGCCCGGTGGTCACGATGTACGAACTCGAACCCGCGCCGGGGCTGAAGGCCAGCCGGGTGATCGGGCTCGCCGACGACATCGCGCGGTCCATGTCGGCGCTCTCGGCGCGGGTCTCGACCGTGCCGGGCCGCTCGGTGATCGGCATCGAGCTGCCGAACGACAATCGCGAGATGTGCGTCCTGCGCGAGATCCTGTCGAGCCGGGACTTCACCGACGGCAACCGCAAACTGCCGCTCGCGCTCGGCAAGGATATTGGCGGTGATCCGGTGGTCGCGAACCTCGCCAAGATGCCCCACCTGCTGATCGCGGGGACGACCGGGTCGGGCAAGTCGGTGGCGATCAACACGATGATCCTGTCGCTGCTCTACAAGCTGACGCCCGAGGAATGCCGGCTGATCATGATCGATCCGAAGATGCTGGAGCTCTCCGTCTATGACGGCATCCCGCATCTGCTCTCCCCCGTCGTGACCGACCCGAAGAAGGCGGTCGTCGCGCTGAAATGGGTGGTGGGCGAGATGGAGGACCGCTACCGCAAGATGTCGAAGATGGGGGTCCGCAACATCGAGGGCTACAACAGCCGGGTCAGGGACGCCCTGTCCAAGGGCGAGATGTTCGAGCGCACGGTGCAGACCGGCTTCGACGACGACACCGGCGAACCGGTCTTCGAGACCGAGGAGATGCAGCCCGAACTGCTGCCCTTCATCGTCGTCGTGGTGGACGAGATGGCGGACCTGATGATGGTCGCCGGCAAGGACATCGAGGCCTGCATCCAGCGGCTGGCGCAGATGGCGCGGGCGAGCGGTATCCACCTGATCATGGCGACGCAGCGGCCCTCGGTGGACGTCATCACCGGCACGATCAAGGCGAACTTCCCGACCCGGATTCTCGTTCCAGGTGACCTCGAAGATCGACAGCCGCACGATCCTCGGCGAACAGGGGGCCGAGCAGCTCCTCGGCATGGGAGACATGCTCTACATGGCGGGGGGGAGCCGGATCGTGCGGGTGCACGGGCCGTTCTGTTCGGACGAGGAGGTGGAGGACGTGGTGCGGCACCTGAAATCCTTCGGGCCGCCGGACTACAAGTCGGGGGTCGTGGAGGGGCCGGACGAGGACAAGTCGTCCGACATCGACGCGGTGCTCGGCCTCTCGGGCGGCGGCGGCAGCGGGCCGGAGGGCGACGAGGAACTCTACGACAAGGCCGTCGCGATCGTCATAAAGGACCGGAAATGCTCGACATCCTACATCCAGCGCAAGCTCGGGATCGGCTACAACAAGGCCGCGCGGCTGGTGGAGACGATGGAGGACGAGGGCGTGGTCAGTTCCGCCAACCACGTGGGCAAGCGCGAGAATCCTGGTGCCCGAGCAGGCGTGAGATCCGGCCGTAAACGAATCGGGTGCGGCGCCGGAAGAGCGCCGCACCCGGTGTCGGAGTCCCGTCGGACTCCCGTCGGGTTTCCGTCGGAGGGGCTCAGGCCTCCTTCGGGGCGTTGGCGCCGATGAACCAGGCGTCCTTGTCGATCTGGCGGGAGACCTCGGTGAAGAGATCCTCGCTGTCGGCGTCGCCGATCTCCCCGGCCTCGTCGATCGCGGCCCGGACCTTCTGGCCGACGTCGAGGAAGCGCTCGCGGAGCGCCTCGATATGCACCTGGATCTCCACGACCTCGAGCGGATAGGGCTTCATCGAGGTCTTCTCGGCGACGACCTCGGCGGTGCCGTCGGCGAAGCCGCCGAGGATGACCGCGCGTTCGGCGATCAGGTCGGAACTCTCGCGCAGCCGGTCGGCGACCTCGTCGAGTAGTTCGTGCACGCCGATATATCCCGGGCCGCGCAGGTTCCAGTGCGCCTGCTTGGTGGCGAGCGCGAGGGAGATGACGTCCGACAGCCGCGCGTTCAGCAGGTCGATGATCTTGTTGCGGGTGTTGTCGTTCAGTCCGGCGACGAATGCTTCGGGCATGAAAGCCTCCTTGGTCGTGAAATCCTGCGGGCTCCGGATAGCCGGGCCCGTTTCCTGGACAATTCGCCGGGACGGATGGCGGTTCCAGTGGATATCGTGGAGGCGTTACCGCATGGCGATGGCAGGATGCCGCAGACATCCCTAGATGACGGCGGACACCGACACGGAGCCCGAGACATGCTCGACCGCAGAACCTTCCTCGCCGCGGCCGCCGCCGGCGCCCTGTTCGCCGGGCCGGCGCCGGCCGCGCCGATCCCGCTCGGCACGCTGTCGCAGTACCTCAACGGGCTGACCACGGCGGAGGCGAAGTTCACCCAGATCAACGCCGACGAGACGATCTCCACCGGAACGCTCTACATCCACCGGCCCGGCCGGCTCCGGTTCGACTACAACGCTCCCGAGGAGATGCTGGTCATGGCCGGGGGCGGGCAGGTGGCGGTGTTCGACGGCAAGTCGAACAAGCGCACGCCCGAGCAGTATCCGCTGAGCCAGACGCCGCTGTCGATCATCCTGGAGCGCAACGTGGATCTCGCCCGGCGCGGGATGGTCACCGGCCACCGGCAGGACGGCAACAAGACGATCGTGACCGCGCAGGACCCCGCGCATCCCGAATACGGCAAGCTGGAGATGGTGTTCACCGCGAACCCGGTGCAACTGCGCCAGTGGGTCGTGGTGGACGGGCAGGGCAGCCGCACGACGACGGTGCTGGGCGACCTGCGGCGGGTGAACGGCCTGCCGTCGCGCTACTTCTCGATCCCGACCGAGATCCGCTCGCGGTCGTGACGGCGCAGGCGCGTGACGAAGGGGGCCGGCCGGATGTCCCCGGACCGGGCGGTGCCGATCGCGGGGTCTAGCCGCCCGGGGCGAGCGCTGCCGGGGGATGCTCGCAGCCCTCGAGGACGAGGGCCGCGCCCTCGGTGGCCTCGAGACGCATGTCCCGGAGCGGGATGTAGTCATCCGATCCGTACCAGGCGTCGAAGGCGTCCCGCGAGGGGAATTCCAGAAGCACCGGGGTGCCGATCTCCCAGGATCCCTCGACCGCCTCGGCCGGCCCGCCGAGGACGAGATAGCGGCCGCCATTCGCCTCCACGGTGGCGAGCACCCTCGACCTGTACTCCGCCATCCTGTCGGGATCCCTGACCTCCCGGATGTTCACGAGAAAGTAGACCGGCATCGTCGCACCCTCCTCCGCGCAAGACTCTCGGTTGCCGGCGCGCCGCCCCGGCGGCGCCCCGCCGGAGCGGAGCATGGCCCGCGCGCGCCTGCCTGGCAAGGCGCGCCGCCGGACCCGCGCCCGCCGCCGCCCGACCCGGCGCCCAACCGCCGTTCCGCCCGGGCGACCCGCACCGGACGCCCGGTTGGGATCATCTTCAGATGCCGGTTCCATTTGTCGCGGGAGCCACGAGCCGCTAGACCTTCTCCCCGACGATCCGTCGCCGTCGAGCGGGATGCTGCGGCAAGAGGTCGTCGCAACCGGGTCCGTCGCGTGCTGCAGCCGAACTTCGCCACGTTCATGACCGCCGGCCTGTCCGACGACCGGGCGGGACGGATCGTGCACCAAATCTTCGCGCAGAGCCGGCTGGCGATGGTCGCGACCGATCCGCGCCAGCCCGACGGTCCGATCGTGGCGGTGAACCGGGCCTTCACCACCATGACCGGCTATTCCGTGGAGGAGAGCCTCGGCCGGAACTGCCGGTTCCTGCAGGGCGCGGACACGGATCGCGGGACGGTCGCGACGATCCGCCGCTGCATCTCCCGCGAGGAGCACGGCGATTTCGAGATCCTGAACTACCGCAAGGACGGAACGACGTTCTGGAACGCGCTGCATCTCGGTCCGATCTACGACGAGTGCGGCCGGCTGATCCTGTATTTCGGCTCGCAGCTCGACGCGACGGCGCGGGTCGAGGACCGGCTTCGGACGGAACTGATCCTGCGCGAGATCGATCACCGCGTGAAGAACATGTTCACCCTGCTGCCCGCCATCGTCTCGCTCTCCGCCCGCGGCGCGCCGGACGCGGCGACGCTGGCGGCGGATGTGCGGCAGCGGATCGCCGCCCTTGCCCGGGCCCATTCGCTGACGCTGGCGGCGCACACGACGCAGGCCGGCGTGTCGCTGCGCGATCTCATCGTGGCGGTGCTGGAGCCCTATGTCGACGGCGGCTCGCGGCAGCGGCTGGAGGGGCCGCCGGTGCGGCTCGACGAGAGCGAAGCCAACGCCGCCAGCCTGACCATCCACGAGCTGGCCGTCAACGCGGTCAAGCACGGGGCGCTGTCGGTCGGCGAGGGCGGCGTGGACATCCGCTGGGAGGTGCTTCCGGGCGGAGACGCGACCGGCTCCGATCTCCTGCGCCTCACCTGGACCGAGCATTCCGGGCCGGCGGTGCCCGCCGCGCCCGACCGGCGCGGCTTCGGCAGCGAACTGACCGACCGTCTGGTGGCGGCGCTCGGGGGGAAGCTGGTCCGCCGCTGGGAGCCGCAAGGTCTCCACGTGACGCTCACGCTGCCCTTCGACCCGAAGGCGTCGCCGCGCGACTTCTCGACCCAGCACGACAGGGGCTGGTCGCCGGAGCGGGGCGGACCGGGATCGTGACGGCGCCGCTTCGCCCGGGACCCGGCCGCGCCCGGCCACCCGGACCAGCAACAATTCGGATTCGGTGACATGACATTGCAGGGAAAACGCATTCTGCTGGTCGAGGACGACGTCGTCAGGGGCGTCGACCTGGCCTATGTCCTCGAGAGCGAGGGGGCGCGGACGGTCGGACCGATCCGGCGGCTGGCGCAGACCCTCGAGCTGCTCGACCGCGACGGGGAGGCCGCGTTCGGCGGCGCGATCCTCGACGTGGAACTGAAGGACGGCGAGAGCTTTCCGGTGGCCGACCGGCTCCGCCTGCGGGGCGTGCCCTACCTGTTCTATACCGCGAAGGGCTCCGCGGGCCACGACCGCGCCCGGACGCTCGGCGTCCCGGTCTTCGGCAAGGGCCGCAGCGCCGCGGAGGTGATCGCGGGGCTGGCGGCGCTCATCGAGGGGCGCGCGCGCCGCTGACCCGGCCGCCTGCCGCGCCGCGCTAGCGGCGGCAGCTGATGAGCTGGCCGTGGTAGAGCACCGCGCGCGAGGCCACCCGGTCGGAGACCGACAGCAGCCACGGCTTGCCGCGATAGCTGCCGCGGGCATAGCCCGTGCGACCCTCGTGATAGGCGAGATACTGGTTCCTGGCGTCGGTGGTGGGGATGCCGAGGCTGCGCGCCGTGCCGTTCATGTACCAGCCCATGAAATCGGTGGCGTCGTCGATGTCGTCGCGCCGCGCCCGCCGGCGCCCGGTCTTGGCTTTGTACTCATCCCAGGTCCCGTCGAGCGCCTGGGAATAGCCGTAGGCGGAACTCTGGCGGCCCATCGGGATGATGCCGAGCGCGAATTTCAGGGGCGTCCGCGCATTGCCGACGAACTTCGATTCCTGGTGGATCGTGGCCATCTGCACCGACACCGGAACGCCCCAGCGGCGTTCGGTGCGGGTCAGCGCCCGTGTGTAATGCGGGCGCTCGTCGAGGATTGCGCAGGCATTCTCGAGATTCTGGGGCGCCGTGCCCTCCGTGCCGCCGCAGGATGCGACGAACATGACGAGGACGAGGGCGCGGATGGGACTGCTCATCTGCCGCTCGTTTATTGTTTTTGCCGCTCGTTGTTCTTGTTTTCGGCGACGATAGCAGGCATCCGCGCGCCGACAAACACTTTCGCGGGACGGGAGGCTGCGGGGAGCGGGCGCGGGCGGAGAAATGTTTTACCTTGCGTCACAATGTGTTTCCGGCTACTTACCTGCCCGCCGATGGACTTCGCGCCGCCGATCCTACATTCTGTGGCGCGGTGGACCCAGAGGACAACCATGCTGAAGACCCGCGCGCGCTACAATCTGGGACAGGTCGTCCGGCACCGGAAACATCCGTTCCGGGGCGTCGTCTTCGATGTCGATCCGACCTTCGCCAATACCGAGGAATGGTACCAGGCGATCCCGGAGGAGGCGCGCCCGGCGAAGGACCAGCCCTATTACCACCTGCTGGCCGAGAACGAGCAGAGCTACTACGTGGCCTATGTCTCGGAGCAGAACCTCGAGGCGGATTACTCTGGCGAGCCGGTGGGCCATCCCGACCTCCCGGACCTCTTCGGCGAGATCGAGGACGGATCCTACCCGCTCCAGGTCCAGCTCAACTAGCCCTTCCGCTCCACGGGCAGGTCGCGCTTCGACCAGCCCGCGAACCCCTCCTCCATCTCCGCGACATTCGTCAGGCCCATGTCCTGAAGCGTCTTCGTGGCGAGCGACGAGCGCGCGGCGGCGGCGCAGAACAGCACCAGCCGCCTGTCGGTGGCGAAGACCTCCTTGTGGTAGGGGCTCGCGGGATCGACCCAGAACTCGAGCATGCCGCGCGGCGCGTGGACGGCACCGGGGATGCGGCCGTCGCGGTCGAGCTCGCGGATGTCGCGGAGGTCGACGAGGACGGCGCGTCCGGCCTCCGCCTCGGCCCGCGCCTCCTCGACCGAGAGGGTGGTGATCTCGGCCTTGGCGCGGGCGACGAGCTCGGCGACGGGGGTGATGGCCATGTCTCTCTCCTTCAGTAGCCGAGCGCGCAGCCGTCCTTGCGGGGGTCGGAGCCGCCTTCGAGCACGCCCCTGTCGTGGTCGATGCGGATCGCCTGCGCCCCGCCGATCGCGGTGTCGGGAACGGTGACCGCGTGGCCCTTCTCGGCGAGGGCGCGGCGCACCTCGTCGCCGTAGCCGCGCTCGACCTTCAGCGCGCCCGCTTCGGCGAAGCTGCGGGGCGCGTCGATGGCGTCCTGCGGATCCATGCCGAAATCGGCGACGTTCGACAGGAAGCGGGCATGGCCGGTGGCCTGGTAGGCGCCGCCCATGACGCCGAAGGGCATGACCGGGCGGCCGTCGCGGGCGAGGAGGGCGGGGATGATCGTGTGCATCGGGCGCTTGCCCGGCCCGGCCTCGTTCGGGTGGCCGGCCTCGAGGCTGAAGCCGGCGCCGCGGTTCTGGAACAGCACGCCGAACCGCTCCGAGGCGAGGCCGGAGCCGAAGCCGTGGAAGATCGAGTAGATCAGCGAGACGGCCGTGTGCTCCCGGTCGACCACGGTGATGTAGATCGTCTCCCGGTGCACCGCCTCCGACAGGGGGGCGGGGTCGGGCATCGCCCGGTCGGGGTCGATCAGGGCGGCGAGGCGCTCGGCGGTCCGGTCTCCCAGGATGTGGTCGAGCCGCGTGGTGTGGTCCGGATCGGCGATGAAGCGGTTGCGCGCGTCGTAGGCGAGCTTGGTGGCCTCCGCCTCGACATGGACGCGCTCGGCCCCGAGCGGGTCCATTGCCGCGAGGTCGAACCGGGCGAGGATGTTGGCGAGCAGGATCGCCGTGGCGCCCTGCCCGTTCGGCGGGTGCTCGACCAGGTCGTAGCCGCCGTAGGACCCCTCGATCGGGGTGACGTAGTCGCAGGCAGTGGCGGCGAAGTCGGCGAGCGTGTGTTCGCCGCCGGCGGCGCGGAGGGTCTCGACCATGTCCTCCGCCACCTCCCCCTCGTAGAAGGCGGCGCGGCCGTCGCGGGCGACGCGGCGCAGGATCTCGGCCTGTTCGGGGGCGCGGAAGAGGGTGCCGGGCCGCGGCGGGCGGCCCTCCGGCAGGTAGTGGCGGCGGGCGGTTTCGGTGAGCTTGTCGGCCTCGACGGCCCAGTCGGCGGCGACGCGGGGGGCCACCGGGATGCCGGCCTCGGCGTAGTGGATCGCGGGGGCGAGGGAGGTGGCGAGCCCGGCGCGGCCGTGATCGGCGGAGAGCCGGCAGAAGCCGTCGATGGCGCCGGGGACGGTGACGGGTGCGGCGCCGGCGACGGGCATCGCCGAATGGCCCTCTCCCCGCAGCCGCTCGGCATCGAGCGCCGCGGGCGCCCGACCCGATCCGTTCAGCGCCACGACGTCGCCATCGGCGCGCGCGACGAGCGCGAAGCAGTCGCCGCCGATGCCGGTCATCTGCGGCTCGGCGATGCCGAGGAGCACGGCGCCGGCGATGGCGGCGTCGACGGCGTTGCCCCCCGCCTCGAGGATCTGCACCGCCACCTTGGCCGCCAGCGGATGCGACGTGGCGCACATGCCGTTGGTGGCGAAGACCGGCGAGCGGCCGGGCAACTGGAAATCGCGCATCTGGTCCTCCCTCTCCGGGCCGGACGCTAGAGCGCGGGGACGGGAAAGGAAATCCCTCCGGCGCGGCCGTCAGCTCGGCAGGGTCATCTTGCCGTCGAACGCCATCTCGAAGGTCAGGACGTTGCGCCCGTCGCGCCGGCGGTACTGCAGATCCCGGGCCAGGGTGTGGATCAGGAACCAGCCGAACCCGCCTTCGGGGAGATCGTCCGTCGAGTTGCCGAAATCGGGCAGGCGGGCGCCGGGCAGGGCATCGGCGGGCATCGGCCTGCCGGTGTCGACGACGCGGCACACCAGATTGCGCTCCTCGCGGCGGAGATGGAGCTCGACGAGGCCCGTCGGATCGTCCGGATATGCGTGCTCGGAGACGTTGTTCAGGACCTCGGCGAGGAGCAGTTGCAGGTTCGCCGCCTCATCGGCGGTCAGGCGCAGGCCCTCGAGCCCGCCCATGATCGCGGCGAGCGCGTTGCGCACCGCATAGGGGCGGTTGGGGTAGAGCACGCGGAGCTCGAAGCTGCCGTCGCCCGCCCGGTCGTCCTCGACAAAGACCGTCTCGGTCCTGCGATCAGCTCGCACGGCAGGCATCGGCCCCCTCCTCGCCAATCGATCGGAGGTCCGGGTGGATGACGAAGATCCGGTCCATCCGGGTCAGCTTGAAGACCTTCTCCACCGGGGGGGTGAGTTCGGCGAGCTCAAGGCGCACCCGGGGGGCCATGAGCTTCATCGCGCCGATCACCGCGCCGAGACCGGAGGAATCGAGGAACTTGACGTGGCCGAGATGCAGGACGACCCGGTCCGGCGCCGTGGTGGCGATGGCGCGCATCCCGTCCTTGAACTGGACCGCGACCGCCGCGTCGAGCCGATCCTCCGAGGGGGTCACGATCAGGACGTCGCCGCTTTCCGCTGTCTCGAGCTGCATCGGGGATCTCTTCGGTTGGGCCGTGGCCTTCCTAGCCGCAAATGTGCTAACGGCCGCTTAAGACCGGCCGGCATCGCGGGAGACGCAATCCTGGATTACGACATGCTCCTTCGCCGCGTCCGCAGCCTGACCGGGGGCGAGACGGACCCGGTCGCGCTGATGGCGACGCTGGCCTGCGAGATCCACCATTCCGACGCGCGGTTCGACTGGACCGGCTTCTGCCGCGTGGTGGCACCGGACCTGTTGAATATCGGCCCCTACCAGGGCGGGCAAGGCTGCCTGACCAGTCCCTTCTCGCGCGGTGTCTGCGGCGCGGCGGCCCGGACCGGCGAGGTGCAGATCGTCGCCGACGTGGAGGCGTTCGAGGGCCACATCGCCTGCGCCGCCTCGACGCGGAGCGAGATCGTGCTGCCGGTGCGCGACGGCGGGGGGCGGATCGTCGCGGTGCTCGACATCGACATCGACAGCGAACGGCCCGGGGCCTTAAGGCCGGCGGACTGGAGGGATTGGGGCGGATACTCGATGCCACCTTCGCCGGCGCCTGACTACGACCCGCCCGGGGGACCGGCCAGGGTCCTGCACGCCGACGACGACCTCGTCGCGGTGGAGAAGCCGGCCGGGCTGCTGTCGGTACCGGGGCGGGGTCCGGCGCTCGCCGATTGCCTGATCGCGCGGCTCGGGGAGGAGTTCCCGGACGTGCTGCTCGTGCACCGGCTCGACCGGGACACGTCGGGCGTCGTGGTCTTCGCCCGGAATGCGAACGCGCAGCGGCATCTGGGGCTGCAGTTCGAGAAGCGGCAGGTGCGAAAATCCTATGTCGCGCGGGTCGCGGGAGCGGTCGCGGAGGAGGCGGGCCGGGTGGAGCTGCCGCTCCGCGTCGACTGGCCGAACCGGCCGCGGCAGAGGGTGGATTTCGAGGCCGGGCGGCCGGCGCGGACCGACTGGGCGGTGGAGCGCCGGGGCGCGGGGGAGACGCGGATGCGGCTGACGCCCGAGACCGGCCGGTCGCACCAGCTCCGCGTCCACATGCTGGAGCTCGGCCATCCGATCCTCGGCGACACGCTCTACGCGACCGGGGCGGCGCGCGACCACGAGCGGCTGATGCTGCATGCCGAGGTGCTGGAGCTGCGCCATCCGACCGGCGGGCGCTGGATGCGCTTCGCCGCGCCGCCGCCGTTCTGAGCACGGCTTCCCCCGCAGGGCTTCCGTGCTAGGCTGCGCCGCGGAGGCGGCCTCCGCGCGGGGCCCGAGGGAGGACGAGGACCATGACCATATTCGCGAGCCCGCATCCGGCGCTGGAGATCCCCGACCAGAGCGTGACCGAGCAGCTCTTCGAGGGCCTCGCCCTGATCGGCGACGGCGTGGCGCTGACCGACGGGGCGACCGGCGAGACGATCACGGCGCCGGCGCTGCGGCAGCGGATCGAGCGGCTGGCCGGCGGGCTCGCGGCGCGGGGCTTCGGGGCGGGGCAGACCGTGGCGCTGATGGCGCCGAACGTGCCCGATTACGTGACGGTGTTCCACGGCGTGGCCTGGGCCGGCGGCACCGTGACGACGATCAACCCGACCTACACCGCGCACGAGGTGCGCCGCCAGCTCCAGGACTTCGAAGGCGCGGCTCCTGATCGTCGCCGAAGCCTTCGCGGAGACCGCGCGGCAGGCGGTCGGGGAGACCGATGTCGAGGCGGTCGCGGTGATCGGCGCGGGAGAGCTGACGCTCGACGACCTGATGGGGGAGACGCAGCGGGAGCAGGCGCCGGTCGATCCGGCGACCCACGTCGTCGTCCTGCCCTATTCTTCCGGCACGACGGGCAGGCCGAAGGGCGTGATGCTGACCCATCGCAACCTCGTGGCGAACGTGCTGCAATGCCGGGCGGTGCTGCCCACCGGGCCCGACGACACGACCGTCGGGTTCCTGCCGTTCTTCCACATCTACGGGATGACGGCGCTGATGAACCTCTATCTCTCCTCGGGAGCGCGGCTCGTCACCATGCCGCGCTTCGATCTGGAGCGGTTCCTCGCCCTCGTGGCCGAGCACCAACCGAGGCGGCTCTTTCTGGTGCCGCCGGTTGTTCTGGCGCTGGCCAAGCATCCGCTCGTGGAACAGTACGACACGTCCTCGGTCGAACAGGTCGTCTGCGGCGCCGCGCCTCTCGGGGCCGAACTCGGCGATGCCTGCGCGACGCGGCTCGGGGCGGTGATGACCCAGGCCTACGGGATGACGGAGCTGTCGCCCGTCAGCCATGCCACGCCGAAGGACGCGCCGCGGGCGGGCGCATCGGGGCTCACCGTGCCTGGCTGCGAGTGCCGGGTGGTGGACGTGGAGACGGGCCGCGACCTGGGGCCCGACGAGGAGGGCGAGCTCTGGGTCAGGGGCCCGAACGTGATGGCGGGCTATCTTGGCAACGCGGCGGCGACGCGGGAGACGCTGACGGAGGACGGCTGGCTCAGGACCGGCGATCTCTGCGTCATCGACGCCGACGGCTACATGTTCGTGCGCGAGCGGGTGAAGGAGCTCATCAAGGTGAAGGGCTTCCAGGTCGCGCCGGCTGAGCTGGAGGCCGAGCTCCTGGGCCATGACGGGATCCTCGACGCCGCGGTGCTCGGCCGCGCGGACGAGGAGGCGGGCGAGGTGCCGGTGGGGTTCGTGGTGCGCGCCGAGGGCGCCGAGCTCGACGCCGACGGCGTGCGGAGCTATCTCGCCGACCGGCTCTCTCCCTACAAGCAGCTCCGCGAGATCCGGTTCGTGGAGGAGATCCCGAAATCGGCCTCGGGGAAGATCCTCCGCCGGGTGCTGCGCGAGCGCCTTGGTTGAGGACGGCCGCATCGTGGAGGTCCTGATGGGCCTCGCCCGCGAGCGGGGAGGGAGAAGACCTTCTGCCCCTCGGAGGCGGCGCGGCGGCTCTCGGAGGACTGGCGGCCGCTTATGCAGGATGTCCGGCGGGTGGCGCGCGGCCTGCCGCTCGCCGCGACGCAGCGGGGCGGGCCGGTGGACCCGGTGACCGCGACGGGGCCGATCCGGCTCGGGCTGACAGGGGAGGAGGCGTGACATGGGCTGGAAACCCGAGGGCTACACGAGCCTCGCGCCCTATCTGGTCGTGGCCGAGGCGGAGGCGGTCCTCGACTTCGCGCGGAGGGTCTTCGGGGCGGAGCGGCTGCGAGTGATCCGCGACGATGCCGGCGCGATCCGGCATGCGGAATGCCGCATCGACGACACCGTGCTGATGGTCGGCCAGATGCCGGAGGGCGGCCCGCCGGCCCATCTCCACGTCTATGTCGCCGATGCGCGCGCCGCCCATGCCCGGGCGCTCGAGGCCGGCGCGGTGGAGGTGCAGCCGCCGACCGAGAAGGGCGACGGCGACCTGCGCGGCGGGGTCCGGGACGGGCAGGGGGTGACGTGGTGGATCGCCGAGCAGCTCTGAGGCGCGCGCCTCAGCCGTCCGGGCCGTAGATCGCCTGCTGCGCGATGCCCGCGAGGGCGAGGTAGATCGAGGCGACGATCAGCGCCGCCTCCAGCGCCGGGAAGGGTTCGAAGTCCAGCCAGGCGGCCCATCCCGCCATCGCCGTCCAGAGGAAGGCGGCGGGCAGCGTCACCCAGCGCCAGCGCGCCGTCCGGACCGGGTGTACGAATTTCAGCGGCAGGAACATCGCCACCGCGAAGAGCACGACGAGCAGGAGGATGAGCCACCATTCCGGCTCGGCCGCGAAGAAGACCAGAACCGCCATGTTCCAGCAGCCGGGGAAGCCGGAGAACGAGTAGTCGGTCGTCTTCATCCGCGTATCGGCGAAGTAGATGACGCTGGTGTAGGTGATGACGATGATCGCGATCCAGCCCGTCCAGCCGGGCAGGAGCCCCGAGGCGAAGAGCGCGAAGGCCGGGATGAAGACGTAGGTGAGGTAGTCGATGATGAGGTCCATCAGCACGCCGTCATAGGCGGGGGCGTTCACGCCGACGTCGTAGCGGCGCGCCAGCGGGCCGTCGACGCCGTCCACGGCGAAGGCGACGACGAGCCAGAACCACATGATGCCCCAGGCGTGGTCGATCGCGGCCAGCAGGGCCAGCATGGCGAAGACCGCGCCGGTCGCTGTGAGGAAATGGACGGCGTTGGCCTTGATCCGCATCGGCATTCGCGGACGATGCCAGCGGCGCCGGGCGAACGCAACGCGGTCGCCGCTACTCCGGGCGGCGCTCGAGCCGGCCGGCGAAGGCGTCGAGACCGCTGGCCAGCCGCCGCTCGAGCGATCCTCTCGCCAGCTTCAGGGTCTGCAGCAGCACCCGGCCGGTCATCGAGGCCGGGCGCAGGACCACCGATCCGGTGAGCCGCGTCGTCTGCGACGGGAGGGTGGCGAGATCAACGGCGGCCAGGGCGCTGATGTCGTCGAGGTCGGCCGCGAGCGCGATCCGCTCGGCGCGCTCGAAGGCCACCACCCGGGCAATCCCCTTGCGGACGCGGCCGCTGAGGTCGAAGCGGACATTCCAGGTCGCGCCGGCCGGGCCGGCCGCACCGTCATCGGTGCGCACGAGGTTGACGCCCTTGTCCCGCGCCATCCGTTCGAGGGCCTCGAACGCGGCGATCTCGTCGAAGACTGTCGCCTGCGGCGCGTCGATCTTCCGTCCGAGGGTCAGCTTCATGGGCGTCCTTTCGTCACCGGCGGAAGGTGCGGTCAATCGAGGCGGTCCGCAAGCCATTCGCGCAGCAGGAACCGGGCGATGGCGCCGGGCCGGGCCGGCGTCACCTCGTGGGCGCCGGCGAAGGCCGCCATCATCTCCTCCCGCGTCATCCAGCGGGCATCGGCGATCTCCACCGGGTCGGTGGCGATCCCGGTCGAGGCGGCCTGCCCCCGGCAGCCGATCATCAGGCTCGCCGGGAAGGGCCAGGGCTGGCTCGTCAGGTACCGGACCCGGCCCACATGGACGCCGGTCTCCTCGAGCGTCTCGCGGCGCACGGCCGCCTCGATGGTCTCGCCGGGCTCGACGAAGCCGGCGAGCAGCGAATACATCCGCTCCGGCCAGCCCGGCGCGCGGCCGACGAGGACCGAATTGCCCGCCGTCACCAGCATGATGACGACCGGATCGGTGCGCGGGAAGTGGCGCCGCCCGCAGGCCGGGCAGTGCCTCTGCCAGCCGGCCTCCGCGGGCTCGCTCGGCGCGCCGCAATTGGCGCAGAAGCCGTGGGAGCGATGCCATTCCAGCAGGCCGCGGGCGGTGGCGGCGAGCTCCGCGTCGCGGGCCGAGAGCCGGGTCATCGCGCCGCGCAGGTCCCGGAAGGCGGCGCCGGGCAGCGCCGGGTGGCGCTGTTCGGAGGGGTCGCTGAAGCGGCCGACGGTCTCGGGAATCTCCTCCGGCGTCCAGTCCGACAGGTCGGCCGCGAAGCGGGGCGCCTCGCCCTCGAGGCCGAGGAACAGTGTCTGCCCGGCCTCGACGAGCGCGGGATGGCCGCGCACCACGGCGCCGAGCGTGAACCCGCCGCTCTCCGCATCCGGCGCCATGAGCGGCTTGCCGCGCCAGAACGGGACCCACCTGGCGGCGGGATGGGACGCCTGCGCCTCCGTGTCGCCGCGCAGATGCGCGGCGCGGTCGAGACCCGAGGCCCCGAAGGTGACCCGTTCGGCATGTCTCAAGGGCAAATCCTCCATCGCGTTGCGCCCGACAGGTGTGCCGGCGCAACGGCAATGGCAAGCGGGGAGGCGCTTGCGGTTTACAACCTTGAGTTTAGCTGTTTACGTCCCGTCATACCGCGCGCGGAAGGACGAGATGGACGGCGAGCCCCCGACGGTCCGCGACGGTCAGGCGACGATCCGGCTTCTCGCGACGACCGATCTGCACGCCGCGATCCGCAGCTACGATTACGGCCTCCGCCGCCCCGATCCGTCGCGGGGCCTGAGCCGCATCGCGAGCCTCGTCCGGCGGCTGCGCGCGGAGGCGGCGGCGACGGTCTTCGTGGACAATGGCGACTTCCTCTACGGCGACACCAACACGGTCGTTCCGCAGGATGGCTGCGTCGCGGGCGTCGTCGCGGCGATGAACGCCGCCGGCTACGACGCCGCGCTTCTGGGCAATCACGAGTTCGACCAGGGCCGGGCGGCGGTCGAGACGGCGATGGGGGCGGCGCGCTTCCCCTTTCTCTGCGCCAATCTCGTGGAGGCCGACGGATCGCCCTTCGCCCTGCCCCATGTCGTGCTGTCGCGCGCCCTGCCCGGGTGCGGGCCGCCGGTGCGGGTCGGGCTCGTCGGCTTCCTGCCCCCCGAGGCGGTGGGCGCCGGCGGGCTGCCGAAACTCGGCACGCTGAAGGTCGGGGACGTCGCCCGGAGCCTCGAGGCGGCGCTGGCGAACCTGCGGCAGGAGGAGGCGGACCTGGTCATCGCGCTCTGTCACGGCGGCCTCGGCGGGGTCTCCGAACGCTCCGTCAGGATGCTCGCGGCGAGCGGCGGGATCGACGCGCTCGTCCTCGGCCACGTCCATACCCTGTTTCCCGGCCCGGCCTTCGAGGGCTCCGAGGCGGTGGATGTCGCGCGGGGCGAGGTCGCCGGCGTGCCGGCGGTCATGCCGGGCTTTCTGGGGCGGCATCTCGGCCGCATCGACCTGCGCCTCGAGCGCCGGGACAGCGGCTGGCGCGCGGTCGGGCACGAGGTCGCGATCCATCCCGTCTCCAGCCCGGCCGAGCAGGGCCGCGTCGCGCAGCGGGTTGCCGGCGACCCGGCGGTGCTGCGCGCCAGTCGCGGCATGCACCTGCGGGCCCTGGAGATCGGGGCGCGGGTCGTCGGACGGACCCCAAGTCCGCTCGTGAGCTACTTCGGGCGGATCGGCCATTGCCCGGCCACGATGCTCGTCGCGCGGGCCCAGCGGCGGGCGGTGGAGCGCGCGCTGCCGGAACATCTCAGACGCGCGGACCGTCCGGTCATCGGACTCGCGGCGTCGAAATGGGGGGCGGGCTAGGCGGACCGATGCATTACATCGACATCCCGGCCGGACCCGTCGTCGAGGCGGACCTGCAGCGCCTCTGCAGCTTTCCCGACCGGATCGTCGGTGTCCAGGCCACCGGCGCCGATGTCCATGCCTGGCTCGAGCGGACGGTCAGCGCCTTCACCCGGATCAGGCCCGGCGCGGCGGAGGCGGACCTCGTCGATCCGCGCTTCCCCCCGACCGATTTCGACCTTCCCGACCGGGTGCGGTTCTCGGTCGACCTCTCGCGCCCGGCCCGGTTCGACATCATCGGCCGGCGCCTCGGCTACGGGCCGGGGCGGGTCTGCGATCTGCGCCTCGACGGCGCCCCGCTGCGGCCGGAGACGCCCCTGATCCTCGCGATGACGGATTTCAGGGCCTGCGGCGGCGGCCGGTTCCCGGCGCCGGCGACCACGCTCTTTCCCACCGGCACCGTCGTCCGCGACGCCGTCGGCGATCTCGTCCTCGAGGGGTCGGCCGGGCCGGAGGAGCCGACCTTCGACTTCGTTCCGCTGCCGGAGGCGACGGCGATCTTCCGCACCGGCCCCGGCGCCGCGCGGCATCCGCGGGCGCACGACCGGCGCGGTCTCGAGCCGATCGGCACCGACGCGGAAGGATTCGCCACCTACCGCCTGCATCTCGGCGCGCGCGCCTGACACGCGCGCGCCCTTGAATCGCGGCGGTCGGAGGCGTATCTCGCCCCTCGAGAGGCTGGCGCGGGCAGGCGCCTCGCCAACCCGGTCAGGTCCGGAAGGAAGCAGCCGTAACGAGCCCCGTCTGGGTCGTGTCCAGTCTCTCACCTCCAGCTTCCCGTCAGCGGCGCCGGGGCGGTCTCGCCCGGTAGACCGGCAGGCGCCATCCCAAGGCGATGGAGCCCGCGCGCATGGCGAAGGTGACCGCTCCGCCGAGAACGAGGGCCGGGGCGACTGGCAGGACGAGATCGAGCAGCAGGGCCGTGGCCGCGCCGGACAGGGCCGCGCTGGCGTATATTTCTCCCTGGCGGAGCACGAGCGGCACTTCGTTGGCCACCACGTCGCGCAGGAGACCGCCGAAGGTGCCGGTGGCGACGCCGGTGAAGAGCACGATCGGCCAGAGCTGCCGGTCTCGATGCCGACCCCGGTGCCGGCCGCCACGGCGGCGGACAGGGCCGCGGCGTCGAGCCAGTAGAGCGCCGCCAGGCGGCTCTCGAGCAGATGCGCGGTGAAGAAGACGGCGATGGCGGCGAGGACGCCGAGTCCAGAATAGCCCGGACTGTCGATCCAGAATATCGGGCGGTCGAGCAGGAGGTCGCGGAGCGTGCCGCCGCCCACCGCCGTCAGGATCGCGAGGAAGGCGAACCCGACGATGTCGAGTTGCGCGCGGCTGGCGGTCAGCGCGCCGGTCATGGCGAAGACGAGGACCGCGGCATGGTCGAGGACCGCGACGGCATTCATCCCCGGGCGCTGTCCTTGTAGGGGGCCATGCCGGCGCGCGCCAGTTCGTCGGCGCGCTCGTTCCCGGGGTGGCCGGCATGGCCCTTGACCCATTCCCAGGCGACCTCGTGCCGGGCCTGGGCGGCGTCGAGCCGCTGCCACAGCTCGGCGTTCTTCACCGGCTTCCGGGCCGCGGTCTTCCAGCCGTTGCGCTTCCAGCCGTGGATCCAGTTCGTGACACCGTTCCTCACGTACTGGCTGTCGGTGACCATGGTGATGCGGGAGGGGCGGGTGAGGCTCTCCAGCGCAGAGATCGCGGCGAGGAGCTCCATCCGGTTGTTCGTGGTCCGCGCCTCGCCCCCGGAAAGCGCGCGTTCCCTGGCGACGCGGTCGCCCTCGCGCGCGACGAGCAGCGCCCCCCAGCCGCCGGGGCCGGGATTTCCGGAGCAGGCTCCATCCGTGTAGGCGTAGAGATCGGGCATCTTCGGTCCGCCGGGGCTTGGCCTCCGACTGTCACGGCGCGGGTTTGCGCGCAAGAACGGTCCTGCAGGTTTCGCGGTTGCCCGACATCCGGGATATCGGAACGCCCTTCAGGCGCCGGCGCGTCGAAGCCGGCCCGGGCCGGGATCGCAACCGGGCCTCTGCCGCGTTGCCGCTCTCAGGCGTCGCCCGTCTCCCGACCGGTCCCGGCCTGCGGCTGCCCCGGGGTCACATGATCACCGTCAGGAGCGACAGCAGGACAATTCCGGTCAGCAGAAGGCGCAGGGACATCCACCATGCGGGCGCGAGCCCCTGTCTCTGGAACATCCAGTCGAGGCCGAGGATGCCCAGAAAGCCGGCCATGAGATAGATCGCGGCGGAGACCGGGCCGCCGCCGACGAAGAAGAAGGCCCAGAGCGCCGGCAGGGTCGAGAGCGCGTAGCCGGTCGCCGCAACCGCGCCCGCCGCCTGCGTCGAGAAGCCCCAGAGCACGCCGGACATGAAGCTGAGGATCACCGTGCCGTAGGCGAGCTGGACGTAGGGTCCGACGAAGCGCGGTCCGATCGCGGCGGCGCCCCAGACGCCGAGCGAGGGCACCAGCACGGTCAGCGCGCCCCAGAGGAACGGCAGGAGCCCGGCGAGGCCGAGAAGCAGCGGGGCGGGGGGGATCGGGCGCAACGCGGAACCTCCTTGGCGCGGGTGGAAGCCTCCGAGGCGGGTCCCCGAGGCTCGGGGCGAGGGCCCGTCACCTGCGGACAGCATAGCCCATGTAGATCACGGTGGTGAAGGGGAGGGGCCCGAAGGTCGGATCGAGCCGCCGGTCGAGGCCGCGGGGACCGAGCCCGTCGTCTCGCCGGGCTCGAGCCCCGCCCGGCGGAGCGCCGCGGCGAGCGAGGCGGGTTTGAGGAACAGGGCGGGGTCGTGGGTGCCGCGGGGCAGAATCCGCAACACGTCCTCCGCCAGGGTGACCACGGCGAAGGTGGCGAGCGGATTGCGGTTGATCGTATCGTAGAGAAAGCGGCCGCCGGGACGGAGCACGCGGCGGACCTCGCCGAGGACGGCGTCGAGGTCGCGCACATGCTCGAGGACGTCGACGCAGGCCACGGCGTCGAAGGCGCCGTCCGCGAAGGGCATCTCCTCCCCGGAGCCGATCTCGTAGCGGATCCCGAGGCCCGCCGCGGCGGCGTGGGTGCGTGCCGCCTCGATGGCCCGCTCGGCAGGATCGAGCCCGGTGACGCGGGCGCCGCGCCGGGCCAGCGCCTCGGACAGGAAGCCGCCGGCGCAGCCCAGATCGAGGACGCGCGCGTCCCGCCACTCCACGTGCCGGTCGAACCAGGCGAGCCGGCCGGGCACCATGTTCCTCAGGATGCGCACCCATCGCAGCTCGTCCGACCACCAGGAGGCGGCGGCAGCGTCGTAGATCGTCTGGTCGTTCCGGTCGCGCGGCATGGGGCCCTCCAGCCGGCAGCGACCTAGTCCGGCGGCCGGGCGGGGAAAACTGCGGCGATTAGCGCCAGATTCACCTCTGGCCCTTAGGCCGGGCGCCATATCGAAGCCGAGGCCCGGGACATGGCGCAGGACAAGAGCGCACCGACGATCATCAAGCGCAAGAAGATCATCGTCGCCGGCGGACATCACGGCGGCGCGTGGAAGGTCGCCTATGCGGATTTCGTGACGGCGATGATGGCGTTCTTCCTGATGATGTGGCTGCTGAACGCGACCACCGAGGACCAGCGCAAGGGCCTGGCCGACTATTTCAGCCCCTCGATCCCGGTCTCCAAGGAATCGGGCGGCTCGGACGGGGCGCTGAACGGCCGCTCGGTCATGGACGACGACACGCTGATCGGCCAGCCCGCCGACGGCGCCTCCACCGAGGGCGGCGCGAACAAGATGGACGCGGAATTCGAGGAGATCGCGAAGCAGTTCGACGCCAGTTCCGGCGAGAGCAAGGTGGCCGACGAGCTGCTCGAGCATATCGAGGTGCGGATCACCGACGAGGGGCTGATCGTCGATCTCTTCGACCTTCCGGGCGCGACACTGTTCCGCGGGGAGAGCGCCGAGCCGACGCCGCTGATGCGGGATCTGATCGGCGTCGTCGACGAGATATTCTCGATGGCGCTCAACCCGATCGCGGTCAACGGCCATGTCCGGGAGGAGGCGGTGGTGCGGCAGGACAGCGCGCCCTGGACGCTGTCGACCGACCGCGCCGAACGGGCGCGGCGGATGCTGGTCGGCGGCTTCACCAACGCACAGCGGATCCGGCGGCTCGGCGGCTTCGGCGACGCGTCGAACATCCATCCCGACGGGATGGATGTCCGCAACAACCGGATCGAACTGATCCTCCTGCGCAATCTGTAGCGGCTTAGGGCAGTGTTAAGGCCGGTGGCCTAATCCTGCCGTCAAAGTCCGGGAATCGACACGAAAGGTCCGCCCATGTCCATCTCGTCCTCCCTCTCCGCGGGAGTCAGCGGTCTCAACGCCAACGCGCAGAAGCTCGCCACGATCTCCGACAATATCTCCAACTCGGCGACCTACGGCTACAAGCGCGCGACCACCGATTTCCATTCGGTCGTCCTCGGCTCGGGATCGCCCACGAAATACACCGCGGGCGGGGTGCGCACGACCAACGCGCGGGCGGTCGACGAGCGCGGCCAGCTCGAGGGAACGGGCAACTCCACCGACATCTCCATCGACGGGCGGGGCTTCCTGCCGGTGACGCAGCTCTCCAGCGTCGAGGCCGGCGGCAAGCTCGAGATGTCGCTCGCGACGACCGGCTCGTTCCGACCCAACGCGGACGGCATCCTCGTCGATTCCGCCGGCAAGGTTCTGCTCGGCTGGCCGGCCAATTCCGACGGCACCATCGACAGCTTCGCCCGCGACAGCTCCGACAGCCTCGAGCCGGTGAACGTCAACCACAATCAGTACGCCGCCGCGCCCACCACCGAGGTGAAGCTCGGCGTGAACCTTCCCGCGGCCGATGCCCAGGATCCGCCCGATCTCGGCGCGGCGAGCGACATCTCTTTGGAATATTTCGGCAATCTCGGGCAGACCGAATCGCTGAAATTCGCCTTCAAGCCGATTGCCGCCAACCAATGGACGATGACGATCACCGACACCCACACCGGTGACGGCACGACCCCCGTCGGGGAGTTCGAGCTGACGTTCAGCGACGCGGCCACCGGCGGCGGAACGCTCCAGAACGTCGTGGCCACGACCGGAAGCTACGACGAGGACACCGGCGCCCTGACCATCGACGTGGGCGACGGCGGGACGGAGATGGCGGTCAATGTCGGCCGTTACGGCGACCAGTCGGGCCTCACGCAGCTCGACTCGGACTTCGCGCCGACCGCCCTGTCCAAGAACGGCGCCACCGTCGGCAGCCTCGTCAGCGTCGAGATCGACGAGGCCGGGATCGTCAACGGCATCTACGACAGCGGGTTCACCCGCCCGATCTACCAGGTACCGGTGGTCGACGTGCCGAACCCGAATGGCCTGATCACCGGAGACAGCCAGACCTTCAGGATCAGCGGCAAGTCGGGGCCGATGTTCCTCTGGGACGCGGGCTCGGGTCCGGTGGGCTCGACCGCGGGGTTCACCCGCGAGACGAGCACCGTGGACGTGGCCAAGGAACTCACCGACCTGATCCAGACGCAGCGCGCCTATTCGTCGAACGCCAAGGTCATCCAGACCGTCGACGAGATGCTGCAGGAAACCACCAATCTGAAGCGCTGAGCTAGACCATGAGCATTTCCGCCGCCCTCTCCTCCGCCGTCTCCGGGCTCTCGGCCACCGGCCGGGCGGCGCAGACCGCGTCCCAGAACGTCGCCAACGCGCTCACCCCCGGCTACGGGGTCCGCGACGTCCAGCTCTCGAGCGACCGCTACGGCGGCGTGCGGGTCGAGGGCGTCGATCGCCGCACGGACATCGCCCTCGTCACCGACCGCCGCGCCGCGGATGCGTCGAGCGCCGGCGCCGGAACCCGTCTCGCGGCGCTCGAGACGGTCGCCGACGCGATCGGGCGCGCCGATTCCTCCACCTCGATCTCGGCCCGGCTCGGCGACCTCAACGCCCGGTTCCTCGACGCCGCGAGCCGGCCCAATTCCGACATCCGGCTGGATGCGGCGGTGCGCGCGGCGGGCGATCTGGTCGGCGCCATCAACGCCGCCGGCGGGACGATCCAGGACCAGCGGCTCGCCGCGGACGGCGCCATCGGCGATGCGGTGGCGGCGCTGAACCGGGGCCTCGCCCGGATCGACGAGCTGAACGACCAGATCGCCAAGGCCAATGCCACCGGCACCGACGCGAACTCGCTGGTCGACATGCGCCACAAGGCGATCGACGAGATCGCCGATACCGTGCCGCTGCGCCAGATCGACCGCGAGGGCGGGCGCGTCGCGCTGATCACCGATACCGGGCGCGTGCTCCTCGACAGCCGGCCGGCGGAGATCGGGTTCACGCCGATCAACGGCATGTCGGCGGGCTCGAGTCTCGGCGCGCCGCTCTCGGGGCTCACCGTGGACGGCCGCGCCATCGACATGACAAATCCGAAGAACGCCGTCGCCGGCGGCCGGCTCGAGGCGCTCTTCGACCTGCGCGACAACCGGCTGCAAGCGGCGCAGGCGCGGCTCAATTCGCTGGCGCTCGACCTGGTGCAGCGCTTCGAGGCGTCGGGACTGACCGACGGCGCGGGAGCCGGATTGTTCACCGAGAGCGGCGCGCCGGTATCCGCGAGCCCGCTTCCGGGTCTCGCCCAGCGCCTGACCCTGTCGGAGGCGGTGGACCCTGCCGAGGGCGGCGAGGCCCGGCGCCTGCGCGACGGTCTCGACGGGGCGCCGGGCGAGGTGGGCGAATCGCGCCGCCTCAACGCCTTCGCAGAGGTGCTGACGACGTCTTCGCCGCCGTCGAGCGCGGCGCTGTCGAGCGGCTCGAAATCGCTCCTGCAACTCGGCGACGTCCTCACCGGGCGCGAGACGGCGGAGGCCTACCGGACCGAGAGCGACCTCGCCTACGCCGAGAGCCGCGCCTCCACCCTGCGCGAGGCGGAGCTGCAGAAGGGCGTCGATACCGATGTCGAGATGCAGAAGCTGCTGCTGATCGAGCAATCCTACGCGGCCAATGCCCGCGTCATCCAAATCGCCGGGTCGATGATCGACCGCATCCTGGAGATCTGACATGCCCCTGCCGAGCCTCGGCGATCTCGCCCAGAACTTCGTCCAGCGCAGCAACGTGACGCAACTCAGCCGGGAGCTCTCGACTCTCGGGGAGGAGCTCTCCACCGGGCTGAAATCCGACGTCGCGGCGGCGATGCGGGGCGACACCCAGGCGCTCGCCGGCATTTCCCGCGGGCTGTCTTCGCTCGACGCGCACGATCTCGCGGCGAAGGAGGCCGCTATCACGGTCGATGCCACGGAGCGCAAGATCGACCAGTCGCGCAGCCGCTTCCAGGGCCTGTTCGATCTCGCCGCGGCGGCGATGAACACCGCCGACCAGAGTAAGCTCGACATCGTCGCCGCCCGGGCGCGGCAGGATTTCGACGCGATGGTCTCCGACCTGAACGCGCAGGCGGGGGGGATCAGCCTGTTCTCCGGGACCGCCACCGACGGCCCGGCGCTGCGCCCCGCGGCCGACATCTTCGCCGACGTGACCGGCGCCGTCGCCGGGCTGGCCACGGCCGCCGACGTCACCGCCGCGGTCGACGCCTATTTCGCGCCGGGCGGGGATTTCGACGCCAACGACTACATCGGCAGCCCCACGGCGCGCGGCGCGACGCGGATCGGACCCGAAGACGTTGTCGATTTCGCCCCGCGCGCCGACGACGCCGCCTTTCGCGAGGGGCTCGCGGTCCTCGCCCGCTACGCGGTGGTCGATGCCGGCGCGCTCGACGGCCAGCCGGGCGAGAAGTTCAAGCTGATCACCTGGAGCCGCGACGACATCCTCGGCGCAGACGGCGCGCTGCTCGGCCTGCAGGCGAGGGCCGGCGCCGCGCAGGCGCGGGTCGAGGCGGCGCAGACCCGCAACGCGGCGGAGCGGCAGGGGCTGGAGACCGCACGGAACGGGTTCGTCACGGCAGACCCGTTCGAGACCGCCACCAGGCTGCAGCAGACGCAGGTGCAGCTCGAGAGCCTCTACACGGTCACCGCGCGCCTCTCGCGCCTGAACCTGACCTCCTATCTCTGATGCGCCATCTCCTGATCCTCCTCCTCGCCCTCGTCCTCCCGTTCGGCTCCGCCGCCGGGGCCGCTCCCGTGCGGATCAAGGATCTCGTCGAGTTCGACGGCGTCCGCGGCAACGATCTCGTGGGCTACGGCCTCGTGGTCGGGCTGGACGGCACCGGGGACGGGCTCAGGAACTCGCCCTTCACCGAGGAGATCATGTCGACGATCCTCGAGCGGCTGGGCGTTAACGTTACCGGCGAGCAGTTCCGCCCCGACAACGTCGCCGCCGTGCTGGTGACCGCCGATCTTCCGCCCTTCTCGCGCACCGGCAGCCGCATCGACGTGACCGTTTCGGCGATCGGCGACGCCACCTCGCTGCTCGGCGGCACGTTGATCATGTCGCCGCTCAACGCCGCCGACGGGCAGGTCTACGTCGTCGCGCAGGGCACCGTCATCGCCGGCGGCGCCAGCGCCACGGGGGACGCCGCCTCTGTCACGCAAGGGGTGCCGACCTCCGGTGCGATTCCGGCCGGCGGCCGGGTGGAGCGCGAGATCGAATTCGACTTCAACCGGCTCGACACGATCCGGCTCGCGCTGAGGACGCCCGACTTCACCACCGCGAGCCGGATCGAGCAGGCGATCAACGGCTCCATGCATCCCGGCGTGGCGCTGATGCTCGATGCCGGCACCGTCGCCGTCGACATCGCTGCCACCCGCGCGACCTCTCCCGCCCATGCTCTGGCGCAGCTGGAGAACATCACCGTCGAGCCCGAGACCCGCGCCCGCGTGGTCGTCGACCAGCGTTCGGGCACCATCGTCATGGGCGCGGACGTGAAAATCAGCCGCGTCGCGGTCAGCCAGGGCGGGCTCACGCTGCGCGTCGAGGAGGCGCCGCTGGTGTCGCAGCCGAACCCGTTCGCGGACGGCGAGACGGTGGTGGTGCCGCGCACCAATGCCGAGATCGAGCAGGAGCCGGGGATCGGCCTCGCCGAGGTGCCCGACACCGCCTCGCTCTCGGACGTGGTGACGGGGCTGAACGCGCTCGGCGTCGCGCCGCGCGACATGATCGACATCCTGAAGAGCATCAAGGCCGCGGGCGCGCTTCACGCCGACTTCATCGTCCGGTGACGGGCGCCGCGAGAAGGCCGAGGACGGTCTCGGCCACGGCCTGCGGCGCCTCCTCGTGGGCGAGGTGGCCGAGCGGCCCGAGGGAGATCGCGCGGCCGTGCCTCGCCAGTGCCGCACAGTCGCGGGAGATCTTCGGCGGCACGGTGCGGTCGCCCTCCCCGTAGAGGAAGCTGGCTCGCGCCTCGAGGTCCGGCAGCCGGTCGCGCACGCTGCGCGTCGACCATTGCGCCATCATCTCGATCGCGCCCTCCACGTGGGACGGCCTGGCGATCAGGCGGCGGTAGAACCGCTTTCCGGCCGCGTCGATGCGCGAGCCGGTGGCGTCGAGCAGCCGGTCGGCGCCACCCGTCGCGGTGATCAGCCCGGAGATGGTCGCCGGGACGAAGGGCGTCGCCGCCAGCATCCGCGCCATCGTCGGGAAGAGGAAGGCGGCGGGGCCGTCGAACTCGCCGAGCGCGGCGTTGAGGCCGATCACATTGTCGATGCCGGGCCGCGCCTGCGCCATCCCGAGGCCGATCGCGGCGCCTGCGGAATGGCCGATCACGGCGGAAGGTTTCAGGTCCAGCGTGTCGCAGAGGGTCCAGACATCCTCGACCATCGCCGAAAGGGAGGAGCGGCGCCGGGTGCCGAGACGGGTGAAGCCGTGGCCGGGCAGGTCGGGCGCCACGACGGTATGCGTCCGGGCGAGGAGCGGCAGCAGGTCGCGCCAGGAATGGGTGGCGGCGCCGGTGCCGTGGAGGAGGAGAAGCGCAGGCCCTGCGCCCGCGACCTGCACGTGCCAGCGATGGGGGCGGCTCTCGACGAAGCGCGAGGCCTCCGCGTTGGGCCAGCCCTCCGCTTCCCGCGCCCGGTCCATCACCGCGCCAGGGTCCGGGCGATCTCCCCCGCGCCTTGCCGGGGAAGCGACAGGAGCGTGGCGCCGAGATGCGCCGCGAGGGTGCCGAGGGCGGGGTTCGGCCGCGTACCGGTGTCGATGACCAGCGCGGGCAGGCCCGGAGCGGCCAGGCGGCGGGCGACGGCCTCGGCGTCCGCCGCGGCGCGGGCGCGGCTGGCGCTGCCGTCGAGGGCGATGTTGGCGCGCCCGTCGGTCAGCAGGACGAGGCTCGGACTGTAGCCCCGGTCCGCGGCGCGGCGGGCGAGGCTCTCCGCGGCGGCGAGGCCGGCGGCGAGCGGCGTGCCGCCGCCGCCCGGCAGCGCGGCGAGGCGGCGGCGGCTCTGCACCAGCGAACGCGTGGGCGGCAGCAGCAGCTCGGCCTCCTCGCGCCGGAAGGCGACGAGGGCGACCTCGTCGCGCGCCGCGTAGCTGTCGGTCAGGAGCGATTCGATCGCGCCCTTGGCCTCGGCCATGCGGGCCATCGCCGCCGAGCCCGAGGCGTCGACGACGAAGATCACCAGCCGGTCGCTGTGGCGCTCGAAGCGTTTGAGCCGGATGTCGGCGGGCCGGACGAGCAGCCGCCGCGGATCGTCCGGCGCGGTGCGACGGCGGATCGTCTGCCAGGGAACGGCGGCGCGCAGAGTCGCGGACGCGTCGATCGGGCCGCTCTCGGGCCGGCCGGGCCGGGCCGGGAGCGGGCGGCCGCGGCGCGAGGACCGGCTCTTCGCCCCCGCGCCGGCACCGCCCGTCTGCCGCGCGCGGCCTGCGGCGGTCAGCGCGGCGAGGAGGCCCGGCGGCAGGGCGGTGCGGACCGCCTCGACAAGCCGATCCTCGGGCGCGCCGCCGTCGTCCGGATCGGTGCGGGGCTCGGGCGGCGGGGTCCCGTCCGGCGCGTCCTCGGGCGCCTCCGTCGTCTCGGGCGGGGCGCCGCGATGGGCGAGGCAGAGTGCGGCGGCCAGCGCCGCGTCGTCGTCCGTTACCGTACTGCGCCCCTCGAGCGCGGCATTGGCGCGCGTCGCGGCCAGGGCGAAGCGGGGGGCGCGCAGCGAGGCGATGCCGCAGGCGGCGGCGGCGGAGACGAGTTTCCCGGCGATCTCGTGCGGGACGGCGATGCGCGGGTAGAGCAAACGGGCGGCGGCAATGTCGGCTTCGGGCGGCGGGACGAGATCGCCGAGGGCCAGTCCGTCGAGCGGGACGAAGAGGCCGAGCCGCTCGGTGAGGGCGGCCGGAGGGGCCTCCTCCCCGGCGCCTTCGTCGAGCGCGATCACCGGCGGGCCGCCGGCGTCGAGGGAGAGGCCCAGCCGGCCGGCGAGGCCGGTCCCGGCCCGCTCCGCCATCGCCAGGAGGAGCGCCGGCGCGCGTGCCACGAGACCTTCGCGCCGGTGGAGGCGGCCGGTGGCCAGCGTCGCCGCCAGGTCCGGCCCGCCGGAGAGCGCCTCGTCGGAGATGTCGGGGTGGAGGCGCGCGGCCCCGAGCGGCGCCAGCAGGTCGAGGAGCGCGTCGCGGGCGGGAGAGGAGCGCGCCCGGATCCAGAGGCCGCCGAGGTCGCCCGGCGCGACGCGGAGCATCTCGGCGGCCCGGACGGCGCGGACCCAAGCGGCGGTCATGGGAGACTCATTCGGCGGCGGCCCGATGCGGTCCGAACACCTCCTCCACAACGCGCAACACGCGGGTGGCGGAACCCGACTCGTCCATCGGGTCGCGGCGCAGGCGGTGCTGCAGGGCCATCGGCGCGACGAGGCGCAGATGGTCCCGTTCGACCGAGGCGGCGCCCTCGAAGGCGGCGTGTGCGCGGGCGGTCTTCAGCAGCGTGAGCTCGCCGCGGAGCCCGTCGGCGCCGAGGGCGAGGCAGAGCTCGGCGCAGTCGCGGAGCGCGTCTTCCGGCGTCGCGATCTCCGCGAGGTGCCTGCGCGCGGCGAGGATCGCGCGCCGCAGCGCGTCCTCCTCTGCCTTCCACAGCTTCAGGAAGCCCGTCCGGTCGCGCTCGAAGGCGTCGCGGCGGCGGATCACCTCGATGCGGCTCTCCACGTCCGCGGGCGAGGCCACGTCCACCATCAGCCCGAATCGGTCGAGGAGCTGGGGCCGGAGCTCGCCCTCTTCGGGGTTGCCGGAGCCGACGAGCACGAAGCGCGCCGGGTGGCGGATCGAGAGCCCCTCGCGTTCCACCACGTTCTCGCCCGACTGCGCCACGTCGAGGAGCAGATCGACGAGATGGTCCTCGAGGAGGTTCACCTCGTCGATGTAGAGGTATCCGCGATTGGCCTTCGCCAGGAGGCCGGGCTGGAAGGCGCGCTCGCCCATCGTGAGCGCCCGCTCGATGTCGAGCGCGCCGGTCACCCGGTCCTCCCCGGCGCCGAGGGGGAGGTCAACGACCGGGGTGGGGCGGGAGACGATCCGGGACTCCTCCACCCGCGCCCAGTCGGGGATGTCGGCCTTCCGCGCCGAATTGACCGGGCAGGTCGCGACCATGCGGATGGGCGGCAGGAGCGCGGCCAAGGCGCGCACCGCGGTGGACTTGCCGGTGCCACGGTCGCCCATGACGAGGACGCCGCCGATCGAGGGGTCGATGGCGGTCAGCACCATCGCCCGCTTCATGTCCTCCTGGCCGACGATGGCGGTGAACGGGAAAGGTCGGGTCATGCGGCCTCGCTTTGGCGTGCCAAGTCGGGGATGCCCGGCCAGCGCCCGGCCTCGCCGGTGACGCGGAACCGGGCGTAGAGTTCCTCGGAGAACCAGCCGCCGCGGCGCACCGCCTCGATCGCCTCGGCATGGGCGCCGCTGCGGGCGAAGCGCGTCATCGAGGCGGTATCGGGCCAGACCGAGAAGGTGATCTGGTTGAGCCAGGGAACCTCGCCGATGCCGATCTTGAACAGGACGTCCGGGTTGGTGCCGATCCGCGTCGAGACGCCGGGCTGCTGGCGCCAGAATCGGGGCGCGTGGCGGGGCCGGATATGGGCGCGGGTGAGGACGGCGATCGGGCCGGCGCCCTTGTCCGCCGACAAGGTCGTGGCGAAGGGCGCTTCTCCGGACCAGAGGCCGCGGGCGGCGGTGGGGGCCAGAAAGATCGTCCAGGTCTCGGCGGCGCGGGCGCGCCAGCGGCGGAAGACGGGCGCGGTGCCGGTCCGGCGGCGGGCGGTCCCGGCGTCGGGCCAGCAGGCGAGGATCGCCCAGACGGCCGGGTTCGGCCGCGGCGTGAAACCCTCGCCGGTGCCGGAGCCGCAGAGCTTCCAGAAGGCACAATCCTCCATGCGCGCGAAGTCGAGGCGAGCGAGCCCCATCTGCGCGAAGGCCCAGAGCCGGTCGCGACGGCGGTCGAACCGGTGAAGCGAGAGCGTGACGGTCTGGATGGCGGACCCTCCCGATTGGCGCCTGTCAACGAAGTCTGACAGCCTTTCGGCAGGCTGGAAAGGGGGCGAGGCGGATTGTCAGGCAAAGTGGACAGGGCTACGGTCCCGGGATGGATCAGGGATCGACAGGGCCGAGCCACGCGGTGGTGATCGGGGCCGGGCTCGGGGGGCTCGCGGCGGCGATGCGGCTCGGCGCCAAGGGTTATGCGGTGACGGTGCTCGACCGGCTCGACGGGCCCGGCGGGCGGGGTTCGGCGCTCTGGAAGGACGGCCACCGATTCGATCTCGGGCCGACCATCGTGACCGTGCCGGAGCTGTTGCGGAATCTTTGGAAAGCCTGCGGACGCGACTTCGACCGGGAGGTCGACCTGCGCGCGCTCGACCCGTTCTACGAGATCCGCTGGCCGGACGGGTCGCGCTTCACCGCACGGGCCGACACGGACGCGATGCGCGCCGAGGTGGCGCGCATTTCGGCTTCGGATGCAGGGGGTTACGAGAAGTTCCTGGCCGATGCCGAGGCGCGCTACCGGTTCGGGTTCGAGGAGCTGGGGCGGCGCTCCATGCACCGGGTGAAGGACCTGATCACGGTGCTGCCGACCTTCGCGGCGATGCGGGCGGACCGGTCCGTGGCCGCCCATGCGGCGCGGCGGTTCAGCGATCCCCGCCTTCGCATGGCGTTCAGCTTCCATCCGCTGTTCATCGGCGGGGACCCGTTCCGGGTGACCTCGATGTACATCCTGGTCTCCCATCTGGAGAAGGAATTCGGCGTTCACTACGCCATGGGCGGGGTCGCGGCGATCGCCGAGGCGATGGTGCGGGTGATCCGGGAGCAGGGCGGCGAGGTCCGCTTCGGCGCCGAGGTGGACCGAATCCTGCTGTCGGATTCCCGTCGGACTCCCGTCGGAGTCCCGTCGGAGTCCGTGCGCGGCATCCGGCTCACCGACGGGACCGAGATCGCCGCCGACCTGGTGGTCTCCAACGCCGATGCCGGGCACACCTATTCGCGGCTCCTGCAGGGCAAGCGGCGCTGGACGGAGAGGAAGCTCGGCAGGCGGCGCTGGTCGATGGGACTCTACGTCTGGTATTTCGGCACGACGGGCACGCGGGAGATGTGGCGCGACGTGGGGCACCACACGATCCTCAACGGCCCGCGCTACGAGGGCCTCGTGGAGGACATCTTCCGCAAGGGGCAGCTCAGCGAGGACATGAGCCTCTATCTCCACCGCCCGACCGTGACCGATCCCTCCGCCGCGCCGGAAGGGGGCGACACGTTCTACGCGCTGTCGCCGGTGCCGCATCTGGGCCACCGCGACGTCGTGGACTGGCAGGCGGAGGAACCCGTCTACCGCGAGAAGGTCGCGGCGCGGCTGGAGGAGGTGATCCCGGGCTTCCGAGAGCGGATCGCGGCGGAGCACGTGATGACCCCGAACGACTTCCGCGACCGCTACCTGAGCCCGCACGGCTCCGGCTTCTCCATCGAGCCGCGCATCCTGCAATCGGCCTGGTTCCGGCCCCACAACGTGAGCGAGGAGGCGGCGGGGCTCTATCTCGTCGGCGCGGGCACCCATCCCGGGGCGGGCGTGCCGGGGGTGATCTCGTCGGCCGAGGTGCTGGGCAAGCTGGTGCCCGCGCCCGCGCGGCCGGTCCAGGCGCCGAGGCTGGCCGCCGAATGATAAATCCGCGCGACATGGAAGCCTGCCGCGAGTCGATCCGCCACGGATCGCTGTCGTTCCACGCCGCCTCGAAGCTGTTGCCGGCGCGGGTGCGCGACCCGGCGCTGGCGCTCTACGCCTTCTGCCGGCTGGCGGACGATGCGGTGGATCTCGGCGGCGACAAGACCGAGGCCGTGTTCCGCCTGCGCGACCGGCTCGACCTCGCCTATCGCGGCACGCCCGCGGACCGGGCGGCGGACCGCGCCTTCGCCAGCGTGATCGCGGAATTCGACATGCCGCGCGCGCTGCCCGAGGCGCTTCTGGAGGGGCTGGCCTGGGACGCGCTCGGCCGCCGTTATGCCACGATGTCGGAGCTCCGCGACTATTCGGCGCGGGTCGCCTCCGCGGTGGGGGCGATGATGTGCGTGCTGATGGGGGTGCGCGACCGGCACGCGCTGGCGCGCGCCTGCGACCTCGGCGTGGCGATGCAGCTCACCAACATCGCCCGCGACGTGGGCGAGGACGCGCGGGCGCGGCGGGTCTACCTCCCCGACGAGTGGCTGGCGCGGGCCGGGATCGAGCCGGAGGCGTTCTTCTCCGCGCCGCGCGCCGACCCGGAGGTGCGGGAGATGGTGCGCCGCCTGCTCGACGAGGCGGGCCGGCTCTATCTCCGCGCCGAGGCGGGGATCGCGGCGCTGCCGCTCGCGGCGCGGCCGGGCATCTTCGCGGCGCGGCACATCTACGCGGCGATCGGCGGCGCGGTCCGGCGCAACGGCTACGACAGCGTGACGCCCCGGGCGCGGACCGGGCGGGGGCGGAAGACGGCGCTCCTCGGCCTGTCGCTGGCGCGCACCGGCGCGACGCTGGCGATGCCGCGCTCGGCGATCATCTATGCCGCGCCGCTGCCGGAGGTCGCCTTCCTCGTGGACGCCGCGGCGCGCGACGCGGCGCCCCATCCGGGGCGCGGACAGGCGCTGGTCGAGGTCTTCGCCCAGCTCGAGCGGCAGGACCGGGCGGCGCGGGCCTGAGCGGGCGGCCGGATTCTTTGGCGGGCCGGTCGCGCGGCGGCACCGGGAGCGCGACCATGCGGCAGCAGATCTCCGTCATCACTCTCGGCATCGCCGATCTGGCGCGGTCGCGCCGGTTCTACACGCACGGATTCGGGTGGTTGCCGGTCTTCGAGAACCCGGAGATCGTCTTCTACCAGATGAACGGCCTCGTCCTCGGGACATGGGCGAGGGCCGCGCTCGAGGCGGACATGCGGCGCACCGGGCCGGAGGCGCCGGGCGCCGTCGCGCTGGCGCACAACGTTCCCGGCCGGGACGACGTGGCGCCCCTCATGGACCGGCTGGCGGCGGCAGGTGGCTGCGTGCTCCGCCCGGCGGATGCGCCGGAGCATGGCGGGTATCGCGGCTACGTCGCCGATCCCGACGGCCATGCCTGGGAGATCGCCTGGAACCCGGCCTGGACCGTCGACGACAGGGGGGCGGTGACCTTCGGCCCCTGATCCGGTCCGACCGCGACCGAGCGCCCCGGGGCGCCGCCGGAACAAGCCCCGGCCTGCCTCGTTCTCGGGGAAACCAAGGAGGGTCCCCCGATGGCCGAGAGCTACACCTTCACCCTGAAGGACAAGGCGCCCGTCACCCACGACACCTACAGGCTGGTCTTCGACCGGCCGGACGGGTTCGACTGGGTGGCGGGGCAATGCACCCACTGGGCGCTCGACGTCGACGGCTGGCGCGGGGAGGACCGGCCCTTCACCATGACCTCCCAGCCGGAGGAGACCGACCGGGTGGAGTTCGTCATCAAGACCTATCCCGATCACGAGAACGGGGTGACCAAGCGCATCCCCGGGATGAGCCCGGGCGACCGGGTGATCGGCGACGAACCCGGCGGCGCGATCACCGACCGCGGCGGACCGGCCGTGTTCATCGCCGGCGGCGCGGGGATCACGCCCTACATCCCGATCCTGCGGGCGCGGGCGAAGGAGGGCGCGCTCGACGGCTCCACGCTGATCTTCTCCAACAAGACGGAGAAGGACATCATCCTGCGCGAGGAATGGGAGGGCATGGACGGGCTCGAGACCGTCTTCACCGTGACCGACCAGCAGGATGCCGGCGTCGAGACCGGGATGATCGACGCTGGTTTCCTGAAATCCCATGCCGGGGATTCTGGAGCGGGACTTCTATCTCTGCGGGCCGAAGCCGCTTGTAAACGACGTGCGCGACGCGCTGAAGCAGATCGGCGTCAGGGAGGACAACATCGTCACCGAGAACGGCTGGTAGGCGGCGCGGCGGGCCGGGGGCGGATCAGCGGTCGCGGAGCGCCGCGATCAGCTCGTCCTTGGTCATCTCCGAGCGGCCCTCGATCCCGACCTTCTGCGCCTGCGCGTAGAGGTCGTCCCTGGTCCAGCCCTCGTAGGGCGGCCGCTCGCCGCCCTTCTCGCCGGGGTCGCGCTGGTCGCTGGCCTGGGCGTTGGCGATGCGGGCCGCCTTCTCCTTGGAGGCGCCGTCCTCGCGCAGCGCCTCGAAGGTCTCGTCGTCCTTGACGGAGGGGCCGTGATCCTTGGTCATGGGAACTCCAGGCTACTTTCCCCATTTAAGAACATCGCCCGTCCGCGGGTTCCAACGCCCGATGGATGGGAACACAGATGGTCCACAGCAGCGAAGAGCGCATCCGGGTCCGGGAACTGAGCGAGGAGCATCAGCAGCGCCAGGACATGGACGGCGGCGAGGAGCAGCACGTCCACGAGGCCACCGGCCTGACGGCGCGGCTGATCTACGAGGTGGTCCGCCGCGACGGTGTCGACGAGATGACGCGGCCGAAGACGTCGCTCGCCTTCTCGGGCTTCGCGGCGGGGATCCTGATCGCCTTCTCGATCATCGGCGAGGCGGTCTTCCGCGCGCATCTGCCCGACACGCAATGGCGCCCGCTGATCGAGAGCGCCGGCTATTCCTTCGGCTTCATCCTGGTCATCAAGGGCCGGATGCAGCTGTTCACCGAGAACACGATCACCACGGTGCTGCCGCTGATGTCGCAGCCCTGCAAGGACTACTTCTACCTCACCGCGCGGCTCTGGGCGCTGGTGCTGGTGGCGAACGTCGCGGGCGCCTTCGTCGCCGGCACCTTCATGTTCTACACGCCGGTCTTCGGCGCCGAGGTGAAGGGCGCGATCCAGGCGATCTCGGAACACGCCGTCATGCATTCGCCGATCCACGGCTTCTTCCTGGCGCTGCCCGCCGGCGTGATCATCGCCGCGATCGTGTGGATGCTGCCGACGGCGCCGCAGAACTCCTTCATCATCATCGGCACCTTCACCTGGCTGATCGCCATCGGCGGGTTCAGCCACATCATCGCCGGGTCGGTGGAGATGGCCTATCTCGTGGTCAACGGCACACTGGGGTTCCTCGGGGCCGTTAATTTCTTCGTGCCGGTGCTGATCGGCAACGTCGTGGGTGGGACGGCCGTCTTCACGTTGTTGACTTGGGCACAGGTGGCCGCAGAAGTGGAGGACTAGGACGAAAGGTCGCCATCCGCGACTGGCCGGGGAGGTGGGCGCCGCCTATGATCGCCCTCGGTCCAGGGACGGGGGGCACGTCTTGCGAAACGGTGTCATCGGAATCTTCGCGGTCGTCGGCGCGGTCAGTGCCATCGGCGCGACGCCTGCCCTCGCCATCGACAACTTCACCTTCGAGGTGCGGGGAGACGAGGATCTCGAGGACCAGCTGCGCGAGTCCTCCCTGCTGGTCGCGGCGGACGAGGACGAGGTCACCGACCCCGCCGAGATCCTCGCCGCGGCACGGGCGGAATACGGGCGGCTGATCGGCGCGCTCTATTCCACGGGCCGCTACGGCGGCGTCATCAACGTGACCGTGAACGGCGCCGAGGCGGCGGAGATCCCTCCGATCGCGCAGCTCGGCCAGGTGACGAGCGTGGCCGTCACGGTCGATCCCGGCCCGGTCTACACCTTCGCGGCCGCCGAGATCGCGCCGCTCGCACCCGAGAGCGAGGCGACCGAGGCCGAGATCCCCGAGGGCTACGCGCGCGGCGAGGAGGCGCCCTCCGGCGTGATCGTGGACGCGGCCGGCGCCGGGGTGGACGGGTGGCGCTATGCCGGTCACGCCAAGGCGGAGGTCTCCGGCCAGAGCGTGGTCGCCGATCACGCCTCCGACACGCTCGCCGCCTCCATCGGCATCGCGCCGGGCCCGCTCGTGACCTTCGGGGACCTGCGCTACACCGGCAGCCGCGCCGTGCGCCCGGAGCGGCTCAGGGCGATCGCCGGCTTCCCGACGGGCGAGGTCTACGATCCCGACGAACTCGAGCAGGTGGGCACGCGGCTCCGGCGCACGCAGGTCTTCTCCGCCGTGGCGCTCACCGAGGCCGAGGAGCTGAGCTTCGGCGACCGGCTCGACGTGGAGGTCGACCTCGTCGCCTATCCGCCGCGGCGGATAGGCTTCGGGGGCGAGTACGATTCCTCCGACGGGGCGACGGTTGCCGCCTTCTGGATGCACCGCAACCTGCTCGGCGGGGCGGAGCGGTTCCGCATCGAGGCCGAGGTGTCGGGGATCGGCAACAACGAGACCGACATCGGCAATTCCGGCATGGACTACAGTGTCGGCGTGCGGCTCGAGCGGCCGGCGACCTTCTCGCCCGAGAACACGCTCTTCCTCGAGGCCCGCGCCGAGCGGCTGAACGAGGACGACTACACCGCCAGTATCGGCCAGGTCGGCTTCGGCATCACCCGCTACGTCAGCGAGTACCTGGAGGTCGATTTCGGCCTCGCCTACCGGTTCAGCCGGGTCGAGGAGCCGGGCAACACCACCGATTACAGCATGCTGATCGCGCCGCTGGAGGCGACCTACGATACCCGCGAGGATCCGCTCGACGCCAAGAGCGGAATCTACACCGATCTGGGGCTCACGCCCTTCGTGGGGCTGAACGACGAGACCGGCTCGGGCGCGCGGGCGACCTGGGACGCGCGGACCTATCTGAGCTTCGGCACCGACGACCGCTTCACCCTCGCCGGGCGGTTCCAGGGCGGTTCCATCCTCGGCGCCGAACTCGGGGAGGTGCCGAACGACAACCGCTTCTATTCGGGCGGCGGCGGCACCGTGCGGGGCCAGCCCTACGAGTCGCTCGGCGTGCTGCTCGACGGGCGCTTCTCGGGCGGCGGCTCCTTCGTCGGGCTTTCCGCGGAAATGCGGGCGGGGGTCACCGACTCGATCGGCGTCGTCGCCTTCTACGATTACGGGATCGTCGGCTTCGACAGCTTCCCCTCGAGCGACAGCGAGTCGCAGTCCGGCGCCGGGCTGGGGCTGCGCTACCTGACGCCGATCGGGCCGATCCGGCTCGACGTGGCGACGCCGGTCACGACGGCCGAGATCGAGGAGGATGTCGGCAGCGTCGAGGTCTATGTCGGCATCGGGCAGGCGTTCTGAGGAGAGAGTGATGCGGAAGTTCGCACGGTATGCCCTCGTCGTCGCCGGTCTCGGCGTCCTGCCGGTGCTCGCGCAGGATGCGGACGAGGAGGAGGACGACGGCGGCGGCTTCCTCGAACGCCGGATCGAGGGGCTGCTGTCGTCCGACACGATGGATGTCGACGTGCGCGGCTTCGAGGGCGCGCTGAGTTCCCGCGCGACGATGGACCAGATCGTGTTCTCCGACGAGAACGGAACCTGGCTCACGGTCACCGACGCCGTGCTCGACTGGTCGCGGGTGTCGCTGCTGAGGGGCCGGCTGCAGATCAACGAGCTGGGCGCGCGCGAGATCCTGCTGCCGCGCCTGCCCGAGGGCGAGCGGCAATCCGAGCCGCCCTCGCCCGAGGCGCAGCCGTTCTCGCTCCCGGACCTGCCGGTCTCGATCAACATCGACCAGCTTTCGGTGGAGCGGGTGGAACTCGGCGAGCCGGTGATCGGCGAGGCCGCGGCGCTGAGGCTCGGCGGCTCGGCCTCCCTCGCCGGCGGCTCGGGCGAGGTCAACATCGAGGCCACGCGCCTCGACGGCGAACAGGGCCAGTTCGACATCGCCGGCAGCTTCGACAACGACAGTCGCGAACTCTCCGTCGATGTCGGCATCGACGAGGCGGCGGACGGGATCATCGCCAACCTTGCCGACCTGCCGGGAAAGCCCTCGCTGGCGCTCGACGTGGAGGGATCCGGGCCGCTGTCGGACTTCGCGGCGGACATCAACCTGCAGACCGACGGCGAGCCCCGGCTCGCGGGCACCGTGGAGCTGATGGGCGAGGAGGGCGCGAACGAGTTCGCCGTCGATCTCGGCGGCGACGTCACGGCGCTCTTCAATCCGCAATACCGCCCCTTCTTCGGGCCGAACGTGCAATTGCAGGCCCGCGGCGCGCGGCAGGCGGACGGCGCCTTCGACCTCTCCTCCCTCGACCTGACGGCGCGGGCGCTGCAGCTCCGGGGACAGGTCAGCGTCGGGGCCGACGGGGTGCCGGACCGCATCGACCTCACTGGGCGGATCGCCTCGGAAGAGGGGCCGGTGCTGCTTCCGGTCGGGCAGGACATCGAGGTCGGCCGCGTCGGGCTCGACGTGCAGTTCGACGCCAGCGAATCGGAGGACTGGACCGGCGAGATCGTGGTCGAGAGCCTCGACATGCCGGACCTGCAGGCCGAGCGGGTGGCGCTCGACGGCTCGGGGATCATCGCCGGGGCGAACGAGACGCTCGACGTGGAGGCGGGGTTCGACTTCATCGCCGCCGGCCTGACCCTGCCGGGGGCGGGGCTCGGCGAGGCGCTGGGCGACCGGATCGACGGGCGCGTCGAGCTCGGCTACGAGGCCGGGGACCCGATCACGCTCGACCGCCTGCGTCTCGCCGGCGCGGGGTTCCGCCTCGAGGGCGAGGGGCAGGTGGACCCGGACGGCGAGAACGTGCCGCTGGCGCTCACCGCGGCGCTCGACGCGCAGGACCTGTCGGTGTTCTCGGCGCTGGCGGGCCGCGACCTCGCGGGCGGCGCCACGCTCGACATGGATCTCGAGGCGACGGCGCTCGACGGCGGTTTCGACGTGACGCTCGACGGGGAGACGCGGGAGCTCTCCACCGGCACGACGCAGCTCGACCCGCTGCTCGTCGGCACCACGGCGCTCGACCTCGCCGCGGAGCGGGACCGGACCGGCCTCCGGGTGAGCCGGCTCGACGTGACCAACGAGGCGCTGGACCTCTCGGGCAACGCCGACCTGACCTCGGACGGCGGCACCGCGGAGGCGTCCCTCAGGGTGGACGATCTCGGCCGCATCGACCCCGACCTCTCCGGGCCGGCGACGCTCGATTTCTCCGCCGAGCGCCCGGCGGATGAATGGACCGTGACGCTCCGCGCCTCGGGCGCCGAGGCGGAGGTGGCGGGCGACGCCATCGTCAGCCAGCTCGACGCCGACGAGCCCGCTGGCGAATTTCGACCTGACCGTCGAGGCGGCCGATCTCGGCAACTTCTCCGTCTTCGCGGGGCGCGAGCTCGGCGGGTCGGTGGATCTGCGCACCCGCGGGCAGTCGCGGCTCGACGCGAGCCTCGCCAACGTCTCGGCGCGGGGCGCGATGACGGACGTCGCGATCGGGGTGCCGGAGCTGGACGCGCTGCTGGCCGGGCGGACCGAGATCGAGGGCAACGTGGACCGTAGCGGCGCGCGGATCGAGGTGCCGGTGCTGCGCATCGAGAACCCGCAGATCAGTGCCACCGGGCGGGCGGACGTGGAGCCGGGCGACAGCGACGTCTCGGCGCGGATCGCGCTCGCCGAACTCTCCCGGATCGTGCCGCAGATGAGCGGGCCCGCGACCCTGACCCTCGACGCCGAGGAGGGCGGAGAGGGCTGGACCGTCGATCTCGACGGCGAGGGCGCGGGGGCGCGGATCGTGGCCGACGCGCTGGTGCAGGGGCTGCGCGACGAAGGCACGGCGCCGTTGGTGGACGGCTCGGCGGAGCTCTCCGTGGTCGATCTGTCGGTGTTCTCGGAGCTGGCGAACCGCGAGCTCGGCGGCTCGGTCGATCTGACCGTCGACGGCCAGGGACGGACGGACCTCTCGACGGCGCAGGCGCAGGTCTCTGGCGGCCTGCAGGACGTGGCTCTGGGCCAGGCGGAGCTCGACCGCCTCCTCGCCGGGCGCACCGACCTCGCCTTCGAGGGCTCGAAGGACGGCATGGCGATCCGGGTGCCGCGGCTCGAGATGCGGAACCCCCAGGTCAGCGTGACGGGCGACGGGCAATACGGAACCGGCCAGGGCGCGGTGCAGGCGAACGTGGACTTCCCCGAGCTCGGCGACATCGTGCCGGCGATGGCTGGGCAGGGCGCGATCAACCTCTTCGCCGAGGAGACCGGCGAGCAGGCCTGGCAGGCCTCGCTCGACGGCGACGGTGCGGGCGTGATGCTCGACGTGCTGGCGCAGGTCTCCGAGATCGACGCGACGCCGCTCGTCGACGGCGAGGTGACGATCGAGGCGGAGGACCTGTCGCGCTTCTCCAGCCTCGCGAACCGCGCGCTCACCGGCTCGGTAAATCTCGACGCGGACATCCGGCGCGCGGACCGACGCGAGCACGTTCGACGTGTCGGCCGATGCGCGGAGCGCGAACCTGCGGGTCGGCGTGCCCCAGGTCGACCAGCTCTTCGCCGGCGGCGACACCACGCTCGACCTGGCGGCCAGCCGGGAGGGGATGGAGGCGCCGATCCGCATCGGCACGCTCGACCTCGACGCGCCCGGCCTCGACGTCGCCGCGAACGGCCAGGTCCTCGGCGGCGCCAGCGACCTCACGCTCGACGCGACGCTGGCCGATCTCGGCGCCTTCGTGCCGGGCCTGAACGGCGCGCTCCGGGTGCAGGGCGACGCGGGCCAGGACGGCGAGAACATCACCCTCGACATCGGGCTCGACGGGCCGCAGGGGACGAACGCCCAGATCGGCGGATCGGTGGCGCAGAGCTTCGACCGGGCGGACCTCTCGGTGACCGGATCGGCGCCGCTGGCGCTCGCCAACCCGTTCATCTCGCCGCGCTCCCTGACCGGGACGGCGCGGTTCGACCTCGGTCTCGACGGCCCGCTGGCGCCGACCTCTCTCACCGGCACGGTGACGCTGGCGGACGGGCGCGTCGTCGACCCGACGCTGCCGGCGGTGCTGAACAACGTGAACGGCACGGCGCGGATGGAGGGCGATCAGGTGCAGCTCGCCATCACCGCGGCGAAGGAGGCGGGCGGGCAGATCCGCTTCTCCGGACCGATCTCGCTCCAGCCGGGCTATTCGGCCGATATCGGCATCGAGCTCGGCAACGTCGTCTTCGAGGATCCCCGGCTCTACCGGACCACGCTCGACGGACAGGTGGGGATCGCCGGGCCGCTCACCGGGGGCGCGACGATCGGCGGCACCATCCGGCTCGGCGAGACGGAGTTGCGCGTGCCCTCCACGGGGCTCGGCGCGACCGGTCCGATCCCGGACGGGCTCGTCCACCGCAACGAGCCGCAGGCGGTCTATCTGACGCGCCGCCGCGCCGGGCTTGTGGAGGAGGCCGAACCGGGTTCAAGCGAGGACGGGGGCGGCGGCGTCGCCTTTCCGCTCGACCTCACGATCCTCGCCGAGAACCGGATCTTCATCCGCGGCCGCGGCCTCGACGCGGAGCTCGGCGGCGAGCTGAACATCGGCGGGACGACCGCGAACGTGGTGCCCTCGGGGCCAGTTCGACCTGATCCGCGGCCGGCTCGACCTGCTCGGGCAGCGCATCACGCTGACCGAGGGCAACGTCACCCTGCAGGGCGATTTCGATCCGGTGATCCGCCTCGTCGCCGAGACCGACACCGACGAGGTGACGGTCTTCATCATCGTGTCGCGGGCAGGCGACGGAGCCCGAGATCGAGTTCCGCAGCTCGCCCGAACTGCCGCAGGACGAGGTCCTGGCGCGGCTGCTCTTCGGCCAGTCCATCGACGAGATCTCGCCCCTCCAGGCGGCGCAGCTCGCCTCCGCCGTGGCCACCCTCGCCGGGCGCGGCGGCGGCGGCGTGATCAGCAACCTGCGGAACTCGACGGGTCTCGACGATCTCGACGTGACCACCGACGAGGAGGGCAATGTCGGCCTCCAGGCGGGCAAGTACATTTCCGAGAACATCTACACCGACGTGACCGTCAATTCCGCCGGCGAGGCGGAGATCAATCTCAACCTCGACGTCACCGAATCGATCACCGTGCGCGGCGGGGCGGCGAATGACGGGAATACGAGCGTCGGCGTGTTCTTCGAGCGCGACTACTGAGCGCGCCCCCGCCGCAATTGCGGCCGAAGTGCCACATTCCTGTGACCGGCGCATTTCATGTCAAATGACATGGAACCTCTCGCGGCGTCGGGTCTTTGCGATCCAGGGGGCCGGACGAGGACGACAGGACGCGAGACACCACACTATGATGTACTGGTCATTCATATCTTTCAGCGTCGCGCTGGCATCGGGGCTCTTCGGGTTCGGAGGGTCGTCGACCCCGGCCGCGGGCATGGCCCAGACCCTGTTCTTCGTCTTCCTGCTGATCGCCGTCTGTCTCGTCGGCGTGAAGGTCGCGCGCGAAGCGGACGGAACCCGGCAGGGCGTCAAGGACAACGAGTGACGCCGGCGGCGGGTCGCCGCCAGCCGGCGTCCGGCGCCGAAGAGATCCCTCGATCAGCTTGGCTTGAGCGATTCCGTCGAGGCGAAGAACATCGCCTGGCTGACCGCGGAGCGCACCTGTTCCTCGGAATAGGGCTTCGGGATCAGGAAGGCCGGCTCCGGCTTGTCGCCGGTCAGCAGCTGTCTCGGGGAAGGCGGTGATGAAGATCACCGGAATGTCGCCGAACTGGGCGAGGATGTCGTTGACCGCGTCGATCCCGCTCGAATTGTCGGCGAGCTGGATGTCGGCGAGAATCAGGTCGGGCCGGTCCTTGGCGCCGAGATCGACGGCGGCGTCGCGCGTCCGGGCGATGCCGGTGATCGTGTGACCCATCTCGGCGACGATGGAATGGATGTCCATCGCGATGATCGCCTCGTCCTCGATGATCATCACCTTGCCGGTCATCGACCTCTCCATCTCGGCGATGGCGATGTCCACGAGACTGGACGCCTCCTCGGGCTCGATCTCCATGATGCGGCCGATCTCCACGTTGTCGAACCCCTCGATCGTGGAGAGCAGCAGCGCCTCGCGGGTGTTGTTGGTGAGCCCGGCCATGTGGTCGAGCGCGCGGCTCTCCATCCGGCTTCGCGGGTCCTCGGTATCGGCGGTGGGCGCGCCGGCGGTGGACCAGATCATGTGGAAGGCGCGGAACAGCGCCGTCTTCGGCGCGAAGGAGCGCTCGAAGATCGCCGGCTCCTGGAGGATCGCCTCCAGCGTCGCGGCGGCGTAGCTGTCGCCGGTGGATTGCGATCCGGTCAGGGCGCGGGCATAGCGCCGCAGGAACGGCAATTCCTCGCTGATGATGTCGGAAAGATCGAACTGCTCGGCATGTGACGGCATGCGTGTAGGTTCCCTGACTCGCGGTACTGCTTTTCCGGAACTAACCGGGCGTTGCCACGTTTGGTTCCGTCCCGGGCTGAAATCCCAATTGCGAGCAGGTGGCAACCCTCTTCATGTCGACGGACAGAAAGACATCGCATGTCATGCGCCAGATAGACGAGAACTTGCGGCGGGTGTACATGGACGAGCAGGAGACCGAGATTCCGGACCGCTTCAAGATTTTGCTTGAAGAGTTGAAGAAGCAGGACAAAGGCGATCTGGATGAATGAGGAGTTTCGCGACCCGCGGGACGAACTGGTCGATCATCTGGGCGCGCTCCGCGCCTTCGCCATGTCGCTCACCCGGAATTCCGCCGCCGCCGACGACCTCGTGCAGGACACGATCGAGAAGGCGTGGAAAAACATGGACAAGTTCCAGCCGGGCACGAACCTGCGCGCGTGGCTGTTCACCATCCAGCGCAACGCCTTCTACTCGATCCGCCGCAAGGCCAAGCGGGAGGTCGCCGACGTCGACGGCGCGATGGCCGCGTCGCTGTCGGAGAAGCCAGCCCATGACGGGCGCCTGGCGCTCAACGACTTCCGCAAGGCCTTCGAGCAGCTCCCGGACGAGCAGCGCGAGGCGCTGATGCTGGTCGGCGCCTCCGGCTTCGCCTACGAGGAAGCGGCGGGGATGTGCGGCGTCGCCGTCGGCACGATCAAGAGCCGGGCCAATCGCGGCCGGCGGCGGCTGGCCGAGCTGATGGGTCTCGACCCGAACGAGGACCCGGTGATCGGCGACACCACGAACGACAGCGTCATGACGACGTCTTCCTCGCGGCAAGGATGAGCGATGCTGAGCCCCGGCCGCGGCATCGAGGGGCTGGACCGGCTGGACGTGCGCCTCGTGGCGCTGCTCGGTCTGGCGCTGCTGCCCATCGGCCTGATCGCCATGGTGCAGACCTACCGCGTGATCTCGGAAGCCGACCGCAACGCGGAGGCCGCGCTGACCGGCGCGACGCTCAGCGCCGCGACAACCGAACGCGAGGGCATCCTGCGGGTCCGCGGCGCGGCCCAGATCGCCGCCAAGATGGTGCCGCTCCTGCTGACCGAGCGGGAGAACTGCTCCGAGCGACTGTCGGATTTCGTCACCGGCCATGACGGCGTCACCTTCGCCGGCTACATCTCGCCGGAGGGGATCGTCGAATGCGGGTCGGACGGCGCCGGCGCGGATGTGAGCGAGACCCAGATCTTCCGCGCCTACCTGAAGGATCCGGCGCCCGTGATCGATGCAGTGATCGGGAAGATCTCGAATCGCAGCGTCATCGTCGTCACCGAGCCGGTGCAGATGGGCGGCGCGCCCGCGGGCTATGTCGCGCTCTCGGTGCCGCAGCAGGCGCTGCAGCTGCCGACCGAGGAATCCCTCGGGCTCGAGCCGATCTATTCCATGACCTTCACCTCCGACGGGCTGGTGCTCTGGGCGCCGGAGGAGGCCGAGCGTATCGAGGCGGAGCTGCCCGCCGACCGGTCGCTGAAGGCGCTGGCCGGGGAGGGTCCGCTGACCGTTCGGGCGCTGGCCGAGAACGGGCGCGAGCGGATCTACACCGTCGCGCCGCTGGTCCCGGGGGAGGTCTACGCCCTCGCCATCTGGCCTTCGGACGCGATCCGGACCTCCGGCCTCACGGCGGCGAGCGCCATCCTGTTCCCGCTGCTGATGTGGCTCGTCTCCATCGGCGTGGCCTATTTCGCCGTGCACCGGCTGGTGGTGCGCCATATCCGCGACCTGCGCCAGCGCATCCGCGCCTTCACCGCGAACCGGCGCATCCTCGAGCCCGTCTACGGCGCCGACATGCCGAGCGAACTGCGCGAGGTGAGCGAGACCTTCCATCAGATGACCGAGCAGATCGTCCGCGACGAGGCCGAGCAGGAGAACAGCCTCCACGAGAAGGACGTGCTGCTGAAGGAGGTCCATCACCGGGTGAAGAACAACCTCCAGCTCGTCGCCTCGATGACCAACATGCAGCTCCGCAAGGCCCAGTCCGGCGAGACGCGCTTCGTGCTGCGCCGGCTGCAGGACCGCGTGCTGGGGCTGGCGACTATCCACCGCAACCTCTACCAGGCCTCGGTGCTGAGCCGGGTCAATTCCGGCCGGCTGATCGAGGAGCTGATGGACCAGAGCCTGCGGAACTCCGAGGCGCGGGAGCGGGGGGTGGAGGTGCGCACCGAGGTGGAGGACATCTCGCTTTATCCCGATCAGGCGGTGCCGCTGTCCCTCCTGGTGACCGAGACGATCACCAACGCGCTGAAATACGTGGGCCGGCCGGCGGAGGGGCCGCCCTGGATCGAGATGTCGCTGAAGGAGAGCGGCGAGGAGCGGGTGACGCTGCATGTCGCCAATTCCTGCGGCGCGCCCCTGAGCGAGGATGCCGGAGTCTCGACCGGGCTCGGAACGCAGCTCATCACCGCCTTCGCCATGCAGCTCGACGCCGAGATCGACATGGGCGAGCGGGACGACGTCTTCGCCGTGGACGCCGTCTTCCGCCGCAGCGACTTCGGGGAGGAGGAATGAATCCCGATCTCGACTACCACCTGACGGCCGAGGAAGCCTGGCCGGCCTTCGAGCGACACGTCCTGGCCGCCCGCCGCCGCGTGGTCGCCGGGTTCCGGGTGTTCGATCCGATGACCAGGCTGCGCTCCGAGGAGGGTCGCGCGGTCGGAGAGGACTGGTTCGACCTGCTGGTCCACGTGCTCGCGAAGGGCGTCCGGTTCGACCTGATCCTGTCGGATTTCGACCCGATCATCGCGCCCGACATGCATCGCCAGACCTGGTACAGCATGCGCATCTTCGCCGCCATCCGCGAGGCCGCGGGGCCCGCGGCGCAACTGGGCGTGATCCCGGCGATGCATCCGGCGGAGGCGGGGACGCTCGCCGAGCTCGGCTTCTGGCCCAAGGTGCGCCAGGAGATCCACGACGTCCGGGACTGGCTGAACGAGATGACGCCGGGCGAGCGGGAGGCGGCCTTCGACGACGTGCCGGGCGTCCACCCCTGGCTCGAACGCGGAGAGGACGGCAGCGTCGGGACCTGCGGGACGTTCCGCACTCCGGCACTCTATCCTGTCACCCACCACCAGAAGATCGCGGTCGTGGACGGCGAGGTGCTCTACGTGGGCGGCCTCGACCTCAATCCGCGCCGCTACGACACGCCGCGGCACCACCGCTCCGCGGAGGAGACCTGGCACGACGTGCAGGTCTCGGCCCGCGGACCGGTGGCGAAGACAGCGGAGGCCCATCTCGACGCGCTGATCGACGTGGTCTCCGGTCGCGCCGATCCGCCGCCCGAGGCGCACGGCCTGCGCTCCACGCTGTCGCGCGCGCGCCCGACCCTCGCCTCCATGGCGCCCGACATCGTCCGCCGGTCGATCGCCGACACGACGCTGGCGGAAGTCGGGCGCGCCGAGCGCCTGATCTATTTCGAGACCCAGTTCTTCCGCGACCGCGAGCTCGCCGAGGCGCTCGCCGCCCGGGCCGAGGAGGCGCCGGATCTCGAATTGCTGATGATCCTGCCGGCGGCGCCGGAGGTGGTGGCCTTCGACAAGCGCCGGAAGCTCGACGCGCGCTTCGGCGAGTACCTGCAGGCGGATTGCGTGACCCGGGTCGCGGAGGCGTTCGGCGACCGCGCCTTCTTCGCCAGCCCGGCCCAGATCCGGGCCGCCGACGAGCGGATGCGGGCGGAGGGGGACCGCTCCACCTTCCACGGCGCGCCGCTCGTCTATGTCCACGCCAAGGTGTCGGTCTTCGACCGGCGCGCGGCGCTGGTCAGCTCCGCCAACCTCAACAGCCGCTCGCTGCACTGGGACACGGAGGCCGGCCTCTTCACGGAGGATGCGGCCTTCGCGCGGCACATCGTAAACCGGTCGCTCGCCCACTGGCTGCCCGAAGCCGGGATCGACGCCGACGGCCCGGTGGTCGCCCAGGTCAGGGACCAGGCCGAGCTCGACGTCGCCCGCCAGCCCGACAACCGCTCGGGCCATCTTCTCCCCTACGACGTCTCGAAGGCGCGGGAGTTCGGGACCAATCTCCCCGGCGTTCCCGCGGAACTCGTCTGAGGAACGAAGGCGGCGACAGGGGCGTTGCCGCGCCATGACGGACATCTCCTCCCTCCCCGACCCCACCCGGCACGACGGCGCGCTCCGGAAGGTGGGGATCGAGGTCGAGCTCGGGGGGCTGCCCGAGGGCCGCGTCGCCGAGTTCATCGCCGGGCGGTTCGGCGGCGAGGTGAAGAAGACGGGCGCCTACACGCGGGCGGTGCGCGGCAGCGAGATCGGCGACGTGGAGGTGCTGCTCGACACCGCGCTGCGCGACAGGGTCTCGGGCGAGGTCGCCCGGACCGGGCTCGACTGGGGCCGCGCGGTGATCCCGGTCGAGTTCGTCACGCAGCCGATCGACCCCGCCGACATCCCCCGCATCGACGCGCTCTGCACCGATCTCGCGCGCGCCGGCGGCTTCGGCACGGAGGATGGCGTGCTCCTCGGCTTCGGCCTGCACCTGAACGTGGCGCTCCGCGGCATGGCGATCGACGACATCCTGCCCGGCCTCACAGCCTTCGCGCTGGTCGAGGACTGGATGCGCAGCCGGATTCCCATCGACCCTTCCCGGCGGGCGCTGCCCTTCGTCGATCCCTATCCGGCGCCGTTTCTCGACCGGCTCTGCGACCCGACGATCGACTGGACCCTGGAGCGGCTGACGAGGGTCTATCTCGAGGATGCGGGAAGCCGGAACCACGCCCTCGACCTGCTGCCGATCCTGAAACAGGCCGATCCCGAGCGGGTCGTCGCGGCGGTGCCGCAGATGGGCCACAAGAGCGCCCGGCCGGCCTGGCACTACCGCCTCCCCGACGCCCGGATCGACGATCCCGGCTGGTCAATCGCGCTGGAATGGAACCGCTGGTGCGAAGTGGAGCGGATCGCGGCCGACGCCCTGCTCCTCGACCGTCTGAAATCGGCCTGGCGCGCCTATCGCGACCGGGTGCTTCCGATCCCGGGGCAATGGGCCTCGGTCTCCGCCGACATCCTCGACGCGGAGGTGGCCCTGCCGTGAGACCCCTGATCGGCGTCACCACCTCCCGGCGGTCGGGCTGGCGGATCTTTCCGCTCGTCGCCTTCAACGTCTGGCTCGCCGGCGGCCGCGCTATCCGCTGGGTCGCGGGGCGGGCTTCCGACGTGGCGGGCGTGGACGGCATCATCATCGGCGGCGGCGACGACATCTCGCCGGATCTCTACGAGGGCAGCCTCATTGCCTCCTCCACCCTCGATCCGGCGCGCGACCGGATGGAGGAGGACCTCGTCCGCGCCGCGATGGGGCAGGGCAAGCCCGTGCTCGGCATCTGCCGGGGCAGCCAGATGCTGAACGTCGCCCTCGGCGGACGGCTCGACCAGGACGCCTACGGCACCTACACGGCGAGCGCGCAATACTGGACGATCCTGCCCAAGAAGGACGTGGAGATCGTGCCCGGGACGCGGCTCGCCGCCCATGCCGGGACGGCGCGGATGAAGGTGAACGCGCTGCACAGCCAGGCGGTCTCGACGCTCGGGCAGGGGCTGAAGGTCGCCGCGCGGGACGGCGGCGGCATGATCCAGGCCATCGAACGTACCGAGGAGCCCTTCGCCCTCGGCGTCCAGTGGCATCCGGAGCACCTGTTCTACGCCCACCGCCAGCGCGCCATCTTCCGCGCCCTCGTCAGCGCGGCGCGCGCCAGCCGGCAGGCCGAGGCCCAGCTTCCCGAGGTGGATCGCGGCGCTCCGGGCCTCCCGCAATCGCGCCTCACCTAGTCGAAGACGGCGTGGCCCTGCTCGGCGAGGTGGCGCAGGCGGGCGAGCGGCAGCTCGGTGCCGTCCTCGAGGACGGCGGCGGTCAGCACCATATCGGTGACGACCATGTCGGCGATCGGCCCCATCGCGCCGTCCGGACCGAAGGCCTCGCGGCCGAGCCAGTCGGTGCTGCGCTCCATGTCGTGGAGACGGCCCTGCGAGCGGCTGAGGAGGTCGGCGGGCGGCTCCGCCCGGTCGGGCATCTGCCGCGCGGCCCCGGCCTCCATGCCCGCGGCCATGAGGAGCGGCGAGAAGGTGTAGCCGAAGGGGCCGACCACGAGCGGCGGCAGCGCGTCGCCCCAGCCGCCGTCCCCGGCCTCGATCGCCGGCGCCGCCTCGAGTTCCTCGCGGCCGAGGGAGACCGGCCAGATGCCGTCCTCCGGCGCGCCGAACCGGTCGAGGGAGACGAGGACCTCGCGGCGCTCGAGCCAGCCGCCGATATCCACGGCGGCGTAGCTGAGCCTCAGCGTCTCCGTCCGGTGGAACAGCGTCCGGATCGGGAAGCGGTCCTCCCCGGAGGCCGCCTGGAGATCGAGGAGACGTTTGAGGCGGGTTTCGGTATCGGTACTCATGCACGTCCAAGGCGCCGCGCCGTGGGTCGGTTCCGAGGCGCCCGGGGCGTCGCCCCGCCAGCGGAACAATCGCGGCATGGACGCATTGAGCCGGAACCCACATCAGAGGCAAGGGGAGCATCCGATGGCAAACGATCCGAACGTCAAATCCACCACCACCAAATCCACCGCGACGACCGCACGGGCGACGACGCCGAGCACCGAGGATCTCTCGCTGCAGGTCGAGGCGCTGAAGGCCGACATCTCCCGCCTGACGGAGACCATCGGCGCCTATGGCCGCGCCAAGGGCACCCAGTATCGCGCCGAGGCGCAGCGTCGGGCGGACCATTACCGCGACGAGGCTCAGGGCCGCGTCGACGAGATCGAGGCCTATGTGCAGCACAATCCGGCGCAGGCGCTCGGCATCGCGGCCGGGATCGGGCTGCTCATCGGTCTGTTCAGCCGCCGCTGAGATGTTCGGACCGCAACTGAACGCGCTGAGATTCGCCGCCAGATCTGCCGCCCGACGGGCGAAGTGGAGCGCCATCGGCGGCATTCTCGTCCTCGTCGGGCTGATCTTCCTCGGCGTCGCCGGCTGGATCGTGCTCGAAGACCGGTTCGGCGCCCTGGCGACCTCGCTCGTCGCTGGCGGAGTGCTTCTGGTGCTCGGCCTTCTCGCCTTCGCCTTCTCGCGCTACCCGCCCCGGGTGATTCCGTCCGAACAGACTAGGGATCTGCAAAACCCACTGAACAATCCGGCGCTGACCACCGCCGGCATCGTCAACGCGGTAGTACTGGGGATCTTCGCGGGAAGAGCGGCGCGCCGGCGACGGTGATCTCCCGCAGATCCTCGCGCAGGCTGGCGGAGGTGAAGGGTGCGCGCGCGAGATGGACCGACGCCCGCTCCCGGGCGGCCGGCCCGTCCGGCGCATCCCCGATCACCAGGATCGAGTCCGCCGTCTCAGCGAGACCGTCATAGGCCGGAATCCCGAGAAAGGCGCCGGAGCAATTCGACACGATCAGAAGGTCGATCCGCCCGATGCGGGCGGCGACGGCTTGCGCGGCCTCGATCGACGCGGCGAGCTCCACGACCGCATCCCTCTCCAGCGCAAGGATTTCCTCGCGCATGTCGTTCGCGATCAGGGGCTCTGGTTCGAGAAGGAGGATATGGGAGGATTTCACCGTACGGGATGGACTTCGCATTGTTCTTCGGTTCGACTTAGCTGCAATACCGAGCCGGGTTATTAAACTGGGACATAGGAGGTCGGTGCCCAGCCATGTCGGTGGATTGCCTCCATTGCCCGCTCCGCAAGCTCGCCTGCTTCCACGAGATGTCCGAGTCCGACGTGGAATTCATGCGGCGCTTCAAGTCCGGCGAGTTGACCGTGGGACCGGGCACGCCGATCCTCATAGAGGGCGCCCGCTCGCCGCAGCTCTTCACCGTCTTGTCGGGGCTCGGGCTGCGCTACAAGACACTGGAGGACGGAAGGAGGCAAGTCCTCAACTTCGCCATGCCGGGCGACTTCCTCGGCCTGCAGGCGGCCGTCGACGGCGAGATGAGCCACTCGATCGAGGCGACGACGGAGATGACCCTCTGCGTCTTCAAGCGGTCCGAGATCTGGTCGCTGTTCAAGCATCGTCCGAACCGCGCCTTCGACATCACCTGGATCGCGGCCGGCGAGGAGCATTTCCTCAGCGAGGCGCTGACCAGCATCGGCCAGCGGTCGGCCATCGAGCGGATCGCCTGGGGGCTGCTGCTGATCTGGGAGCGGGCGCGCCAGCTTCGGCTGCTCGACAACGGCACCCTCCACTTCCCCTACCGCCAGCAGGATCTCGCGGATGCGCTGGGCCTGTCGCTCGTGCACACCAACAAGACCCTGGCGAAGCTGCGCGAGCGCGATCTCGTCTCCTGGGTCGACCACCGGCTGCGCATCCGCGACACCCGCGCGCTGGCGCGGCTGGCGCTCGCCCCCGAGCCGCCCGCCCCGGATCCGCGCCCGCTGATGTGATCACCGGCCGGAGAAGGTGTCGGCCACGGTGGCGCGGCGCTCGCCCATCGGCCGCGGGCGGCCGACGGTGGTGTCCTGCCGCGTCCGGATCTCGAGCTCGGCATTGAGCGCCGCCCCGAGAAGCACCGAGAAGGCGCTGAGATAGAGCCACATCAGCAGCGCGATGACTGCCCCGAGGGCGCCGTAGACCTCGTTGTAGCGGCCGAAATTCGACAGGTAGACGGAGAAGCCGTAGGAGATCGAGCCCCAGATCACCACCGCCACCAGCGCGCCGGGGGTAAGCCAGGGGACGCGCGCCTTCCGCCGGTTCGGGCCGAACCGGTAGAGCACGCCGATGCCGACGATCACCACCACCAGCGCCACCACCCAGCGCACCGAGGCGATCATCAGCGCGGTGATCGGCCCGAGCGGCAGCACGGCGAGCAGGATCGGCAGGATCACCACCGACATCAGCGCCACGAGCGCCACGGCGATCAGGAGGAAGGTGACCCCGAAGGCGGCCGTGATCTGCCGCAGCCCGACGCGGTTCTTCTCGCGGTAGATGGCGTTCAGGCCCCGAATCAGCGCCGACACCCCGGCGCGGGACGACCACAATGCCGCCGAAAGCGAGATGATCGTCGTCCATCCGAGCGTCGAGGTGTTGGCGTTGATGAGCGAGGTGATCTGCTGGTCGAGGATCGCGTAGGCGTCCTCCGGGATCAGGCCGCGGGCCGTCTCGAGCTGCGCGTAGACCTCGTCGGGATCGGCGAAGAAGCCCCAGAGCGCGATGATCGCCGCGAGCGTGGGGAAGATCGCGAGCATCCCGTAGAAGGCGATCCCGGCCGAGATCAGGCCGATATTGCTGTCGTTCAGCCCCATTACCACGGCCTTCACCGCCGCGAACCAGGCGCGCCGGTCGAGGCCCGGCCCGAGGGCCGCGCGACGGATCGATCCCGTCCGCCCGCTCGAGGTTCGCGTGATGCGCATGCGGGGCAACATAGCCGGCCGGGCGCCGTCTTCACCAAGACGCAGCCGCGAGGCCGCATCCTTGTCGCGCGCCGGCCACACTTCCGCCGCCCGGACGGATGCACAAACGTTGGCATCGCGCCCCGGAGGCATTACGTTGGTGCCATGCCCGGCGCCGGGGCTCCACGGCGCAGCAATTAGGAGGACGATGTCCTGTCTCTTGCAGAACTTGCGGTGGCGTCCCGCTCCGCAGACGGGTCACAGCCGATGACGGCCGAGACCGATACCGTGCCACAGGGCGACACGCTCCTGGCGCATGTCCTGAAATCCCTCGACGACGACCAGGCGCTCGACATCGTGGAGATCGATCTCCGCGGCAAGTCCGAGATCGCCGATTTCATGGTCGTCTGTTCGGGACGCTCCACGCGGCAGGTCGTGTCGATCAGCGACCGGCTGACCGACCGGCTGAAGCAGGATCACGGCCTGCTCTCGAAGGTCGAGGGCAAGGAGGGCGGCGACTGGGTGCTGATCGACGCCGGCGACGTGATCGTCCACGTCTTCCGCCCCGAGGTGCGCGACTTCTACCAGCTCGAGAAGATGTGGCTGAGCCCGGAACAGGCGGCCGCGCGCTTCTGAGGTGCGGGTCCGCATCTGCGCGGTGGGCCGGATCCGGTCCGGACCCGAGCGCGACCTGATCGACGCGTACCGCGCCCGGTTCGACCGGGCAGGGCGGGCCCTGTCGCTCGGCCCGCTCGACGAGGTGGAGATCGAGACCCGCAAGGTCTCCGGGCCGGAGGCCGAGGGCGAGGCGCTGCTGCGCACGGTGCCCGACGGCGCGCTCCTCGTCGCCCTCGACGAGCGCGGACCGCTCCTCTCCTCCCCCGGTTTCGCCGACAGGCTTGCCGGCTGGCGGGATGCCGGCCGGCCGGAGACGGCTTTCGCCATCGGCGGCGCGGACGGGCTCTCGCGCGCCGTCCTCGACCGGGCGGAGGCGCGGCTCGGCTTCGGGCCGATGGTCTGGCCGCATCTCCTCGCCCGCGTCATGCTGGCCGAGCAGCTCTACCGCGCCGCCGCGATCCTCGGCGGATCGCCCTATCATCGCGCCTGAGGCGGTTTCCCCGGCGCGCCGCTGCGCTACCGAGGTCGGGCAATCGTCCGGGGGAGACGTCCATGAGCAATCCGAAACCCGTCGTCCTGTGCATCCTCGATGGCTGGGGTGACCGCGAAGCGCGCGAGGCCAACGCGCCCGCGCTCGCCGACACGCCCAATTTCGACCGCATCCGCGCCGCCGGCCCGGTCTCCCACCTGACCACCCACGGCCCCGAGGTGGGCCTGCCCGAGGGCCAGATGGGCAATTCCGAGGTCGGCCACACCAATATCGGCGCCGGCCGCGTGGTGGCGATGGATCTGGGCCAGATCGACCTCGCCATCGAGGACGGCAGCTTCTTCGAGAACGCCGCGCTGCGAGGGTTCGTCTCCACGCTGAGACAGTCCGGCGGCACCGCGCATCTCCTGGGCATGGTCTCCGACGGCGGCGTCCACGGCCATCTCGACCACATCGCCGCCGCGGCGCGGACGATCGCCGAGGCCGGCGTGCCGGTCGTGATCCACGCCATGACCGACGGGCGCGACGTGGCGCCGAAATCGGCGGCGGGCTTCCTCGAGGATCTCGAGGCGAAGCTGCCCGACGGGTGCAAGCATCGGCACGGTGACGGGCCGCTACTACGCCATGGACCGCGACAATCGCTGGGAGCGGGTCGAGGACGCCTACCGCGCGATCGTGGACGGGAAGGGCCGCGCGACCGCCGCCGACCCGGCCACGGCGGTGCGGCAATCCTACGAGGCCGGCAAGACCGACGAGTTCATCGCCGCCACGGTGATCGGCGGCTATGGCGGCATGTCCGACGGCGACGGTCTCTTCTGCCTCAATTTCCGCGCCGACCGCGCGCGCGAATGCTCCGCGCCATCGGCCAGCCCGATTTCTCCGAGTTCGACGTCTCGGCGCGCCCCGACCCTGGCCGCGCGGCTCGGCATGGTGGAATACTCCAGCGCCCACACCGACTGGTACGACGACGGTCTTTCCCGAAGCGCAAGCTCGTCAACACGCTCGGCGAATGGGTGGCGAAGCACGGCCTGCGCCAGTTCCGCCTCGCCGAGACGGAGAAATACCCGCACGTCACCTTCTTCCTCAACGGCGGCAAGGAGGAGCCCGAGGCGGGCGAGGACCGCGCCATGCCGAAATCGCCCAAGGTCGCGACCTACGACCTGCAGCCGGAGATGAGCGCGGCGGAGGTGACCGACCGCTTCGTCGAGGCGATCGAGGCGGGCTACGACCTCATCGTGTGCAACTACGCCAATCCCGACATGGTGGGCCATACCGGCGATCTCGAGGCCGCCATCGCCGCCTGCGAGGCGGTGGATCGCGGCCTCGGCCGGGTCCTAGACCGCGCTGGAGACCGCCGGCGGCGCGATGATCGTCACCGCCGATCACGGCAATTGCGAAATCATGGTGGATCCCGAGACCGGCGGGCCGCACACCTCCCACACGCTCAACCTGGTGCCCGTGCATCCTCGTCGGCGGGCCGCAGGGCGCGACGCTCGCCGACGGCCGGCTCGCCGATCTGGCGCCGACGCTGCTGGAGCTGATGGGACTGCCGCAGCCCGGCGAGATGACCGGGAGGAGCCTGATCCGGCGATGATCCGCCAAGACGACAGGAATGTGATGGTGATCGCGGTACGAAACCGCGTTTCTCCTGCGGTGTGCGCGGCGCGGTCGGACGCGCTATGCTGCGGCGCGAATCGCATGCGGCGGCGCTGCCGGCAGGCGCCAGTTTGAGGATGAGGCGAGATGAAAAATATCGCGATGGCCGCGCTCGGCGGCACCCTGGCCGGGGTCATGCTGTCGACGCAGGTCGCCGGACCGCTGCTCGCGCAGGAGAGCAAGGACAACACCTCGATCTACGAGCAGCTCGACCTGTTCGGCGACATCTTCGAGCGCATCCGCGCGCAATACGTCGAGGAGGTGGACGAGAAGGACCTGATCGAGGCGGCGATCGACGGGATGCTGACCTCCCTCGACCCGCATTCGAGCTACCTCTCGCCCGACGACGCCGCAGGACATGCGCACCCAGACCCGCGGCGAGTTCGGCGGCCTCGGGATCGAGGTCACCCAGGAGGACGGCTTCGTGAAGGTCGTCTCGCCGATGGACGGCACCCCGGCGGCCGAGGCAGGCATCGAGGCCGGCGACTTCATCACCCATGTGGACGGCGAGAGCCTGATGGGTCTGACCCTCGACGACGCGGTGGAACTGATGCGCGGCCCGGTGGGCTCGGAGATCAACATCACCGTCGTGCGCGAGGGCGAGGAGGACCCCTTCGAGGTCTCCATCATCCGCGACACGATCGAGCTCACGGCGGTCCGCGGGCGGCTCGAGGGCGACACGGCGGTGCTCAGGGTCATCACCTTCTCCGACCAGACCTATCCCAAGCTCGAGGAAACGCTGAACGACCTCGTCAAGGAGGCCGGCGGCATGGACAAGATCACGGGGATCGTCCTCGACCTGCGCAACAATCCCGGCGGCCTGCTGACCCAGGCGATCAAGGTCTCCGACGCCTTCCTCGATGAGGGCGAGATCGTTTCCACCCGCGGCCGCGACCAGGAGGACAGCGACCGGGTCAACGCCACCGAGGGCGACCTCGCCCAGGGCAAGCCCATCGTCGTGCTGATCAACGGCGGCTCCGCCTCCGCCTCGGAGATCGTCGCCGGCGCGCTGCAGGACCATCGCCGCGCCATCGTCGTGGGCACCAAGTCCTTCGGCAAGGGCTCGGTGCAGACGGTGATGCCGCTCCGGGGCGAGGGCGCCATGCGCCTGACCACGGCGCGCTACTACACGCCCTCGGGGCGCTCGATCCAGGCGCTCGGCGTCTCTCCCGACATCGTCGTGCAGCAGCCGGCGAACCCCGCCCCCGAGGACGGCGCCGAGACCGGCGAGGAGGAGCGCAACCCGAACCTGCCGCGCCGCTCGGAGGCCGATCTCCGGGGCGCGCTCGACAACGATTCGCTCTCCGAGGACGAGCAGGACACCATCCGCGAGGAGCAGGAGGCCGCCGAGGAGGCCGCCCGGCTGCGCGAGGAGGATTACCAGCTCGCCTATGCCATCGACATCCTGAAGGGGATGCTGGTGCTGCGCCCCGAGATCGTCCGCGAGTTGCAGGAGCAGCAGGCCAGGGCCGACCAGACGGAATAGGGCCGGTGGCGGGTCGGTCCCGGCGGGCTACCTGCCCGGCGGGACCGAGGAACGGATGCGCCGATGACCGACAGAGAGAGCCTGCCCTACCGCCCCTGCGCGGGGGTCGTCCTCGCCAATGCCGACGGTCACGTCTTCGCCGGCCGCCGGATCGACCACGAATCGGGCGCCTGGCAGATGCCCCAGGGCGGCATCGACGCGGGCGAGGAGCCGCGCGAGGCGGCGCTGCGCGAACTAGAGGAGGAGACCGGCCTGGCCCCCGACCTCGTCGAGATCGAGGCGGAGATGGAGGGCTGGCTTCTCTACGACCTCCCCGACGAGCTCCTGGGCAAGATCTGGAAGGGCCGCTACCGGGGCCAGAAGCAGAAATGGGTGCTCTGCCGGTTCCGCGGGCGGGACGACGACATCGACATCGAAACCGCCCACCCGGAATTCAGCGCCTGGACCTGGATGGCGCCCCGCGAACTCGCCGAGCAGATCGTGCCGTTCAAACGCGCGGTCTACGACCAGGTCTTCGCCGCCTTCCGCGACCGGATCTGAGCGTGCCGGACCCGACCACCCCTCCGCGCTAATACTACAGTTGCGGATGAGTTGATGCTGTGATCGTGTTTGTCTGTTGAGGGCGCGGGAGTGGTCATGGCTGTGGCGGAGTGGACGGGTGCGCTGATCGACTGGCGGGCCGAGCTTGAGCGGCTGAAGGGAAGGATTGCGTTTGCGTTCAAGCGCTCCGAGCAGCGCGAGACGGCGGGAGCGTTCGTCGAGGGGCTGCTGTCCGGGGCAGAGCGCAAGACGGGCTGGATGCTGGCGGAGCAAGCGGGGCTGGCGAAGCCCTACCGCGTGCAGTCCCTGCTCGGGCGCAGCTCTTGGTCGGCGGACCGGCTTCGTGACCTGGTGCGGGACTATGCGGTCGAAGCGTTGAGAGATCCGGGTGGGGTGCTGGTTCTGGACGAGACCGGGTTCCTCAAGAAGGGCCGGCACTCGGTGGGCGTGGGGCGGCAGTATTCCGGCACGGCGGGGCGGATCGAGAACTGCCAGGTGGGGGTCTTCGCGGCCTATGCCAGCCGTTGGGGCCACGCGCTCGTCGACCGTCAGCTATACCTGCCCAAGGACTGGGCGGAGGACGAGGCGCGGCGGCGCAAGGCCCGCGTTCCCGACGACGTCGCCTTTGCCACCAGGCCGACGATGGCGCGGGCGATGATCGCCCGCCTTCTCGATGCGGGGCTGCCCTGCGCCTGGGTGCTGGCCGACGCGCTCTACGGCTCGGACTACCAGCTGCGGCGCCTGCTCGAGGGCCGCGGGCAGCCCTACGTGCTCGCTGTGCGCTCGAACCAGAGCATACGCTTCCTCGCCGAGGACTGGGGTCTGGTGCAGACTGACCCCGCCACGGTCGCGGCCGAGCTGGACGACGGGGACTGGGCCTCGCTCACCGCCGGCGAGGGTGCGAAGGGGCCGCGGCTCTGCGACTGGGCACGCGTGCCGCTCTCCTGGGACCGCGGGGCGGGCTTCGAGCGCTGGCTGCTGATCCGGCGCAGCCGGCGCCGCGATGCGCTCGCCTACGCCTTCGCCTACGCGCGCGAAGGCACCTCGCTGCCCGAGCTCGCCGCCGCGGCCGGCTCCCGCTGGGCAATCGAGGAGTGCTTCGCGCGCGCCAAGGACGACCTCGGCCTCGACCACTGCGAGGCCCGCTCCTGGCACGGCTGGCACCGTCACACGAGCCTCGTCATGGCGGCCCAGGCCTTCCTCGCCCACCTCGCCGCCGCGCAGCGCCGGCTGGCTTTCGGCAAAGCCCTCGGGGACAAAACGAGTCCAGACACCCGGCAGGCAGCATGACAGCCGCGCTCGCAAAGCTTCCGACGATGCCGGAGACCCGCAGGCTGATCGCCAGGCTGCTGATGGCGCCGCGCACGCACCCCGCCTTCGTCTGGGCCTGGTCCCGGTGGCGACGCGAGCATCAGGCCGCAGCGGCAATCAGCCATCGGAAGATACGGCACGATGCGCAACGGTAGTCTTAAAGCGGTTTGCTTTTAATACGACGCGTATCCCGCTGCTCTGAAGAAGCTCCAGCATTCCTCGGGCTCGAAGAGATCGCAGATGTCGCCGAGCGCCCGGATGAGCGTATCGTAGGTCCGCGCGCCGATGCGGCGGAGGTGGGCTTTCAGCTTGGAGAAGGCCATCTCGATCGGGTTCAGATCGGGTGAGTAGGCCGGCAGGTTCGAGGGATCGAAAGGCGTCCAGTGGACGTCTTTCCCCGAGAACGGAACCAGCAGCCATGGACGTTCAGGATCTCGGCGGCCTTCGGGCTCCTGTGGGTCGAGAGGTTGTCGAGGATGACGACGGTGCCTGGCGACAGGGCCGGTGCGAGCTGGGTCTCGACGTAGATGTCGAAAGCGGCCCGGTCCATCGCGCCCTCGATCACCCAGGGCGCAATCAACGCGTCGCAGGTAAGCCCGGCGATGAATGTCTGCGTCTTCCAGCGACCGAACGGGGTCGTGCCGAAAAGACGTTCGCCGACGGCACTCCTGCCCCGCAAGCGGGTCATGTTCGCCTTCACCGACGTTTCATCGAGGAAGACCAGCCGATGCACCCTGTCCCGCATGAAGGGCTGCCGGCGGACGGTCCAGTCATGCCGGGCCAGCCTGATATCCGCCCGGTCGCGTTCCTGAGCGATCAGGCCTTTTTTTATATGAGAACCCCGCCCTGATCAGGGCCCGGTGGATCGACGAGAGCTGCACCGACACGCCATGCGTCTCCTCCAGCGGTCGCCCTTCGCGGCGCCATCGGTTCAAGCCCGATGGGCGACGCCAATTCCTTCAGGGTGATGTCCGGCTCCGCACGGACGATCTCGATCAAGAACGCCATGTGCGGCGCAAGCTTGCCGGCGGTCCCCGCTGCGCGGCCCTGCCGCTTCGGCGTTATCACACCCCGGTCGCGATGAGCGGCCGCCAACCGGATCGCCGTGCTGGCACTCACACCGAAGACTTGCGCAGCTGCCCGTCGCGAATGACCCGCGGCGATGTAGCGCCAGATCCGTTCGCGAAGGTCCATCGAGTAGGGTAGAGGTGGTCGCGGGACTTCGGGCCAGCTGCTAGGCTGTAGCGGCTGAGGAAGAACAGAACCGGGATGACGAAGCGGAAGCGCTATTCAGCGGAGTTCAAGGCGAAGGTGGCCTTGGAAGCCATCTGCGAGGAGTTGACGACGGCCGAGCTGGCCAAGAAGTACGGCATTCACCCGACGATGATCAGCGGCTGGCAGAGATCTGCGATCGAGAACATGGCGTCGGCGTTTGGCGGTGCCCCGTCCGCCGAGCCGACGATCTCCGAGAGGGAGGTCGAGAAGCTGCATGCCAAGATCGGGCAGCTTGTCGTGGAACGGATTTTTTAGCCGATGCCTCCAGTCTCATCCTCGGCAGGCAAAAAGCGGTGAAGCAGGATCATCCCGATCTCAGCGTCGGGCGACAGTGCAGTCTGCTGTCGCTGGCACGCTCCAGCCTGTATTCCCACCCGCGCGGCGAAAGCGCCGAGGACCTGGCCTTCATGGAAATCATCGACAGGCAATTCCTAGAGACGGTCGCCGAGTTGCGCCATTGATGGGGTGGATGGCTCCCGCTCCCGGCATCGCAATGTGCCACATTGGGTGCTGTCACAGACCCATCGAGGGAGCCATCCATGGACGAGATTACCACCATCGGCGTCGATCTTGCCAAGAGCGTTTTCCAGATCCACGGCGTCCGGGAGGACGGTACGGTCGCGCTGCGCCGGAAGCTGCGGCGCGGCCAGGTTCCGGGCTTCTTCGAGGCCTGTCCGCCCTGCCTTGTCGGCTTGGAAGCCTGCGGTGGTGCGCACTTCTGGGCCCGCGAACTGATCGCCCTGGGCCACGACGTGCGGATCATGCCGGCGGCTTACGTGAAGCCGTATGTAAAGCGAGGGAAGACGGACGCTGCTGACGCCGAGGCGATTTGCGAAGCGGTGACGCGCCCGACGATGCGGTTCGTCCCGGTGAAGTCGGCCGCGCGCCAGGGCGCACTGGTCGACCACAAGACCCGGGACTTCCTGGTTCGCCAGCAGACCCAGCTGGTGAACACGATCCGGGCCCACCTGGCCGAGTTCGGGCTGGTCTGTGCCCGGGGCCTCCATAATGCAGATCGCCTGCTCGCCCTGATCGCGGAGGCGCCGGAGGCGGCGCGACCCGGCTCTGGACCTCCTGGCCGAACAGCTCCGCGAGACCCGGGATCGTATCAAGGCGGTCACCGATCGGATCGCCGCGGCCCAGAAGGAGGATCCGCTCGCCCGGCGGCTGACGACGATCCCCGGGATCGGCTCGCTATCCTCGAGCGCCTTCGCCGCCACCACGCCGGAGGTGGAGACCTTCAGGACGGGGCGGGATCATGCGGCCTGGCTCGGCCTCACCCCGCGGCCCCATTCGAGCGGCGGCAAGGAAAGACTTGGCCGGATCTCCAAGGCGGGCAACCGCTATCTTCGGCGACTTCTGTACCTGGGCGCGATGGCGCAGATCAGTGCAAGACGTTCCGGCAAGCCAGGTACGGACTGGCTGTGGCGGATGCTGGAGCGCAAACCGGTGAAGGTGGTGGCCGTCGCGCTGGCCAATCGTATGGCGCGGATCGTCTGGGCGCTCATCAAGACCGGAGACAGTTACCGGGCCAGTACGGCCTGAACGGAACAGCCGGGGTGCGTCCCGGCATCGAGACGGTGAGGCGCGGCGTGAGGTGATGGCAACGGACGGCGACACGGCATTCGGGACACCCAGTTCGGACCGACGCGCCTTCGAGCGCGTGCCATTGATTTGGACCCGACCGCCGGCGGACTTCATCAGGGCGCGCAGCCAAGGCGCTGCATCTTCGACGCCGTACACATGGCCGCGACCGACCAAGTGCCAAACCCTAACAACGCCCTTGCCACGCGGGAGCCATCCACACACGGTCCGGGCAACGATGGCGACGGTATGGTTCGCGGCAGATGGCCCGTCACATGCAACGAGAAGGGCATGAATGCGGACGCCATCGTGTGCGGCGGCTGATGAGGCTCATGCGGCTGGGCCGATCTACCAGGAGCCGAAGACCAGCAAGAAGCATCCCGAACACAAGATTTGTCCGTACTTGCTCAGTCACTTGGACATCACCCGCCCCAATCAGGTCTGGTGTGCCGATATCAGCTACATTCCGATGCGGCGTGGATTTCTCTACCTGGTCGCCATCATGGACTGGCACAGCCGGAAAGTGCTGAGCTGGCGGCTGTCGAACAGCATGGACGCGGGGTTCTGCGTCGAGGCCCTGAAGGAGGCGCTGGATAAATTCGGCACGCCCGAGATATTCAACTCCGATCAGGGGTCGCAGTTCACCAGCACCGATTTCACCGATGTGCTGCGCGACGCCAAGGTGAAGATCTCCACGGACGGGCGTGGCCGTTGGATCGACAACCGGATGATCGAAAGGCTGTGGCGGTCGCTCAAGTACGAATGCGTCTACCTGAACGCATTCGAGACCGGCTCGGAAGCCCGCAACGGGATCGGCGCGTGGATAACCTACCACAACGAAAAGCGCCCACACTCATCCCATGGACTGCTGACGCCCGCCGAAGCCTATGCTACCCAAAACCAATGCCTGAAAGCCGCCGCCTGACATCAAACCCATGCTACAGCCTGGCAAGGCGGAAAACTGGTCGAGAATCCAGGACCACCTCTGGTTTGCCCATCCGTCCACCTCCTTCCGGAAGTGAATCAGACCGATGATCCCAAGGGAATCCCCAACGATTCAGATTAGAGGCAAACCGCGCTAGCGCCCGAAGATCGAGCCCAGCACGTCGTTGATCGCCTGTCCCGCCGCCTCGATCGGGTTCTGGGTCTGTGGCGCGCGGCCGACGAGCCGGTCGCTGTCGGACCGCGCCACGCGCTCGTCGGTCTCTGTGCCCGCGACCCGCGGCGCGGAGGGGCCGTCGGGCCGCTCCATCGGCAGCTGGTGGATCGGCATCCCGTCATGCACGCGGGTCATGGTCTCGCGCCAGATCTCGGCCGGCAACCCGCCGCCCGTCACGCCCTTGAGCGGCGTGTTGTCGTCGTAGCCCATCCAGACGCCGGTGACGTAGTCGGCGGTGAAGCCCAGGAACCAGGCGTCGCGGGAGGCCGAGGTGGTGCCGGTCTTGCCGGCCGCCGGCCGCTCGCCCAGATCGGCGCGCCCGCCGGTGCCCTCGTCCACCACGCGGCTCATCATGTAGACCAGCTGCCGCGCGGCATGCTCCGAGATCACCCGCTCGCCGAGGCCGCCCTCCTGGCCCACGAGCGGCTGCTCGTCGCCCTGCAGCCGCAGCTCGGTGATGCCGTAGGGCTCGACCGAGCTGCCGCCGTTCAGGATGCCGGCATAGGCGCCGGTCATCTCCAGAAGCGTCGATTCGGAGACGCCGAGCGCCAGGGAGGGGCTGTCGGCCAGATCGGAATCGATGCCGAACTGCTCCGCCACGTGGCGCACGTTGTCGCGTCCCACCGCCTCGGAAACCTTCACCGCGGGGATGTTGAGCGAGTTCTGCAGCGCCTGCGCCAGCGTCACCCGACCGCGGTACTTCCGGTCGTAGTTCTGCGGCGACCAGGAGCCCGACCCCGGGACCTGCATGGTCAGCGGCTCGTCCATCACCGTGTCCATCGGCGAATAGCCCATCTCCATCGCCGTGGCGTAGACGAACGGCTTGAAGGCCGATCCGGTCTGCCGCTTGGCCTGGATGGCGCGGTTGAACTGCCCCGCCACGCCCTTGAACTTGCGCCCGCCGACCATGCCGCGCACCGCGCCGTCGGCCGACATCACCACGATCGCCGCCTGCGCGTCCGAGCCGGGGCTCACCTTGGTCTCGAAGACGTGGTCGAGCGCCTGCTCCGCGGCGCGCTGGATGGCGGGGTCGAAGGTCGTCCGCATGATCACGTCCTCGGTGGTCTTGCGCGTCAGGAAGTCCGGTGCCGCGCCCATCACCCAGTCGGCGAAATAGCCGCCCGCCCGCGCCTCGGCGGCTTCGGAGAGCTGGGCGGGATGGGTGCGGGCCCGTTCGGCCTCAGCCTCGGTCAGGTAGCCCTGGTTCTCCATCAGGCCGACGATCACGTCGGCGCGGTCCTGGCTGCGCTCGAGATTGGCCGTCGGCGCGTAGCGGGTGGGCGCGACCAGCAGCCCTGCCAGCATCGCCGCCTCCGCCGGGTCCACCTCGTTGGCCGACTTGCCGAAATAGCGCTGCGCGGCGGCCTCGAATCCCCGCGATCCGGCGCCGAGGAAGACGCGGTTCATGTAGATCGTGAGGATCTCCTCCTTGCTGTAGCGCAGCTCCATCGCCAGCGCGTAGATCGCCTCGACGGTCTTGCGCCAGAGCGAGCTGGCGCGGCAATCGGCCTCGTAGGCCGCCTCGCTCTCCCAGGTGTCCGGGTCGTAGGGCCGGCCGACGCAGAGCAGCTTCGCCGTCTGCTGGGTGAGCGTCGAGCCGCCATGGCCGGAGAGCGGGCCCCGCCCCTCGCTGAGGTTGATCTTCACGGCGCTGGCGATGCCGATCGGGTCGACGCCGGGATGGAGGTAGAAGCGGCGGTCCTCGGTCGCGACGATGGCGTTCTTGAGATAGGGCGAGACCGTGTCGGCGGCGATCTGGCCGCCGAACTGCTCGCCGCGCCAGGCGAAGATGTCGCCGTCCCGGTCGAGGAGCGTGACCGATCCCCGCGCGCGCCCGTCGAGAAGCTCCTCCGGCGCGGGCAGGGTGGTGTAGTAGTAGCCCACCGCCAGCGCGACGATCAGCGCCAGAACGAGCGCGCCGCGCCAGGCGAGCCGGAAGACCAGGCCCGCGATCCAGGCGAAGGGGGCGACGAGCCAGGCCAGCGGCCCCCGCGAGCGGCGGGTCCGTCCGGTCCGCGCCCGTTTGGTCGGGCGGCGGGTCGTGGTGGTCGTCTTCGCCTGCTTGCGGCCCTTCCGCGGGCGTCGTCGGGGCGCCACAAGGGGGGTTCGTGCCATGCCCGGTTGTCCTGCTCGTTTCTTGTCGGTCTGCTCTGCCGTGCAGCATACAGGCTGAGATCGGGGACGAGAACCGAGGATGCAAGATCGTGACCGGATTCAGATTTGCCCGGTAATTGGGCAAGGCCGTTAATTTGAGCATAAATTGTGCAGAAGAGCCTCGGAAGCGGGCGCTCCGGGGCCCGGATTCCTTGTCCGGCGGCGCCAAACGCCGTGTGACTGACCGCCGAGGCCGCGCGCCCGCCGGAAAAACGGACAAGGGATAGGTACGTGAAACTCATCATAGCAGCGATCAAGCCGTTCAAGCTCGAGGAGGTCCGCGAGGCGCTGACCGCCATCGGCGTGCGCGGCATGATGGTCACCGAGATCAAGGGGTTCGGCTCGCAGGCCGGACACACGGAAATCTACCGCGGTGCCGAGTACGCGGTGAACTTCGTGCCCAAGATCAAGCTGGAGATCGTGGTGTCGGACGGCATGGCCGAGCAGGCGGTGGAGACCATCGCGCAGAGTGCCAAGACCGGCAAGATCGGCGACGGCAAGATCTTCGTCCTCGATGTCGGAAGCGCCACGCGCGTGCGCACCGGCGAAACCAACGAAGACGCCATCTGAAGCGGGCGTGAAGGAAACTGAATTCATGAAACTGACGACACCCATTCTGACGACGGCCGCGGCCGCGCTTCTTCCTGCGGCCGCCGTCGCGCAGGACAGCGCCGAGGCGGCGCCGGGCTTCGACCAGATCGGCCCCTACATCATGACCACGATGCTGTTCCTCGTCGGCGGCTTCCTGGTGATGTGGATGGCGGCCGGATTCGCCATGCTCGAGGCCGGCCTCGTGCGCTCCAAGAACGTGACCATCCAGCTCACCAAGAACATCGCGCTGTTCTCGATCGCGGCGATCATGTACTGGCTGGTCGGCTATTAGCTCATGTATCCCGGCGATGCCTGGATCGTGCCGGGCTGGTTCGGCACCTTCGGCACCGCGCAGATGGAGGCCGTGGGCCTAGCCGCCTCCGACGCCGATCTGGGCTACGCCTCGGTGGCCTCGGACTTCTTCTTCCAGCTCATGTTCTGCGCCACCACCGCCTCGATCGTCTCGGGCACGCTGGCGGAGCGGATCAAGCTCTGGCCGTTCCTGTTCTTCGTCGTCGTGCTGACCGGCTTCATCTACCCGATAGAGGCGTCCTGGCAATGGGGCGGCGGCTTCCTGTCGGAGATGGGCTTCTCGGATTTCGCCGGCTCGACGCTGGTGCATTCCGCCGGCGGCTGGGCCGCGCTCGCCGGGGCGCTCGTGCTCGGGCCGCGGCTCGGCAAGTTCGGCAAGGACGGGCGCATCCACCCGATGCCGGGCTCGAATCTGGGCTTCGCCACGCTCGGCACCTTCATCCTCTGGCTCGGCTGGTTCGGCTTCAACGGCGGCTCGCAGCTCGCCGCCGGCACCGTCGGCGACATCACCGATGTCGGCCGGATCTTCGCCAACACCAACACCGCCGCGGCCGGCGGCGCGATCGCCGCGCTGATCCTGACGCAGGTGATGTACGGCAAGGTCGATCTGACCATGGTGCTGAACGGCGCGCTGGCCGGGCTCGTCTCGATCACTGCCGAGCCGCTGACGCCGACGCTCGGCGGCGCGACGCTGATCGGCGCCATCGGCGGCCTCCTCGTGGTCCTGACCGTGCCGATGCTCGACAGCATGAAGATCGACGACGTGGTCGGCGCCATCCCGGTGCATCTGATCGCCGGCATCTGGGGCACGCTCGCGGTGCCGCTCTCCAACGACGGGACGAACTTCGTCACCCAGATCGTCGGCATCGTCGCGATCGGCGCCTTCGTCTTCCTGGTGAGCCTCGTGCTGTGGTTCATGCTGAAGGTCGCGATGGGCATCCGCGTCGACGAGGAGGCGGAGATCAACGGGCTCGACATCGCCGAGCTCGGCATGGAGGCCTATCCCGAATTCGCCAAGGGGTGAGGCGCGATGCGGGCCGGCGGGGCAGGGTCCCCGCCGGGCCGCCGGCAGGCCGGGCCGCCCGGGATCGGCGGCGAGACGAAGCCCGCGCCGTGCCTCCCGCCGGAGCGGGCGTCTCCGATGGCGGAGGCTTGGGGGACTGATCATGGATGACGAAAAAATGCCGAAAATCTTGAAGCCGGCGATCCCGGCCGCCGCCCTGGCTCTGACGGCGCTGCCCGCGCTCGCCCAGGAGGGGGCGGGCGGTCCCGTCATCGACAAGGGCGACGTGGCGTGGATGATGACCTCCTCGCTGCTGGTCCTGTTCATGATCCTGCCGGGACTGGCGCTGTTCTACGGCGGGCTGGTGCGGCAGAAGAACATGCTGTCGGTGCTGATGCAGTGCATCCTCGTCACCTCGGTGGCGATGATCGTCTGGGTGCTCTGGGGCTATTCCTTCGCCTTCGGCGGTGCCACCTCGCCGTTCTGGGGCGGCACCGCGAAGCTGTTCCTCGCCGGGGTCACCCTCGACTCGACGGCCGCCACCTTCACCGACGGCGTGGTGCTGCCGGAATACGTCTTCATCGCCTTCCAGATGACCTTCGCGGCGATCACGCCCGCGCTGATCGTCGGCGCCTTCGCCGAGCGGGCGAAGTTTGCCGCCGTCGTCCTGTTCTCGATCCTCTGGGTCACCTTCGTCTACTTCCCCGTCGCCCACATGGTCTGGGACGGGGCGGGCCTGATCTTCAACTGGGGCGCCATCGACTTCGCCGGCGGCACGGTCGTCCACATCAATGCCGGCATCGCCGGCCTCGTCTGGTGTCTGGTGCTCGGCCCGCGGATCGGCTTCGGGCGCGAGAACATGGCGCCCCATTCCATGACCCTCTGCCTCGTCGGTGCGGCGATGCTCTGGGTCGGCTGGTTCGGCTTCAATGCCGGTTCCAATCTCGAGGCGACGGCGGGCGCCACGCTCGCCATGCTCAACACCTTCGTCGCCACCGCCGCCGCCGTGGTCTCCTGGTCGCTGGCCGAGAGCCTCACGCGGGGCAAGGCCTCGGCGCTCGGCGCCGCCTCGGGGATGATCGCCGGCCTCGTCGCCATCACCCCGGCCTGCGGCACCACCGGCCCCGTGGGCGCCATCGTGCTCGGCCTCGTCGTCTCGCCGGTCTGCTTCCTCTTCGTGACCGCGGTGAAGTCGCAATTCGGCTACGACGACAGCCTCGACGTGTTCGGCATCCACGGTGTCGGCGGCATCGTCGGCGCGATCCTGACCGGCGTGCTCTGCGCGCCGTCGCTCGGCGGCACCGGCTTCGTGGCCGAGGGCGGCACGATGGCGGCGCAGCTCGCCGCCCAGGTCAAGGGCGTCGCCACCACCATCGTCTGGTCCGGGGTGGGCTCGCTGATCCTGCTCTACGCGGTCCGGGCGGTCACCGGCCTCCGCGTCGCGGGCGATGCCGAGCGCGAGGGGCTCGACCTCTCCGCCCACGGCGAACGCGCCTACCACGCGGGCTGACGCGAAAAGGCCCGGATCCCTCGATCCGGGCCGTTCCGATGTCCGGCGCAACCGGGGATCACTCGGCCGGAACGGCGCGGTGCTCCTTCCTATCCTCGGTGGCGAGGCTGACCGCGATGATCGCGGCGAAGGCGGCGAGGAAGCCCGGGATGATCTCGTAGACCCCCGGCCCGCCGAGGAAGCTCGAGTTCCAGCCGAGGGCGATCCAGACGCCCACCGTCACCGCGCCGGCGACGAGGCCCGCCACCGCGCCCGCGCCGGTCATCCTGGCCCAGGTGAGCGACAGGATGATCAGCGGGCCGAAGGCGGCGCCGAACCCCGCCCAGGCGTTCGAGACCAGCCCCAGCACGTTGCTCTCCGGATTGCGGGCGATGAAGGCCGCGACCACGCCCACCAGCACCACGGCGAGTCGGCCGATATTGACGATCTCCGTCTCCGAGGCGTCGCGATGCACGAAGAGCCGGTAGAAATCCTCCGCCAGCGACGACGACGACACGAGAAGCTGGCTCGACACCGTGGACATGATCGCGGCGAGGAGCGCGGCGTAGAGGAAGCCGGTGACCAGCGGATGGAACAGCAGGTTCGCCAGCACGATGAAGATCGTCTCGGGGTCACCCACGTCGACGCCGTTGCGCTCCACATAGGCGCGCCCGAGGATGCCGACGCCGATCGCGCCGATCAGCGAGATGAACATCCAGGTCATGCCGATGTTGCGCGCGGTGGCCACGGCGGGCACGCTCCTCACGGCCATGAAGCGCACGATGATGTGCGGCTGGCCGAAATACCCCAGCCCCCAGGTCACCGCCGACAGCCAGCCGATCGCGGTCAGCCCGTTGAACAGCGACAGGTAGTTCGGATCGACCTCGGAGAGCGTGGTCGAGGCCTGGGAGAAGCCGCCGCCCTGACCGGCATAGAGCACCACGAGCGGCATGATGACGAGCGCCAGCATCATGATGCAGCCCTGCACGAAGTCGGTGAGGCTGACGGCGAGAAAGCCCCCCACCACGGTGTAGCAGAGCACCACGCCGAGGGTCAGCCAGACGCCCATCTGGTAGTTGCCGTCGAAGGCCGACTGCACCAGCTTGCCGCCGCCGACGAGCCCGGAGGCGGTGTAGACGGCGAAGAACACCACGATCACCACCGCCGAGACCACGCGCAGCACGGTGGCCTGGGAGGGGAAGCGGTTGGCGAGAAAGGCGGGGATGGTCAGCGAGTTGTCGTAGCGCTCGGTCTGCTCCCTCAGGCGCGGCGCGACGATGATCCAGTTCGCCAGCGCCCCGAAGAACAGGCCGATCCCGATCCAGGCTTCCACGAGGCCGGAGGCGTAGAGCGCGCCCGGCAGCCCGAGTAGCAGCCAGCCCGACATGTCGGAGGCCCCGGCCGACAGCGCCGCCACCGCCGGCGGCAGGTTGCGCCCGCCGAGGACGTAGTCCTCGGAATTGGACGTTGATTTCATGTACGCGTAGAGCCCGATCGCGAGCATCAACACGAAGTAGAGTATGAGAGAGATCCAGACCCCTGTCGCCATTCCGCACCCTTTCCGTTCGTTGCGGAACTCAGGGTTGCACGGATCGACGGGATTGTGAAACCGGCCGGTAGGGCAGGGAAGGACGCCTAGCCCGGCGTCATCTTCTTCGCCGCGCCGGTCTGGAAATCGACGCCGATATAAGGCTTCTTCGCCGCCTTCCACGCCGTGAAGCCGCCCTCGAGATGGGCGACGGGGTCGTATCCGGCCTCGGAGGCGATCTTCGCCATCCGCTCCGAGCGCAGGCCGCCCGCGCAATGGAACACGATGCGCTTGCCCTCCTGCGTCGGCAGGCGGTCGGCGCGGAAGAAGGGCATCGGCATCAGCAGCGCGCCCTCGATATGCTCGGTGGCGAACTCGCCGGGGCTGCGCACGTCGATGACGACGATCTCGCCCCGGTCGAGGCCGCGCTCCACCTCGTCCGGCGTCCAGCGCTCGAAGGTCCCGGTCTCGATCGCCTCGCTGTCCATGCCCTGTCCTCCTGCGGTCGGCCTTGAGGATAAGGCGCCGGGCGCGGGTCTCAACCGCGGGTCCGGGCGGCGCCGGTCACGCGCAGGTCTGCGCGACTGATTTCACGCGCAGGTCTGCGTGACCATTTTCACGTGCAGGTCTGCGCGATGGCGCGGGCGAGGATCGGCACGGTCTCCGCGTTCAGCCCGGCGATGTTGATGCGGCTGTCGCCGACCATGTAGACGCCGTGGTCGCGCCGCATCGTCTCCACCTTGTCGGCGTCGATGCCGAGCCGGGAGAACATCCCCCGGTGGCGGGCGACGAAGTCGAACGTGTCGGAATTGGTGCGCTTGCGCAGCTCGTCGGCGAGCTGCTGGCGCAGCGCCAGCATCCCCGTCCGCATCTCCTCGAGCTCGGCCTCCCAGTCGCCGCGCAGTTCCGGGTCGGTGAGGATCGTGGTCACCACCCGCGCCCCGTGATCCGGCGGGAAGGAATAGTTCTGCCGGTTGAGGTGGTTCATGTTGCCCTGGGTGGTCTTCGTGTCGGCGGCGTCGCCGATGGCGAGGAGGATGCCGGTCCGCTCCCGGTAGATGCCGAAATTCTTCGAGCATGAGGCGCCGATCAGCATCTCGGGCTGGGTTCCGGCGAGGATGCGGGTGCCGGCGGCATCCGCGTCGAGCCCGTCGCCGAAGCCCTGATAGGCGAGATCGACGAAGGGCAGGGCCTTCTTCCGGCGCAGGAGCTCGGCGACGCCGCTCCATTGCTCGCCGGAGAGGTTCGCGCCGGTCGGGTTGTGGCAGCAGCCGTGCAGCAGCACCACGTCGCCCTCGGCCACGCCCTCGAGATCGGCCATCATGCCGTCGAAATCCACCTCGCCGGTCTCCGCGCCGAAATAGCGGTATTCGGTCATCGGCGTCCCGGTGGTCTTCAGGATCGACAGGTGGTTGGGCCAGGTCGGCTGCGACACCCAGAACCGGACGTCGGGATTGGCCATCCGCACGAGGTCCACGCCCTGCCGGATGGCGCCGGTGCCGCCGGGCGTCGCCAGCGCGGCGACGCGCTCCGCCGCCACGCTGTCGGCCAGCACCAGCTCGCGCATCACCCGGCAATATTCCGGGTCGCCGGCCAGCGCCACGTAGGACTTCGTCGTCTCGCTCTCCAGAAGCCGCCGCTCGGCCTCCTTCACCGCGCGCATGATCGGCGTGTGCCCGGTCGCGTCCTTGTAGACGCCGACGCCCAGGTCGATCTTGTCGTCGCGCGGATCCTCGCGATAGCTCTGCATGAGCGCGAGGATCTTGTCCGCGGGCTGGTCCTTCAGGTTGCCGAACATCTCAAGCCTCTCCCGTGGCGACCGGCAGGTCGCCGAAGGCGCCCCACTCGGTCCATGATCCGTCATAGAGCGACCAGTCGTCCCGCCCGATCCGCGCCAGTCCGAGCGCCAGGATCGCGGCAGTGACGCCCGAGCCGCAGGTGGTGATGACCGGCTTCGCGAGGTCGATGCCCGACGCCTCGAAGGCGGCCCGGAGGCCCGCCTCGTCCTTCATCGTGCCGTCCTCGTCCAGGAGCGCGCCGTAGGGCAGGTTCCGCGAGCCCGGAATGTGCCCGGCCCGGAGCCCCTCCCGGGGCTCCGCCGCCTCGCCGCGGAACCGCTCCGGCGCGCGGGCGTCGAGGATCTGTGGCTGGCCGAGCTTCGAGGCCTGTGCCACCTGGGTCACGTCGCGGACGAGGCCGTTCTGCAGGCTGACGGTCATGTGCCGGTCGCGGATCACCGGCTCCATGTCCTCGATCGGCCGGTCCTCGGCGCGCCATTTCGGCAGGCCGCCGTCGAGCACCGCCACGTCGGACTTGCCCATCAGCTTGAAGAGCCACCAGACCCGCGGCGCCGAGAACACGCCGAGGGAATCGTAGACCACCACCTGGTGGCCGTCGCCGATCCCCATCGCCCGCATCCGGCTGACGAACTTCTCGGTCGGCGGCGCCATGTGCGGCAGCTCGGAGCGCTGGTCGGCGATCTCGTCGATGTCGAAGAAGCGCGCGCCGGGGATGTGGGCGGCCTCGTAGTCCGCCCGGGCGTCGCGGCCGGCATCGGGCATGTGCCAGGAGGCGTCGAGGAGGCGCAGATCCGGATCGTTCAGGTGCCGGCCGAGCCAGTCGGTCGAGACGAGGGTTGTCGGATCGTCCTGCATCAAGGGGTCTCCCGGGGCGAAGCGCGTTTTTCCGTGCCTACTCAAGCCCCCGTTCCAAGGCAAGCCGGAGGGCGCCGGGGCGGCTCCGGACTCCGACGGGATTCCGACGCGAATCCGACGGGATTCCGACACCGCGTTCCGCGCCTAGCCGTGCTCCTTCAGGAGCCTCTGCTTCTGGCGCTGCCAGTCGCGCTTGGCCGCCGTTTCCCGTTTGTCGGGCGCCCGCTTGCCCTTGGCGATCCCGATCTTCACCTTCGCGATCCCGCGGTGATTGAAGTAGAGGACCAGCGGCACCAGCGTCATCCCCTTCCGGCTCGTCTCCGACCACAGATGCGCGATCTGCTTCCGGGTCGCCAGGAGCTTCCGCCGCCGTCGGTCCTCGTGCCCGAACATCGCCGGGTCGTAGGGGGCTATGTAGCTGTTCACCAACCACAATTCGCCGCCCTCCACCGCCGCGTAGCTCTCCGCGATGTTGGATTGCCCGGTGCGGAGCGACTTCACCTCCGAGCCGTGGAGTTCGATCCCGCATTCGAGATCCTCGGCGATCGCGTAATCGTACCGCGCCCGCCGGTTCTCGGCGATCACCTTGTAGTTCGGATTGTCCTTGGGTTTGGCCATGTGCGATCAGGTGGGGGCTCGGCGCTCAGCCGAGAAGCCCCAGCCGCTCCATCGTGTCCTTCACCATAAGCTTCGTCCCCTCCGTCAGCCCGGTGAGCGGCAGCCGCACCTCCTCCGAGCACCGCCCCGTCAACGACAGCCCGTACTTCGCCGCGACCAGTCCCGGCTCGATGAAGATCGCCCGGTGCAGCGGCAGCAGCTTGTCCTGCATTTCCAGGGCCCTGGGCCAGTCGCCGTCGAGCGTGGCGCGCTGGAACTCGGCGCAGAGCCGGGGCGCCACGTTGGCGGTGACGCTGATCGCGCCCACGCCGCCATGGGCGTTGAAGCCGAGCGCCGAGGCGTCCTCGCCCGAGAGCTGGATGAAATCGGGCCCGCAGGTCACGCGCTGGTCGCTCACCCGCACCACGTCGCCGGTGGAATCCTTCACGCCGACGATCCGCGGCAGCTTGGCGAGCTCGCCCATGGTGGCGGGAAGCATGTCGACGACCGAGCGCCCCGGAATGTTGTAGATCACGATCGGGATGTTCGTGGCGTCGTGGATCGCCTCGAAATGGGCGTAGAGCCCCGCCTGCGTGGGCTTGTTGTAGTAGGGGGTGACGACGAGCGCGCCGTCGGCGCCCACCTTCTCGGCATTGGCGGTGAGCCGGATCGCCTCGCGGGTGGAATTGGCGCCCGCGCCTGCGATTACCTTGATGCGGCCGTCCACGGCGCGGACGACCTCGCCCACGACGAGGTCGTGCTCGTCGTGGCTCAGCGTCGGGGTCTCGCCGGTGGTGCCCACGGGCACGATTCCGTCGGACCCTTCCTCGATGTGCCACTCGACCAGCCGTTTCAGGGCGTCGAGGTCCAGGTCGCCGTCCTTGAACGGCGTCACCATTGCGACGATCGAGCCTCTGAACATGGAATCCTCCTGATAACCGCCGCCGGGCGATCCCGGCGTGGCGCGGACCCTATGCAAGCCTCCGGCGGTTGCCAAGGACGTGAATTGGACTTTAACCGGTGCCGTCCTAACGCTTGCCGGATGATGCTGCGCCTGCTTCTTCTGGTCCTCGTCCTCGCCGCGCCACTCCGGGCGCAGGAGGCTCCGCTTCCCGGCGCAGGCGCGTTCCGCGGCGTGGCCGAGGCCGTCGACGAGGCGCGGGCGGGCCGGTGGCTCACGGCGCGGGAGGCGGCCGCCCGCGCCGGCCCGGTGGCCGAGGATATCGTGCTGTGGCTCTGGCTGCGCGACGGGCTCGGCGATTTCGAGACCGCCCGGACCTTTCTCGAGCGGCGGCCCGACTGGCCGGGCCTGCCGCTGCTCCGCCGGGCCTCCGAGAAGCTGCTGCCGCGCGTGCCGCCCACCGCGGGCGCGGCGCAGGAGGCGATCGCGTTCTTCGACCGCGAGCCGCCGCAGACCGGAGACGGCACGCTGGCGCTGATCGCGGCCTACCGGTCGCTCGGCCGGGAGGGGGATGCCAGGGCGCAGGCGGCGCTGTCCTGGCTGGAACAGTCGCTGTCGATCGCGGCGGAGCGGGCGATTCTCGATCTCTACCCGGAGGTGGTCGGACCGCTCGAGGACGAGCGGGCCGAACGCATGTACTGGGCCGGCAATGCGCTGGCGCTCGAACGGTCGGCCAAGCGGGCGGAGGGCGACGCGCGCACGCTCCTCGCCGCGCGGGCGAACGCGCTCCGCGGCGGCGACGCGCGGCGCCTGGCCGCGACGCTGCCCGCCGGGATGAAATCCGATCCCGGCCTCGACCATCGCCGGTTCGAACAGCTCCTGTCGCGGGACCGGTTCGACGACGCGGTCGCGCTGATCCGCCAGCGGTCGGTCTCGGCGGCGGCCCTGGGCGATCCGGCGTCCTGGGCGGAGGACCGCGCCGATCTCGGCCGCCGGCTGATGCAGGACGGCGACCCGGAAACGGCCTATGCGGTCGTCTCCCCGCACTGGCTCACGGAGGGTGCCGACTACGCCGAACTCGAATGGCTGTCGGGCTTCCTCGCCCTGCGGTTCCTCGACCGGCCTGCGGATGCGGCGCGGCATTTCGAGCGGATGCAGGCCGCCGTCGCCACCCCGATCTCGCTCGGCCGGGCCGGATACTGGCTCGGCCGCGCGGAGGCGGCTGCGGGCCATCCGCAGGAGGCCGAGGCCGCCTACCGGGCGGGCGCCGTGTGGCAGACGAGCTTCTACGGGCTCCTCGCGGCGGAGGCGGCGGGGGCGCCACTCGATCCCGCGCTCCGGGGAGAGGCCGTCTATCCGCCGCTCTCCCGGACGAGCTTTCGCAACAGCTCGGTTCTCGAGGCGGCGCTGCTGCTGCAGGCCGCCGGTGAGCGCGACCTCGCCGAGCGGTTCTTCTGCCATCTCGCCGAGTTGCTCGACCCCGAGGAGGCCGGGGCGCTGGCCGACGTGGCGCTGGCCCTCGGCGAGCCTCATATCGCGCTGCGGATCGCCAAGACGGTCGCGGATCGGGGCATCGTCCTGCCACGGAGCTATTATCCGCTCGTCAATCTCGGCGTGGAGCCGCTTCCGGTGAGCCAGGAACTGGCCCTCGCCATCGCCCGGCGGGAGAGCGAGTTCGATCCGGTCGTCTCCTCCCATGTGGGCGCGGGCGGGCTGATGCAACTCATGCCCGCCACCGCGCAGGAGGTCACGCGGGTGATCGGGATCGGGTTCTCGCGCGACCGGCTGTTCTCCGACCCGAGCTACAACGCCCGTCTCGGCACCGCCTATCTGGCGGGCCTCGAGCGGCGGTTCGGGCGCAATCCGGTCCTCGTCGCGGCGGGCTACAATGCCGGACCCGGGCGGCCGCTGCAGTGGATGCGGGAGCGGGGCGATCCGCGGGAGCCGGAGGTCGACGTGGTGGACTGGATCGAGCTCATCCCCTTCGCGGAGACGCGGAACTACGTCATGCGCGTGGCGGAATCGCTGCCCGTCTATCGCGCCCGGCTCGGCATCGCCGATGCGGAGATCGCCTTCACCCGCGACCTGAAGGGCCGCTGAGCTCACTCGGGCGCCGTCTTCTCCGGCTTCTTCGTCTCCGCGGTGCTGACGGGCCCGCTCTTCTCGCAGGGCTCGTACTTGAACGCGTAGCCGTCCCAGATGAGGTAGAGTCCGCCGTCCGCGGCCTTCAGAAACATGGCACGCGCGGTGAAGGAGCTGTCGTCCTCGCCGGTGCAGTCCATGTCGTAGAGCACCGCCTCCATGTCGCGGACCTCTTCGGGGTCGGTCATCCGGCACTCGCTCTCGACGCCGTGCAGCACGCCGTCCGCGATCCGGATCGGCGCGGCGCCGCCGGCCTCCTCGCAGGCCGTGTCGGGATCCGATCGCCAGACGCCCTCGAAATCCGGGGTCTGCGCGAGAAGCTCCGTCGGGCCGGAGACGAGGGCCGCGAGGGCGAGGCGGTAGACGACCATGAATCCTCCCGTGCGATCCGGCGATGATAGGGTGTCCCCGCAGCGACACAAGCGCGGCCGAGGTTGACCCTCCGGCGCCCGCGATGCCTAGTGCGCGCGGAAACCGCAGGGAGAGAGCGCATGGCGGGACGCACCGAATCTAAGCTGAGCGACCTCGGCCTGACCCTGCCCGAGGCCCCGGCGCCGGCGGCGAATTACGTGCCCTTCGTGCGGGTGGGCGACACGCTCTACGTCTCCGGCCAGATCAGCCAGGATGCCGACGGGCCGATCACCGGAATCCTCGGCGGCCCCGACGACGTGGAGAAGGGGCGGCGCGGCGCGCGCGCCTGCGCCCTGGCGCTTCTCGCTCAGGTCAAGGCCGCCTGCGACGGCGATCTCGACCGGCTCGTCCGGGTGGTGAAGCTCACCGGCTTCGTCGCCTCCGCGCCCGGCTTCACCGACCAGCCCAAGGTGGTGAACGGGGCCTCCGATCTCCTGGCCGAGACGCTGGGCGAGGCGGGGCGCCACACCCGCTCGGCGGTCGGCGTGGCCGCCCTACCGATGGGCGTCGCTGTCGAGATCGAGGGCATCTTCGAGATCAGATGAGCCTGCCGGCGGGATTTCTCGACCGCCCGGTCGCGCACCGGGGCCTGCATGACGCCACCCGTCCGGAGAACGGACTGGCCGCGATCCGCGCCGCGGCCGGGGCGGGATACGGCATCGAGATCGACATGCAGCCTTCTGCCGACGGAATCGCGATGGCGTTCCACGACGGCACGCTCGACCGGATGACCGCCGAAACCGGTCCGGTCCGGTCGCGGACGGCGGAGGCTCTGGGGCGCATCGCGCTGGGGCGGGCCGGGGAGACCATTCCCACGCTCGCCGCCGTGCTCTCGGAGATCGCGGGCCGCGTGCCGCTGGTGATCGAGATGAAGGACCAGTCTGGCGCACTGGCCGGCAGCGACGGCGTCCTCGAGGCGGGGGTGGCGCGGTCGCTCGACGACTACGCGGGTCCCGCCGCCGTCATGTCCTTCAATCCGGACATGGTCGCGCGGTTGCGGGAGATCGCGCCGGACCTGCCGCGGGGCCTGGTGACGGCGGCATTCGGCCCGGACTGGCCGCTCCCGGCGGAGCGGCGCGACCGGCTCCGCGCGATCGAGGAATACCGGCGCGCCGGGGCCGTCTTCGTCAGCCACGAGGCGGCGGATCTGTCGCGCCCCCGGCTGGCCGAGCTGCGGAAGGAGGGGGCGGCGATCCTGTGCTGGACCATCCGCAGCCCGGCCGAGGCGGAGGCGGCGCGCCGTGTCGCGGACCAGATCACGTTCGAGGGATTCCGGCCGCCTTGAAGCCGCGGACGGCAGGGCCACCTCTCGGCGCATGACGGAGCCCCCCCAGATCGAGATCGCCACCCACCGCTCGCTCGCCGAGATCCCGGCTGCGGATTGGGACGCCTGTGCCTGCCCTGAAACGGCAGATGGCGGGCGTCCGCACGACCCGTTCACGACCCACCGGTTCCTGCTGGCGCTCGAGGCGTCGGGATCGGTGGGGCCGAGCACGGGATGGGAGCCGCATTACCTGACTGCGCGCGCAGGGGGCGAGCTCGTCGCCTGCGCGCCGCTCTACGCCAAGGGGCACAGCCAGGGCGAATACGTCTTCGACCATTCATGGGCGCATGCCTACGAGCGGGCGGGCGGCGAATACTACCCGAAACTGCAGATCGCCGTGCCCTTCACGCCGGCGACGGGGCGGCGCTTCCTTACCCGGCCGGGTTGGGAGGAGGCCGGACGCGCGGCGCTCGTGGAAGGGGCGGTGCGGGTCGCCGACCGGAACGGCATCTCCTCCCTCCACGCCACCTTCTGCACGCGATCGGAGGCCGAATCGGGGGAGGCAATGGGGCTCCTCCATCGCACGGGCCAGCAATTCCACTGGTTCGACGAGGAGTACGGCGATTTCGACGGTTTCCTCGCCTCGCTCTCCTCCCGCAAGCGCAAGACCATCCGGCGGGAGCGGCGCGCGGCGCAGGGTTTCGGCGGACGTGTCGTCCACCTCACCGGCGAGGGGATCCAGCCACACCACTGGGACGCGTTCTGGGGCTTCTACCAGGATACCGGCGCCCGCAAATGGGGCCGCCCCTACCTGACGCGGGACTTCTTCCACGAGGCGCAGGCGCATCTGCGCGACGACATCCTCCTGATCCTCGCGCTCGACGAGGACGGCCGCCCGCTGGCGGGCGCGCTGAACGTGATCGGGCGGGAGGTGCTCTACGGCCGCTACTGGGGTTGCGAGGAGGAGGTGCCGTTCCTGCATTTCGAGCTCTGCTACTACCAGGCGATCGACTGGGCGCTGGCGCAGGGGTTGTCGCGTGTGGAGGCGGGGGCCCAGGGCGAGCACAAGCTCGCGCGCGGCTACTTGCCCCACCCCGTCCATTCGGTGCACTGGATCGCCGATGCCGGCTTTCGCCGTGCGGTTGAGCAGTTCCTCGCCGCGGAGCGGCAAGCCGTGGACGAGGAGATCGAGGTCCTGACGAGTTTCGGACCTTTCAGAAAAGCGAACGGAGATGCCGAATGACGCGAAAGATTGACGGGCGCTGACCGGGAAAAGGCGCTGGCGCCGCTGATCGAGGCGGGCTGGCGCGAGGTCGAGGGGCGCGACGCCATCGCCAAGCGATTCGAGTTCGCGGACTTCGTCGCCGCCTTCGGGTGGATGACACGGGTCGCGATCCGTGCCGAGAAGATGAACCATCATCCCGAGTGGTCGAACGTCTACAAGAATGTCGAGGTGACGCTCGCCACCCACGACGCCGACGGGCTGACCGAGAAGGACGTGAAGCTCGCGGGGATCATGGAGGAGTTGCGGTGAATGTCGGTTTCCTCGATCCGATCCTCGGCTTCTCCGTCGGCGGCGGCAAGACGGTCGGCGACCTGCTGACGATCGAGTTCCTCATGGGCGTTCTCGGCAATGTCCTGGCGGCCATCTTCATCCTGTTCATCGGCTACACGATCGCCGGATGGTTGAAGCGGCGTATCCGATCCATCGGCGGGCGCAAGGCGCAGCTCGACACGACGCTGTTCAACTTCCTCGGCAATATTGCCCGCTACACGGTCCTGGCCTTCACCTTCCTGTTCGTTCTGAATACGTTCGGGGTGCAGACCACGTCGATCGTCGCGGCGATCGGCGCCGCGGGCCTGGCCATCGGTCTCGCGCTGCAGGGGACGCTCGCCAATGTCGCGGCCGGGGTTATGATCATCTTCTTCCGGCCGATCAAGGAGGGCGACTTCGTCGAGATTTCGGGCCAGATGGGCACGGTGAAGGAGATCACGCTGAACTTCACCGAACTTGCCAGCATCGGCAATTTCCAGATCATCATCCCGAACTCGGAGGTCTGGGGGAACACGATCGTCAACTACTCCGCCTATGACCGCCGGCGCGCCGAATGGACCTTCGGGGTCGGCTACGGTGCGAATCTCGCGGAAGCGGAGCGGGTGATCCGCAAGACGGTCACCTCCGACGAGCGGACCGATCTCGGCCAGGACCTGTTCCTGCAGGTGAACAATCTCGGCGACAGCTCGGTCGACTTCCTCGTCCGCGCCTGGGTCTCGGCGGACGACTACTTCGCCTACCAGGCCGACATGAAGCGCCGCGTGAAGGAGGCGCTCGACGCCGCCGGCGTGGCCATCCCGTTCCCGACCCGGACGGTCCACATGCCGCGGCGGGAGGCGGAGACGCCCGACCACGGCACCGCTCGGCGGAGCCGGGAGAGCGAAGTCCGCGAGGATGAGAGCGTGACCGACGCGTAGCGGCGAGACCCGATCGGGGGCGCCTCCTCCCCGGCCGCTCTCCGCTCCGATCCGCGATCGCTACAGGGTCTGGAGCAGGGACTCGCCACCGGAGAGGTCGCAGGTGCCGGGATTCTCGTCGATCTGAAGCGTCAGCACCCGGCCGTCCTCCACGACCATCGCGTAGCGCTTCGATCGGTCGTAGAAGCCGACGGGCGGCGCGGTGAATTCCATGCCGATGGCGCGGGTGAAGTCCGCGGCGGGATCGGCGAGGTGGGTGATCCCCGCCTCGGCCGCGCCGGTCTGGTCGCTCCAGGCCTTCATCACGAACGGGTCGTTCACGGCCACGCAGACGATCTCGTCCACGCCCTTGGCGCGGAACGACTTCGCCGTGCGGATGAAGCTCGGCACATGCGCGGTGGTGCAGGTGCCGGTGAAGGCGCCGGGGAGCCCGAAGATCACCGTCTTCCGGCCGGCGACCCGGTCCGCCAGGCGGACCTCCTCGGGCCCCTCGTCGCCCATCCGCAGGAGGGTCGCGTCGGGCAGGCTCTCGCCTTCACGTATCGGCATCCGGCTCTCCTTTGCAGCGCCATACGGGACGCGATATAGCCGCGCGGAGCGGGACCGCCAGCGGGGACGGATAATGGGCCGGATCGTCGTGATCGGAGCCGGACAGGCGGGGCTGAGTCTCGCGGGCAAGCTCCAGGCGGAAGGGCATGCGGGGGAGATCGTCCTCGTCGGGGCGGAACCCTATCCGCCCTATCAGCGCCCGCCGCTTTCGAAGGGCTACCTGCTGGGCGAGATGGCGCGGGAACGGCTCTTCCTCCGGCCCGAGGGCTGGTATCCCGATCAGGGGATCGACCTCAGGCTGGGCTTGTCCGCGGATAAGGTCAGTCTTGCTGACCGGACCATCCGCCTCGGCGAGGAGACCCTCGGCTACGACAAGCTCGCGCTGACGACCGGCCTCGCCGCGCGGCGGCTGCCGCGGGAGCAGGGCGGCGATCTCGCCGGCGTGCACACGGTCCGCACCCTCGCCGATGTCGATGCCCTCGAACCGGAGGCGAGGGCGGCGCGGCGGGTGCTCGTGGTGGGGGGGGCTATATCGGCCTCGAGGCGGCGGCCGTGGCGCGCAAGCTCGGTGCCGAGGTCACGGTGCTCGAGGCCGCGCCGCGCATCCTCGGGCGCGTCGCCTCCGCGGAGACGGCGGAGGTCATGCGCCGCCTCCATGCGGGACGGAGCGTGGACATCCGCGAGGGCGTGCGGCTCGAGCGGCTCCTGGGCGTGGACCGGGTCTCGGGTGCGCGGCTCGAGGACGGTGAGGAGATCGCGGCGGATTTCGCCATCGTCGGGATCGGCCTCGTGCCGCGCTGCGCCCTGGCCGAGGAGGCGGGACTCGCGACCGGCGACGGGGTGATCGTCGACGCCTGCGGGCGCACCTCCGATCCGCATGTCTGGGCGGCCGGCGATTGCGCCGCGTTCCCGTATGGCGGCGCGCGCATCCGGCTCGAATTGGTTCAGAACGCCATCGACATGGGCGAGGCGGTGGCGGCGAACATGCTCGGGGCGGCGGTGCCCTACGCTCCGGTGCCCTGGTTCTGGTCGGACCAGTACGATGTGAAGCTGCAGATCGCGGGTCTGAGCGCCGGATACGACCGCGTGGTCCGGCGCGGCGCCCTGCCATCGCTCTCGCACTGGTACTTCCGGGGCGCGCGCCTGCTGGCGGTGGACGCGATCGGCGACCCCCGGGCCTACATGGTGGGCAAGCGGCTGCTCGAGGCCGGGCGCTCGCCCGATCCCGCCGCGCTGGCCGATCCCGGGACCGACTTGAAGGCCCTTCTCGGCCGGTGAGGATCATCGGCGGCACCCATCGCGGCCGGGCTCTGGCGGCGCTCGGCGCGGGCGATCCGGCGGCGCATCTGCGGCCCACCACCGACCGGGTGCGCGAGAGCCTCTTCGGGATGCTGGAGGGCGGGCGCTTCGGCGACCCGGTGGCCGATGCGGCGGTGCTCGACCTGTTCGCGGGGACCGGCGCGCTGGGGCTCGAGGCGCTGTCGCGAGGGGCGCGGAAGGCGGTCTTCGTCGAATCCGGCCGCAAGGCACAGGCGCTTCTGGCGCGGAACATCGCGACGCTCGGGGAGGGCGCGCGGAGCGAGGTCATGCGACGCGACGCGACGCGTCTCGGGCCGGCTCCCGTCGCCTTCGATCTCGTCTTTCTCGACCCGCCCTACGGCACCGGGATCGGGGCGCGGGCGCTCCGTGCGGCGCTCGCGGGGGGGTGGATCGCGCCGGACGCCCTCGTCATCTGGGAGGATTCGTCCGAGGCGGACCTTCCCGGTGGCCTCCTGCGGGTCGACGCGCGCCGCTACGGCGACACCTGGGTGACGCTCGCGCGGCCCGCCGCCGGGACTCAGCCGTAGGTCGGGTGGAACCGGCCCGCGAGCGAGAGGGTGAAGATCTCCGCGCCGCTGCCCGTAACGCCGACGGAATGCTCGAACTGGGCCGAGAGCGACTTGTCGCGCGTAACCGCGGTCCAGTCGTCGGCGAGAACCTTGGTCTCCGGGCGGCCCAGATTCACCATCGGCTCGATGGTGAAGAACATGCCCTCCTCCAGGACCGGACCGCTGCCGGGCCGGCCGTAGTGAAGGACGTTCGGCGGCGCGTGGAACACCCGGCCGAGACCGTGGCCGCAGAAGTCGCGGACGACGCTCATCCGCTGCTCCTCGACGAAGCTCTGAATGGCGTGGCCGATATCGCCGAAGGTGTTGCCCGGCCGCACCGCCTCGATCCCGACCAGAAGCGCGTCGTGGGTCACCTGCACCAGCCGCTCGGCCTTGCGGGAGAGCTTGCCGGCAACGTACATCCGGCTGGTGTCGCCGTACCAGCCGTCGACGATCACCGTGACGTCGATGTTGAGGATATCGCCGTCCTTCAGCTTCTTGTCTCCCGGGATTCCGTGGCAGACGACGTGGTTCACGCTGATGCAGCTGGCGTGCTGGTAGCCGCGATAGCCGATCGTGGCGGAGGTCGCGCCGGCCTCCTCCACCCAGGCGGTGATGAGCCGGTCGAGCTCGCCGGTGGTCTGGCCGGGGAAGATGTGCGCCGCGATCCGGTCGAGGATGTCGGCGGCGAGCCGGCCTGCCGTCTCCATTCCGGCGAAATCGGCCGGGTCGTGGATGCGGATGCCGTCCCTCGTCAATCTTCCGGTCGACCTGTCGTCCAAAGCGAGATCCTCGTTTCCCTGCGCCGCGATATAGGGACCATGGGTCATAATGGCTAGCACTCCGCTCAGGGTGCAAGATGCAGCGGGCGCCGCAGCGCGACCCCCTCCGGGGAGATACCGGTATCCAGGCAGAGCGCCTCGACCCCGCGTGCCCGTGCCCGGTCGAACGCCGCGCCGTATGCGGGATCGAGGTCGCGCGCGAGCCGGAACCGGGCGCAGTCCGTTCTCTGGACGAGATAGAGCATCACGGCGCGGTGTCCGGCCGCGACCATGTCGCCGAGTTCGTCGAGATGGCGCGCGCCGCGGGCGGTCACGCAGTCCGGGAACTCCGCCCAATCGCCGTGGCGTCTCAGGTGGACGTTCTTCACCTCGACATAGGCGTCGGGGAGCCCGTCGCCGGTCAGCAGGAAGTCCACCCGGCTCCGGCGTCCGTATGCCACCTCGGCGCGCCTCTGCGGGTAGGCGGCGAGCTCCGGGATCGTCCGTGCCCGCAGCGCCTCGCCGACGACGCGGTTGGGCACGGAGGTGTCGATTCCGGCCCAGCCGCCCTCCGGCAGTTCCACCAGCCGCCAGCCGTGGCGGAGCTTGCGCCTCGGGTCGTCGTTCGGCTCCACCCAGACGCGGAGACCCGGGGCGGAAAGGCCCAGCATCGCGCCGGGATTGGGGCAATGGGCGCGCACGGTCTCGCCGGTGTCGAGCGTCACCTCGCAGAGGAACCGGTTCCAGCGTCGCCGCAGCGTGCCGGGCAGGAGCGGGGTTTGAAAGCGCATGGCCGGGGCCTATACCGCCCTCCTGAAACGGAGTCCAAGGAGGCGGCCGATGTCCGATCCCACCGCCGCGATGCTGGTCATCGGCGACGAGATCCTCTCGGGCCGGACACAGGACGTGAACGCCCACCACCTCGCCAGACGGCTCTCGGCGCACGGCATCGAGTTGCGGGAGATCCGGGTCATCGGGGACGACGCCGCGGCGATCACCCATGCCGCGCGAGAGCTTTCGGAGGGCCACGACCATCTCTTCACCTCGGGCGGGATCGGCCCCACCCACGACGACATCACCGCCGATTGCATCGCGGCGGTCACCGGCGCCGCGATCGGCGTGCGGGAGGATGCCCGGGCGATCCTCGCCGCGCATTACGCGGCGCGCGAGATCGACCTGAACGAGGCCCGGCTCCGGATGGCCCGGATCCCCGAAGGCGCGACGCTCATCGAGAACCCGGTCTCCGCGGCGCCCGGCTTCAGCCTCGGCAACATCCACGTCATGGCCGGCGTGCCGCAGATCTTCGAGGCGATGCTCGAGAGCCTCCTGCCGCGGCTCGAGGGCGGGAAGGTCCGGAAGGTGCGGACGCTGCGCCTCGACCGGCCGGAAGGCGAGCTCGCCGGTCCGTTGCGGAAGCTGGCGGACGCGTTCCCGAGCGTCTCCGTCGGCAGCTATCCGGCCTGGTCGGGCGCGCGCCACGAGCTCTCCGTCGTGCTGCGCGGACGCGACGCCACGGCGCTCGACGCGGCCGCCGACCGGCTGAAGGCCGAGTTTCCCGAGGCGCGCGAATGACCGATCCGCTCGGTCTCATGCGGTCCACCTGGCCCCCGGTCGCGACGCGCCGATGCGGCCCGTTCACGCTCCGGGAGGGCGGCGGCGGCAAGCGCGTCGAGGCGGCGACCTGCGACGATACGGCGAGCGACGCCGAGATCGCCGCCGCGGAACGGGCGATTGACGCCACCGGCGAGCGGGTGCTCTTCGCGCTCTCCGCCGCGCAGGCGGACCTCGACGCGCGGCTCGCGGCGCGCGGATACCTGATGCTCGACCCGACCCTGGCGCTCTCTTGCCCGGTCGACGACCGCCTGGCGGAGCCGCCGGCGCCGGTCAGCGGCTTTCCCGTCTGGCCGCCGCTCCGGGTGATGCGGGAGATCTGGCGGGAGGGCGGGATCGGACCCGGCCGGCTCGACGTCATGGCGCGGGCCGCGGAGCCGAAGACCGCGATCCTCGGCCGCGCCGGCGACCGGCCGGCCGGCGCGGTCTTCGTCGCGGTCCGGGAACGCGCCGCGATGGTCCACGCGCTCGAGATCCGCGAGCGGGACCGGCGCCGGGGTCTCGGCCGCGACCTGATGCGCCATGCAGCGCGCTGGGCGGCGTCGGAAGGCGCGACCGAGATTGTCGTTCTGGTCACGGAAGCAAACCTTTCCGCGATCGCGTTCTACGAGTTCCTCGGAATGGCGGGCGGGCGTTGCTACCATTACCGGGTGAGACCGTGAGACTTCCGATGATTCCGAAGTGGATCCCGCCCAACCCCGCAGACGCCGGGACCGCGTGCACCCGGCCGAGCCGGCCGGATGGCGTTCGCGATCTCTCGGCGCCATGATCCGCCTCGCGATCCTTCTGGCGCTGGCCGCGGTGCCGGCCACGGCGGCGCCGGCGCTCGATCTGCCCGGGTCGGCGCGGGAGACCGGCGCCGCGCGCGAGATTGGCGAGGTCGCGCTTCCGGCTGGACCCTGGCAGGGAGGACGGCTGGAGCGCCTGTCCGCCGAGGGCCAGATCCTGTGGCGGGCCTGGTCCCTCGGCGAGCGGACATTGACCGTGGACCAGATCGCCGGGCCACTTCGCGCGCAGCTCGAACAGGAGGGCTACGAGATCCTCTTCGACTGCGAGGCGGAGGGCTGCGGCGGTTACGATTTCCGCTTCGCGACCGAGACCCTGCCCGCGCCGGCGATGTTCGTGGATCTGGGCGATTACCGCTACCTGCTCGCGCGGAGCGGGGAAGGCGACATGCTCTCGCTTCTCGTCAGCCGCGCCGGATCGACGGGCTACGTCCAGGCCACGTCCGTCTCGGAGGCGCCGGAGGAGACCGTGGTCGCCTCGTCGAAATCCGAGCCGGCGGACGCGACAGGCGATATCTGGGACCTCCTCTCGGCCGAGGGCCGGGCGCCGCTCGAGGAGCTGTCGTTCGGGACGGGGTCCTCGGCGCTCGAGGGCGGGCCCTCGCCGTCGCTCGCCGCTCTCGCCGACGCGCTCGCCGCGCGGCCCGAGGCGCGGGTGGCCCTCGTCGGCCATACCGACACGGCGGGGTCGCTCGAAGCCAATATCGCGCTCTCGCGGCGGCGGGCCGAGGCGGTCCGCGCCGAACTCGTCGACCGCTTCGGGACGGATCCCGATCAGGTGATCGCGCGCGGCGTCGGCTACCTCGCGCCGCGCGGATCGAACGACACCCCCGAGGGGCGGCGGGTGAACCGCCGCGTCGAGGCGGTGCTGATCGAGTGAGGTCTCACCACGCCTCCGGCCCGTTGTCGGCGAAGCGATGCGCCAGGAAGTCGATGAAGGCACGGACCTTCGGCTGGGTGAACCGCCCCGGCGGATAGACCGCGAAGATGCCCTGCTGCTCGACCGGCAGGTCGGGAATCGCGAGTTCCACCTTCCCGTCCTTCAGCGCGTCGGCGTAGAGGAAGGACGGCAGGTAGGCGATGCCGAGTCCGGAGATCGCCGCGTTCAGGAGCGAATGGCCGTCGTTCACACTGAGCCATCCGCTGGTGCGGACCTGTCGCTTCTCGCCCGACGGGGCGGTCAGCTTCCAGACCGCGCCGTTGGCCTGGCTGGAGTAATGCAGGAGCTTGTGCTCGTTCAGGTCGTCGATCTTCTGCGGCCGCCCGAACTTCTGGAAGTAGGACGGCGCGCCGACCATCCGCTTCGTGGTCTCGGTGAGCTTGCGGGCGCGGAGCGTCGAATCCTCGAGCTCGCCCATGCGGATCGCCATGTCGAAGCCTTCGGAGATCAGCTCCACGTAGCGGTTGTTCAGGATCATGTTGATCGTGATGTCGGGATATTCCTGCAGGAACTCGCCGATGACGGGCGAGAGCAGGTTGACCCCGAAATCGGTCGCGACGCTGATTCTGAGAAGGCCCGAGGGGGCCGATTGCATCGATGTCACGAGGCTGTCGGCCTCGCCCGCATCGTTCAGGACCCGCCGTGCCCGGTCGTAATAGGCGAGCCCGATCTCGGTCGGGCTCACGCGCCGGGTCGTGCGGTTCAGGAGCCGCGCCCCGAGCCGCGCCTCGAGCGAGGACACGTGCTTCGACACCGCCGATTTCGAAATGCCCATCTTTCTGGCCGCATCGGTGAAGCCGCCCTGGTCGACAACTGTCGCGAAGGCCTCCATTTCCGTCAATCTGTCCATTTCAATCCAGTCTTCTTCGTCGCACCCCCATGCCGCGTCACGCCTATCCATCGAATTTGACGGAATTTGGGAAAGGGCGGACAATATTCGGGTCCGCCCCATCGCCGTCGACGCCGTGGAAACGCGTCGGTGCGGCCGGACTTCGCCTGGGAACCCGACCGAAGACTCGGCGCCGGGCCCGGAAAGTTTCACTTCCGGGAAGATTTCCTCCGCGGCCGCGCGGCAGGGGAGCGGTCAGAGATCCATGTAGACGTGGGTCTCCGCCTCGGCGCCGGGATGGGTCACCGCGCCCCGGTAGGTCGGCCCGACGAGCTGGGCGTATTTCCAGAACGCGCCGGAGGCGTAGTTGGTCGGCCGGGCGCCGGGCCAGGCCGCCCGGCGGGCCTCCAGCGTGGCCGGATCGAGGTCCACCGAGATATTTCCCTTCACGGCGTCGATGGTGATGACGTCGCCCGTCTCGACGAGCGCGATCGGCCCGCCCTGGGCGGCCTCGGGCCCCACATGCCCGACGCAGAAGCCCCGCGTGGCGCCGGAGAAGCGGCCGTCGGTGATCAGCGCGACCTTCTTGCCCATGCCCTGGCCCGACAGCGCCGCCGTGGTGGCCAGCATCTCGCGCATGCCGGGGCCGCCCGCCGGACCCTCGTTGCGGATGACGAGAACCTCGCCCTCCTCGTAGGCGCGGGACTTCACCGCCTCGAACGCCTCCTCCTCGCTCTCGAAGACGCGAGCGGGGCCGGTGAAGACCTGATCCTCGGCGGCCATGCCGGCGACCTTCACGATCGCGCCCTCGGGGGCGAGATTGCCCGAGAGGCCGACGACGCCGCCGGTCTTCGTAATCGGGCTGTCGATCGGATGGATCACGCGGCCGTCGGCGGTCCGGTCGATGCGGTCGAGCTCCTCGCCGATGCTGCGGCCGGACGCGGTCACGCAATCCTCGTGGATCAGGCCGGCGCGGCGCAGCTCCTTCATCACCACGGGGATGCCGCCGGCGTCGTAGAGATCCTTGGCGACGAACTGGCCGCCGGGCTTGAGGTCGACGAAATAGGGCGTGTCGCGGAAGATCTCGCAGACATCGCCGAGGAAGAAGTCGATTCCCGCCTCGTGGGCGATCGCCGGCAGGTGCAGGCCCGCATTGGTCGACCCGCCGGTGCAGGCGACGACGCGGGCGGCGTTCTCCAGCGCCTCGCGCGTGACGACGTCGCGGGCGCGGATGTTCTGCTCCAGGAGGCCCATCACCGCCTCGCCGCTCGCGGTGCCGTACTGGTCGCGGGATCTCGTAGGGGGCGGGCGCACCGGAGGAATTGAACAGCGCCAGCCCGATCGCCTCGGAGACGCAGGCCATGGTGTTGGCGGTGAACTGGCCGCCGCAGGCCCCCGCGGAGGGGCAGGCGACGCGCTCGAGTATGGCGAGCGCCTCGTCCGACAGGGTTGCCGTTCTGGTGCCGGCCCACCGCCTCGAACATGTCCTGGACGGTCAGGTCGCGACTGGCAAAGTCCTCCGGCACGTCGGACCCGGCGGGCACCTTGCCGGGCAGGATCGAGCCGCCGTACATGAAGACCGACGGCACGTTCAGCCGCACCATCGCCATCATCATCCCCGGCAGCGACTTGTCGCAGCCGGCGAGGCCGACCAGCGCGTCATAGCCGTGGCCGCGCATGGTCAGCTCCACCGTGTCGGCGATGGCCTCGCGGGAGGCGAGCGAGGAGCGCATCCCCTCATGGCCCATGGCGATGCCGTCGGTGACGGTGATGGTGGTGAACTCGCGGGGCGTTCCGGAGGCGGCCTTGACCCCGAGCTTCACCGCCTGCGCCTGGCGCGATCAGCGCGATGTTGCAGGGCGCGGCCTCGTTCCAGCAGGTGGCGACGCCGACGAAGGGCTGGGCGATCTCCGTCCTCGCGTCAGGCCCATCGCATAGTAGTAGGAACGGTGCGGCGCCCGGGCGGGACCTTCGGTCACGTGGCGGCTCGGCAGCTTCGACTTGTCCGGCTTGTCCCTTCAGCATGGCGCTCTCCCGTTCCGCAGGCGTGGCCTCGGGAATAGGCGAGCCGGAGCATGTTCGACAAGGCGGTCAGCCGGCCCGATCTCCCGGCCCGAGGAGACGCCCATGCGCGGACCCCGCCGCCTTCGAGGCCTTCCTCGCGCCCGCCCGCCGCAGACCGCAGGTCTGGCGGCTGCTGCTCGGGCGTGTCCTGATGGCCGCGGTGGCGCTGCTCTGGATCGCTGGCGACGCTTCGGCTGGCTTCGCCGCTCTCGCCGGCCCGGACCGGGCGCGCGGAGGTCATGCGCCGGCATGCTGCCGCCGCGACACGCCCGCCGGCACGCTCCTTCTCTCTGAGCACGTTCTTCGGCATGGCCCTCGCGCCGGTGCTCGCGGCGCGGCTCCTGCACGGGCGCGGGCCGGCGACGCCTCTTCGGTCCGCGCCGCGCGGGCGGCGCGGCATTTCGGGCGGCGTTCGCGACGGTGGCGGGCGCTCTACGGGCTCTCGCGTGCTCCTGTGGTCCGCTGGGCTCGACCCCGAGCCGAACCTCGGCGCCGGCCTCTGGCTGCGGCTCCTGCCGCTGTCGCTGCTCGGCGTCCTCGTGCAGACCGCGGCGGAGGAGATGATCTTTCGCGGCTACCTGCAGCAGCAGCTCGCCGCGCGGCTGCCTCGCGCGCGTCGTCTGGATCTCGGTCCTGCCGGCGGTGCTCTTCGGAGCGCTCCATTATCGACCCGGCGACGATGGGCCGACCGCCTGGCTCGTCGTCGGCTCGGCAACCCTCTTCGGCCTCGCCGCCGCCGACCTCACCCGCGGTCACCGGCACTCTGGGCGCGGCCTGGGGCGCTGCACTTCGCCAACAACGCCCTCGCCATCCTCTTCGTGGCCACCAAGGGGTCGATCACCGGGCTGGCGCTCTACGTCACGCCCGTACGGCGCCGACGAGGCGGGCGTGACGGCCTCGCCCTGATCCTCGATGCGACCTGCTGGCGCTCGGGCTGCGTCTGGGCTCTGCTGCGCTGGCGTCTGCGCGGTCTGATTGCAATTCCGCGCGCGGCGCGGCGTATTTCGCGGCCAAGCCGACGAGGGACGAGCAGATGAACTGGATCACCAACTACGTCCGCCCGAAGATCAACTCGCTCTTCTCGCGCCGCGAAGTGCCGGAGAACCTCTGGACCAAGTGCGACGAATGCGGCACGATGCTGTTTCACCGCGAGCTCGCCGAGAACCTCAACGTCTGCACGAATTGCGGCCACCACATGCCGATCACGCCGCGTGACGCGGTTCGAGGCGCTGTTCGACGGCGGCGTCTTCACCGAGGTCGCGGTGCCGGCAGCCGATGCCGGATCCGCTGCAGTTCCGCGACCAGAAGAAGTATCCCGACCGGCTGCAGCGCCGCGCAGAAGCGAGACCGGCGAGAACGAGGCGATGCTGGTGGCCGAGGGCGAGATCGGGCGCACGCCCGATCGTCGCGGCGGCGCAGGACTTCACCTTCATGGCCGGCTCCATGGGGATGTATGTCGGCAACGCGATCATCGCCGCGGCCGAGCGGGCGGTCAAGCTCGAAGCGCCCGCTGGTCCTGTTCTCCGCGGCGGGCGGCGCGCGCATGCAGGAGGGCATCCTGAGCCTGATGCAGATGCCGCGCACCACCGTCGCGGTGCGAGATGCTGAAGGAGGCGGGCTGCCCTACATCGTCGTGCTGACCCATCCGACGACGGGCGGCGTGACGGCCTCCTACGCGATGCTGGGCGACGTGCAGATCGCCGAGCCGAACGCGCTGATCTGCTTCGCCGGGCCGCGCGTCATCGAACAGACGATCCGCGAGAAACTGCCCGAAGGGTTCCAGCGCGCCGAATACCTGCTGGACCACGGCATGCTGGACCGCGTGACCGACCGCGCGCGAGATGCGCGACGAGCTGGTCGACGATCCTCCGGATGCTGACTGGGCCGCGCCCGCCGGCGGTGATCGGCCGACCTGCCGGCGCCGGCCTGACTCGACACCGAGGGCGCCGCCGCCGTCCATCCGCCCGGCCCGGCCGCCGAAGGCTGATCCGGTGCGGACGGGCTCCGGACGTCATGCTGGACCGGCTGATGGCGCTGCATCCCAAGATCATCGACCTGACGCTCGACCGGATGCAGCGGCTGCTCGCGGCGCTGGGCCATCCGCAGGACGCGGCTGCCCCCGGTGATCCATATCGCCGGCACCAACGGCAAGGGCTCGACCCAGGCGATGATCCGCGCCGGGCTCGAGGCTGCGGGCGCGCGGGTTCACGCCTATACCTCGCCGCATCTGGCCCGGTTCCACGAACGCATCCGGCTGGCCGGAGAGCTGATCGCCGAGGATGCGTCCTGGCGGAGCTTCTCGACGAGTGCGAGGCGCGCGAATGGTGGCGCGCCGATCACCTTTTTCGAGATCACGACCGCCGCGGCGCTTCTGGCCTTCGCGCGGACGCCGGCGGAGTGGACGCTGCTCGAGGTCGGTCTCGGCGGGCGGCTCGACGCGACCAACGTCGTCGCGCCACCGGCGCTGACGGTGATCACGCCGGTCTCCGTCGACCACCAGCACTATCTCGGCGAGACGCTGCCCGAGATCGCGGGCGAGAAGGCGGGGATCCTCAAGCGCGGCGTGCCCTGCATCGTCGGCCCGCAGGACGGAGGCGGCGCTCGAGGTGATCGAGGCGCGGGCAGCGCGGGTCGGCGCGCCGCTGCTGGTCCAAGGGCAGCACTGGCATGCATGGACAGAGCGCGGCCGACTGGTCTTCCAGGATGAGAGCGGTCTTCTCGACCTGCCGCTGCCCGTGCTGGCCGGGCCGCATCAGGTCGTCAACGCCGGCGCCGCGCTCGCCGCGCTGCGCCATCTCGGCGGGGGCGAGGCCGCCTGCGAGGCGGCCGTCACGCGCGCCGTCTGGCCGGCCCGGATGCAGCGGCTCCGCCACGGCCCGCTGGCCGACGCCGCCCCGGCGGCGGAGATGCTGGCTCGACGGCGGGCCACAATCCGGCGGCGGGACTGGCGCTCGCGGCGGCGCTCGCCGCGTCGCCCTCGCGGGCCGACGCATCTTGTCTGCGGGATGCTGAACACCAAGGACATGGCGGGCTTCCTGCGTCCGCTCGCGCCCCATGCCGGGAGCCTCACCGCCGTACCGATCCCGGGGGAGGCGAACACGCTCGATCCCGCCACCACCGCCCGGATCGCGGCCGCGGCGGGCCATGCCGTCCGCCAAGCGCCCGACGCCCGGACGGCGGTGGCGCAGATCGCCGCCGCGTCACCGCATGCCCGCATCCTCGTCTGCGGTTCTCTCTATCTCGCCGGCCGCATCCTGCAGGAGAACGGCTAAAGCGGTTTGCTTTTAATACGACGCGTATCCCGCTGCTCTGAAGAAGCTCCAGCACTCCTCGGGCTCGAAGAGATCGCAGATGTCGCCGAGCGCCCGGATGAGCGTATCGTAGGTCCGCGCGCCGATGCGGCGGAGGTGGGCTTTCAGCTTGGAGAAGGCCATCTCGATCGGGTTCAGATCGGGTGAGTAGGCCGGCAGGTTTGAGGGATCGAAAGGCGTCCAGTGGACGTCTTTCCCCGAGAACGGAACCAGCAGCCATGGACGTTCAGGATCTCGGCGGCCTTCGGGCTCCTGTGGGTCGAGAGGTTGTCGAGGATGACGACGGTGCCTGGCGACAGGGCCGGTGCGAGCTGGGTCTCGACGTAGAGGTCGAAAGCGGCCCGGTCCATCGCGCCCTCGATCACCCAGGGCGCAATCAACGCGTCGCAGGTAAGCCCGGCGATGAATGTCTGCGTCTTCCAGCGACCGAACGGGGTCGTGCCGAAAAGACGTTCGCCGACGGCACTCCTGCCCCGCAGGCGGGTCATGTTCGCCTTCACCGACGTTTCATCGAGGAAGACCAGCCGATGCACCCTGTCCCGCATGAAGGGCTGCCGGCGGACGGTCCAGTCATGCCGGGCCAGCCTGATATCCGCCCGGTCGCGTTCCTGAGCGATCAGGCCTTTTTTTATATGAGAACCCCGCCCTGATCAGGGCCCGGTGGATCGACGAGAGCTGCACCGACACGCCATGCGTCTCCTCCAGCGGTCGCCCTTCGCGGCGCCATTGATGGGGTGG